>NZ_CP026948.1:600000-1200000 GCF_003070865.1 Corynebacterium liangguodongii
TCGGACGCGCTGCTGGGCACCGGCGCGAAACGCCCTGTCGCGCCGCTCGAGCCGCGCCCGGGCGCGGCCCCCGGCGAGGTGCTGCTCGGCTACTTCGAGCGAGACGACGAAGAACTCGACTTCCTCGCCGACGAGCTCGCCCGGCAATACAACCAGGCCCAGGAAGACGGGGAGCCGTTCTCCGCGGCCGTGCTCGTGCGCGCCAACAAGACCTCTCCTGAGGTGGCAGAGGCGCTGGCCGCGCGCGGGATCCCCTACGAAATTGTCGGGCTGGCCGGCCTCCTCGACGTCCCCGAGGTCGCCGATACCGTGGCAATCGCCACAATGCTCGTGCGCCCGGACGACTCCGCTGCGGCGCTGCGTGTCTTGGCAGGGCCGGCGGTGGGGCTAGGCCTCGACGACCTCGATGCGCTCGCCGCCCGGGCCGCCAATCTGCGTGGCGCGCGCCCGGAAGCCGAGATGCTCGAGGACCCGCTCGAGCACTACCGGGCGCAGCTGCGCCAGCTCGTCGAGGAGGCCGCCGACATCACTGCGGGGGGCGACGCGCCGGCCGGCCTCACCGATGCTGTGGCGGACCACGGCGAGGAGGAGCGCTACAGCCAGGAAGGCCTCGCCCGCATCAACGCACTCTCCTCCAAGCTCCGCAGGCTGCGCACTCAGTCGCTGGGCAAGCGGCTGCCCGACTTGTTCGCCGACATCATCTCGGTCTTCGGCATCCGCACCGAGGTGCTCTCGCGCCCCTCCGCCACCGGGGCGGCCCACCTCGACCGCCTCTTGGACGTGGTCGCCACCTACCCGGGCACCAGCCTTGACTCCCTCCTGGACTACTTCCAGCTCGCGCGCGAGCACGAGGGCGGCCTCACCCCAGGAAACGTGGTCGTGGCCTCCGACAGGGTACAGATCCTCACCGCCCACAAGGCGAAGGGCCTCGAATGGGATACCGTCGCCGTCGCGCGCGCCGACGCCTCGACGTACAAGGCCCAGGCCTCGACGTTCCTCACCCAGATCGGGCGCGTGCCGGACGAAGACTTCGACGCCTTCGACGACGCTGAGGACCGCAAGCAGTTCGCGAAGGCGGCGAAGAACTACATCGCCGCAGACCGCGAGAAGATGGCGGAGGAGGCCGCCCGCCTGTTCTACGTCGCGGTTACCCGCACCGAGCGCAAGCTCATCATCACCGCCTCGCGCACCGTGCCCGGCCGCCAGAGCGCCGCGGAGCCCTACGAGCACTTCGCGGCGATCCGCGGGCTCGTCCCTGATCACGCCGTGGTGGCCTGGGCCGGGGGAGAAGGCAGGGGAGAAGGCAGGGAAGAAAGCTCTGCCGAAGAGACGGCCCCGGCCGAGCCTGTGAGCTTCGACCGCGAGCGGGAGGGGACCTGGCCGCACCTGCGCGTCGATCCCGCGGACGCGGCGGCGGCCGACCTCGTCTCCGCGGCCATCGAAGACCTCCCCGCGCTGACCGAGGGGGAGCTCTACTCCCTCTGGGAGCGCGACACCACGGCGCTCATCGAAGAACACCTCGCCGCGCAGGCCCCGGAGGTGCCGGTCATGCTGCCCGGCGAGCTCACGGCCTCCGACATGGTGGCGCTGAAGGCCGATCCGGAACAGTTTGCCCGCCGCGCGAGGCGCCCCGTGCCGTTTAAACCCAACGCGTACGCCAAGCGCGGCACCGCGTTCCACGCCTGGCTGGAAGAGTTCTACCACGCCCGCCCGCTGCTGACGGAAGATGAGCTTCCCGGGGGCGAGGAACCGGACGTGGACAAGCGCACGCTCGAGCTGCTCAAATCCAACTTCGAGAAAAGCCATTGGGCCGCGAAGACGCCCGCGTACGTCGAGCAGCCCTTCGAGCTCGCGCTCGGCTCCGCCGTGGTGCGGGGCAGGATGGACGCGGTCTTCGAGCAGGGGGGCAGCTGGGTGGTCGTGGACTGGAAGACGGGCACCAAGCCGGCCCCGGCCCAGATGGAGAGCGCGAAGCTCCAGCTCGCCGTCTACGCCGAGGCGTGGCGGCGCATCGCGGCGGACGGCAGGCCGGTGCGGGCGATGTTTTTCTACGTGCGCACCGGCGAAGACTTCGAGCCTGGCGAGCTGCCCGGATCCGCCGAGCTCGAGCGGTTGCTTCGGCAATCGGCCGGGCACGGGCTAGAGTTCCAAGCAGACTCCGGCGCAGAAAGGGCATGAGGGCCGAGGTGAGGATCTTTAACAACAACCCCATGGGGCTGACGTGGCGCGATCGCTTCCGCGCCGACGCCGACGTGAGCGATACCCCCGTGCACACGCTTATCGACGTCGTGCGGATCCCCTCGGCGGCGCGCGCGACGCCGTGGGCGATCATCCTCAACAGGTTTCTCTACGCCTCGATCCTCATGGTCGCTGTGGCCTTTATCGTCTACCTTGACAAGGGCGGCTACTCGGAGGAACTCACCTTCGTCGACGCCCTGTATTACTCGGCGGTATCGCTCTCGACAACGGGCTACGGCGATATCACCCCGGTGACGCAGGAGGCGAGGCTGATGAACATCTTCCTCATCACCCCGCTGCGCATCGCCTTCCTGATGCTGCTCGTCGGCACCACCCTGGCCGTGTTGACCGAAGATTCCCGCAAAACCCTTCAGATCCAGCAGTGGAGGAGAACCGTGCGCAACCACACCATCGTCATCGGCTACGGCACCAAGGGGCGCTCCGCCATCGACGCCCTGCTTGCTGACGGCGCCTCGCCGAACACCATCGTCGTCGTCGACCAGGACGCGGGAGTACTCGCCCGCGCGGAAAAGCGCGGCCTGGTCACGGTCCACGGCAACGCGACGAAGTCCGACGTGCTCAAGATCGCCGGGGTCACGAGGGCGCGCTCCGTCGTCGTCGCCCCGTCCAGCGATGACACCGCGGTGCTGGTCACGCTGTCGGTGCGGGAGCTTGCACCGAGTGCGATGATCGTGGCGTCGGTACGCGAGAGCGAAAACCAGCACCTGCTCATGCAATCGGGCGCGGATTCCGTCGTGGTCTCCTCGGAAACCGCCGGGCGCCTCCTCGGTATCGCCACCGTCACGCCGCCGGTGGTGGCGATGATGGAGGACCTGCTCAGCCCCGATGAGGGCTTCGCGGTGGCGGAGCGCCCGATCGGCGACGACGAGGTCGGGGCGAACCCGCGCCACCTCGCCGATATCGTGCTCGGCGTGGTGCGATCCGGCGAGCTCTACCGCATCGACTCGCCGGAGGCGGAGACGGTCGAGCCGGGCGATCGGCTCCTCTACGTTCGCCACACCCGAGAGATCACGGGAAAGACAGAGGCTGCCAGTGGCAATTGATCTCTCCCTGCTCGACGCCGACCAGCGTGTTGCGGCCACCGCGCCGCGCGGGCCCGTGTGCATCCTCGCGGGGGCGGGGACCGGCAAGACGCGCACCATTACCTACCGCATCGCGCACCTGATCGACCAATCCATGGTCTCGCCGAACAAGGTCCTCGCCGTGACGTTTACCCAGCGGGCCGCAGGGGAGATGCGCGATCGGCTGCGCACCCTCGGCATCGGCGGGGTGCAGGCGCGCACCTTCCACGCCGCCGCTCTGCGCCAATTGCGCTACTTCTGGCCCCAGGTCGCCGGCGACCTGCCGTGGCGGGTGCTCGACAACAAGTTCCCCTTGGTCGGCCGCGCCGCGCGTGCCGCCGGGCTCGCCGCCAACAAGGAAATGGTGCGCGACCTCTTAGGGGAAATCGAATGGGCGAAGGCCTCGGTGATCGGTGCCGAGGACTACGCGCGGCGCGTGAGCGGAACGAACCGCACCCCGCCCGCGGACGCGGAGCAGGTCGCGCAGGTCTATCGCCTCTATGAGGAGTACAAAACGAGCCCCGAGGGCATGCTGCTCGACTTCGACGACTTGCTCCTCCACGTCGCCGGGGCGCTGGAGAACGCGCCCGCAGTGGCGGAGGAGTTCCGCTCCCAGTACCAAAGCTTCGTTGTCGATGAGTACCAGGACGTCACACCGCTGCAGCAGCGCGTCCTCGAGGGCTGGCTCGGCCAGCGCGACGACCTCACCGTCGTCGGCGATGCGAACCAGACGATCTATTCGTTTACCGGCGCGACCCCGAACTACCTTTTGAACTTCTCGCGCACCTACGGCCACGCCACCGTGGTCAAGCTGCAGCGGGACTACCGCTCGACGCCGCAGATTACCGGGCTCGCCAACACGGTGATCTCGCGCGCACAGGGCAGGGCGGCGGGCACCCGACTCGAGCTCGAGGGCATGCGCCCGGCGGGGCCCGCCCCCACCTTCGCGGCCTTCGATGACGAGCCGACGGAGGCGCGCGAGGTGGCCACGCAGATCCGCGCGCTTATCGACGCCGGAACTCCCGCCAAGGAAATCGCCGTGCTCTACCGCATCAACGCCCAATCAGCGGCGTTTGAAGCCGCTCTTGCTGACGCCGGCATCCTCTACCAGGTGAGGGGCGGCGAGGGCTTTTTCCAGCGCGCAGAGATCCGCGAGGCGATCGGCGCCTTGGTCTCCGCCGCCCGCCGCACCGACCTGCCGGACGACCCGGTCGCCGTGGCGCGGGCCGCCCTCGCGCCTCTCGGGCTCACCCCGAGCGAGCCGGAGGGCGCGCAGGCGCGCGAGCGCTGGCAAACCCTTGGCGCGCTGGTGGATCTCATCGAGGAGATCGTGACCACGCGGGAGGCGAACAACCTCACCGACGTGCTGCGCTCCCTGCGCCAACGCGCGGATGCAAAGCAGCCCCCGAGCGTCGACGGGGTGACCCTGGCGAGCCTGCACGCGGCGAAGGGCCTGGAGTGGGACGCGGTGTTCCTCGTCGGCCTGGTGGATAACACCATGCCCATCTCGCACGCGATCAAGGCCGGCGACGCGCAGATCGAGGAGGAGCGCAGGCTGCTCTACGTCGGGGTGACCCGCGCCCGCGAACACCTGCGCCTCTCGTGGTCGCTGGCGCGCCAGGAGGGCGGGCGCAAGTCGCGCACCCGCTCTCGCTTCCTCGACGGCATTGCCCCTGACCTCGAGGTGGAAAAGACCCCCGACCGGCTCTCTCGACCCCGTGCCTGCCGGGTGTGCGCGGGCCCGCTGGGCACGCCCGCCGAGAAGTCGCTTGGCCGGCACGCCGACTGCGAGCCGGAGTACAACGAGGAGGCGTTCATGGCGCTCAAGGCGTGGCGGCTCGAGACGGCGCGGGAGGCGGGCCACCCCGCGTACATGGTCTTCTCGGATGCGACGCTGCTCTCCATCGTCGAGACGATGCCCGCGTCCGAGGCGGAGCTGTTGGGCGTCTCCGGGGTTGGCCCGGTGAAGGTGGACAAGTACGGTGGCGAAGTCCTCGAGGTGCTTCGACCGTTTGTGGACTAGAAGCACACGGGGCAGTCGCCGTGCGGGGAGACGACCTCCCTGGCCAGCGGCGTGGGGCCGAAGGGGTCGATGGTGATGACCTCGCCGCGGCGCAGGCCTGGCGCGGAGACGCCTGGCGGGTCGAGCAGCCCGCACAGTCGCCGCAGCGCGACCGCGGCCGCGGCCGCTCCGGCCGCGACGACCAGCGGGTCCGCCGCTGCGGGGTCGGGGGCGTTGGCCCGGATGATGGCGCCCCACTGGTGGTCGCGCTCGGCGTGATAGAGGTGGGCGCACAAGGGGCAGGGGCCGCCGCGGTTGCCGCCGAGCGGGCCGATGAAGACCCGGGTGTCCACTACAGAGATCGGTAGCGTGTCACCGGCGTGGTCGCGCAGGTCGTGCGCGTGCGCGAGGGCATGGGGGAGCGTGTCTATGAGCGCGACGGGGATGTGGGCGTCTAGCCCTTCGAGGGCGCGAGAGAGGGGCTCGGCGCCAAGGGCGCTGCGCACGGTGGCGCCGGCGGATCTGAGGTGCGCCGTGGTGGCGTCGTATAGCGGGCCCGCGCCACAGACGAGCACGCTGGGGCGGGCCGCGGGCACCGCCACCACCACCCGGTATGAGATGAGGTCGCCGAGCAGGCTGAGCGCCGCGGCGGGGCGAAGGCCCGCTTCCACCAGGCCGGAGACGACCTCGGCTTCCGGGGCCGCCTCGCTCAACCTGGCCAGCACCGGGGCGATGCGCGGGGCAAGGTCGGTCTCGACGATGCCGCAGCGCGTCGCGTCGAGGCCGAACTGCAGGGCGTTCGTGCCGCGCGCAATGACGCGCGCGCCGGGGGCGAGGCGGAGGAGGGCCTGCATGCGCACTATTTCACCACAGCTAGACTCACTTTTCATGTGGGCGGAGGAAAACGTGCGGGTGATCCGTTCGGCGAAGCGGACGAAGACCGTCTCGGCGCGCCTCGTTGCCGGCGTGCTTGAGGTGCGCATCCCGGCACGGATGAGCCGGGCCGAGGAGCGCCGGGTGGTCGAAGAGATGGTGGGCAGGCTCGAGCGCAAGGCCACCGCGTCGCGCTTGGGCAAGAGTGACGACGCCCTCTTCGCCCGCGCCCGCCAGCTCAACGATTCCGTGCTGGGCGGGCGGGCCAGTTTCACCTCGATCCGCTGGTCCAGCAGGCAACATACCAGGTGGGGATCGTGCAGCGTCGCCACCGGAGACATCCGCATCAGCGATCGCCTGCGTGAGGTGCCCGACTACGTCGTCGATGTGGTAATCGTCCACGAGCTGGCGCACACAATCGTGCCGGGCCACGGGCCGCAGTTTTGGGAGCTGGCTGACCGCGCACCGCTGGCGGAGCGCGCCAAGGGCTACCTCGAGGCCTACCAGCGCTTCGCGCGCTGAGCGGGGGCTAGCGCTCGTCGTCGCCGTTGCGGAGGTCTTCTTCGAGCTTGGCTAGCTCCTCGTCGAAGCTGGTATCCGGTGCATCATCGAGCAGGGAGTCGATAAACTCCGCGGGGCTGTCGATGTCTTCGGCGGTGGGGAGGAAATCGGGGTGGTCCCACACGGCGTCGCGGCGCGTGGTGCCCACGGCCACATCGACCCGCCGCCACAGCTCGGCTGCCTCGCGCACCTTGGGGGCGGAGAGCTCGATGCCAACGATGTTGGCAAAGGCCCGTTCGGCGGAGCCGCCGGTGGCGCGCCGTCTCGCCCACGCCTCGGTGAGCTGGCTGGTCGAGGGGATGCGGTCGGAGAGGGCAGCGGTGACGACGACGTCGACCCAGCCCTCGACGAGCGCGAGGAGCGTCTCTAGGCGCGAGCTCGCCAGCGAGTTCCTCGTCCCGATGCGAGGGCTAAGGTCCATGCCCTGGAGCTCGTTGAGCTTTTCCTGCAGTTGCTGCGGGTCGCTCGATTCTAGGTCGAGCGAGCGTGCCACCTCCTCGAGGTGGGAGGTGTCGATTTCGAGCCCGGCGGCGTATTCCTCGACCGAGGACACGATGCGTTCAACGAGCCACGGCACGTGGGTAAAGAGGCGCTGGCGGGCAGCTTCGCGGGCTGCGATGAACACGAGCACCTCTTGGCTGGCCACGCCTAGGTCCTTGGAAATCGCCGTGGCGTTGTGCGGCAAGATCGCGGCCGTGCCCTGTGGTGCGACCGGCAGGCCGAAATCGGTGCCGGTTAACGCCTGCTGGGCAAGGTCGCCGAGCGCGTGGCCAAGCTTCATGCCAAAGCTCATCGAGTTCATCGAGTTCATCATCCCGGCGATCGGGCCCATCATCTCGCGGGCCTGCTCGGGCATGGATTCGAGCTGGGCGCGCCCCATGTGCTCGGCGACGGGGTTGACCAGGCGCTTCCACATCGGCATGGTGTGGGTGAGCCAGTCGCCGGCGTTCCAGGCGGCGGGCTGCGCGGGGGAGGTAGGCAGGTCGGTGGCTTCGTCGATCCACAGGTCCGCTAGCCGCAGGGATTCGGCCACGGCGGTGGCATCGCCCGCGGAGGCGGCGGGCTGCTCGCCGATGCGCTGGCGGGCGATGCGGGCCGCGAGGTCGAAGTTCACCGCTTCCCCCTCGGCCCGGTTGTTCATGCTGGTGCCCATGCCGGAGAGCATCTGCCCGAACTGGTTGAGGATGTCGCCGAGGTCGAAGTTGTCGCCGTCGCCGTCTCCGTTGCCGTTGTGGGGAAAGGAGAAACCGAATCCGTTACTCATACCACACACACTACAGTGGCGCACGGGGTGCGGGTGGATGCTGAGAGCGAACGCGGCTGTGTCTGTGGCTTAGCGCTGGGATATGATGTTGCCCCGTGACAGAGCCGACGACAGGGCCGACAACAGGGCCGACGCAAGTGCCCACGCCGCCGCGCGAGGACAACCCGCGCCGCTGGTCCACGGTGATCTGGGGGGCGGTGCCGGTGGGGTTGCTCGCGCTCGCGCTCTCGCTCGATCACGTGCCCGCTACCGATATCGCCCTCACCGTTCCTTTCGCCGCCGAGGGCCCGGGGCCGACGTTTAACACGCTTGGCGACGTCGAAGGCACCCCGGTCGTCGACGTTGAGGGCGCCGAGGTGGATCCCACGGAGGGCAACCTCAACATGACCACGGTTTCGGTGCGCACGAACATGACCCTGGCGCAGGCGCTGGGCCGCTGGATCGGTACCGGAGACACCTTGGTGCCGTTGGGGCAGGTCATCCCGCCCGATGTGAGCGAGGAGGAGCTGCGCAGGCTCAACGAGTCTGCGTTCGTCGCCTCCGAGGCGGCGGCGACGGTGGCGGCGATGAACCACCTCGGGCTGCCGACCGAGGTGGTCGTCCACGACCTCGTGCCCGGATCCGCCGCGGATGGCGTGCTAGAGCCGGGCGATGTCATCACGGCCGTCGATGCGCGCGGGGTATCTCAGCCCGGCGAGGTGCAAGACCTCGTGCGGGCGCGCGCGGCGGGCGAGAAGGTGGTGCTGGGCGTCAGGCGCGGTGAGCGTGCCTTCGACGTGGAGGCCACACTCGGGGATAACCCCGAAGAGCCTGGCTCACCGCAGCTCGGGGTGCTCATGACCTCGCAGCCGGCAGGGGATGTCTCGGTGGACTATAACCTCAATGATGTGGGCGGCCCCAGCGCGGGGATGATGTTCTCTCTTGCCGTCATTGACAAGCTCTCCCCGGGACTGCTCAACGGCGGGCGGTTTGTCGCGGGCACCGGAACCATCGCCGAGGACGGTAAGGTCGGCCCGATTGGGGGCATTGCGCACAAGATCCGGGCGGCGCGCGACGCCGGGGCGGAGCTGTTTTTGGCGCCCGCGGGCAATTGTTCTGAGGTCGCGCGCGTCGATTCCGGGGAGATGGTGGTAGCGGGCGTCGCCACGCTTGACGACGCCATCTCGGCCATGCAGGACTTTAGCGCGGGCCGCGACGTCCCCGCCTGCCGCTAGCCCGCAGGCTGCTGTTGCTGCTCTTCGGTGGCCTGGCCGCCCGGCTTGGCGAGGCCGAGCGAGACGATGCGCTCGCGCGGGTCATCCTTATCGGAGGACATGAGCTGTTGCATGACTTGGCCGGTGGTGTTGTCCACGACTGTGATGATCACTGTGGTGCCCAGAGTCGACCACCCGACAACGCGCTCGCCGGTGTCTTCGACGATGCGGGAGCTGCGCAGCTCGGTGAGCAGTTGCGTTGTGGAGGCGGCTTTCGCGTCAGAGTCGAAGAATTGGAACTGGCCGACATCGGGGCCGGAGCAGTCGAAGGACCCGTCCGAATCGACGGCGAGGCACTCGTCCAACTGCGCGAAGAACGACTCCGGCGCCAGCGTGGAGAAGCGCTGGGCCACGACGCCGACCGCCTCTTTCTCTCGAGCGTCTTTCTCCCGCGTTTTATTCGCCTCGGTGCTCGCCTCTGCGGAAGTGCTCGTGGCGGTGCTCGTCGCAGTGCTCGTGGCGGTGCTTGCCTCGGTGCTCGTCGCGCTTTCCTGGTCCACCCCGCCACCCTGCGGGGATATGCTCTGGGGTGAGGTGCAGGCGGCGAGGATGGCGGCCGCGCACGCCAATGCAACGGCCGCGGCGGCGGGGCGGGAGGAGGGGTGGATCACTCGGATGACTCCTAGAGACGGCGTTCGGTCACACTCAAACAGTTCGCACACTACCCTAAATCCCCCTCGTCCGGCTCCTGCTCGAGCCCGTAGCGCAGCGCCGCAATCACGCCCGGCGCGACGCCCGGGCCGCCGCGCAGCTCGATGTCGTCCTCGGCGAACGGGCCGCGCTGCGCAAGCTCCTCGTCCGTGGGGCGCAGCTGGAGGAGCGTGAGCTCGACGTCGTCGCTGCGCAATACCCCGGAAAACAGCCGCGCCGGGCGTGGTCCTTGAACTCCCGGCGCGGAGGAATCGACAAAGGAGATCTCCTGGGCGAGGATGACGCCTTCGACCTCGCGGGGCCACACGACGCGCGCGACGTAGTCTGCCAGCTCGGGGGAGCCGGGTGGGAGGCTCGCCGGGAGGTTGTCCTGGACGACGAGGGTGAGCGGCGCCTCCGTCGGCGCGTCGGCGGCCTCGAGGTTGTCAAGGTGGTCGACGAGGAGGCGCGTGGGCACGAGGCCGAACAGAGTCGGCCCGGCGTCCCAGCCTTCCGCGTGGACGAATTCCACGGCCTCCATCATCGCCTTGTTCAGTGCCTGCTGCTCGCGCATGGGGGAACCTTTCGGGTTACGAGATCGTTTAACAGCCTAGGCTATACATGACATTGATCATTCTTAGAATCTTTTAAGGAGCTGGATTGGCTACCCGCCTCACCCCGCCGCAGCCGAGCGCGAGGACGAACTCTGGGATCTTGACCGTCATTGGGGTCGTCGCGTTGATCTTGTTCCTCGTTCCCATGGCCGCCGGGTTCTACACGGATTGGCTGTGGTTCGGGGATCTCGGTTTCCGTGGCGTGTTTAACAAGGTACTTCTCGCCCGAGTTGCGCTCTTCGTGGTCTTCGCCGCGGTGGGTGGAGCCATCGCGTATGCGGCCGCCTACGTTGCGTGGCGCGGCCGCCCGCGCAGCATCCTGGGAGCTGTCGACGCGCCGTACCGGGCGCAGATCGCCTCGGCGGTGCGCAACTTGTTGGTCTGGGTTCCGCTCGCCGTCGCGGTGTTTGCTGGGCTGGCGGGGCAGCGCTCGTGGCGCACGATCATGCTGTGGCTCGAGGGCGGGGACTTCGGGGTGACGGACCCGCAGTTCGGCCGAGACCTCGGGTTCTACGCGTTTGCGTTGCCCGGTATCTCGGTGGTGCTGGGCACGCTGTCGATGCTGCTTATCGTCGCCTTCTTTGTCGGGCTGGTCGCGCATTACCTGCTCGGCGGGATCAGGATCGGCTCGAACATCGCGGGGGTCAGCGGGTACGTCTCGCGCACCGCTCGGATCCAGCTGGCTGTGACGGCAGGGCTGTGGATGCTGCTGCGCGCGGTGGGGTATTTCCTTGAGCGCTACACGTTGCTCTATCAGCAAAACGACATCTTCACCGGCGCCTCCTACACGACGATTAATGCCTCCCTTCCTGCGAAGATCGCGCTGATGGTCATTGCGGTGATCGTGGCGGCAGCTTTCTTCGCCTCGATCGTGTTCCAGGATTTCCGCATCCCGGTGCTCGCCACCGTCCTCATGCTCGTCTCCGCGGTGGTCATCGGCGGGGTGTGGCCCGCGTTGCTCGAGCAGTTCTCCGTCAAGCCCAACCGCCAGGCGAAGGAAAACGAATACATCGGCCGCAACATCGAGGCCACGCGCTACGCCTACGGGATTACCGACGACCAGGTCACCTACCTCGATAACTGGGGGGCGGGGGAGTCGTCCAACCAGGCCAATCAGAAGGTCGCGAACGACGCGGCGACGATCTCCAACATCCGCCTGCTCGACCCGGACATCATCTCCCCGACGTTTACCCAGAACCAGCAGCTGCGCAACTTCTACGGCTTCCCTGAGACCTTGGCGATGGACCGCTACGAGGTCGATGGCCAGATGCGCGATTTCGTCGTTGCGGCCCGCGAGCTCGACCCGAACGCACTGCGTGAAAACCAGCGCGATTGGATCAACCGGCACACCGTCTACACCCACGGCAACGGGTTTATCGCCGCGCAGGCCAATACTGTCGATGAAGCGGCCCAAGACGCTGGCTCGACGCGCGGCGGCCTTCCCATCTTCACCGTTTCTGACCTGCAGGCCAACGCTGTGGCGTCGGAAAGCAATGAGGCGGATAAGCTCGGCATTAAGGTCGAGGAGCCACGCATCTACTATGGTCCCGTCATCGCGTCGTCGGACGACGGGTTGGACTACGCCATCGTGGGGGACAACGGGCAGGGCCCGGTAGAGTACGACACGGATTCTTCGAGCTACACCTATGCCGGTGAAAGCGGTGTTGACCTGGGCAACTGGTTCAACCGTGCGGCATACGCGCTGAAGTACCAGGAGCTCAATTTCCTACTGTCCGACCGGGTGGGCGGGGAGTCGAAGATCCTCTACGACCGCGATCCGCGCAACCGCGTCGAGCAGGTCGCCCCTTGGTTGACGACCGATTCAAAGACCTACCCGGCGGTGATCGACGGCCGGGTGAAGTGGATCGTCGATGGGTATACCACCTTGTCCCAGCTGCCGTACTCCACCCGCACCTCGATGGAGAACACCACCCAAGATGCGCTCAACCCAGATGGTACGACGCAGCGGCTGGTGAACAACAACCTGGGCTACATCCGCAACTCGGTGAAGGCCACAGTCGATGCCTACGACGGCACCGTCGAGCTCTACGCTTTCGACGAGCAGGACCCGGTGCTCAAGGCGTGGATGGGGGTGTTCCCGGACTCGGTCAAGCCGGCCAGCGAGATCTCCGATACGCTGCGCGAGCACCTGCGCTACCCTGAGGACCTTTTCAAGGTGCAGCGCGAGCTGCTCGCCCGCTACCATGTCGACGACCCTGCGGTGTTCTTCAGCAACGACGCGTTCTGGTCCGTGCCCAACGACCCGACCGCGCCGGAGGGGCGCCAGGAGCTCAACCAGCCGCCGTACTACGTCGTCGCGGCCGATCCCGAGACGCGGCAGCCGTCCTTCCAGCTCATCACCCCGTACCGCGGTCTCAACCGCGAGTTCCTCTCGGCCCACATGTCGGTGGGCTCCGATCCGGAGAACTACGGCAAGATCACCGTGCGGGTGCTGCCGACGAACACGCAGACCCAGGGGCCGAAGCAGGCCCAGGACCAGCTGATGTCCTCCGACCAGGTGGCGCGCGACCGCTCGCTGTGGGAGGGCACGAACGACCTGAAGAACGGCAACCTCCTTACCTTGCCGGTGGGAGATGGGGAGATCCTCTACGTCGAGCCGGTCTACTCCCAGCGCAAGGACCAGGCCTCGGCGTTCCCGAAGCTCCTGCGCGTGCTCGTGTTCTATCAGGGCCGCGTTGGCTACGCTCCGACGATCTCGCAGGCGCTGAGCCAGGTTGGTATCCAGTCGGACGCCGCGCAGGACATCTCCATTGCCGACGACGCCGCTCCGGCGCCCGACGCGCAGGATAAGGCGCCGTCACCTGCCGTGCAGCCGGGTACCGCAAAGAGCGCCGATGAGGCTCTCAAGGGCATCGACGACGCGCTGCGCAACCTGGAAGGGGCCCGCAACGGCTCCTTCGAGGAGTACGGCAAAGCCCTCGACGAGCTGGATCGGGCGGTCGGGGAGTACCAAAAACTCCAGAAGTAGCCTGATCCCCTGGCGAAACCACACCTCGCCAGGGGATTTGGTGTTTAGTGGGGGCGTCACTATAGTTGGTACACGTTGCCGACGCGGACGGGGTTCCGCCCGCGAGGGCAGCAGGTGAAGTACATATCACCCGTCGCGGGGTGGAGCAGCTCGGTAGCTCGCTGGGCTCATAACCCAGAGGTCGTAGGTTCGAATCCTGCCCCCGCTACTAATTATCTGAGATTGACCCCTTCTCCTTCGGGAGAGGGGGTCATTTCGTTGCGCACGGATGCGACGGGCCGGGGAAGCAGAACGGTGAAGCGGCGGCCTCGCCTCGCCCGAGCTGGTCTTCAATGCGCTCGTGCGGAGTCGTGTTCTCCGGCGCGGTGGAGCTCGCGCGCTATTGCTTGCCGCGACCGACCAGGAGGTCAAAGAGATCCTCCATCGGCGCTTTTCAATGGCGAACTTCAACGAGTCGGCAACCGTCTCGAGACCCCGGCGGTAGGAGTCGCAGAGAACCGCGTAGGCCTTGCCGTGGAGATCGCGTCTATTACCGCGGTGTTGACGATCAGGTGACTGACAGCCTCTGGGTGTATGACACCGAGTGCGTCGTGGCTGGCCAGTAGGTGTGCGTTGACGCTTGCGGCGTCGCGCCCCGGCCGTGTGTATGGGCGTCCTTGATCGCAGTGAAAAGTTGACCATGGAGTGGATTGAAAACGTCCTCTTCACCGAGAGGGTCGAGCACGTACGCGTCCGCTTTGTCATTCTGTGACCACAGCAGGCTGTTGAGGACCTGGACCTCGGGGTCGAAGTTGAAGTCGGGGCGAGTCATAGCCCGCGTGTGACGTCGGTAAGGGCGAGTGAAGCGTAGGTGTTTCCCGCTTCTTGTCCTTCGGGCAGGGGTGGTCTCCGTGTCAACACACCAGTGGCGGTGATCATCGAACCGTGGGTGTAGTCGGCGGCGACGAGCTCAGCGAGAGCCCCTTCAGCAAAAGCCTGCGCGACCAACAACAACCGCGGATTGTCGGGGTCCCGGGCAAAAATCTGCATCGTTACCCGCTCGGGGTTCGCGTCATCATCTCTCGCGGGCGCCCCAAAGACCCGGCCGGAAATAGTCGTCATCATCGTCAGTTCCCTTCTCGCGATCGGCTTCTGTCTATTGCAGCGACTCGACGTAGTCAAGGGGTGGGCACTTCGAGCTCATCTCGTGGTCATGTGCGAGCGCCGCGTCCCGCTCCTCCCATGTCATCCCGGCGTAAGGATCATTGGTAATCGCCTTGACCATGACCTCACCGTCGCTGAGAGCGCCGCTGGCAGCGAGCTCCTGGGTCCGCCGGCGCTAGCGAAGATTGACGCCCCAACCCTCTATGTTATGCCGCTAAAGTCTTGAGGCATCACAGGAACTAACCCCATCAGCACACCAACTACATCGGCTCGCGCCCATTCGGGTTCCGGCTCCGGCTCCGGCAGGGCCCTATATTATCCCCCAGCGATGAGTGTTCTCACTCCTTGAACCAGTGCCAGGCGGCCTAACAGCCGGAATCGGGGAGCTCAGAACCTCGCAATGAACTTGACCCCAATGTCGACCCGTGATGGCTTGGAGCGGGGCACCGCCAAACATCCGACTTGCCGAATGTTGGGCACCTCCTCAACACAGCCTCTCCTTCCACACAGTCAAAGAAAGGGGTAATTTGGTGTTTGGTTATGTATTTCTAGTGGTGGGGGCTCTACTTCTCTCACTACTGTCCTCCGGGATGGTTAGTGCGACGAACAGGGGTAGCCTAGAGCGCATCGAGGCTATCGGCATCAGGACTAGAGCTACCCTCTCTTCCGACGCGGCATGGAACGAAGGCCATAAGGCGGCCATTCCTTACTTGAATGCGGCGTCAATCACGGGTTTCGTAGGAGCGCTGTTTTCGGTGCTGGCCCTTATCTTTTTCAAGCCCGACGGCAACACCGTTACGGGTTCACTTTACGCCCTCCCAGTAGCCACCCTAGTGGTACAAATCATCACTTTGCTTTGGTCCGCATCCAAAGCAAATCAGAGAGCAAAGCTGTCCATGACTAAGTAGAAGGATCGCCATTTAGAAAACAGGATCGCTGCAGTAGTAGTTGGGGTGG
This sequence comes from Corynebacterium liangguodongii, assembly GCF_003070865.1. Lineage (NCBI taxonomy): Bacteria > Bacillati > Actinomycetota > Actinomycetes > Mycobacteriales > Corynebacteriaceae > Corynebacterium > Corynebacterium liangguodongii. The sequence continues at coordinate 615,607 of NZ_CP026948.1, forward strand.
CAATCCCGCACTCGTCGTTCAAGGAATTATCTATATTTACGAATGTTTTGCCTCGGGACACCGGAAGCCGATGATTTTTCTTGGCGTCTTTGTCTAGTTTGTGCAGATGTATCGTGACTCGGTTGGCGGCCAATCGTATTTGACGATGAGTTCCCCATTGGCGGTGGCGATGCTGATTCCGTCGTGGCCCCAACCGGCCCATACTGTTTAGCCGCTGTAGCGATGTAGAACTCCGCCGATTCCGTCTGTGCTGTGTGCTCGGTCTTTTTCGACTGGAGCTCGGAGACTTCGCGGGCGAGAACGATTTCGCGCTCGAATTCAGGGTTTCCGGTGGCGAGCGACTTGTTGCGTGCGAGCACATTGGACTTATCATCGTCGACGTCAAGGGAGTTTGCGGCCTGTGTGCCCTGGTAGATCTGCTGGATGAAGTCTTGTTTGTACTTCAGCGTCGACCAGGCGTGGTCGTCGGCTGTTCCTGCCGCGATGTAGTGGTAGATCCCCTCCGAACCGGGCGCGGGCACCGCCTTCCCGAGCACCTCGGTGCGGGCGGCTGGCGACGCCTCGACGAAGGCCGCCGTCGGCCAGCAGCTGCAGCCCGTCATGGACTCGTTCTACGCGTACAACCCCGACTTCCACGCCAAGGTGTCCAACGCGTCGAGGGAGATCGCGAGCTTCAACCATCGGATCACGATGATGGGAGCCATGCTCACGGTGGTTGGCGTGCGCATGGCCCTTGGCGCGTGCCAGCGCGGCATCCGGACGCAGTTCATCGCCGAGGCGATCATCGTCTGCTTGGTCGGAGGAATCACCGGGATCGTAATTGGGCAGGTTCAACCGGTGGTTGCAACACCGGCTTGTTTCAGGGATTGTAGTGCTTCACCGAAGACTTCGGCGGGGGTCTTCCAGCCGAGGGTCTTGCGGGGTCTGTTGTTGAGGGTGTGGGCCACCGCTTCGAGGTCGTCTGCGCTCCAGCGGGACAGGTCGGTGCCCTTGGGGAAGTACTGACGTAGCAGGCCGTTGGTGTTCTCGTTGGTGGGCCGTTGCCACGGGGAGTGCGGATCAGCGAAGAACACCTTGGTGCCAGTCTCAAGAGTGAACGCGGCATGTCCTGATAGTTCCTTGCCGCGGTCCCAGGTGATCGTCTTGCGTAACTGCTGGGGCAGGGTCGTGATCGCAGCGGCCAGAGCCGCGTTCATCGCGACTGCACCGTAGCCGCCCAGCGCGGGGCCGTTCTTGACCGGAGGGTGCTCGCCCCAGCCGTCGAGGCGGGGCAAGTGGACCAGGATCGTCGCGCGGCTGCGACGCTCGACCAAGGTCCCGATCGCAGAGCGGCCGGTCCCGATGACCAGGTCACCTTCCCAGTGTCCTGGAACAGCGCGATCAGCGGCTTCTGCGGGGCGTTGGCTGATCACGACCTCGGCGCCGACATGACCGCCGGGTTTGTTCCGGGAACGCTCACGGGGCTGTCGCAACGCCCTGCCCGTTCGCAGGCAAGCCACCAGCTCACGCTTCAGCGCGCCGCGGCCTTCGATGAACAACGCTTGGTAGATCGCCTCATGACTGATACGCATTGACTCATCATCAGGGAAATCCAGCTTCAAGCGGTGACTGATCTGCTCCGGGCTCCAACTGGTGGCCCACCGTCGATCTTGCCGACGAGGCTTGTTCAACCCCTTCCACGTCGGCGTGACCGGCCCTTCCACCGGCGTCCCGTCCGGGCCAGTGACCTTCCCAGAGAGTCTGTCCTGGACATAGTCGCGAAGCCGCAGGTTGGCCACCAGCTTCGCGGTCTTGGGTCGTTTCGCGGCCTCTTGGGCTTTCCATTGGGCCACCGTGGCGCGATACTCCAGCTTCCCGCTGCGGGTAGCAGCGTTGCGGCGCGACTCCCGACTGATCGTGCCCGGATCCCGCCCAAGGGTACGCGCGATCGACCGGACACCGCGTCCCTGAGCACGCAAGATCGCGATCTCCTCTCGCTCCTCGAAACTGAGATAACGACCAGTTGGCTCCGTCAACGTCAGCGGTGGCATACCGCCAGCGTGACGGAACCACCGTGATCCGACCGGCACCGACACCCCCACCGCCAGCGCTGCCTCCGCTGTCGTGACCCCGGCCGCGATCAGGCGCCAGAATTGTCGCTGCACCGCCCTCGATGGCTGCGGTCTGCCCGGAGAGCGCATTGCTGGCCGCAACGCCCGGTCCGCGCGCCACTGCCGCCGCATCCCCTCCGGGACCTCGCTGGTCTTCATGCTCCAGTCCTTGGTCGCCATCCTTGAACACCTTTCTCACCTCAAGGTGTTGCGACGACCAGTTGAATCCGCCTTGGTTCCGAATTCGGTATGACGGGCTCGCTGCTCATTGGCAACCTTGTGTTTCCGCCGCTCTACGCCGTGCTCCTATCGCTCGGGTACTCTCTGGCGATCGGCCTGTTCTTCGGCCTCTACCCGACCGACCGGGCCGCCAAGCTCGACCCGATCGAGGCGCTGCGCTACGAGTAGCGACCCGGTACGATATTCCTCCATGCGGGATCGCCTCTGGAGGACAGTGCCTATAGGGGACCGTGTGCTAACGGCGGTCGCGGCCGCGCTCGCTCTCCTCTACGTTCTCGTCGCTGTGAGCACGCCGACACCGGTGAACATCCTGCAGGCGTTGGCCTCGGCGTGGTTCGTCCCGTTCTTCTGGGTGTGGCGCTCCCGCCCGGTGCTGAGCGCCGCGGGCTTCTTCGTCGGGCTGGCCGCGTGGTCGGTCTCGTGGTTCGCGGCGCTGCCGGCGAATCCGGGGGTGGCGCCCTGGCTCGTCGTCGCCCCGATGGCCGTCTATGCCTCGGCCCGCCACTGCACCGACCGCCGTGCCCCGGGCCTCGTCCTGGCGCTGTCTTTGGCGGGCTCCTTCGTCTCGCCGGCGATGTGGCAGCTCCAGGAGAGTCTCGAGCTGCGCTACGCGGCAGGCACCGAGGCGGCATTCCGCCTGGCTTTCCACTGGGCGCTGCTCATCGCGGTCTACTTCGCCGGCACCCGCGGCTACGCCATCGAGCGGCAGCGCGAGGCGGAGGAAAAGCAGCGGCTCGCGGCACTACGCGGCGCGCAGGAAGAGGAGCGCATGCTCATCGCGCGCGAGCTTCACGACGCCCTCGCGCACAGCCTCACCCTCATGAAAGTGCAGGCGGCCGCGGGGCTCGTGGCGTCGAAAAGCGATCCTGAGGCGGCCGTGGGCGCGCTCGAGGAGATCCGGCAGACCTCCGATGAGGCGCTCACCGCGGTACGCGAGATCGTCCACGCGCTGCGCAACAGCAGTGCCGTTGCCCGACGCGTAGACCTCCCGGGCGTGATCGAGGGTTTCCGCGCTGCGGGGCTCGACATTGACGCGCGGATCCCTGCGGAGCTTGACGCCTCGCCTGAGCTGATCCAGCTGGCGGTCTCTCGGATCGTTACAGAGGCGTTCACCAACGTCCTGCGGCACCAGGGCGTCGGTGCTCGCGTGATCGTGGAGGTGACCTGCGGGGATTGCCTCGCGATAGACGTCGCCTCGAGCGGCACCGCGCAGGCCGACAGCCGCGGCTCACGAACGGGGCTCATCGGACTCGAGGAGCGCGCCCGCTCGCTTGGTGGCAGCTTTCGAGCAGGCGGCAGCCCTAAGAGCTTTCGCGTCCACGCGGAGCTGCCGTTATGAGCATCCGCGTCTTGCTTGCAGATGACCAAGCGTTGCTCGCTAAGGCCCTGGCCACCATCCTCGCTGCCGAGCCCGACATCGAGATCGTGGCGCAGTCCCGCGATGGCGTAGAGGCGGTCGCCGCCGCGCGGGGGAGGCTTATCGACGTCGCCGTGCTTGACATCCGGATGCCGAGGATGGACGGCATCGCAGCGGCCAAGGCGATTATGGCCGCTCACCCATCCATCCGCGTGGTCATGCTCACCACCTTCGACGACGAAGAGCTCGTCGCCGAGGCGCTGACTGCCGGGGTGCACGGCTTTTTGCTCAAGGACTCCGACCCCGAGGAGCTTGCCGCCACGGTGCGGGCGGTGGCGGCGGGGGAGTCGGTGCTCTCCAGCAAGGTCACCGGTCCCGTGCTCGCGGCCTACCGCGCCGCACACTCACGCGGCAGGGCCCTCTCCCTGGAGCAGCGCCGTGCCCTCGACCTCGTCACCGCACGGGAGATGGACGTGCTCGCACTCGTTGCCGAGGGCTACACGAACTCCGAGATCGCCGAGCGCCTTCATGTTGCCGAGACGACGGTGAAGACCCACGTGTCGAGCCTGCTGGCAAAGCTGCACGCCCGAGACCGCGTGGCGCTCGTGCTCTTCGCGCTCCGGGCGGGGCTCTCCTCCTCCTAGGGGAGGAGAAGCATTCGCGCGGATTTCGGCTTCCGGGCGGATCCGGGGGCGCAGATAAGCGAGCAGCATATGCGGCATGACAACCACACCAGCGATCAGTTTTGAACGCGTGGCCAAGAGCTTCGGCGCGCAACGAGTTCTTGGCGACGTCACCTTCGACGTCGCCCCCGGCCGCGTGCACGCCCTTCTCGGGCGCAACAGCGCGGGCAAGTCCACACTCATCTCGATCCTGCTCGGACTCTTGCCCGCGGATGCGGGAGAGGTGCGCATCTTCGGCCGGCCCTGGGCAAAAGATCACCTCAAAAGCATCGGCGCCTCCGTCAACGGGCCCGCTTTCTACGGGCACCTCAGTGCGCGAAGCAACGTGCTCGTGCACACGCGCCTGCTCGGGCTACCGGATGCCGAGGCGGACCGCGCGCTCGGCGTCGCCGGCATCGCAGGAACCGGCCGCAAGCGGGCAGGCAGCTTCTCCACCGGTATGAAGGCGCGCCTCGCGCTGGCACAGGCCATCCTCGGCGACCCGGAGATCCTCGTCCTTGACGAGCCGCAGAACGGCCTCGATCCGCAGGGCATCGCCGAGCTGCGCGAGCTGCTGCGTGAATGGGCGCGTCAGGGCCGCGCGGTGCTGGTGAGCTCCCACCAGCTCGGCGAGGTCATCCACCTCGCCGACGACGCCACCGTGCTTGCTGAGGGCCACATCCGCTACTCCGGCCCGCTGGATAGGCTTGCCCCCGACGGGGACTTGGAGAAGGAGTTTTTCCGGCTGACGATGGGAGAGCTGGCATGAGCCGCTACCTCTCCGCCGAACTCCTACGGGCCCGCGGCTCGGCGCTGCAATGGCTTCCGCTCGTCGCGATACCTCTGACGATCATTGGCTTCATATTGCGGGGGTGGGCCATTCAACAGGACAGGACCATCGAGAGCATCATGGCCTGGCAGGGCGTGTACTTAACGGGCCTGGCCGCACCTGTAGCAGCCCTGTTCGCGGCCACCGCGGAGTCGAGGGAGCGGCAAGCCCACTACGGAGCGACGCTGTGGCGCCCTGTGAGCGCAGTGAGGCAGAGGGGCGCCCGTCTATGTATGGTGCTGGTCAGCCTTGCCATTTTCCACGTGATTCTCTTCGCCTCCGTATCGGCGTTGGCCGCTATTGGGGGAGTTCCGGGAATCGGGAGGGTCGTGCGCCTCGGTCTTTTCGCCTTCATTGGCACTATCGGCATCGCTGGCCTCGGCGCGGCACTCGGGCGTGTGACTGGTCTCGTCGTGCCGGTCATTGTCTTTCTCGTCTGGCAAATCATTGGCGCCAACGGACGGGTCGTTGAGGGGGACTACTGGTGGGTTTGGCCGATGGCCTGGCCGCTTCGGCTGATACTTCCCGCCGGTGGCTTTCACCAGAACCTCCTCTACCTCGAGCCAGACTCGCCGCTGCGCAACGAAAGCCCCGGACTCGCCCTCGCTTTGTGCGGCATACTTGCCGCCGTGGGGATAGCGGCAGCGCTGCTCACCACGGAAAACGTCTGGGTTCGCGTGCCCACGCGTGCTGCGCGGAATGAACAGGCAGTGGCCTCCGCTGTGAGGCGTAGTGCGGGATACATTCCCGCCATCGTGCAGCGTGTTGACGCCCAGCGGCCACGCTCCTGGCGTGCAATAGCCAGCGTCGCCTTCGGCGGAGCCCTGATGGGGTGCCTCGGGGTGTCGTTTTTGGCACTGGCTTATATCGCGCAGACCTATACGGTAGACATCGTTCACGGCCTGTTCGTGTTTGCGGTGCTTCCCCTGGGCGCGGGACTGCTGCCTACGCTCACATGGCTGAGGATGTCTAGCGCGTGGAGGATCATGCGGGTTGAGTTCCCTGGAATCGCTCGCGTAATACTGCTGTGGTCGCTTGCTATTATCGCAGCGGTGTGCTTCGTCGCAGGGCTTATCGGGCTTAGTGCTGGCGGTGAGCCCAGCGACGAGGCTAGGCGCCTTATCATCGGGACGTTGGTCGGCGATGTCGTTTTCCTCATCGCGTTTCAGCTCCTCGTGCGCTTTGGGACGGCGCTGAGCATCTTCGCGGTTCTCCTGCTCTGGCTCGCCTCCGTCTTGCTGGGCGGCGACGTCCTCGCGAGGGGGCCGCTGTGGCTGATTGCCTTGCCCGCGTGGCCCCAGACGGCATGGAACCTATCGCGGGCTGCCATCGCGATTGTGCTCGGCCTTATCATCGCTGGGGCTTTGCACGCTCATACGCACCGCATGCTGTCTCAGCGAGCCGAGCGCTAGACATTGCAAGCGGGGCTTACCTGCTGCTCATTGATGACCCGGACGAGCCGCGGCCCTTGAGGAATTCGCGCAGTCCCGCCAAGTCCTTCGGATACTCTTGCGTGCCGCCTTTCGCTGGCGGCACGGTGGTCGCCGGCTCCGCGGGGTTGCCCGCGGGGAAGTCGCCGCAGTTGGTGCCTGCGGGCTTGCCGTCGAAGCGATCCTGCAGCCACGGCCACGCCCCGGCGGAGAAGGTGAGGAACCCTGCTGTGTGTTCCATGATGGCGTACTCGTGGTAGATCACCGGGTTGCCGGCCTCGCAGTACTTGTGCGCGAGTGCCCGAGTGTCTCCGGTGACGGTGATGCCGTCCCCGGTGCCGATTCCCTCGGGGCCGGTGGGTGTGCCGGTGATCTCCCCGTTGTTGGCCTGGCCGATGAAAAACGGCGTGGCCGGGTCGGCGGCGAGGATGGGGTTGTTGCGGTTGACGGCGTCGACGAATTCGGGAATTGACCGCGGGTCGCGGTATTCGGGCTTGAACAGGGATGCCCAGTCGACCCCGGCAAAGGACGCGCTGACCTCGGTAATGGTGGCTCGCGAGAGGTCGTCGACCATGTGCTTGCCGTAGTCGGAGAGGTAGGGCTCGAGCGAGAAGTCGTAGGAGCGCGACAAGCCGATGAGGATCATGACGGTCAGTGGTCCCCAAAACGGAGCGCCGTCGATGTAGTTGACCAGGTTGAGCACGTTGGTGGGCACGCCACCGGCGGCGGAGCCGACGAGCCGTGCGTTGATGTCGGGTGCGTAGGTGGGGGCGAGCTGGGCGGCCCACACGCTGGCGATGGAGCCTCCGGAGTACCCGATCAGGCCGACGGGGGCGTCGGGGGAGAGGCCGGTCTCGGGGGTGCGCTCCGCGGCGCGGATCCCGTCGAGAGTGAGACGGCCATAGGTCGGGCCGTCGAAGAAGTTGGCGTCTTGGCCTTCGATGTCGGTCACGGCGACGGTGTATCCGCCGGCGAGCATCTGGACGATGGTCGGGGTCTCGATCCAGGAGTTGAACAGCCCGAGCGCGATATTCCCGGCGATGGCGCGAGAGGGGCTGTGGGCCGGGTCGAGGGAGTCGTAGACCGAGTGCATCGAGACCAACCGGCCGTTGGACTCGCCGGTTGGTTTGACCACCGAGGTGATGTTGTAGGTGGGCTTGTCGTCGTGGTCGGTCGAGCGGTACTTGATCTGGACGACCTGGACCGGGATCGGCAGGCCGACGAAGTGGTAGGGGATCGTCCTGGTGCTGATGACTTCGCCGGGTGCGTAGTCACCCAGGTTGTCCACGGGGGCGAAGAACTCCTCGCCGGACTGGACGATTGATGATCCGCCGAGGGGCGCGCCGTCGTGTGGGCCCTGCACAGAGGAGAGCTCTTGCGCGGTAGCGAGCACCGGGGTGGCGGACGACGCCGCTGCGGCGGCGAGCCCGATGGCAAGTGTTTTCACGCGGAACGTTGCGCGCATGGGGTCCTCCTTCTTGGGTATTATCTTTCCCCGGATGAGGAGGCTACCGCAAAGGTGTGATGACGGGGAACCGTGCGATGGGAAAAGTATGATTTTCGGGGCGAGTTCCCAGAAAAAGCCCGGCCCCGACAGGACTGTCGGAGCCGGGCTTTGTGGTGAGCGACTAGTGCTCGTCGTAGTGGTCGCCGTGGGCGGCATGGCGGTGGCCGTCGTGGACGTAGTCGACGTGGTCACCGTGGGGTACTGCGACGTGGCCGCAGCCCTCGCCGTGGGTGTGGTCCGTGTGGTCGGTGTGCTCGGCGTGGTCGGCGGCCTCGCACTCGTCCCAGTGGCCCTCGTGTTCGCGGTGCAGGTGGCCGTCGTGGACGTAGTCGACGTGGTCACCGTGGGGCACTGCGACGTGGCCGCAGCCCTCGCCGTGGGTGTGGTCGTGGGACTCGTGGATCGTGTGGGTCATGTCGTTCCTTTCGGGTTGGTACCTTTCGGCACGTTTTCAACTAGTTTCCACTAAAGCATGTTTTCAATAGGTTTTCAAGTCGGGGATGAATGCACGAGTTCGTGCAGGCAATGTGGTCGAGGAACTGTCACTGAAGACAACCTGGATCCCATGGTGCGATCATGGTTGGCGTGTTCCTTCCGGGATCAATGCCCCAGGTAGAATGATTATGTGTTGCCGCTACCGTCTCCTTACGGCCCGCCTGTCTATCGGTGGAAACTGTGGCCGCTTTCGCTACCCGGGGTTAGTTGCGACACGGGAATCTACCTCCTTCGCCCGTGGACGGGGATAGGCTTTACCGCAGGCGGAGGCTACTCGCGGCGCCACATCCAAGACGCCGCTGAGAAGCTCGGTGCGTGCCAGCGGAAGGCTATTACCCCGATCTGAGGAAAGCGCTGCCGAGGAGAGGCCCTGGAGCCTCATGTGCTCGACCAGCTGCTAGACCTATGAGCACCCCCATGCTCCTCTGTTCATGGACGGGCCGAGGCTCCCCCGCAGTCGTGGCCGGTGGCTCTCGACTAGCGGCGGTCTACAGGGCCGCGCTTGACCGCGACCTCCTCTGGCGCTAGATCCAGTTAAACCCTACATGCGAGCTCGTCCCCAACGGCTCGACGTGTACCAGGGTGGTCGCGCCCCCGAGTGCGCCGTCGATCCCTTCCTCGATGAGGTCGGCGAGGTCGTGTGAGCTCTCCACGCTCCAGGAGCCGGGCACCTGCATGACCACGTTGACGAGGCGCTCGCGGCCGAAGGCCGCGGTGCGCACGTCGGTAAAGTCCACCCCGTGCTCGGCGGCGAAGCCATCGAGGTAGGCCTTGATGGCGCGGCGCTCGTCTTCCGGCAGCGCCTCGGAGAGCAGGCTGATAAAGGACTGTTTGAGCAGCGTGTAGCCGGTAAAGAGGATATTCGCCCCGACGGCGAGGGCGACGAGGGGGTCGAGGATCTCCCAGCCGGTGATGGCAACCAGTGCCATGCCGACGATGACACCGACGGTGGTCCAGACGTCGGTAAGCAAATGCTTGCCGTCCGCGTCGAGCGTCGCCGAGCGGTACTTCTTGCCAGCCCGCAGGAGGACCAACCCGACGGCAAGGTTGAGCGCGGTGGCGATGACGGAGAGCGCAAGGCCTATCCCGGCCTGCTCGATGGGCTGCGGGGTGATGAGGCGCTGCACCGCAGTGTAGATGATCGCCACCGAGGCGAGCAGGATCATCGAGCCTTCGACCTGGGAGGAGAAGTACTCCGCCTTCGCGTGGCCGAAGTTGTGATTTTGGTCGGCGGGCTTGGCGGAGACCTTCAGCGCAACGAGGCCGACGATCGCGGCGACGAGATTGATGAGGGATTCTATGGCATCGGAGAGGAACCCCACGGAACCGGTGACCCATGCTGCGGCGAGCTTGAACGCGATGGTTGCTACTGCCGCAGCGATGGAGAGCCACATAAACCGCTCGAGGAGCCTTTGCTCGGCTCGTTGCATTGTCATCGCCTTCGCTTAGAGTGGGTGTGCATGGACGTAAAAAGTTGGATCATCGCTATCGCAGGCGCCGTCATCGGCGCGATGTTCTTCGGGTGGCTGCTCTCGATGCTCGGCGTGAGCGGCATCCTCTACACGGTGCTCGTGCTCATCGGCTCGGCGGTGACCTCCTCGCTCGCGGGGATGCTCTTCCGGCCGCGCTAGGCCAGAGTCATCATTGAGAGTGCGTGAATTTTCACCCCACCGACTCTACCCCGCCCGGAAGCTCTTCTAAGCGGATCCCGCGCTCGGCGGCGAAGCTGCCGAAGCGCTCGACAAACCTGCCGGAGCGCACCCCGGAGGCGCAGTAGACCACGACGGTGGTGCCTGCGGGCAGCCCGCCGATCGCCTCGAAGGCCTCCTGCGGGCGGGTCTCCCACGTGCTCGTCGGCAGGTGGATGCTCTTTCCCTCCAGGTCCGCCAGCGCCCTCTCGTGGGCCTCGCGCACGTCCAACCCGAGCGCCTCGCCGCGCGCCACCTTATCCGCGACCAACGACGCCGCCCCTGGTACCGCGCACGGCGCCGCGGGGTAGCTGCCCAGCTCGCGCGTCAGCTCGCGGCGCGGATCCCGGCGCACCGCGTACTCGCTTAACGACGCCCCCAGTGCGTCATAGACCCGCAGTGCGCCCGGCCGCGCCTCTCCCAGGCCCGCGAGGAGCTTCACGACCTCGGTGGCCATGAGCCCGCCGACGACGCCAGTGGTCACCCCGAGCACACCGGCGGTGGCGCAGTCCGGCACGGAGTCCGGGTCGGGTTGGGCGGGGTAGAGGTCGCGCAGGCCCACCCCGCCTGACGGCGCGCCGGGGCCGGACCACCACAGCGCGACGTCGCCGCGGTAGCGCAGCACCGAGCCCCACACGAGAGGCGTGCCTGTGATCTCGGCGGCATCGGCGGCCAGGAACTTGGTGGCGAAGGTGTCGGAGCCGTCGACGAGCACGTCGACCCCGTCGAGGAGTGCGAGAGCGTTATCGGGGGTGAAGTGGGCGTCGATAAGCTCGAGTTCAATGCCGGGCTGGAGCGCGCGCAGTCGCTCGCCTGCAACCTCGACCTTCTTGCGGCCGACATCGCCGGCGCCGAAGAGGATCTGGCGGTGGATGTTGGTGATGTCGACGCAATCGCTATCGATCACCGCGATATGCCCGACGCCGGTGGCGGCCAGCGCCTGCATGACGGGGCAGCCCAGGCCGCCGGCGCCGATGACGAGGACGCGAGCGCGGTGGAGTGCCGATTGCTGTTCCGGGCCGAAGCCGGGCAGGTTCATGTGCCGGGCCGTGCGGCGCAACTCCTCGCGTGGCAGATCGTGCATGAATCCCACTCTAGAGCGCCGCGGCGCTAAAATTCGCACCCATGTCCGCACCACGCAGGCGGGGGCTGAAGTCCGACCCGCTGATCTTTTACTCCGCGATCGGATTTATTGCGCTCTTCGTCTCGCTGACCATCGCGTTCGGCGACGCCGCCCGCCGCGCCTACTCGGCTGCCGCCGGCGCGCTCATGGACAACTTCTCGTGGTTCTACATAGCCGGGGTCTCCGCGGTGTTGGTCTACCTCATCGTCGTGTTCGTCTCCCGCTACGGCAACCTCAGGCTTGGCGACGACGAAGACGAACCCGAATACTCCCTCCCCGTCTGGTTTGCCATGCTCTTTGCCGCGGGAATGGGCGCGACGCTGATGTTTTGGGGCGCTGCCGAGCCGCTGCACCACGCGTATAACCCGCCGCGCGGGGACCTCGAGCCGATGAGCCGGGCGGCGATCACCCAGGCCTTCGAATTCACCTACTACCACTTCGGCATCCACATGTGGGTGATCTTTACCCTGCCGGGCCTGGCAATGGGGTATTTCACCTACAAGCGCAAGATGCCGGCGCGGCTCTCCTCGCTATTTTCCCCGCTGCTCGGCGCGCGCGTCTACGAGTGGCCGGGCAAGCTTTTAGACGCCCTCGGCATCGTCGGCACCGTCTTTGGCCTCGCCGTCTCCGTCGGCCTGGGGGTGCTGCAGATCTCCGCCGGCATGAACATCATGTGGGGCGTGCCGCTCATCACCCCCGTGCAGCTCGCGATCATCCTGGCGATCACCGTTGCCTCCTGCGCCTCGGTGGCCACGGGCCTGGATAAGGGCATCAAGATTTTGTCTAACCTCAACATCGCCGCGACTGTGGCGCTGTTGGTCTTCGTTTTGTTCGCCGGCCCGACGCTCACGCTCATCGGCCAGGTCACCGAGTCCTTCGGCATCTACGCCGATTCGCTGCCCGAGTTGATGTTTTGGGTCGACTCCTACGGCGATAACCCCGGCTGGCACGCCACGTGGACGGCGTTCTACTGGGCGTGGACGATCTGCTGGGCGCCGTTCGTGGGCATGTTCTTCGCTCGCATCTCGCGCGGGCGCACCGTGCGCGCGTTCATCGCCGGCACGATCTTGTTGCCGACGACCTTTGACATCGTGTGGTTCTCCATCTTCGGCCGCGCCGCAACCGAGCTCGAGACCGCCGAGCCCGGCGTGCTCACCGGCCCCGTCGTCGAGCAGGGGGACACGCCGCGGGCGCTGTTTACGCTGCTCGAGCACTTCCCGGCCTACGGCGTCGTCGGGGCGATCGCGCTCGGGGTGATCGTGCTCTACTTCGTCACCTCAATGGATTCGGCCGCGATGGTCATCGACATGTTCGCCACCGGCGAAGAGAACAAGACCCCGACGTACTACCGCGTCGGGTGGGTCGTCGCCATCGCCGCCGTGGCCGCCGCGCTGCTGTTTATCAACGACACGGGCATCGAGGCTCTCCAAGAGGTTGTCATCGTCATCGCCCTGCCGTTTTTCATCATGTACTTCCTCATGATGTTCGCCCTGTTCAAGGCGATGGATGACGATTCCGCGGCCGCCCGGCGCATGCGCACCCGTCAGTGGGAGAAGACTGATAGCGCCGAGAAGCTCGAGGAGGCCGAGGCTAAGCCCGCGCCGGGCTTCGACGCCGAGGGCAATGAAATTGCCCGCCCCGAGCTGGAGTACGACCACGAGGAGGGCGGTTGGCGCCTCTCAGAGGACCTCATCCGCCCAGGAGACGAGTCCGCTCGCGCTTGACGAGGCCACCGCGTGCTCCCTCCGCGGGATCCGTCCCGCGCCCTTGGCCAGCGCCCCGGCCTCCACGGCCAGCCGCATCGCCCTCGCCATCGCCACGGGATCCTGGCAGCGGTTCACCGCGCTGGCGAGCAGCACCCCGTCGCAGCCGAGCTCCATGGCGAGCGCGGCGTCTGAGGCGGTGCCCACCCCGGCGTCGATGAGGATGGGTACCTGCGCGCGCGAGCAGATCAGCTCGATGTTGTGGGGGTTCAAGATGCCCAGCCCGGTCCCGATCGGTGCGCCGAGCGGCATGACCGCCGCCGCCCCGCGGTCTTCGAGCCGCGCGGCGGCCACGGGGTCGTCGGAGGTGTAGGCGAGGACGGTAAACCCGGCGTCGACAAGCAGCTCGCACGCATCGAGCGTCTCGACGACATCGGGAAGCAGCGTCCTGTCATCGGCGATGACCTCCAGCTTGACCCAGTCGGTGCCGAGCGCCTCGCGGGCGAGCTTGGCGGTGATGACGGCGTCGCGGGCGGTGCGGCAGCCGGCGGTATTCGGCAGAGGCGCGATGCCGAGCCTTGCCAGCAGGTCGAACACGCCCTCGCCCTCGGTATTCGCCGCGTGGCGCCGCATCGCCACCGTGGTGAGCTCTGTCCCCGAGGCCACCAGTGCGCGCTCGAGGATGTCGTGGGAGCTCGCCCCGCCGGTGCCCATGATGAGGCGGGATGAAAAGGTCTTCCCCGCGATCTCCAGCACGGCCCTAGCCCCCCTGCACCGCGGTGAGGATGTCCACGCGCGAGCCCTCGGCAACGCGGGTCGAGCCCCACTCGGAGCGCGGGACCACCTCGGCGTCAATCGCGACGGCGGTGCCCGCGCCGGGCGCCTGCCCCACTTCCTCGACCACCAGCTCCTCCACCGTCGTCGCCGCGGTCTCGCGCGCCTCGCCGTTGACCGTGATGTGCATGACTACCTCCTGTGTCGCAGCGGGTTCGTGTCCTTCAAGTCTACGGAGGGCCTTCGCTTTTCGACGACCTCGGCACCGCACCGCGCGGCGAGCGCCGCCAGCAAGATCCCGTGCCTGAAGTACCCGGTGGATACGACCACCCGCTCACTCACCCTGCCCAGGTAGGGAAGGTCATCCGGGGTGCCGGGGCGCGCTCCGCAGCTCGCCTCCACAAAGTCGCAGTCTTCGATGCCGGGCACGATCTCCGCGGCGTCGCGCAGCAGCTGGTGCACGCCCTGGGCGAGGGGCACGGCGCGCCCGTCCTCCCTGCTCGTCGCCCCGATGGTGAGCGTGCGGTCGGCGCGCGGGATGAGGTAGACGGCGCGGTCTTCGACGAACCCCCGGATCACCCTGTCCACGAGCGGGAACTGGTGCTCGGGTACCCGCAGCTGCACAACGTCGCCGTAGACGGGGCGCAGCTTGAGGTGGTTGTCCCAGCCGCCGATCTGCTCGGCGCCGAGGCCCGCGGCGATGACGACCTGATCGGCGTGAGCCTCGCGGACGTCGTGGAGGTCTTCCGCGAGGAAGGTCACCCCGGCGGCTGCGCAGGCGTCGTCAAGCGCGCGTGTGATAAGCCTCGGCTGGACCTGGTGATCACCGTCGATGCGCACCGCTCCCGCGATGGCGGGGGAGAGGGCCGGTTCGAGGGCCCGGGCGGCGCGGGTGGTGATGCGGGTCGCCTCCATCCCGTGGGCGAGCTGGTAGTCCTGCAGCTCGTCGAGGTGGGCTTTGTCCGCACGGTCGGCGCCGACGACGAGGGTGCCCTCCGTGCGGTAGCCGGTGGGCAGGGCGCTGTAGCGGCCGATCAACGCAATGAGGTCCGGGTACCAGGCCGCGGCGGCGCGCATCAGGGGGAAGAGCGGATCCTGCTGGTAGACGACCTCTGCTACCGGCGCGAGCATCCCGCCGGCGTGGTGGGAGGCGCCGGAGCGCGGGTGCGCGTCGTAGACGGTGACGTCGTGTCCGCGATCGGCGAGGGTGAGCGCCGTGGAGAGCCCGATAATCCCGGCCCCGGCGATAGCGATGGTGGTCATGGTCTCCATTGTGGCACGCCGAAGGACTCCGCATTGCGGAGTTTCTATTCGAACAGGTTTATGAAAACTCCGCAATGCGGAGTGCTGGTGCCCTTGCTATAAAACGATATAATCGCAGCTAGAGGGCGATGTCCGAGGGGGTTGTTATAGTGCACGTGTTCGCATCAAGCGTGGGGGTATCAAGGGGGAGAAAATGACCACGGAGCAGCTAGCACACGACATTGTCGAGGCGTTTATCGGCATCACTCGCCACAAGGCGAGGATGCTGAGCGCAATCGGACGCTTCGACGAGGCCAACATGGCGCGCCGCCTCGGGGCCTCGACCACAGCGCTCTGGCTGGTCCAGCGCCTCGGGCTCTCGGAGACCACGGCACACGAGTACGTCAAGGTTGCCCGCGCGATGCTCGGATATCCTCTGCTCGCCGAGGCGTTTTCGGGCGGCGCGTTGAACTACTCGAAGGCCCGCCTCATCGCCCCGCTGCTCAGCGCGGAGACGGAGCGTGAGCTGGTGGATATGGCCGTGAGACTGGGCTATCACGAGCTCGAGGTCGCGCTGTCGAAGCTGAAGCGCAACAAGGCAGAAGGTGCCAGGTCGTACGTGCGGGTGAAGCCGCGCGAGGACGGGCGGGTGCGCCTGTGGGGAGACTTCAGCGCCGCCGAAGGCGCGGAGATCATGGCCGCGCTGAAGATCGGAGAGGGCGCGTATAGCCAGGAGCAGGGGCAAGAGCCGGTCTCCGGCTTCGGCCTCCCGCTCGGGAGCGCACTGCTCGGGTCGTTTATGGGTGTCATCCGCCTGGCGCGCGCGAACCCGCGCAGCACGCTTCGCACCCCCGGCGCGAACGTCAACGTCGTGATGACGACGGACGGGCGCGCCTATCTCCCCAACAACCTCGCCGCGCCCTCGGAGGCGGTGAAGAACTTCTTGTCCAACGCCTCCTATCGCCTCACCACGGTCGATGAGAAGGGGCTGGTGTTAAACGTCGGGCGCTCCCGCAGGTTGGCAACGGATGCCCAGGTAGCCGCCCTCATGGTGATGTGGCGCGGGCAGTGCGCCATGCCCGGATGCACCCACACGAGGTTCATGGAGGTCCACCACATCACCGAGTGGGCGGAAGGGGGCTTCACGGACCTCGACAACCTGCTGCCGTTGTGCTCCGCGTGCCATGCGCTCGTCACCGAGGGGTCCGTGCGCATCATGAAGGAACACGGAGACATCCACTTCCTCATGCCCGACGGCGCCCGGTTCGTCTCGCGCGACCACGGCCTGCCGGAGCGCTGCGACAACGCCGTGACACTCGAGGAGTTCAACTGCTCGTAGCGCCGCGGTCGAACTCTGCAACCACCCGCGCGGTGTAGGCCTCCGGATCCGGCGCGTTCATGATCCCGCGCACGAGCGCCACGCCGTCTACGCCTGCGCGCGCCAGGTCGCGGGCGTCGTCAGCAGTGACGTCGCCGATGGCCACGAGGGGCACGGCCGAAGCGGCGACGAGCGGGGGGTAGCCCTCCAGCCCGAGTGGGCAGCGGCCAGAATCCTTCGTCGGTGTCGCCCGGAACGGCCCCGCCCCGATGTAGTCGATCACACTCGCGACCTCGTTCGCCGCGCGGATGAGCTCGAGCGTGCCGGTGGTCAGCCCGATGATCGCATCACGGCCGAGCAGCTCGCGGGCGAGGCGGACATCGAGGTCGTCCTGCCCGAGGTGGACGCCGTCGACCCCGTCGTCGCGCAGCGCGAGGGCGATGTCGACGCGGTCGTCGACAAGCACGCGCGTGCGGGGGCGCACGGCCTTGACCTCGCGTGCCACCGCGCGGGAGAGCTCGAAGAGGTCCCGGGCGGAAATCGGCTTGCTGCGCACCTGGATCACCCCGGCGCCACCGAGGGCCGCGGCGCGCGCCCGCGAGACCACGTCCGGCCCAGCGCCGGTAACGAAGTAGCAGCGCAGGTCAAGCTTATCCATCGCGCGGCTCGATCCTGCCGGTCGGCCCGTAGGAAAGCCGCCGGTGCGCCCACTCGAAGGGGCCCTGCCTGCCCGCTGCTTCGAGCAGCGAGGCCGCTACCAGGGTGATCACCCACACGAGCAGGCCCAGCGCGATCTTCCCGCTTATCGACGCCTCCAGCCCCAGCCCGAACCCAAAAGGCATGACCAGGATGATGAAGAGGAACGATTGCGCGAGGTAGCCCGACATCGAGCGCTTCCCCAGCGCCACGAAGGGGTAGACCCAGGCGGAGTGGTCCCGAATCGCGTGGGAGAGCAGTGCGAAGGCGGCGAGGATGCCGGGGCCGATGAACGCACCGACGCCCTGGTTGAGCATCGCCAGCGGCTCTTCTAGCTGCGGGTCGAGCACCCCGATGGCCGAGAGCCCCCAGGGCAGGCCAACGGCGAGGATGATGGCCGCAGCGAGCGCGGCCCACGCGAGCAGGATCCGCCGGTGCTTGTCCACCTCAACGAGGTAGCCTTCGCGGGCCCAGATGTAGCCGATGATAGTCAGCCCCCCGAGCTCGAGGACCGCGAACGGGGAGGCCAGCGCCATCTGCACCGCGGCGGAGAGGTTCTCGCCGAGGTATGTGGGCAGGGAGTCGAGGTCGGCGGTCACCGAGCGCAGCTCAGGCGCGGCGAACCCGCCCCAGAAATACGCGGCCGCGGCCCCGGCTGCGGAGGTAAGCGCGAAGAGAGTGAGCGGGACGTAGGCGATCACCCGCAGCCACGTGGACCCCACGGCGAAGAGCATCGCGAGGACTACGCCGATCAAGCCGTACATCGCCATGATGTCGCCGTAGAAAACGGCGAACATGTGCGCGAAGCCGAAGGCCGCGAGGATGGCGTAGCGTCGCGCCAGGATGCCCCGGGCGGCGGGCAGCGGGTAGCGCTTGCGGTAGAGGCTTGATACGACAAGGCCGAACCCGAAGCCGAGCAGGGTGGAGAACATCGGCAGCCCGCGGACGTGGATGAACATCGCCGTGAGTACCGCGAGCACCTGGTCGACGGTGCTTCCGTGCGTGACGCCGCCGAGCGTGCTGCCCGGGGCGGTGTTGGCGTCGGTCATCCACGCGGTCGTGGCGTTGGCGCAGGCGATGCCGCCGAGGGAGACGCCGCGGGCGAGGTCGGGGACGAGGAGGCGCTGTCTATCGCTCATGGCCCTCCAACCTACTCGGGGAGGTAGACCTGGGAGCCGTGCTCCCGGAACACCTCCGCCATGTGCTGCTCACCCAGGGCGGCCTCAATGCTCGGCATGCCGAGGGAGGCGATGGAATCCCCGAACTCGTCGCGGATGTCTTGGGAGATGCGCATCGAGCAGAATTTTGGCCCGCACATCGAGCAGAAGTGGGCGGTCTTCGCGGGCTCGGCGGGCAGAGTCTCGTCGTGGTAGGCCCGGGCGGTCTCCGGGTCGAGCGAGAGGGCGAATTGGTCCTCCCAGCGGAACTCGAAGCGCGCCTTGCTCATCGCGTCGTCCCAGGCCCGCGCGCCCGGGTGGCCCTTGGCCACGTCGGCGGCGTGGGCCGCGATCTTGTAGGTAATCACGCCGGTTTTCACGTCGTCCTTGTTCGGCAGGCCGAGGTGTTCCTTCGGGGTGACGTAGCAGAGCATCGCGGTGCCGCCGGCGGCGATGTTGGCCGCGCCGATGGCGGAGGTGATGTGGTCGTAGCCGGGCGCGATGTCGGTCACCAGCGGCCCGAGGGTGTAGAACGGCGCGCCGCCGCACCACTGCTGCTCCTTGTCGTTGTTGACCTGGATCATGTTCAGCGGCACGTGGCCGGGGCCTTCGATCATGACCTGGACATCGTGCTCCCAGGCGCGGTGGCAGAGCTCGCCGATGGTCTTCAGCTCGGCGAATTGGGCCGGGTCGTTGGCGTCGGCAACGGAGCCGGGGCGCAGGCCGTCGCCAAGCGAGAATGCGACGTCGTAGGCGGCGAAGATCTCGCAGAGCTCGTCGAAGTTGTCGTAGAGGAAGGACTCCTTGTGGTGCGCGAGGCACCAGCCCGCCATGATCGAACCACCGCGCGAGACGATGCCGGTGACCCTGCGCGTGGTCAGCGGCACGAACGGCAGGCGCACCCCGGCGTGGATGGTCATGTAGTCCACGCCCTGCTCGCATTGCTCGATGACGGTGTCGCGGAAGATCTCCCAGGTCAGCTCCTCTGCGATGCCGCCGACCTTTTCCAGCGCCTGGTAGATGGGCACGGTGCCGATCGGGACGGGGGAGTTGCGGATGATCCACTCGCGGGTGGTGTGGATGTCGTTGCCTGTGGAGAGATCCATCACGGTATCCGCTCCCCAGCGCGTCGCCCAGCGCAGTTTGTCCACTTCTTCGCGTATCGACGACGTCACGGCCGAGTTGCCGATGTTGGCATTGATCTTGGTCACAAAGGCGTTGCCGATAATCATCGGCTCGCTCTCCGGGTGGTTGACGTTGTTCGGGATGATCGCGCGGCCCGCGGCGACCTCCGAGCGCACCTTTTCCACGTCGCAGTGCTCGCGTAGGGCGACGAACTCCATCTCCCGGGTGATCTCGCCGCGCCGGGCGTAGTGCATCTGGGTGACGCGCTTGCCTTCCCGGGCGCGCAGCGGGGCGCGCCGGGCGCCGCGCCACTCCTCGGAGGCGGCGCCGCGCTTGGCGGCGCGGGTGCCGTCGTCAAGCAGGTTGCGCTCGCGCCCGGCGTATTCCTCGACGTCGCCGCGCGCGGCGATCCATTCGGTGCGCAGCCCCGGCAGGCCCACCTCGGGCTCGGCCCAGGGGCCGCGGGTGCGGTAGATGCGGAAGGGTTCGTTGGGGCCGGTGGGGGAGTCGTCGAGCTCGATGGCGGTCTCTGGGACTTCCAGCCCGCCCGAGCGGATCGGGGCGTAGCTGTGCTTCGGGTGGATTTCGTGCGCGTATGCGTCTGCCATGTGAGGCTCCTTAACTTCCTTCGCTGGTGCTAACCAGGCAGGTTCGAACGGTGCCCGCGCGGCGTCTTCGGCGCGGTCTCAGCCCCTAACCCGTGGGGCGCCCGTGTGAGGTCGTGCGCTCCAACCTAGTCGGCCGGGCGCGAGAATGCTATATTCCTGTTGCAGAAGTTACTTGAGAGAAAGTTTGGCCCCCATGGTTCGTCGCCTCCTCGCCCCGCTCATCGCCGCCCTCGTCATCGCCGCGGGCGCCCCGCTCGCCCACGCGCAGGAGGACCCGAACTACGTGTGGCGCACCGACCCGATCTCGAAGGCGCTCGCCGGCAAGCCGTTCGCGGACGCCGTGCTCCACCGGGTTCCGGGCTCGCTTCACGACGCCCCCCGGACCGCGCCGGAGGCAGCCGAGGCCGCCGCCCGCGGCAAGGCCCTCATCGGCCCCGGCACCCCGATCTACGTCGGGAGCAACGCCATGTGCACCGTCGCCGTCGCCGGCATCGACGCGCGCGGCCGGATGGTCGCCCTCACCGCGGGCCACTGCGGGGAGGTCGGGCAGGTGGTCACCTCCGCCGACGCCGTGGGGCTAGGGCCCGCCGGGCTCGTCGCCGCGGTGGACCACGGCCTCGACTACGCCGTTATCGAGCTCTGGCCGGTCGCCGAGGTCACCCGCACCTACAACGGGGTGAGCATCAACCACGTCGGCGCGCCCACGCTCGCGCCCGGCCAAATCGTGTGCAAAAGCGGCTACGCCTCGGCGCAGACCTGCGGGTTTACCTGGTTCGAGGACGGCCGCATGAACCTCAACCAGGTCTGCGCCATGCAGGGGGATTCGGGCGCGCCGCTCTACTCCGGCGACAGGTTGGTCGGCATCATCAACGGCGGGATTGTCAACCTGCCGTGCAACTCCCCGCTGCAGGGCCCGATCTTCTCGCCGACGGCCTCGGCGCGCTTCGACACCATCGCCGCAGCGATGGACGCAGCCGGAGGCCCGGGCGCGGGCTTCAGGCTCCCCTAAGGGCCTGCAGGACGGCGTCGTGGAGGAGGCCGTTGGAGGCCACCGCGTCCCCGCCGTGCGGGCCGTCCACGCCCTCGAGGGAGGTAAACCTACCTCCCGCCTCTGTGACCAGCACAGATAGGGCTGCGAGGTCCCAGAGCGAGACCTCGGGCTCGGCGGCGACGTCGACCGCGCCCTCGGCGACGAAGCAGTAGCTCAAGAAATCGCCGTAGCCGCGCAGGCGCCAGGCGCGATCTGTCAGCGACACAAAGTTCTCGCGCAGGCCGCGCTCATGCCACCCGCTGAGGGAGGAAAAAGACACCGAGGCATCCTCGATATCGCCCACGCGCGAGACGCCCAGCCGGGTGAGCGCCCCTGCGTTGAACGTGCGCCAGGCCCCTGCGCCCTCTGAGGCGTACCAGCGCCGCGCCAGAGCGGGGGCGGATACGACGCCGACGACCGGGGTGGCGTCGACAAGCAGCGAAATGAGCGTCGCCCACACGGGCACGCCGCGCACGAAGTTCTTCGTGCCGTCGATGGGGTCAATGACCCACTGGCGGCCCTCGAAGGCGACCTCGCCGCCGAACTCCTCGCCGAGCACCTTGTCGGCGGGGCGGGCCTGCGCCAGCTCGGCCCGTAGCGCCTCTTCCACGGCGAGGTCGGCGTCGGAGACCGGGGTGAAATCGGGCTTCGATTCGACGGTGAGGTCGGCCGCCTCGAAGCGCTCGAGCGTGATCGCATCAGCGGCGTCCGCGAGCTTGAGGGCGAGGGCGAGGTCGTCGGCGTAGTTAGGCATGGTGCGACAGTCTAGTCGCGATGTCCTCGATGACGCGCTGGTTGCCCGCCACGCACCACTCGACGCCGCCGGCGCTGACCTTGATCGTGCGGCCCCCGGCCGCCTCGACGAGCGCCCGGCCGGGCAGCCAGTCCCAATCGGCCACGGTGTGCTGCAGCCAGGCGCCGATCCCGCCGGAGGCCACCGTGGAGAGGTCGATCGAACCGGCCCCGAGCATCCTGATCGTCGCGGCGCCTTCCACCGCGGCCGTCCACGCCGCGCGCACAGGCTCGATCTGCATCGAGGCGGGGTGGAGGTAGGTGGCCACGCCGAGCTGGTCGAGCCCGGCGGCGGGCAGCGGGCCGAGGCGGCGCCCGTTGCACGTGGCCTGCCCGTCCGCCGCCTGCCACAGCGTCTCGAGGGCCGGGCGGTAGACGGCGCTGGTGAGAATGCGCTCCGGGTTCGCCGGTTCGCCCTCGACCAGTGCGATCGCGGAGCAGAAGTAGTCCGAGCCCGAGGCGAAGTTATACGTACCGTCGACTGGGTCTACCACCCACGTCCGCCCGCTCGTCGATGCCTTCGCCGCGCCCTCCTCGCCCAAGATCCCGTCTGCGGGGCGGAGCTTGCCAAGCGCCTCGGCCACGAAGTTCTCCGCCGCCCGGTCCGCGTCGGTGACCACGTCCGATACCGAGGTCTTCTCCGTCGTCTCTAGCCCCTCGTCGCGCATCCGCAGGGCGAGTGTGCCTGCGTGCTTCACGAGCTCGCGGGCGAGGGCGGCGTCGTCAGACTGATCGAAGGAAGTTGAGAAGGCAGCAGTCATGCCCCCCATTATGCCCGCCGCGCTAGACTTGCGGGCTATGCAACCGGAGACCGCGACACGCATTGCCAATCTCGATTCGACGCTGACCACCATCGAAAAGGTGATGGACCTAGGCGAGCTGACGGCACGTTCGCGCGAGCTCGAGCAGCAGGCGGGCGATCCCTCGCTGTGGGACGACCCGGCGCACGCCCAGGCGGTGACCACGGAGCTCTCGGGCGTCCAGTCGAGGCTCAAGAAGGTCACCTCGCTGCGCCAGCGTGTCGACGACCTGCCGGTGATCTACGAGCTCGCCGAGGAAGAAGGCGATGATTCGCTGGCGGAAGAGGAACTCGGCGCGCTGGAGGAGGCCGTCTCCTCGCTCGAGGTGCAGACCATGCTTTCCGGCGAGTATGACGCTCGCGAGGCGGTGGTCAACATCCGCTCCGGTGCCGGCGGTGTCGATGCGGCGGACTGGGCGGAGATGCTCATGCGCATGTACACCCGCTGGGCGGAGAAGAACGGGTACAAGGTGGACATCTACGACGTCTCGTATGCGGAGGAGGCGGGCATCAAGTCGGCGACCTTCGTGGTTCACGGCGAGTACATGTACGGCCAGCTCTCGGTGGAGCAGGGCACGCACCGTCTCGTGCGCATCTCGCCGTTTGATAACCAGGCGCGGCGCCAGACCTCGTTCGCGGAGGTTGAGGTCTTGCCCGTGGTGGAGCAGACCGACCACATCGACATCCCCGATGCGGACATCCGCGTCGATGTCTATCGCTCCTCGGGTCCCGGCGGGCAGTCCGTCAACACGACCGATTCCGCGGTGCGGATCACCCACCTGCCTACCGGTATCGTGGTGACCTGCCAAAACGAGAAGTCCCAGATTCAGAACAAGGCCTCGGCGCTGCGCGTGTTGCAGTCGAAGCTGCTCGAGCGCAAGCGCCAGGAGGAAAAGGCGGAGCTCGACGCGCTCGGCGCCGGGGGCAACGCGTCCTGGGGCAACCAGATGCGCTCCTATGTGCTGCACCCCTTCAAGATGGTGAAGGATTTGCGGACGAACTACGAGGTGGGCGACCCGCAGAAGGTCCTCGACGGCGACATCGACGGGTTTTTGGAGTCGGGGATTCGCTGGCGCATGGCAGAAAACAAGTAGGGTAAGAGCCAATGATTACCTTCTCCCACGTCACAAAGTCCTACCCGACCTCGACGCGGCCCGCGCTTGACGACATCTCCTTTACCATCGACAAGGGCGAGTTCGTTTTCCTCATCGGCCCTTCCGGTTCGGGCAAGTCAACCTTCCTCGAGCTGATGATCCGGGAGGAAAACGTCACCAGCGGCGATATTCGCTTCGGTGATTTCCACGTCAACGCGCTCAAGGGGAGCGAGATCAACAAGCTGCGCCAGTCAATCGGCTACGTCTTCCAGGACTTTCGCCTCCTGCCCAAGCTCAACGTCTACGACAACGTCGCCTTCGCCCTCGAGGTCACCGGCAAGCCGAAGCGCAAGATTGCCAAGCTCGTGCCCGATGCGCTCGGGCTCGTGGGGCTCGACGCGAAGGCTAACCGCATGCCCCACGAGCTCTCGGGAGGAGAGCAGCAGCGCGTCGCCATCGCGCGGGCGTTCGTCGATAAGCCCCCGCTCGTGCTTGCGGACGAACCCACGGGCAACCTCGATCCCGCCACGGCCGACGAGATCATGGCGCTGCTCACCCGCATCAACAGGCTCGGATCGACCGTGATTATGTCCACCCATAACGCCCGGGCCGTCGATGACCTGCGCCAGCGCGTGATGGAGCTCAACCTGGGCAAGCTCGTGCGCGACGACAAGCACGGCGTCTACGGTGTGACCGGCTCGGAGGTGCGCTGATGAACTGGGGATTTATCGCCAAGGAAGCCTTCCGCGGGCTCGGGCGCAACCTCACCATGACCGTGGCGCTCATCATCACCACGGCGCTCTCGCTCGTGCTCGTCGGCGCAGGGATCCTCATTACCCAAGCGACGAACGAGACAAAGGCGCTCTACCTCGACCGCGTCGAGGTCATGATTGAGCTCGATGAGGAGATCTCGGCGACGGATACCGATTGCTCCTCGCCCGCCTGCCTTGAGGTGCGCGATGAGCTGCAGTCCAGCGACGGGGTTGAGCAGGTGACCTTCCGCTCCCGCCAGCAGTCCTACGAGAGGTTCGTCGAGCTCTTCGGCCAGACCGACCCGGACCTCGTGCGCGAGACCACCCCGGACGCGCTGCCGGCGGCGTTGCATGTGCGGCTGAAGGATCCGACCGATCCAAGCCCGGTGGAGGCGGTCTCCCAGATGCCGCAGGTCGCCGTGGTTACCGACCAGGCTGACACCGTCCGCGAGGCCGCCGGCACGATGGATACCTTCCGTAACGCCACCTTCGTCGTCGCGGCGGCCCAGGCGCTCGCGGCGCTGTTCCTCATCTCCAACATGGTCCAGCTCGCGGCCTTCAACCGGCGCGAGCAGATCGGGATCATGCGCATGGTGGGCGCCTCGCGCTGGTTCACCCAAGCGCCGTTCGTGCTCGAGGCCGTGGTCTCGGTGCTCATCGGCGGCATCATCGCCACTGCCGGTGTGTGGGCCGGAAAGCGCTTCTTGGTCGATCCGCTCATGGGGGACCTCTATGCCTCCCAGCTCGTCGCTCGTGTTCCCGACTCGATGGTCGCGACCGTCATGCCGGCGGTCACGCTCGCGGCCATGGTGCTCGGGGGGATCGCCGCACAGGTGGCGCTGCGTTCCTACGTGCGCAAGTGACGGGGTAGACTGGTCGCCTACTATGGCGAAAAAGAAGAAGAAGGATGCCTCCGGCGGCGTCATCGCGACGAACCGGAAGGCTCGCCACGACTACAACATCCTCGATACCTTCGAGACCGGCATCGTGCTCGTCGGCACGGAAATCAAGTCGCTGCGCGACGGCAAGGCCAGCCTCGTCGAGGCGTTTGCCACCATCGATAACGGCGAGGTGTGGCTGCGTAACCTCCACATTCCCGAATACTCGAGGGGATCGTGGACCAACCACACCCCGCGGCGCACCCGTAAGCTGCTCATGCACCGGCGCGAGATCGACTCGCTCGAGGGCAAGTTGCGCGACGGCAACCGGACCCTCGTGCCGCTCTCGCTTTACTTGAAGGACGGCAAGGCGAAGGTCGAGCTCGCGCTCGTGCAGGGCAAGCAGGACTACGATCGGCGCCAAGACATTAAAAAGCGCGACGAGGATCGCGAGATCGCGCGCGAGATGGGCCGGAAGTTTAAGGGGATCAAGGCGTGAAAAAGGCACTCGTGACGGGGGCATCGCGGGGTATCGGCCGCGCGATCGCCGAAGAGCTCGGGCGCGACCACCACGTCTACGTGGGGGCGTCCCGGGACGCATCCGAGGTCGTCGCCACGCTGCCGAGCGCCGAGCCTTTCGTGGTCGACCTGCGCGATAGCGCCGCGGTGGCGCAGGCCTGCGCGGGAATTGGCGAGCTCGATGTGCTCGTCCACGCCGCCGGCATCTACCCGAAGGCGCCCTTTGACGAGCTGACGGACGAGCAGTGGCGCGAGGCCTTCGAGGTCAACGTGTTTGCGGGGGTGACGCTTGTGCGCGAGCTGCTGCCCGCTTTGCGACGCTCCCGTGGCCTCATCCTCACCATCAACTCCGGCGCCGGCTTCCACGGGGTGGAGGGCGGCAGCGTCTACTGCGCCACGAAGTTTGCCTTAAAGGGCCTCACCGACACGCTCCGCTTGGAAGAGCAGGGGCGGGTGCGGGTGACCTCGCTGCACCCGGGGCCGACTGATACCGATATGCTCGCCGGGGATCCCCGCCCGAAGATGTCGCCCGCGGCAGTGGCTCAAGCTGCCCGCCTCGCCGTGGACGTGGGGCCGGAGGCCGTGATCGACTTCCTCCGCGTGAGCCCCTTGCGCAAGTCCTAGCCGTGGCGTAGAGTGAGTTCTCCTACGGTTCCCGTAGTGAATGGGGTTGATTTTGGTTTCGACTTCATTGACCAAGCCAGGGGAAGCGTGCCGGTGCAGGCTGGAGACCACCGTAAGCGTCGCAGCAAACAATAAACGCAGAGAAGAACTCTCAGCGTGACTACGCCCTCGCTGCCTAAGAGCTAGCGACTAGCGTGTCTGTCAGGCCGGGCCCGTCCCCGTCCCGGTACCTGGCATCGACTTAGGGGACTTGCCCAAGGGCCGTGCCGGTGCGGCCCGCGGGGACACCTCACACCGGCTGGGCCCGCCATCCGGACATGTTTGCCTGATCCGGAGGGCCGAGTAGAGGCGACGTGCGAACTGCGCACGGAGAAGCCCTGGCGCGGTGATGAAGGACCCGGGTTCGATTCCCGGCAGCTCCACCGAGGTCAAGCCCCGGACCTGCAACGGTCCGGGGCTTGCTTTTTGTCTCTTGCGCTGCGCGTGAGCATCGTGGCCGCTATTGTTGCGTCTGAAACCTGGCCCGCTCACCCGAAGGATCACATCATGCGCATCGACGCCATCGAAATCTCCCAGTACGAAGGCGACACCCTCTACTTCCGTACCGAACACCCGGAAACCGGTGAGGACCGCGTGGCCCAGCTGCGCGAGGCCATAGAGAATGGCACCGAGTTCACTGCCGAGGATCTCCTCGGTCGTATCCAGACGATTCATCCGGACAATATCGAGACCTGGGAAGAGCGCCGCGTGGAGGACACCGCGCTTTAGTCGGAGGTAGACGTCTTCCATGGCGCGGCCTAACGACGATTTCTTGCACGTTCTAAGGGTCTTGGGTCCACCGGAGGATGCAGCGTCCACCGAGATCGTCTGGGGGCAAACGGAGACTTTTTCGCCCCGAGTGGTGGGTTAAAAGCTGGCCGAGTAATTTTGCCGCTGCCTCATTTCCTGGCCAGGGATGACCGTTTCCTTTCTGTGTCCCGGCAGCGGTTGTTCGAACTCGGGGAGTCCGTAGAGACCGAGGCTGAGGCCGTAAGCTTCTACGTTGCCGTGTGCTCGTGGGGCGCTGGGATGAGCGCGCAGTAAACACAGCGGTGTCTTCGGCCTTTACACCAGCCCGATGCGCCGGCGAAGTTACTCCAGGGTTTGAAAGCCGCAGCGCTCAACTCAGCCGATGACGCTTACTTTGAGTTCAGGAATTACAGCAGGGCCAGGATTAAACACCTGGGGCCGGCATTTTTATCATCGAGCAGGTTCACGGGCAGTGGTGCCCGGACTTGCCCACCGACGTTATCGAGTACACCCTTTTCCACGCTGGACGCTCCATTCAGGCTCCCAGCATTTAGCTCCACCCTGCAATAGGCGGCGTCCCAACTAGGTGTGGGTACCGGCCTACACTCGGGCCCATGCCCGAGACAAACCCGCTATTCCAACTCTCACAGACCCCGCACACAGAACTGCCGGGGTTTGCCCGAACGTTTCGGCGTGGCGAGGAGGGTGTCCGATTCTTTGTGTGCGGGGGGGCTTGGTTTACAAGTAGTCCGCGAATCGGTCGGGGTAAGCCACGGCTAGTTGGTTGATGGCTTGTTTCCACCCGGTGGCTTTCGCTCCTTCAATATAGCCGTTGCATTCGATGGCGCGCTTGGCTTTCTTCGCTCGCTGGGCAGCGCGCTTGTCCTCGATGTTGCAGATCATCAGCCACAGCGTTTTCAGCGCCGCGGTATCGTTCGGGAACTGGCCGCGGTTGCGGGTGGCTTTCCGCAGTTCAGCATTGAGTGACTCGATCGAATTCGTGGTGTAGAGTACCCGCCGTGCCGCAGGCGGGAACTGCAGAAACGGCACGAACCGATCCCACGCATCACGCCACACCTTGACCGATTGCGGATACTTCCGTCCCAGCTCGGACGCCTCGAACGCGTCCAGGGCGGCGCGGGCGGTGTCCTCGTTCGGTGCGGTGTAGACCTCCCGTAGCGCACTTGATACGGGTTTGCGGTCTTGGTAGGACACCCACCTGTTGGCCGCCCGGATCAGGTGCACGATACTCATCTCGCACCATGGAATTCGGCCAGGTTGCCTCCACGGCTTCCGGCAGGCCTTTGAGCCCGTCGCAGCAGACGATGAACACGTCTTGGACCCCACGGTTGGCAAGGTCAGCGCACACGGATGCCCAAAAACTGGCGCCTTCATTGTCTGCGATCCACAATCCCAGGATGTGTTTGATGCCGTCCATGTCGACGCCTACCGCCATGTAGCAAGACTTGTTGACCACGCGGTGGCCATCGCGGATCTTCACTCGCAGCGCGTCGAGGAAGATCACTGGGTAGAACTCGTCGAGCTGGCGGTTTTGCCAGATCATGACCTCTTCTAACACCGCGTCGGTAATGGTGCTGATCGTATCTGGGCTCATATCCACCCCGAGGGTGGTGGCGAGATGGTGCTGAATATCGCGCACGGTCATCCCACCGGCGTACAGCGAGATAATCATGTCGTCGAGCTCTGTGAGCCGGCGTGAGCCTTTGGGCACCATCTGGGGAGTAAACGTACCGGCACGATCCCTGGGCACGGTCACTTCCAACGCGCCGTACCCAGAATTGACGGTCTTGGTGTACGACCCGTTGCGGTGGTTACTACCCTGTGTTGGTTCAACCTGGGCCTTCATCTTCCGGTCGGAATGACCATAGCCCAAATGGGCATCCATTTCCGCCTGCAGACCAGCGTTAATCGATGCCTGCAACAGACCTTTGACCAGGTCGCTGGCGTCATCGGTGGACGTCGACAACTCGCCAATCAGCTTGGCGAGCTCAGGATTTTCCATCAGCTTCTCGCTGATCTCGTTGACCTTGTCCTGGTCATGGTTTTTCTTCGTTGTCACCGTTGTCATTATCGGTGAAACTCCTTCTGGATCAGAGCCTCACACACAAATTTCCTGACACCCTCGTGGCGAGCTGACGGTGGGCCTGAGCCTGCCGATCGAGGAAAGCGCGGAGGAAAGCACCGAGGATTCGCTCGACAATCAGGTGCGCTTGATCCGCAAGGCGGAGGACGCCGGGTTCGCGGCCGTTTGGGTGCGCGACATCCCGCTGCGGGTGGAGACCTTCGGCGACGTCGGCCAGGTGTGGGACCCGTGGATGTACTTGTCCTACCTGGCCGCGCGGACGTCGACGATCGCGCTCGGCACAGCGGCAGTTGTCGTGCCATTCCAGCATCCGCTGCTCATGGCCAAGCGCGCGGCAACGCTGGACAGGCTTTCGGGAGGGCGGTTCTTGTTCGGCATCGCCACGGGGGATCGGCCGGAGGAGTTTCCCGCCTTCGGGCAAGATCGCGGGACCAGGGGAGACGTGCTGGCGGAGCACCTGCGCGTCTACCGCGAGGCCATGACCACCAGTTACTCGCCGATTCGCTGGTCCGGCGGGAAGATGGGCGGCGCGGATGTCGTCCCCAAACCGAGTGCGCGGGACGTGCCGTTGTTAGCCACCGGTTCGCTCCAGCAGACAATGCAGTGGCGTGCTGAACACACGCACGGGTGGCTGATGTACCACAAAGGCCTTGAGATGCAGAAGGTCAACGTGGACAACTGGAACGTCGCCGTCGATACGCTCGGCGGCGGGTGGAAGCCCTTCGCCGAGTCGCTGTGGCTTGACCTGCATCCGAACCCGGACGCCGAGGCGGAAGGGCACCACTTCGGCTACCGGCTGGGCCGCAACGCGCTGATTCGTTTGCTGCACAAGCAGCGCGAGATCGGGATCAGTCACGTGATGGTCAACTTCCGCGCTTCTGAGCGCGATGCGGAAGAGCAGATCGACGAGTTCATTCAGAACGTGATGCCGGAAATTACCCCCGCGGACTGAATTAGAAAACACTAGTGTAGTGTAATTCTGCGTTGGCCCCGGGGGTAAGGGTTGGCTAACCTGGGTCGCCCCCATACTATCTCCAAGGTAATCCTTACCTAAGTTTTAAGAGAGAAAGGACGCGGACCTTGTCCCGTTTCAATACCCGAACCGCCGCGGCAGCGCTCGTCGCAGCCGTTTCGCTGACCGTTGTATCCTGCTCCGCCGCGCAGGAGCAGGCGTCTGATGCCACGGCCACCACGGCGGCGCAGGCCGAGAACACGGTCACCGTCGAGGACAACTACGGCGTCAAGGAGGTCCCGAGCCCCGCGCAGCGCGTCGTTGCTTTGGACAACCGCTCCTTCGAGCTCCTGGACACCTGGGGCATCGAGCCCGTCGCCGCGGCGCGCGCGCTCGTCCCGGTGACCATCCCCGGCATCGGCGACAACGACAACATCGTCGACATCGGCAACCATCGCGAGCCCAACCTCGAGGCCATCGTCGCAGCCGAGCCCGACGTTATCGTCTCCGGCCAGCGCTTCCAGACCCACGACGCGGACATTGAACAGCTCGTCCCCGAGGCTGTTCTCGTTGACTTCGAGCCGCGCGACGGTGAGCCCTTCGACGCCGAGCTGATCCGCCACACCGAGTCCCTCGGCGAGATCTTCGGCAAGCAGGAGGAAGCCGCCCAGCTTGTCGACGACTTCCAAAACGCCCTCGAACGCGCCAAGGCCGCCTACAACCCCGAGCAGACCGTGATGGCTGTCAACATCTCCGGCGGCGAGATCGGCTACGTCGCGCCGGGCGTCGGCCGCACCTGGGGCCCGCTGTTCGACCTGATCGGCATGAAGCCCGCTCTCGAAGTCCACAACGCCACCGACGACCATCAGGGCGACGACATCTCCGTCGAGGCCATCGCCTCCGCCAACCCGGACTGGATGCTCATCCTCGACCGCGACGCTGGCACGCGCACTGATGAGGGTTCCCCGGCCGCGCTGAGCGTGATCGAGGATGCTGCGCCACTGCAAAACGTCACGGCAGTCAAGGAGGGTCAGCTCTACGTTGCGCCCGCGGACACCTACACCAACGAGTCCATCATCACCTACACCGAGATCCTCAACGACATCGCCGATCAGTTCGAGGCCTCCAAGTAATGTCCTCTGCCCCCACCGCCACCCGCCCGGCACTTCTCGACTGGAAGTTCCTGGCGGGTGCTGGTGTTGTCGGCGCGCTCCTTTTCGCCTCCCTGGCAGTGGGGCAGTACGACATCCTCGGCGCCGAGGACGGGTGGGCCATGTTCAACGCCACCCGCGTGCCGCGCACCATCGCTCTCATACTCGCCGGCGCGGCCATGGCGATGAGCGGGTTGATCATGCAGATGCTCACCCAAAACCGCTTCGTCGAACCCACCACCACCGGAACCACCGAGTGGGCTGGCCTGGGGCTCTTGGCCACAATGGTGTTCGCGCCGAACGCCTCCATCCTGGTGCGCATGATCGTGGCAGTGGCCTTCGCGTTCGTGGGCACCATGGTGTTCTTCGCCTTCCTGCGACGTGTGACGCTGCGCTCGAGTCTCATCGTGCCGATCGTCGGCATCATGCTGGGCGCGGTGGTCAGCTCCGTGTCAACGTTTTGGGCGCTACAGACGCAGTTGCTGCAATCCCTAGGCGTGTGGTTCGCCGGCTCGTTCACCAGCGTCATTGCCGGACAGTACGAGGTCTTGTGGATCGTCCTATTCGTCGTCGCCGTGGTGTTCTTCTACGCAGATCGCCTCACCGCCGCCGGCCTGGGTGAGGACGTGGCTACCAACATCGGGCTGAACTACAACCGCATCGTGCTCGTGGGCACCTCGCTGGTGGCCATCGCCGCCGGTGTGGTCACCGTTGTGGTCGGCTACCTGCCATTTCTGGGCCTGATCGTCCCCAACATCGTTTCCATGATCCGTGGCGATGACCTGCGCTCCAACCTGCCCTGGGTGTGCCTCCTCGGCATCGGCATCGTCGCCGCCTGCGACCTGATCGGCCGCACCATCATCGCGCCGTTCGAGATGCCGGTCTCGGTGATCCTCGGCCTCGTTGGCGCTGTCGTGTTCATCGCGCTGATTATCAGACAGGCCCGCCATGGGTAGCGTGGTTCGTAACGTCGGCGCGTTTCAGACGTCGAAAAGCAAGCGGCGCTATTTCATCGCGCTCGGCGTGATGGTTGCGCTCGCCGTGGTCTTCACCGCGGGGCTCCTCGCGTGGGACAACCCCGTGGCTTTTGGTACTCGCGCGTACTGGCTGATCGCGGAGCGGCGCCTGAACGCGGTGATCGCGATGGCGGTGGTCGCCGTGTGCCAGGGCGTGGCGACAGTCGCTTTCCAAACCGTGACCAACAACCGGATTCTTACCCCTTCCATCATGGGGTTCGAGTCCCTCTATATCGCGATCAACACCGCCACCATCTACTTCCTCGGGGCCTCCGGACTGATCGCCTCGCGCACGCTCGAGACGTTCGTGCTCCAGCTCGTGCTCATGGTGGGCCTGTCGCTCGTGTTGTACTCCTGGCTGCTCACCGACAACGCCGCCAATCTGCACGCTATGCTGCTCGTCGGCATCGTCATCGGCGGGGGCCTGGGCAGTTTATCGACGTTCATGCAACGCATGCTCACGCCCAGCGAGTTCGACGTGCTCACCGCCCGACTCTTCGGCTCCGTCAACAACGCGGACCCGGCGTTCTATCCCGTCGCGATTCCGCTCGTGCTCATCGCCGTGACCCTGGTGCTGCTGAACTCCCGCCGGCTCAACGTGCTCTCGCTTGGCCGCGACGTCTCCGTCAACCTCGGGGTGGGTTTTCGGAAAAATGCCATCTATACGCTGATTTTGGTGTCCATCCTGATGGCGGTGTCCACCGCGCTGGTCGGGCCGATGACCTTCCTTGGGTTCCTCGTGGCCACGCTCGCGTACCAGTTCACGGACACTTACGACCACCGTTACGTCTTTCCCATGGCGATTGTGCTCGGTTACGTCGTGCTCACGGGGGCCTACTTCATCATGAACCACATCTTCTATGCTCAAGGCGTGGTCTCGATCATCATCGAGCTGGTAGGAGGAATCACCTTCCTGGTCGTGATCTTGAGAAAGGGACGCTTGTGATTACCCTGACCGATGTCCGCAAGGCCTACGGCGACGACGTCGCCATCGGCCCCGTCAACCTGCAGATTCCCGCAGGCGGAATCACCGCGCTGGTGGGGCCAAACGGCGCAGGCAAGTCGACCCTGCTGACGATGATCGGACGGCTGCTCTCGCTCGACGCGGGAACCGTGGAAATCGGCTCGATGGACGTCACGCAGACCAAGTCGAAGGACCTTGCGAAGACGATCTCGATCCTGCGCCAGGAGAACCATTTTGTCACTCGCCTCACGGTGCGCCAGCTCGTTGGCTTCGGGCGGTTCCCGTACTCGCGGGGCCGGCTCACGCCGGAGGACGAGGACATCATCACGAAATACGTGGACTTCCTCGGGTTGAGTGCGCTCGAGAACCGCTACCTCGATCAGCTCTCCGGTGGTCAGCGCCAGCGAGCCTACGTCGCGATGGTGCTATGCCAGGAGACTGACTACGTGCTTCTCGACGAGCCCCTGAACAACCTAGACATCGCCCACTCCGTGGAGATGATGAAGCACCTTTACGACGCCGCTCACGAGCTGGGGCGCACCATCATCATCGTGCTGCACGACATCAACTTCGCGGCGCGCTACGCCGATTTCATCTGCGCGGCGAAGGACGGGCAGATCGTGGCGTTCGGCACGCCGGCGGAGATCATGCGCGACGACCTCCTTACCGAAATCTTCAACACCGAAGTGAAAGTGATTGAAGGCCCCCACGGACCGCTCGCTACCTACCACTAAACACCCCTCTTGTGCTGGGGATTTGTGTTGGTGTGTGGTTGTGGTTAATGTATGTCTTCGCCGCCGGTTGAGGTTGCCGAGAGGTTAACGTTTGGCTGGTGTGCGTGTGTTGTGTGAGAACTCGATAGTGTGCCAATGTACTTTTTTGTTTTGTGTGTGCGTGGTTGATTGTTGGTTGCGTGCTGTGGCTGCGTGCTCATGCTTTGTGTGTGGGTTGTGGTGTGTGCTGGTGGTGGTGTCGTGAACTTTTGATGGCGATGCTGCTTGTGGCTGCACTTGTGTGTGGTTGTGGTGCGTGGTTGATTGTTGGCTGCGTGAATGGAAAGATTGTTTGGCCTTCCCTGTGATGTTGTTGTTGTGGGGTTGGTTTTTGGTTGGGGTTGGGCTTTTCACGGCCTGATGTTTCTTGACGAAATGTTTTTGTGGAGAGTTTGATCCTGGCTCAGGATGAACGCTGGCGGCGTGCTTAACACATGCAAGTCGAACGGAAAGGCCACAGCTTGCTGTGGTACTCGAGTGGCGAACGGGTGAGTAACACGTGGGTGATCTGCCCTGTACTTCGGGATAAGCTTGGGAAACTGGGTCTAATACCGGATATGACCACTTTTTGGATGGGGTGGTGGAAAGCTTTTGCGGTATGGGATGAGCTCGCGGCCTATCAGCTTGTTGGTGGGGTAATGGCCTACCAAGGCGTCGACGGGTAGCCGGCCTGAGAGGGTGTACGGCCACATTGGGACTGAGATACGGCCCAGACTCCTACGGGAGGCAGCAGTGGGGAATATTGCACAATGGGCGCAAGCCTGATGCAGCGACGCCGCGTGGGGGATGACGGCCTTCGGGTTGTAAACTCCTTTCGCTAGGGACGAAGCGTAAGTGACGGTACCTGGAGAAGAAGCACCGGCTAACTACGTGCCAGCAGCCGCGGTAATACGTAGGGTGCGAGCGTTGTCCGGAATTACTGGGCGTAAAGAGCTCGTAGGTGGTTTGTCGCGTCGTTTGTGTAAGTCCATGGCTTAACTGTGGGACTGCAGGCGATACGGGCATAACTTGAGTGCTGTAGGGGAGACTGGAATTCCTGGTGTAGCGGTGAAATGCGCAGATATCAGGAGGAACACCGATGGCGAAGGCAGGTCTCTGGGCAGTAACTGACGCTGAGGAGCGAAAGCATGGGTAGCGAACAGGATTAGATACCCTGGTAGTCCATGCCGTAAACGGTGGGCGCTAGGTGTGAGTCCCTTCCACGGGGTTTGTGCCGTAGCTAACGCATTAAGCGCCCCGCCTGGGGAGTACGGCCGCAAGGCTAAAACTCAAAGGAATTGACGGGGGCCCGCACAAGCGGCGGAGCATGTGGATTAATTCGATGCAACGCGAAGAACCTTACCTGGGCTTGACATACACTGGATCGCCGCAGAGATGTGGTTTCCCTTGTGGCTGGTGTACAGGTGGTGCATGGTTGTCGTCAGCTCGTGTCGTGAGATGTTGGGTTAAGTCCCGCAACGAGCGCAACCCTTGTCTTATGTTGCCAGCACGTGATGGTGGGGACTCATGAGAGACTGCCGGGGTTAACTCGGAGGAAGGTGGGGATGACGTCAAATCATCATGCCCCTTATGTCCAGGGCTTCACACATGCTACAATGGCCGGTACAGCGCGTGTGCGACACTGTGAGGTGGGGCTAATCGCTGAAAGCCGGTCGTAGTTCGGATTGGGGTCTGCAACTCGACCCCATGAAGTCGGAGTCGCTAGTAATCGCAGATCAGCAATGCTGCGGTGAATACGTTCCCGGGCCTTGTACACACCGCCCGTCACGTCATGAAAGTTGGTAACACCCGAAGCCAGTGGCCTAAACGTGTTAGGGAGCTGTCGAAGGTGGGATCGGCGATTGGGACGAAGTCGTAACAAGGTAGCCGTACCGGAAGGTGCGGCTGGATCACCTCCTTTCTAAGGAGTTTGTTTTTTGTGTCATCTGCTGGCCCTGTGGGTTGGTGGGTGTGTGGTGGTTGAGTGGCCGTGTGTGTTGCTGCCACCTTTTTTGAAAAAAATTCCAGGTGGATGCGCATCACCCCCCTGTTTTAGTGTGGGGGTTGTGGTTGTGGTGTGTGGCTGATGGTTGGTTGCGTGCATGCAGGACTTGGTTGTGAGGGCGTTGGCATGCTGTTGGGTGTCTGGGGCAGCACGTGGTGTTGTTTCTGTGTGAGCCTTCCCTCGTGTGTGGGGGTGGGTGTGGTGTGTGAGAACTGTATAGTGGACGCGAGCATCTTTATTCTTGTGTTTTTTTGTGTGTTTTTTAAGGCGTACGGTGGATGCCTTGGCATGCTGAGCCGATGAAGGACGTGGAGGGCTGCGTTAAGCCTCGGGGAGTTGCCGATTGAGCGTTGATCCGAGGATGTCCGAATGGGGAAACCTGGCACCAGTTGTGTGGTGTGACCCGCAGGTGAATTCATAGCTTGTGTGGGGGTGACGCGGGGAAGTGAAACATCTCAGTACCCGTAGGAGAAGAAAATAATAATGATTCTGCTAGTAGCGGCGAGCGAACGTGGATGAGGCTAAACCATGTGCGTGTGATACCTGGCAGGGGTTGCGTGTGTGGGGTTGTGGGATATGACTGTCTGGGGGCTGCTGACCTTGGGCGTGGTGGTGTTGCGTGAGCGGAAGTCACTTGGGATGGTGCGCCGTAGTGGGTGAGAGCCCCTGTACGTGAACGCGTGATGCTGCTTCGTGTGTTGTGTCCCGAGTAGCAGCGGGCTCGTGGAATCTGTTGTGAATCTGCCGGGACCACCCGGTAAGCCTAAATACTCAGTGTGACCGATAGTGGATAGTACCGTGAGGGAATGGTGAAAAGTACCCCGGGAGGGGAGTGAAATAGTTCCTGAAACCGTGCGCTGTCAATCCGTCAGAGCACCTCGTGTGTGTGATGGCGTGCCTTTTGAAGAATGAGCCTGCGAGTCAGCGGCATGTCGCGAGGTTAACCCGTTGTGTGGGGTAGTCGTAGCGAAAGCGAATCCGAAGAGGGTGGTGTAGTGGCATGTCCTGGACCCGAAGCGGGGTGATCTACCCATGGCCAGTGTGAAGCAGCTGTAAGAGGTTGTGGAGGCGCGAACCCACTTAGGTTGAAAACTGAGGGGATGAGTTGTGGGTAGGGGTGAAAGGCCAATCAAACTCCGTGATAGCTGGTTCTCCCCGAAATGCATTTAGGTGCAGCGTTATAGCAGCTTGCCGGAGGTAGAGCTACTGGTTGGTTGAGCGGGACTATCATCTTAGCAATGTCAGCCAAACTCCGAATGCCGGTGAAGTGGTCTATAGCAGTGAGACTGTGGGGGATAAGCTTCATAGTCGAGAGGGAAACAGCCCAGATCGCCGGTTAAGGCCCCTAAGGGTGTACTAAGTGGAAAAGGATGTGGGATCGCGAAGACAGCCAGGAGGTTGGCTTAGAAGCAGCCATCCTTGAAAGAGTGCGTAATAGCTCACTGGTCGAGTGGTTCCGCGCCGACAATGTAGTGGGGCTCAAGTACACCGCCGAAGCCGCGGCATAGTGTTCTATGGGTAGGGGAGCGTCGTGCATGGGGTGAAGCAGTACCGTGAGGGGTTGTGGACTGTGTGCGAGTGAGAATGCAGGCATGAGTAACGAGTGGTAAGTGAGAATCTTATCCGCCGGATGACTAAGGGTTCCTGGGTCAAGTTCGTCTTCCCAGGGTGAGTCGGGTCCTAAGGCGAGGCCGACAGGCGTAGTCGATGGTCAACGGGTTGATATTCCCGTACCCGTGTGTAGGCGCCCAAGTGTGACGCGGTGATACTAACCGTGCCGCATCACTGTCTTATACCCCCATCTTTGGTGGGGGTTGGTGGTGGTGTGGTGTGGGGCCTGAATCGTTGTAGCACAGTGATGGGGTGACGCAGTGAGGTAGCTTAGCCGCTTAGTGGATTGTGGTGTAAGCGTGTGGCACGATTGTGTGTGAAATGCATGCGATCACTATGTGTGAGGCGTGATGCGTAGCCCTATTGGGGGTGAAGTAAGTGATCCTGGACTGTCGAGAAAAGCCTCTAGCGAGTCTATATACGGCCCGTACCCGAAACCGACACAGGTAGTCAGGTAGAGAATACTAAGGCGGTCGGGTGAACTGTGGTTAAGGAACTCGGCAAATTACCCCCGTAACTTCGGGAGAAGGGGGACCACTGCTGGTTGCTGCCCTGTGCGGGTGGTTGCTGGTGGTGGTCGCAGAGAATAGAGGGGAGCGACTGTTTATCAAAAACACAGGTCCGTGCGAAGACGTGATGTTGATGTATACGGACTGACGCCTGCCCGGTGCTGGAAGGTTAAGAGGACCTGTTAGGGGTGTATGCCCCGAAGCGGAGAATTTAAGCCCCAGTAAACGGCGGTGGTAACTATAACCATCCTAAGGTAGCGAAATTCCTTGTCGGGTAAGTTCCGACCTGCACGAATGGCGTAACGACTCCCCTGCTGTCTCAACCACAGGCCCGGTGAAATTGCAGTACGAGTAAAGATGCTCGTTTCGCGCGGCAGGACGAAAAGACCCCGGGACCTTCACTATAGCTTGGTATTGGTCTTCGCTGCGGTTTGTGTAGGATAGGTGGGAGACTGTGAAACCGTCACGCTAGTGGTGGTGGAGTCGTTGTTGAAATACCACTCTGACCGTTGTGGAGGCCTTAACCTTGGCCCATGATCTGGGTTGGGGACAGTGCCTGGTGGGTAGTTTAACTGGGGCGGTTGCCTCCCAAAGAGTAACGGAGGCGCCCAAAGGTTCCCTCAGCCTGGTTGGCAATCAGGTCTTTAGAGTGTAAGTGCACAAGGGAGCTTGACTGTGAGACGAACATGTCGAGCAGGGACGAAAGTCGGGACTAGTGATCCGGCACCAACGTGTGGAAGTGGTGTCGCTCAACGGATAAAAGGTACCCCGGGGATAACAGGCTGATCTTCCCCAAGAGTCCATATCGACGGGATGGTTTGGCACCTCGATGTCGGCTCGTCGCATCCTGGGGCTGGAGTAGGTCCCAAGGGTTGGGCTGTTCGCCCATTAAAGCGGCACGCGAGCTGGGTTCAGAACGTCGTGAGACAGTTCGGTCTCTATCCGCCGCGCGCGCAGAAACTTGAAGAAGGCTGTCCCTAGTACGAGAGGACCGGGACGGACGTACCTCTGGTGTGCCAGTTGTTCCGCCAGGAGCATGGCTGGTTGGCTACGTACGGGAGGGATAACCGCTGAAAGCATCTAAGCGGGAAGCCTGTTTTAAGATGAGGTTTCGCTCGAGGTTCCCCACAGACGATGGGGTTGATAGGCCAGATCTGGAAGACAGGCAACTGTCGGAGGTGACTGGTACTAATACACCAATACACACAAAAACCCCCACAACAAAAGGGGTGCACGCGTCCACTATGCAGTATCTGACACACCACAACAACACCATATTGTGACCCCACAAAGTGTGTCGGTGGTTGATGGCGGCGGGGAAACGCCCGGACCCATTCCGAACCCGGAAGCTAAGCCCGCCCGCGCTGATGGTACTGCCCCCGGGAGGGGGTGGGAGAGTAAGTTACCGCCGACCCAACAACTTCACACCACAAAAGGGAGGAAGACCCACGCCAGGGCTTTCCTCCCTTTTGCTTATCTAATCTCCCGCTGCTTCGACATCTCGCTCCAGCTCGGCGATCAATTCAGGATCATAGTCTGTCCTGGGGCCAGGGACGTACCGCACCGAGTGGAGCTTGCCGGTGTAGCGGTAAGATCCGTGTTGCTCGTAGAGGCCCCAGTGCACGGGCCCGCCGCGGTTTACTCCTACGTCAATCCCACTAAATGGGGCGAAGCCGATCAGTGCCCACACTTCGTCGAGCGCACCGGCCTGCCTTCCATCGAGGTATACCTTGTGCGTTGCGCGGAAATTGGGCAGGGGAATTGTGTTCAGGACTATGTCGTGGTGTCCAATAGGTATGGAGCCGCAATCGACGTCGTGTAGGCGCCCGTATTCGTTGAATGCGAACCAGAGTTTTCCTTCCTTGATGTAGAGAGCGTATCCGCCGCCCTGGTCACCGTGGGAGAGAAGAATTCCTTCGTTACCGTCGTCGTATTCCACGTCTATGTACACTCTAAATGCTCTTAGCTTGGTGAGCTTTGAGGAACGGTAGCGTTCAAGTTTGGGAGTACCGGGGAGAATCGTGACGGGTTTGTCGAATTCCGCCTCGGCCGCTCTCCGCCGGTAGCTGTGGGGATTGGATCTGTCATCGAGGGGAAAGACGGTGTTTTCCCATGCGGCGCGTTCCCATGCGTCGGCAAGCTCGCGGAGCTTTTCGGGGTAACGACAAGCGAGGTTGTTGATCTCGTTGGGGTCTTGTTCCACGTGGTAGAGTTCCCACTCTCCGTCGTCGTAGGGAGTGCCGGGCTCATGATTTGCCACTACCTTCCATCCGTCTCGATAGAAGCCGCGGTTGCCACCCCATTCCGAATACTGTTCGGTGTGCGTGCTCGGCGCCTCTGGGTTGTGCAAGACCGTGGCGAAGCTCGCGCCATCGATAGATTTCGCAGGTAGGTTGTGGCGTGTTCCTGGATGCTTCAAGCCAGCCAATTCGAGCAGCGTTGGAGTGAGGTCGGTCACGTATTGATATTGGCGCCGGATACTTCCGTCGGTAGGCAATCCGCGCGGCCAGGAAATGATTAGCGGCACTCGGATTCCGCCGGCGTAGGTTTGTCCTTTGTAGAATCGGAACGGTGTGTTGGAGACGTTTCCCCATCCTTCCGGGTAATGGGACATCGCGCGTGGCCCCCCGATGAGCTCCGGGTTAAGTGGTGTATCCCTTTCGAAATCGCCTGGAATTCCAGGCAGGTTCGCAAACCGGCTGAAATAGGATCGGGTCCCTTCTGGACCGCCCTCGGCTGTCCCCCCATTGTCGGAGGTAAATACGATGATTGTGTTGTCGAGCTCCCCAAGTTCTTCGAGCAGGTCGACGATCCGCCCAAGGCTTTGATCGACATTGTCTACCATCGCGGCGTAGACCTCCATGTACTTCGCGTATATGAAGCGCGTGTCCTCATCGAGGCTCTCCCACGACGGGATCTCACGGCCGAGCTTCCCCACGGCCTCTGGCAGGGGAGTGCCTGCTGGGATAATGCCGGCCTGTACCTGGCGGTGATAGCGCTGCTGCCGAATAGCATCCCACCCTACATCGTAGGTTCCGCGGTACTTGTCGATGTCGCTTTCTTTCGCCCCGAGCGGACCATGCATTGCTGTGTGCGCGAAGTACAGGAAAAACGGCTTGCGCGAGTCGGAGGCGCGTAGGCCCTTGATGAATTCCAGCGCATGGCCCGTGTAGTCATCGGTGAGGTAGTAGCCTTCCGGGGTCGACTCCCGTTGCACAATAGTGTTGTCTTGAACAATTTGATTTGGGTGGAAGAAGGAATTGAAAGCTTCCAACGCCCCGTAGTATTGGTCAAACCCGCGTTGGATGGGCCACGACGATTTGTCGGCCGCCGCGTTGAGCAGAGCATCGCGTGTGAGATGCCACTTGCCCACCGCGTAGGTGGCGTAGCCATGTCCTCGCAGTACCTCGGGCAGGGTGGCAACGTCTTCACCAAGTTCTAGACGGAAGCCTGGGTAGCCAGGATCAGAGTTGGCTACGCTGGCGTAGCCAGCGCGGTGCGGGTTTAACCCTGTGAGTACTGCAGCGCGGGCGGGAGAGCACACCGGGGTTGTGTGGTAGTTTGTCAACCTCACTCCCCGCTGTGCGAGCCTGTCGAGAGTAGGGGTGGCGATTTCGGAGCCGAACGGGCCGATGTCGCTATAACCCATGTCGTCGAGAAGTACGAGCACGATGTTCGGCGAATTTCCCGGTGCCCGCTTCTCCTCCGGCCACCACGGGTCGGACTGCTCAACCGTTCTTCCTACGGTTCCCTTAAAACCTTCGTAACCGCGAGCATAGGGTGGAATGTTTTGCTTCGACATGAGAGCTTCCTTTCTAGACGTGAACTGGGGCGGGAATAGTAGCGCCGAGAAGATCGCGCATGTACCCGCTAGAAGGTCGATGGAATACGGTGTCGGTAGGGCCGTGCTCAACGAGTTCCCCTTGCCGCATTACAGCTACAGAGTCGGAAATGTCTGAGACAACCGCGAGGTCGTGGCTGATAAAGATCGCGGTAAATCTCAGTTCGCGCTGCAGTTGGCGAAAGAGCGTGACGATCTCCGCCTGCACAGACACATCAAGGGCGCTGGTGGGCTCGTCGGCGATGATCAAAGATGGCGAAAGGGCAAGGGCTCGGGCGATGGACACGCGCTGTCGCTGGCCGCCGGAGAGTTCACCTGGATAGCGATTCGCGAAATCCGCGGGTAAGGACAAGGCGTCGAGGAGTGAGGCAACGCGTTGTCTTCTCGACTCCCGGTCTCCCACCCGATGGATGTCGAGGGGTTCCCGAATACTTTCGCCGACGGTGCGTTGAGGGTTAAGCGAGGCGGCTGGATCTTGTGGAATGAGCGCAAAATCTCGACGAAGCTTGCGCAGTTCACGTGTGCTCAGCTCAGCTAGGTTGTGATCGCCAACTGATACCGTGCCGGCACTCGGGATC
Organism: Corynebacterium liangguodongii; assembly: GCF_003070865.1. NCBI lineage: Bacteria > Bacillati > Actinomycetota > Actinomycetes > Mycobacteriales > Corynebacteriaceae > Corynebacterium > Corynebacterium liangguodongii. The sequence goes on from NZ_CP026948.1 coordinate 658,411, forward strand.
ACCAGACCTGCTGCAACGCGTCCGAGCGTTGATTTTCCGGAGCCGGATTCCCCAACGAGCCCTAATACGGTCCCCTTCTCGATGGCCAGGCTGACCGATCTGAGAGCGAAGAAGGGGTCTGAACCCGCCGTGTGGTATGCAACGGAGACATCTCGGCATTCGACGAACGGGGCTTCAACGTGCCCGGGGTCTTCTCTCGGACCAGGGGTGTCCAACCGAGGGACCGCTTCCAGAAGCTTTCGCGTATACGGATGCTTCGGGTGGGTAAAGACGTCGGAGATCTTCCCCTTCTCCAATACGCAGCCGTCACGCATAACGGTGACACGGTCTGCATACTTTGATGCAATGGCGATGTTATGGGTGATCAGGAGGACGCCCATTCCGTTGCGCTGCGAGAGGTGGCGGATCAGTTCGAGAATTTCCCGTTGGACAGTAACGTCGAGTGCTGTTGTGGGTTCATCGGCGATGAGTAGATCGGGATCGTTTGCAAGCGCAAGCGCAATGGCAACCCGCTGCCGTTGTCCACCTGAAAGTTGGTGCGGGTACTTTCGGGTCGCCTGCGCGGGATCAGGGATGCCGACCCATTCCAAGAGTTCATGGACCCGAGCACCCTCCGATCCTTGTGCGACGAGCGAGTGCGCTGCGATGGCCTCCTTGATCTGCCACCCAATGCGCCGTACCGGGTTCAACGCGGACTGCGGGTCCTGAAAGACTAGGGAGACTGTGCAACCGCGGTGCGCATTGAGGATCTTTTCGTCCCTGCCAAGGAGCTCCTCGCCGCCGATTGCAATCGAGCCCGACGCCTTTGCGCCTGCGGGTAGAAGTCCCATGATGGCACGCGCGGTCATGGATTTACCGGATCCTGATTCACCAACGAGGGCGACGGTTTCACCGCGGTGGACGTCGAGGTTTACGCATTCGACAGCGGAGCGCGGCTGCGCAAAGGTGACGTGTAGATCTCGAATAGTCAACAATGGCTTGCTCATGGCTCTAAGCGGTTCCTTTCTGAAACGGCCTGTGCAATGAGCATCAAACCCATTGCAAAGGAGATGACAACAACGAGTGGGCCGACGGCGAATAAGGGGGCGTGGTAGACGTACGCAGCGCCCTCGTTGATCAGTGAGCCGAGAGAAGGTGCTGGAGGCATCACCCCGATGCCGAGAAAACTCATCGCCCCCTCCACGAAGACAGCTAGGGACATGGCGATGGAGAATTGAACCATGATCGGGGACAGGCTGTTTGGCATGATGTGTCGGCGAAGGATCCACCACGTGCCCGCGCCACACGCGGCGGCGGATTCGACGTAGGAAAGCTCGCGCACGCGTAGCGCTTGCGTGCGCGCCAGGCGGCCGAAAATTGGAATGTTGATGAGAATGACAAGAATGAAAACCGTTTTGAGGCCCGGTCCGAAGACCACGCTCAGCGCTATGCCAAGGATAAGTGCAGGGAACGCAAGTATGAGGTCGAAGGCGCGTTGGACGAGCTCGTCGGTAGGCTTCCACATCGCTGACGAGAATCCGAGGATGCATCCGCAAGAGGCCCCGAGGGGGACCGCGATGAAGGATATGAGGAGGTTAACCCGGATTCCGTAGAGAGTGCGTGTAAGTAAATCTCGGTTAAGCGCGTCGGTGCCGAGCCAGTGTGATGCACTTGGCCCCGTCAAATTGACACCTGCGATCTGTTGCTCGGGTGAGTATGGCGTCAGGAAGGGTGCGAGCAGCCCAGCGGCGACGACTAGTCCCACAAGCACGGCTCCCGTGAGGCCCTTGCCATGGGCGAACGGAATGGCGCCGCGGGCTCGCCCCCGGGGTGCACCCAGAATGGAGATGTTGCCTGCTCCACGCACGTCGACGGCGGTACGTGGGAAACTGGAAAAGACGCTACTCATCAACGGGCTCCAATTCGAATGCGTGGGTCCAAAACGGCATGGGTGATGTCGGAGGCGAGCTGGATGAAGACATAGAGGGCCACGGAGAGCAAGAGAATGATCTGGACCACCGGGTAATCGCGGTTGATAATGGCCTGTTGCGTCAGATAACCGAGGCCCGGCCAGGCGAAAAGAGCTTCGACGATGACGGTTCCTCCGAAGATATGCCCGATTTCGAGCCCGAGGACCGTCAATGCGGCAGGAAGGGCGTTAGGGAGGACCTGGGTAAGAATAATGCGTGAACGAGGGATACCGAGCGCTCGGGCCGTTGTCACGTACGAGGCTCTCAGTTCCCGGCTGATCGAGTCTTGGAGAAACCGTGCCAGTTGGGAGCCAACTGGAAGCGCGAGAACTATCGCGGGTAGTACAAGAAACTGGACAGTGATCTCTGGGTTTTCACTTAGCCCTTCCCGGGGAATGCCACCAGCCGGAAGCACTGCGAGGACGACGCTGAAGACAATGAGAAGTACCGTGCCCACGACGAAGTTCGGGATCGCCAATGCAAGGGTAGTTATTGCGGCCGCGGCATCGCGGGCCCACCGAACATCGATGAGTTCGACGCCGACTCCGAGGATAAGAGCAATGAGCATAGAGAGGATGAGGGCGCTGGAAGCGAGTACACACGTGTTGAGCGCGGCTGCGGAAAGAAGCTCAGAAATCGAACCGCCTATTACGTACGAATCCCCGAAATTCAAGGTCATGATGGACCCGATCCAGGCGAAGTATTGACTAAGAACAGGCCGATCCAGACCCAAGGATCGGCGGATCGAGTCAATGGCCTCGGGAGGGGCATCCGCTCCTGCCATTACCTCTGCGGGATCGCCGGGAAACACACGGAGCAGGGCGAAGATCACGATAGAGCCGAGCACGAGAGTGAGCAGCGCCGGCGGGAAGCGGTGAAGTAAGTGATTAACCACGGCTGATTCCTTGCTAGTCTATGGGAGCTATCGGGTGAAATATGCGGCTGAAAGATCCAGCTCGCCTCTCTTTGTCCAGGTCACGTCGTGCAGGTTTCCCGCGGTAATCACCGCAGTCTCGGGGGCTGCGATTTCCATGACGAAAGCGTTGGAAACGAGCTCAGCATTGAGGGCCCAGTAAGATTGGCGTGCGGATTCTGAGCTTGGGTCGGGCGTATTCCAAGATGCTTCGACTGCAGATGAGTAATCCGGATCGGAAAAATTCGACGAATTCTTTGCCGCGTTAAATGGAAAAGCGCTAGTGACGAGCGTCGAGGGGTTGTACTGAGAAAAACCATGGCCCAAGACCCAAAGCCCCGGGAACGATCCGCTGCGAAGCTGGGAAATCATCGCGGCGTATTCAGTTGGTTCCAGTTCGACGTCGATCCCAATCTCTGACAGGTTATCGGCGATGATTTGCGCAACAGTGCGATGCTCCAGTGAATCGGAGGCAAATGAAAGCGTGATACGACGTGGAGCCTCCGACCCTCCTAATAGCTCACGCGCCCGCTCAACGTTCCGGGACGCAGAGTCCGTCATACCGTCATAGGCGGGGGAGTATTCGGACCAGGGCAATACCGTTGCGCGGGCACGGTCCAAGTAGACCTCGCTGACAATTCGATGGCGGTCGATCGCTAGGGAAATGGCTTCTCGAACCCGTGGGTCCTGCAGCGCCGGCGTGCTCACATTAGCCCCGAGATAGACCATTGAGCCCGCCTCCTCGGCACTTACCACCTTGAATGCGGGGTTACCGTCGAGTGCAGCTACATCGCGCGGTACGGAATCAGCTAAAACGTCAATCGATCCGGAGCGCAGCTGGGAGAATTGGGTTTTCTGGTCCGGAGTGACGAGCATGTCCACCCCGTCTATGTGAGGCGGACCGCCCCAATAGCCCCGATTCGCCTTAAACTCGACTCTCGATCCGGGGTACCATCTCTCGAACATGAACGGCCCTGTCCCAATGTAGCTTTTGCCGTGCTTCCATTCCTCGAAGGAATTCTCATCGATGATGGGGACGACGGCAAGCAGGTCAAAGATGTTATTTGCAGGTCGGGAAAGGGTGAGCACAACGCGGTGCGGGTCGTCGGTGTTGATGGTTTCGATCAATTGGGCGACGCGCGCGAGCTGCCCAGCATTCGCAGGATCGGAATATGCCCGAAGGCTAAAAGCGACATCTCGAGACGTGAATGGGCGCCCGTCGTGGAACGTGACGTCGCGCCTCAAATCGAGAGAGATAACGGTGCCGTCGGGCGAGACACTCCAGCCTTCTGCGAGCTCGGGCCGGGGCTCGAGTCCCTCGGGCGGGTAGGAGATCAGCTCGTTGTAGACCAATCCGGTGAGGGTCGTCTCGGACGACTTGGTTCCCGAATACACCAGAGAGGGGGTGAGATCGTTAGTTGTCGCGATACGCACCGTGCCGCCACTGACGGGGCTCCCGTGCGCGGCGGCGATGTGCCGGTCGACTGCGGAGGTGCATCCAGCCGTCAGGACCGCAGCAGCTGCAACGGCCACTAGGCCGCGACCAGGGGTTCGCACGTGGGCACCGTCCTTGAGAGCATGTTCTCTTTTACATAGGAAAGTGAACCACGCGGTCTGTTACGGGTGCCAGCGTTATATTCTCGGTGAATATATGCAGCGTGGGTGGGGTGGTGGTGCTGTCTGTAGGAAACTGGCTACGTAGACAGTCCAGTCTGGAATAGGCAAAAAGTGGCCCCTCAAAGAGGGGCCACTGGGACGCGTAGGATCAGCTAGCGCACGATCGAATCCACCGGTTCCTCGCCGGGGCGGCGCTCTGCCGCTGCGACAACGAGGTTATCCTCGGCAAGCGCCTGAGCGGATCCACTCCGGCGGGCGTTGTAGATGAGGATGGAGAGCACGAGGGAGACCGCACTCAAGATCGCGAGGACGGCCAGCGCGGCGTAGAAGCGGCCGTCGTAAATCCCCTCGACCGCGCGGATGAAGCCGTAGCGGGCGTGGCTCATCGGGTGGAGGTTGTGGATGAACTGCAGAGGTCCGGGGATGGTCGGCAGCGGCCAGACTCCGCCGAAGACGAACAGGCCCAGGGCGAAGAAGCCGATGGAGAACAGCCCACCGATGAGGCGGCCGAAGAGGATGCGGAAGAACTGGAACATCGCTGCACCGTTGGCCGCAATGAGCGCGAGGACGACAGCCATGGAGCCCCAGTGAGCCGGGCGCCAGCCGGTAAGAACCGCGATCGCGGTAAAGACGCCCACGATGAGGAGGTTGATGCCGAAGATGAGGCCAAATGCCCGCAGGACGGGGCCCGCCCCGGTCTTGCTCTCGGATCGGCGGCCCACGACGTGGGGCAGCAGCGCGGAGAGCACCGCCATGATGAGGTAGCCGAAGACGAGGATGACGATGAGGGAGAAGCCGCTTTCGATGGACTTCACCGTCGGGTTCGCTGGGTCGACAAGCTCCTGGACGGGGTGGAGGTTCGCCTCGTCGAAGACGATCGGCACGGCCATCTGGTGCGCGGAGCGGTCGAGCTGGGGCACCGTTGGTGCCTTCGCCGCGCCTTCGTCGAGCTTCGCTTTGAGCTCGCTGGTGCCGTCCTTGAGCTGGTCGACGCCGCCGGTGAGCTGCACGCCGCCGTCGGCAAGCTGCGTGGTGCCGTCCTTGAGGCGCACTGTGCCGTCGGCAAGCTGCGTGGTGCCGTCCTTGAGGCGCACGGTGCCGTCCTTGAGCCGGTCGGTACCCTCACGCAGCTGGGTGGAGCCTTGCGCCAGTTGCTGGGAGCCGTCGAGGAGCTGGTTCACGCCGCCGAGGTAAGGCGCATCGGGGCTGTTGAGGTTCCAGCTCAGCTCGGCGGTGCCGTTGCGCAGCAGGTTGAGCTGGGCGACCATGTTCTCCGGGTTGGCCGGGTCGAGCTTGCTCACGGTGGCCTCGAGCTGATCGGCCTGGGCGTTGAGCCCCGCCGAGCGCAGCGTCTGGATCACCGGGGTGACCTGGGTGACCACGGACTGGACCTGCTCGAGCAGCGGGATGAGGGTGCCGGTGAGCTCTTGGACGCCGCCGTCGATCTGCGCGGCGCCGGCGCCAAGCTGGCCCGTGCCGTCCTTGAGCGTGACCATGCCGTCGCGAAGCCGAATCGCGCCGTCCTCGAGCTGGATCGCGCCGTCGTTGAGCTGGGCCGCGCCGTTGTTGAGCTCGGATGCGCCGGAGTCGAGCTGGGCCGCGCCGTTGTTGAGCTCGGTCGCGCCGGAGTCGAGCTGGTTGATGCCGTCGACGGCCCTGCCCGCGCCTTCTTGGAGCCGGCCCACGCCGTCGTCGATCTGCGTCGCGCCGTCTGAGGCCCGCTTGATGCCGTCGCCGAGGGAGTTGAGGCCGGTAAGAGTTTGCTTTGCGTAGTTCTCGGCAATCGTCGCCGCGACCTGCGCCTGCAGCTGCGGGATCAGCGAGTTGGTGATGACCTGGCCGTTGGTGCCGCCGTAGTCGTTGTATTCAACAAGCACCTCGGATTGGCGAGGGTTGTCCGAGATGAGGGAGACGGTGCGCTCGGAGAAATCCTCCGGGATGGTGACAACGAAGAGGTAGTCGCCCTTCTTCAGCCCCATCGCGGCGTCCTCCGTGGAGAGCTCCTCGAACGCGAGGTAGTCGGTATGCAAGAGCCCTTCGACGACCTGGTCGCCGACGTTTTGCTGCTGGCCATCGAGCTCGGCGCCCTTGTCGTGGTTGACCACGGCGAGGGGAACGTTCGGAAGTGTCTTGGAAGGGTCCCACATGGCCCACATAAATGTCGCTGCTATGAGAAGGGGGATGACGAGGCAGAGGACGATGATGACGCGGGCGAGTGTGCTCAACGGGCGCCAATCAAGGACGCGGGAAATTCCGGTGCGTTGCGCCCCGGCGGCAACGTCCCCGGGGCGGTTCCCGTCAGCGGTGAAACTAGTTGACACTACGGTCTTCCTTTCGGATGATCTCCCACCTCTTCGGCGGCTGACATTTCGTTGCAGAAACGAAGTGGGTGAATCATACCTAATTCTGCGGTGATAGACAGCATGGCAGACCGGTAGGGGTTACCCCCGTCACATTCGTCAGGGCTTAATCGGGAGCACGCCGTTCTTCGCGGCGCGGACCTCCTCTAATCGGCCTTTCGCGCTGCGGAGGGCGCGCCAGCGGGCGTCGCTAATCTCAGATGCGGCTCGCGTGACGACGCCCGGATCGGGCGTCCCCCACGCGATCGGCATCGGGGTGATCACGGGCCCAGCGGCCACCGCGACGGGGACCTTCGCGCCGATAACGGCATTGACGTGGGGGATCGCCTGGACGTCGCGGGCAACGAGGGCCGGGGTGGGGGAATCAACAAGCGCGAGCAGCGTCGTCCGAGTGCCCGGTGTATCGGCGATGATCGCGGGGGCGAGCGTGGCCGAATCGTAGACGGACTGAGCGGTGCCCACGGAGCGGGGGATGGCCAGGCCCACGATGAGCATCATCACCCCGAACAGCGACAGCCCGAGCCCGCCGAGCAGGCGCCACGGCGAGGCCGGGTCGACGAGGAACCACACCGCGGCGCCCGCGGCGAGGAAGATGACAAAGAGCGCGACGGCGGAGGCGACGAGGAGCTTGGTGTCGCGCAGCACCTCGTTGTGCTGCTTCGCCCAATCCTCGTCGACGGCGAAGTGAAAGTGGGAGGGGGAGTCAGTCATGGCCTCATATTAAAGGTCCGCTGCGTCCACAAGGCGGTACGCGTAGCCCTGCTCGGCGAGGAAGCGCTGCCTGCGCACCGCGTATTCGGCATCGAGGCTGTCGCGGGCGACGACGGTATAGAAGGTCGCGCCGCCACCGTCGGCCTTCGGCCGCAGCAGGCGGCCGAGGCGCTGAGCCTCTTCCTGACGGGAGCCGAAGGTGCCCGAGACCTGGATACCGACCCCGGCCTCGGGCAGGTCGATAGAGAAGTTGGCCACCTTAGACACCACGAGGGTGCGGATCTCCCCGCTGCGGAAGGCTGCAAAGGCCGCCTCGCGTTTCTTCGTCGACGTCTTGCCGTCGACCAGCGGGGCGCCGAGGCGTGCGGCGAGGCCTTCGAGCTGGTCGAGGAAGCCACCGATGATGAGCACCTGGTCGCCCGCGTGGCGCGCGAGCAGCTTGTCGACGACACCATCTTTGCCCCGGGAGCACGCCGCGATCCGGTAGCGCTCCCGCGTTTCCGCGGTGGCGTAGGCCATGCGCTCCTCGGAGGTGAGCGTCGTGCGCACCTCCACGCACTCGGCGGTGGCGATGTAGCCGGCTAATTCGAGCTCTTTCCACGGTGCGTCGTAGCGCTTGGGCCCAATGAGCGAGAACACGTCGTCTTCCCGGCCGTCCTCACGCACGAGCGTGGCGGTGAGCCCGAGCCGACGGCGCGACTGCAGGTCGGCCGCCATGCGGAACACCGGGGCGGGCAGCAGGTGGACCTCGTCGTAGATAATAAGGCCCCAGTCGCGGGAATCGAACAGCTCGAGCGCCCGGTACTCGCCCTTCGTCTTGCGCGTGACCACCTGGTAGGTGGCAATGGTCACCGGGCGGATCTCCTTGCGCTCGCCGGAGTACTCGCCGATCTCCTCCGGCGTGAGGGTGGTGCGGCGCAGCAGTTCATCTCGCCACTGCCTGCCCGCCACGGTGTTGGTGACCAGGATCAGCGTCGTGGTCTTCGCCTGCGCCATCGATGCCGCGCCGACGATGGTCTTGCCCGCCCCGCAGGGCAGCACGACCACCCCGGAGCCGCCCTCCCAGAAGGACTGGGTGGCATAGGCCTGGTAGTCGCGCAGTTCCCAACCGTCATGGTTGAGCTCGATGGGGTGTGATTCCCCGTCGACGTAGCCGGCGAGGTCCTCGACCGGCCAGCCGAGCTTGGTCAGCTCCTGCTTAATGCGCCCGCGCGCCGAGGGGTGGACGGGAATGGTCACCTCGTCGATCGCGGCGCCGACGAGCGGTTTTATCGCCTTGTGGCGGGTGACCTCGGTGAGCAAGGCGGGGGAATCGGCCACGAGGACGAGCCCGTGGGCGGGGCTTTTGAGCAGCTGTATGCGGCCGTAGCGGGCCATGGTCTCGGCGACGTCGATAAGCAGCGATTGCGGCACGGGAAACCGCGAGTAGCGCTCAAGCGTATCGACGGCCTGCTCCGCGTCAAACCCCGCGGCCCGCGCATTCCACAGAGCCAGCGGGGTGATGCGGTAGGTGTGGACGTGCTCGGGCGCGCGCTCGAGCTCCGCAAACGGCGCGAGCGCCGCGCGGGCCTGACCCGCGAGCGGGTGGCCGACCTCGAGGAGTACCGTCTTGTCCGATTGGACGATGAGGGGTCCGTCGAGCGAGGCAGGCATGCGCCCTAACGTAGCACCGGGTGCTTAGGAGGCCTTCAGCGCCTGTGCCCAGGTCATCTTCGAACCGTTGTTGAGCACCGAGTTTCGGTAGATCTTCGCCGCGACCCACATCGCGGCGACGGTGGCGACCAAGCCGAGGGCCAGCGAGGAGACGAGCTGGGCCATGGAGAAGTCCCCCGCGGCGTACGTTAGCGGTGCGGTAAAGAACGACACCGGCGGGATCCAGCTGGCAACCTGCATCCATGTTGCGTCCGTGCTGTCGATGCCGAACAGCGGGACGTACATAGCGGCCATCATGAGGATGAGGATGGGGCCCTGGGTGGACTGCAGGTCCTCGGTACGCTGCACTATTGCTCCGGCGGCAGCGTAGAGGGTGCTAAAGAACAGCATGGACAAAAGCCATCCGACGGCCATGAGCGGCAAGATGCCCCAGGAGATGGTGATGGACTCCGTGAGCCCCGCCAGCGCGAAGGACGCCGCGCCCACCCCGACGATGAACACCGTAGCTGCCAGGCCGAAGAGTACGTTGCCGACGATCTTTCCCGCCAAGAAATCGAGCGGGCGGACCGCGGACAGGATGAGTTCGATGACGCGGGAGGATTTCTCCACAGTCACCCGGCTTCCCACGTTGGCGGCGAAAATGAACACCGTGAAGATGCTGATGAAAACCGTGGCGATGGCAGTTCCCATGCGCGCGCCGTCCGCGGGGTCGGCGTCAGGGGTCGATTCCGCAGACACGTCGTTCGCGGTGACCTCAGCCGGGGGCAGCGACGCGGCGTAATCCTCAGGGCTCACCCCGAGCTGCCCCAGCGCCTCCGCCTGGGCAAGCCCCGTTGCAATCGTCTGGACCTGCGAGACAGTGCTCAGCGGGGGTTCGCCGCTGGCAAGCACCTCGAAGCCCTGCGGGGTCGCCACAACGGCGGCCTTCACCTCGCCGCTTAGCACGAGGTCTTCCGCTTCTTGCCTGCTCTGTGCCTCGCGCGGCTCGAAAGAGGTCCCCGCGAATGCCTCAGCGGGGGCACCGACGACCGCGAGCGGGCTCCTGAGGTCGTCCTCGGCCTTGTTTGCTTGCCAGCCGAGGAACGCGGAAAAGCCGACGATACCCACGAGCAGGAGAATGACCGTCGCCCAGATCGACTTCATGCGGATGAGCAGCTCGATCTCTCGCAGGGCGGTGGTGCGCATCGTGTGAACGGGGGAATAGTGCGTGGAACCAGTCATTACTGCACTGCCTCCTTGAACAGGTCGGTGAGGTCCGGGACGACACGGGTGAATTCGTGGACTGCACCGGCCGCGAGAGCGGCGCGCAGGATTTCCTGGTCGGAGATGCCTGCCTGGGGCTCGACGATGACGTGGTCGGGCGTCTCAGCCACGACGGTTGTGCCTTCCGGGTACCAGCCGCGCTCAGCTGTTGCGACACGGTAGAGCACAGGGCCGCGCGAGCGGAGCTCATTGACCGTCCCTTCGGCCACCATTCGGCCGTGCGCGACGATGCCAACGCGGTCGCACAGGCGCTGCACCAGGTCGAGCTGGTGGGAAGAGAAGAGCACCGGTATCCCTTTGCCACGGGCACGGTTCACGAGCATCCGGCTCATGACGTCGACGGCGACGGGGTCGAGGCCGGAAAAGGGCTCATCAAGGATGAGTACGTCGGGGTCGTGGATGAGGCTCGCGGCGAGCTGGACGCGCTGCTGGTTTCCGAGCGAGAGGTCGTCGAGCTTGTCAGCCACGCGTTCGCCGAGGCCAAGTTCCTCGAGCAGGTCGGTGGCGTTTCGGGTGGCCGCAACCTGCGTCAGACCGTGCAGCTTGGCCAGGAAGACCAACTGGTCGAGGATCTTTTCCTTGCCGTACAGGCCGCGCTCCTCTGGCATATAGCCAATGCGACGGCGGGTGTCGTTATCAAGCGGGTGCTCACCGAAGCGTACTTCGCCTTCGTCTGCCTTCAGCACTCCCAGCGCGATGCGCATCGTGGTTGACTTGCCGGCACCATTGGATCCGACGAAGCCGTAGATCTCGCCAGGGTTGACGCTGAAGCTCATGTCGCTGAGTGCCTGGATGTCTCCGAAACGCTTGTGCAAGTGGGAAATGGTCAAACTAGGCATCGTTTATTCCTCCGGGTTGCGGTTGAAGGTGGCGGCGTAGCCTGCGGTGGGTAGGGTCGCCACGGCGAGGTAGACGAAGATCATGTACAGCCCCGCGTTTACCGCCACCTGGGATGCGGCGGCTGAGCTCGAGGAGGCGAGCGGGTAAATGAACGCGAACGCCGCGCCGCCTGAGAAGAGGGCGATGGACATTGCGGTCAAGGCGCGGCTGCGCCACAGGGACAGTACCTCGGCTTCGTAATCATCAAGTACCGCCGCAGGTGCCCTGTCGCGACTGCCGATGCTGATGCGCAGCAGGGTGATTGCGAACATCGCGGCGATCAAGGCGGCGATGTATATGCCCAGAAGCAGCGGAGTTGGGGTCAAAAAGTTCGCGGCGATCCATACACAAAGCGCGATCGAGAGTGCCGCGGCATACGTCGTTGTTAAGGCTTTCGTCGGACCAGGGCGGCTGAGGCGACGTTGCCGTCCGGCCCACGTTTCTTGCCGGGCCTCGATGCGCCGCCAGCGCCTGAGCGCCCGCTCACGGGATGAGGAGAGTTCGATGGTCATGTTCTGTAGAGCTCCTTGGACATGGGCTGGGGTGCGGTGCGAGAGAACACGGCCTCGACCGGCAGCTCGAAGGCCTCACAGATGCTCATGGCGAGATCCAGGCTGGGGGAGTGGTCGCCGCGTTCGATGGCGCCGATGGTTTGGGGGTTGACGTCGACAAGCTCGGCGAGCTGCGCGCGCGACATGTCCCGCTCCGTGCGCAGCACGCGGATCCTGTTATAGATTGGCTTTTTCGCCTGCTTTCTTGGGGACACACAATATAGTGTTGCATAAATACAACAATGCGTCAAGGGTTTTCAATTACTACGCCACAACTACCCGCGTGATCCTCGGCAGCTCTACCCGCACCACCCGGTCGGTTGCCTCGTCGAGGGCGTCGAGGCGGCCCGCGCCCACGGTCAGCGGCAACACGGTCATAAGGCGCCCCCGCCCGTCTTTGTCCACGTACCCGATGGTGACGTGCCTGCGCGAGCGCGCCGCGGACTGCAAAGTGGCAAAAAAGCCCTCCTCGCCCTCTCCTTCACCGGCGCCCTCGTCGGCGCTCGTCGAGCGCAGCGTGGCGACGACCCGATCAAGCTGCGCCTCATCAACCGCGCGTTCCTTCGGCAGTGACGAGGGAGTCGGGGCGACGAGCAACGGGTCCTCGTGCGTGTTCAGCGTGGCGCCCGAGGCATCCTCCGCCGCCGGGTGGAACCCCGCGGCGCGCAGCTGCGCTACGAGTTGGGACACGCTGGCATCTGATACCGCGACGGTGGGGGCGATGACTCTTAAGCCCTCGACCTCGGAGGCAGCGGCCGCGAGCAGGGCCTCATCGCGGCTTCGCAGGTAGCTCATTGCGGCCCCGGCGCGCAGCGCGCCATGGTGCCTGGCGGCATCGGTGATTGCGAAGCGCATGGCCTGCGGGACCTCCCCGGCGCAGTGGCGCTCGAGCCAGGCCTGAAGCTCTTCGGCGGTGCGTCCGGCGTCGAGAGCGCGCTTGATGGAGGCGTCGGTGACCCGGTAGAGGCTAGCGATCCCGGGGGATTCGAGGTCCGCGAACGCCTCGAGGGTGGTGGCCACTTCCGGGGCGAGCGGGCCGGGGGCAAGGATGGTCATGTCGGCCTGTGCGATGACGTAGTCCACCTCGGCGGGGACCATCTCGCGCGTGGCCGCGGCGATATCCGCCCCGTCAAGCAGCGCCCGAGCAGGGGGAGACACCATATCGTGTGCTAGTGCGCCGATCGCGTGGCCCTCCTCGACGACCTTATCGATCAACGCGTACGACAGCCCCGAGGCCATAAGCGGCGCGAAGTGGTGCAGGTTCGCCCCGAGGTCCTCGCGGTCAAGCGGCCCTTCTCGCAGTTGCGTGACGACGCCCCTGCGCTCCCAGCGGATTTCCGGAGCGCGCATCTCTTCGCTTAGCAGCTTCCGGTCTAGCTCCGTGCGCCACGGTGAGGCGAACCACCCGCACAGCACGACCGCCCACTGTTGGTACAACGGCGCATCCAGCCAGGCCAGGCCCTCCCGGGTTGCGGCGAGGCAGTCCGCAGCGTCGATGTCGCCGCGCCCGATGAGCCCGGCGGACTCCGCGACGGTTACCGCGAGCGCCGGGTCGAATCCCAGCTCCTTGCCTAGCGCGGCCGTGGCGCGCACCCCGAGGCTGCCGTCCTTGAGCAACGCGATGGGGGCGCCGATGAGCCGCGTGATCACGCCGCGCACCTGGCGCACGGCGTCGAGTCCGGCAGCCGCGGAGGAGGAGCTGACGAGGGAGGGCTCGACGGCTTCGCCGGCCGGCCGCGGGGAGAGCGGGTAGGACCGGGGTGTGCCGCCCCGCAGCGCCTCGCGCACGGGCCGGGGTAGGCGCACGGTTTGGGAGTTCACCCGCACCAGGAGGCCGCGCGAAATGAGTCGCGGGACCGGCAGCTCCGGGTCCGCGTCGGGCGCGGCCGCGCGAGAGGTGCCGATCGATCCCGCCGAGGCCAAGGTTTCTAGTACGGATCGTTCGCGCTGACCTAGCCCAGCGAGCACCTCCGCGAGCCCCTCGGGCGCCGGATCGAGGATGCGCCAACCTGGGGGAAGGGCGGAGAGCGCCCCGGGGGCGAGGCGCAGCGCATCATCAGGCCCGACGATAAGGGCGCGGTCGCGCAACCGGGCGGCGCACCGCGGGAGGTCGACGGGGAGGTCAACTCGCTCGAGGGCAACGGGTTCGAGCTCCGCGCCGTAGTCGCCAAGGACCTCCAACACCGCGATCTCCGCCGCCGTGAGGGTGCGCAGGACCCGCGCGATCGAGCCGGGGAGTGCGAGGCGGGTTGCCAGCGCCGCCAGCGAGGGCGGGGTGGGGTAGGCGACGTCAGGCCGGTGGGCGATGATGCGGCGCAGCTCGCCTTCGCTCATCTCCCCGAGTGCGGAGTACATCACAGACATATCGGGGGCAATACTACGTGCGATTTCGGCGTCGACATGAAACAATAACTCCATGGCTTCCAACGTTGACAAGATCGGCCGCGCTAACCCGGCGTGGCCAGTAGACACTCCCGGTAACGGTCACCCGGTGACCGAGATCTCCTCCAAGCTGGCGGGCGCCTCCAGCCCGTTTGGCGACGAGCTCATCCTGCCGCTCCCTTACGAAGAGATCGGCTACGTGCACACGACGACCCGCTTTAACGGCTAGCCTGCGCGCGCACGACAAACGCCCCGCCGCACGGCAGGGCGTTTCTTTATGTCTCTTCCTTGTGTCGCGCCTAGCGGCTGGAGAGCTGCGCGATTGCGGAGTTCATATCCCCGCCGAGCGCTGCGTCGATCAGGGACTTGTTGGCCTGGTAGAAGTCGTTGTAGTTGTCGCGGTTGGCCGCGTAGTTCGCCTGGACGTGGGCCGGGACCTGGAGGTTGTACTCGCTCAGCGCCTCGGCGACGGCGTTGTAGAGCGCATCGACCTGGGTGGTCTGCGCAGGGGCCGGGGCGGGCGCCGCCTCAGGCGCGGGTTCCGGAGCGGGTGCGGGTGCCGCAGGCTGCGCGTCGCGGTTGGTCGGCGCGGAGTTTAGGCCGAGGCTCGCCGAGCAGGCGGGCCACGCGCCCCAGCCCTGGGCGGCCAGGGTGCGCTCGGCAACGATGATCTGCTCCTCGCGGGTTGCCTGGTAGGCGTAAGGGGCGAACTGCTCGCCGCCGTAGGCGCGCCAGGTCGAGGGGGAGAACTGCAGGCCGCCGTGGTAGCCGTTGCCCGTGTTGATCTGCCAATTCCCGCCAGCCTCGCACTGTGCCAGGCGGTCCCAGTCGGAGTCGGGTGCGGCCTGCGCGGCCGGGGCGGCGATGCCGCTGAGCGCGGCGGCCGCTGCGGTGCCGGCGAGCGCCTTCTTGGCAAACGATGCGGTCTGCTTGGTGTGGCGTCCCATGTGGTGTGTCCTCTCTTCTTTGACCGCCTGCGAAGTTAGCTGTCGGGTTCTGGCTGTAGGTGCCAGGCCGCGGGCTGCGGCTTCACCCCAAGGAGACCAAGGCCTCCAGAGAAGGTGGGTCCTCCGCTCCCGCCCCCTGGTAGCCGGGCGGGATTCGGCGTGGCTGTCGGAATGTATTAGGTTCTCTCCCCGTTGAGGGGTATGCGGGCGACTATATCGGTTTGTAACGATTTAGTCACGCAGAGGGCACAAATCGGATTAACTTGGGCCACGCGTAAGCGGTCGGGTGCAGAAAACGCACTGGTCGACGGCGCCTCGCCCCATCGATGTGACGTGTGTCATAGTGGCTTGACTGCCGTTGTAGAATGATCGTTTTGACAAGGAGGAACCAAAGGCATGCCGGTAGGGAAAGTGAAGTGGTACGACGCCGAGAAGGGATTCGGCTTCGCGTCAAACCCCGGGGACGAGGACGTCTTCGTGGGCAAGAACGTCTTGCCCGACGGTGTTGAGGAGCTCGTCGCGGGCCAGCGCATCGAGTTCGATTTCGCCGCGGGGCGCCGGGGGCCGCAGGCGCTGCGCGTGCGAGTGCTCGAATCCCCCAAGCGGCGTCCCTCGCACCGCTACAAGCCAGAGGAGCTCAACAAGCTGCTCGCCGACATGATGACGGTGCTAGAGACCCAGATTCAGCCGGCGCTCGAGGCCGGGCGCTACCCGGAGCGAGCACACGGCAAACAGGTTGCGGAGATCTTGCGCGCCGTGGCCAAGGAGCTCGACGCCTAAGCGCCGGGCTCGAAGCCAACGGACCACGTCGCCACCACCGGGGTCTCCTCCCCGGCCGCGTCGGTATCCACGGCGAGCGTGGAGACCTCAACCACAACGAGGTGCGCCTCCCCCTTGACGGCGGGGACCGTCGCCGTGGTGGCCTCGCCGGAGGGGAAGACCTCCTCGCCGTTGGCGGCCGGGTCGTCGTAGATGCTCAGCAGCCGCCAGCTCGACTGTGCGACCTCTGAGGGCACGTCGAGCGTGACCTCGTCGGCGCCCTCGAGCGGTATGGTGGGCGGTTGCCCGCCGTCGCACTGCTCGTCGAGGGGGCAGACGGTGTACGGGTCGACCTCGCGGCTTACCTCACCCGCGGTCACGGATACGCTGAGCTGGCCCACCGGGGTGGACGGGCGCGATTGCTGCCAGCGCGAAAACGCGTAGAAGCCGGCCACCAGGACCAGCGCGCCGAACAAGATGACAGCTGAGAGCAGCCAGGATCTGTTTTTCATGGCTCACCACCCTAGTGTGCCGCCGGGGCCGCCACGAAGCGGACCCGGTAGAGGTCTGGCCAGCGCTTTCCGGCGAGGTAGAACTCGTCGGTCCCGGGGATGTGGGCGATGCCGTTGAGCACGTTGTTGGGGTCGGGGGCGGCGTTGTTCGGCAGGCCGGAGGCGTCAATGACTGCGGTGACGGCGCCCGTTGAGGCGTCGATACGCAGAATGTCCGTGCTTAAGAAGACGTTGGCGTAGATCTCATCGCCAACGCACTCGAGCTCGTTGAGGTGGTCTACGGGCTGGCCCTCCAGCGTCACCGTCAACCGCCCCCGCTCGCTGAACGTGACGGGGTCCATTCGCCGCAGCTCGGCGGTGCCGTCTGAGAAGATCACCTCATCGCCGCGCGAGCACAACCCCCACCCCTGCCCGGAATAACTCGCCCGCCCGGTCTCCTCCAAGCTCGCCGCGTCGCGCTTGATCGCCACTCCTTCTTTCCACGTGAGCTGCCAGATCGAGTCGCCAACCCGCGTGAGGCCCTCGCCGAAAAACCGTGGATCGAGCACCGCGCTCGCAAGCTCCTCACCGTCGGGCGTCGAGCGGTAGATGCGCGAGAGCCCGTATTGCCCCGTGCCCACCACCACGTTGCCGTCGGGGCCGACCTCTAAGCCCTGGGTGAAGCTGTCGGGATTAAAGGGATAGCGCGCCACCTCCGCGGCCACGAGCCGCTCGACGGGATCGGCGGCGTCCTGCGCGGTGGGCGCCCCGCAGGACACCACGCACAGGGGAAGGAAGGCCGCGGCGAGGAGGGCGGGGAATCCAGCGCGAGACATGGGACCCATCATGCCCCAGCGCGTCGCGCGTGGCGCATAATAGGGCACGTGTCTCAGTCCAGGAACCGAAACGCAAGCCCGCTCATCGGGTCCCGCGCCGTAGAGACCGCGCGGCGGGCCCTTGAGGAAATCGCCGAGGGAACCATCGGCGCCCACATCGGCCTCACAGGGGTGAGCGCCAACGTGGCCACCCACCGGTTCGAAGCGGACGTGCCCGGCTACCCGGGGTGGGAGTGGAACGCGGTGCTTGCCTGCGCGACGGGCTCGAGCCACGTCACGGTCAACGAGGTCGCCCTCCTCCCCGCGGGCGACGCGCTCAAGGCCCCTGAGTGGGTTCCGTATTCCGAGCGCCTGCGCCCGGGGGACCTGGGCCCAGGCGATGTCATGGAGCCCGCCCCGGACGACCACCGCCTCACCGCGGACTCCTTTGCTGCCGACGCGGTCACCTTCGTCGGGCGCGACAGCGCCCAGTACCTCACGAAGAAGGGGCTCGAGGAGGCCAAGCAGCGGTGGCGCACAGGGGAGTTCGGGCCCAATAGCGAGTTCGCGGAAAAGGCGGCCATGCACTGCCGCACCTGCGCGTTCTACATCCCGGCCGCGGAGCCGATCGGGGAGAACTTCGGGGTATGCGCCAACGAATACTCCGCCGACGGGAGGGTCGTGGCCGCCAGCTACGGCTGCGGCGCGCACTCGGAGACGCGCCTGGAGGAATCGGACCTCGGCGAGGCAGAGACGCTCTACGACGACGAGCTCCCCGTCTTCTAGCGCGAGATCAGCACCGCGCGCTCGCGGCGCAGTTCGTTGACGTCGCGGTGCGTGGGCATGCCCCCGCGCTCGAGAAGGGTGCGGCCGGGCAGGATCGCCCCGTATTCCCGCCAGTGGGAGACCACACGCGCCCCGTAGATGGGGTCGACCACCCACGTCTCCGTGGAGAGGAGCTCCCGTAGCTGGAATCCGGGTACCTCTTCGATGACCGCACCGAGCTCGGAGAGGATCTCCACCACCCCGTCGAGGGCGATCGAGGGGGTGGTTGCGGGGTGGGTGGACACGCGCGCGATGCCGGCAGAGACGGTGAGAAGGGGAGCGCAGATTGCCTGGGGGATCCTCGATGAGGCGTCGATAAGCAGGCCCTCGTGCGCCCGCAGCCGCGCCAGCGCGCCCCGCTGCCACCCCAGGTCCGGGCCGAAGTGTTGCGGGGCGGTGCGCTCGTCGCGGATGGGGTGCGCCTCCACGGTGATCTCGCTCGGCGCCGGCGGGAGCGGCCGCAGGGAGAGGGAGACTCCCCCGGAGACCTCGAGAATCACGCGCCGCGTTCCCGTGAGGGTGGCGAGCTGGATGCGCAACCGGTTGATCTCCGAGGACGGCACCCCGGCGCGGCGCAGCGCCGCGGCGTAGGCGGGTGCGTCGACAACCATCCCGTCGGCGACGAGGAACGTCAGCACAATCGGTTCGCTCACCCCGGTGCTCCTTCGCGTGTGGATGTAGAATTTCGGTTTGGAATTTCGTCAAAGCGGTGTCAGGCTATGACAGGAAAACTTCACTGGACCGCCAGCAAAAGGGGACCTTACGTGGCAACTCGGAACTCATCCACGTGGCTAGACCGATACTTCCACATCTCCGAGCGTGGCTCGAGCGTGGGTACAGAAATCCGCGGAGGGGTGGTCACCTTCTTCGCCATGGCCTATATTGTCCTGCTCAACCCGCTCATCATCGGCACGGTGCCCGACCGAGAGGGCACGGTCCTTGGCATCCCCCAGGTGGCGGCGGCCACCGCTCTGGCGGCCGGCGTGATGTCGATCCTCTTCGGCATCATCGCGAAGTACCCCTTCGGCATCGCCACCGGGCTTGGTCTCAACACGCTCGTCGCGGTCACCCTCGTCGGCCAGGAGGGGCTGACCTGGCCCGAGGCGATGGGACTCGTCGTCGTCGACGGAATTATCATCTGCGCGCTGGCGATTTCTGGGTTCCGCACCGCGGTGTTTCACGCGATCCCGGATTCCATGAAGGTGGCCATGAGCGTGGGCATCGGCATGTTCATCGCGATGATCGGGCTCGTCGATGCGGGATTTGTCCGCCGTGTCCCCGACGCCGCCATGACCACCGTGCCGGTCCAACTCGGCATCGGCGGCTCGATCGCCTCCTGGCCCACTTTCGTCTTCATCGTCGGGCTCATTCTCTGCGGATTCATGGTGGTCCGAAACGTCCCCGGCGGCCTGTTTATCGGCATCGTCGCCACCACCATCATCTCGCTCGTTGTCGAGGCGATCACCGGGGCGGGCTCCTCAGCCGAGGACCCGCGGGGCTGGTCGCTGGCGGTACCGCACATCCCCGACTCCCTCGGCGGGGTACCTGACCTCTCGATCGTGGGCAACATCGACCCCATCGGCGGGTTCGCGCACGCAGGCGTCGTCGCCGCGTCCCTGCTCGTGTTCACCCTCGTGCTGGCGAACTTCTTCGACGCGATGGGCACGATGAGCGCGCTCGGCCGCCACGCGCGCGTCGTCGATGCGGAGGGGAACCTCCCTGGGATGAAGACAGCCCTCGTCGTCGAGGGCCTCGGTGCGGTCGTCGGTGGTGCGGCGTCCTCGTCGTCGAACACCGTCTACATCGACTCCTCCGCCGGCATCGCCGACGGGGCGCGCACGGGCCTGGCCAACGTGGTCACCGGGTTGTTGTTCCTCGCCGCGATGTTTTTCACCCCGCTCTACGAGGTCGTCCCCATCGAGGCCGCCGCGCCCGTGCTCGTCGTGGTCGGCGCGCTCATGATGATGGAGGTGGGCAACATCGATTGGGGTTCGTTCCACGTCGCGCTCCCCGCCTTCCTCACCATCGTGACCATGCCGTTTACCTACTCCATCGCCCACGGCATCGGCGTGGGCTTCATCACGTTTTCCCTCATGGCCGTCTTCGCCGGCAAGGCGCGCGAGGTGCACTGGATCATGTGGCTCATCTCGGCACTGTTCGTCGTCTTCTTCGCCCACGGCCCGATTATGGCGGCGCTGTCCTAATGCCTTGTCCGCAACGCACACGTATCGACGACCCCCAGGACCCGCGGCTTGACGACGTCCGAGATCTCAAACACTCCGACTCCCGCGGCGGCCTCGTCTACGCCGAGGGACCGCTCATCTGCGGCCGGATGGTGCACTCGCGCTTCCCGCTGAGCTGCGTCGTCGGGTTCGGCGGCAGGCTCGATTCCTTCCTCGCCACCTTCGGCGCCGACCTCGGAGACGTGCCCGTCTACGAGGTCACCCGCCCGGTGCTCGCCGAGGTCGCCGGCTACGACATGCACCGCGGGCTCATTGCCGTGGCCTCCCGCCCCGCCCCTCTTACCGTTGCCGAGGTGCTTGACGGCGCTCGGAGCCTCGTCATCCTCGAGGGCGTGGGGGACCACGAAAACATCGGCGCGATCTTCCGCAACGCCGCGGGGATGGGCATCGACGGGGTGCTCTTCGGGGCGGGAACGGCCGACCCCTTGTACCGCCGGAGCGTACGTGTGTCCATGGGCCATGCGCTGCGCACCCCGTTCGCCCATGTCGAGGGCACTGTGACGACGTGGCAGCGCGGCCTGGAGGAGCTACGCGTGGCCGGCTGGAGGCTCGTCTCGCTCACCCCTGCGGAGGAAGCCTCCCACCTTGCCGACGCCCTCGTCGATGCCGCCGGGCGCCCATACGACAAGGTTGCTTTCCTCGTCGGAGGGGAGGGTCCCGGCCTGACAGAGCACGCCATGCGGGCGACCGACATCCGCGCCCGCATCCCCATGGCGCCCGGCACCGACTCGCTCAACGTGGCAACGTCCGCCGCCATCGCCTTCTACGAGCGGCAGCGCAGCCTGCGCTAGCCGCGGTCGGAGTGGCGGATGCGCTCCCGGATGTCGATCGCGAGGGAGCGCGCGCGCCGGGCGAGGCCTCGCCCGACTTTCTTCGCGGCGGCGACTGTGGCGTCGGCAAGCGCGGCGAACTCGTCGCCCTCCTCGTCCTGCGTCGTGTCGAGGTAGTCGTCGTAGCCCTTGTCCTTCTCTGCGAAGCGCGCAGCGACCTCGCCGACGCTCTTGGGCGCCCTCACGGCGGGGGCAATCTTGGGCTCCGGCCGGCCGTCGACCGCGTAGCCCACGACGCCGAGGTCGGGCCCGTCAGGGGAGACGTCGATTCCCAACCAGCTGGCCTCGGCGGCGGAGGCAAGCTCCTTGGGCACGAAGGGCAGCGAAATCCCGCCGAGCTGCTCGACCGTCTCACCGGCCCAAAACGGAGCCTCGAAGGGCTCGGGCAGACCGATGTCCTCGGCCACGGCGTCTCGGGTGGCGGCGAAGGCGCGCTTGGCCGTCTCGCCGGCGAAGTGCGCAAACCCCGCGAAGTCGGAATCCTCGCCGCGGGCGATGATGTAGACGTCGCTGGCGGGCAGCGCGCGCAGGAGGTGCTGGGCCGCCCCTGTGATCGTGCTGACATCCTCGATAAGGGTCTGTACCACTGCCACCCCCGGGTAGCCGGCGATGTAGAACTCCGCGCGTGACGGGGTAGAGGAGCGGTTGAGCGGAAACTCCCCGATCGGGGTGATCGGCCAGGCTGGGTTGAGCTGGGCAAGCAGCTTCCGCCCGAACCCGCGGTCGGCCTTCGGCTCGCCGCTGAGCACCACCGCCGGATCGGTGGCCGTCACAAACCAGAACGTGACTACTGCAGCACACCCCATGACGAGTCCTTCCTTCTTAAAATCGTGTCCCCGCGCTTAACAGGCTTAGCCGCGCGGGCGTTTCGTATTCGTGCGCACCCCGAGCAACACGTCCTCCCAGTGCGGGGTGACCGCCTTGCGGCGCCGCGCGCTGGGCTGCTGCCCGTCGTCGGGGTGGCGGAGGAAATCGCCCTCGGCGATTTCTGTTGTCGCCGCGGGTTCGGTCGCCTTGGCTGCCGTTTCGTCCGCGGGCTCAGCGGCGGCCTCCTCGGCGGGCTCGACCGCGGTGAGGGAGCGCACCGGCTGCACGAAGTCAGGATCGGTGAGGTCAGCGGCGAGGGTATTGCGCGCCTCTGCGGTCGCGGCTGATCCCATCGACCGCTTGAACGCCCACATAGCCTCGTTGTTGCTCTTTCCGGACGCCCACCGCACGTGGACCACCCACTCGTCGCCGGGTTGGCGGGTTGCGTCCCACTCGGCAGTGGACAACGAACCGCCGCGGGCGGCGAACGCGGTGGCGAGCACCTCGAAGAGCGTGAGCTTGGCGGGCCCGTTTTCCCGCACCGGGTGGGAGTTCTTCGCTGCCTCGGCGATCTGGTAGCGCTCGAGCAGGACAGGATGCGCATACGGCTCGATGCGCACCTCAGTTACCCCGAGGTCGGCGGCGACGGCGGCGGGGGATTCCCCGGCGCGGATGCGGGCCTGGATGTCTTTTGGCCGCACCTCTGGTTCGGGGGAGGCGGGAGCGTCCCGGGGTGCCGCGGCCTCGGGCTGGGCAGGCGCGCCGTCGAGCTCTGTGCGCGCGAGCTGAAAGCGCACCCCTTCGGAGTCCTTGAGGACGTAGAAGGTTTCGGTGGACTCCTCAGCTACGTGGAACAACTCTCGCATCACAATCTCCTAGGGTAGCGCCGAACTAGCGGCCGACGCCCGCTTCGAGGAGGAAATCGATGGCGGCGGTGAGTGATTCCACGTCTGCGGTATCGATTGCGGGGAACAACCCAATACGTAGTTGGTTGCGCCCGAGCTTGCGGTAGGGCTCCGTATCCACAACCCCGTTGGCGCGCAGGGCCTTGGCCAGGGCGGCGGCGTCGACGGAGTCGTCGAAGTCGACGGTGCCCACCACGAGGGAGCGCTTCGAGGCGTCCTTGACAAAGGGGGTGGCCAGTTCGTGGCGCTCAGCCCAGCCGTAGAGTGCTTCCGAGTTCGCCGTGGTCCGAGAGACCATTCCCGCGAGACCGCCGTTGTTGTTCATCCACGCGACCTGGTTCGCCAGCATGAGCAGCGTGGCTACGGCCGGGGTGTTATACGTCTGGTTCTTCCGCGAGTTCTCCACCGCGGTGTTGAGGTCGAGAAACGCCGGAATGAAACGCCCGGAGGCCTTGATGGAGGCGATGCGCTCGAGGGCAGCGGGGCTCATCGCCGCGAGCCAGAGCCCGCCGTCGGAGGCGAAGCACTTCTGGGGGGAGAAGTAGTAGATGTCGGCCTGGTCCATCTCGACGGGCAACCCGCCCGCGCCGGAGGTCGCGTCGACCACGACGAGCGCGTCGGTGCCACTCGGGCGGGTCACGCCCACAGCCGCGCCGGTCGAGGTTTCGTTGTGGGCCCAGGCGACGACGTCGGCGTCCACGCCGGCGAGCTCCGCGGGATCGGGAGCGTCGCCCGGTTCCGCTTCCACGACCGTGGGCTCGTCGAGCCACGGAGCGAGCTTCGCTGCCTTTGCAAACTTTGAGGAGAACTCGCCGAAGCTGAGGTGGGCCGACCTGCGCTCGATGACGCCGAAGGTGGCTGAGTCCCAAAAAGCCGTTGCCCCGCCGAGGCCGAGCACTATTTCGTAGCCCTCCGGCAGGGAGAACAGCTCCGCTAGCCCTTCGCGCACGGCGCCGACGACGTCCTTGACGCCAGGTTGGCGGTGGGATGTGCCGATGACCGAGGATGCGCCCGCGACAATGGCATCGATCTGGGCAGGGCGGATCTTCGACGGGCCGCATCCGAAGCGGCCGTCGGCAGGGAGTAGCTCCGCGGGAATCGTTGGGTAGTTGCTCATGTAAGCCCCGTTTCGTCGATCGGTTGCCAGTGCGTTGGCGTAGTGGGCGATTTTATCACCCCCTCCGTTTCGGGGGA
This sequence comes from Corynebacterium liangguodongii, assembly GCF_003070865.1. NCBI lineage: Bacteria > Bacillati > Actinomycetota > Actinomycetes > Mycobacteriales > Corynebacteriaceae > Corynebacterium > Corynebacterium liangguodongii. Next base: position 682,505 of record NZ_CP026948.1, read on the forward strand.
GACCCAGGACGCAGCGCAGTAATCTTGTTGCCCGCATCACAAGCTTTGCTACTATGAGCCATTAGTTCTATCTGGATCGCCCCCTAAGATCGGCACTAAGATCGACCCGGGAATCGACCCAGACCGTGACGATGAAAGGTTTGCAGTGTCTACTGAAAATGACAATAAGGTCGTACTTCACTACCCGGGGGGCGAGTATGAGATGGATCTCGTCCGCGCCACCGAGGGTAATGACGGCTTCCAGCTCGGCAACCTCCTCGGCGAGACCGGACTGGTGACTTTCGATCCGGGCTACGTCTCCACGGGCTCGACCGAGTCGAAGATCACCTACATCGACGGCGATGCGGGAATCCTGCGCCACCGCGGCTACGACATCGCCGACCTTGCGAATAACGCCACCTTCAACGAGGTGTCCTACCTGCTTATCAACGGCGAGCTGCCCACCGTGGAAGAGTTGGAGAAGTTCAACACCAACCTACGGCACCACACACTGCTTGATGAGGACTTCAAGGCCGCGTTCAATATCTTCCCGCGAGATGCGCACCCGATGGCCGTGCTCGCCTCCTCCGTCAACATCCTCTCGGCGTACTATCAGGATCAGCTCAACCCGCTCGACGAGGAGCAGCTGGACAAGGCCACTGTGCGCCTCATGGCAAAGGTGCCCATGCTCGCCGCCTACGCCTACCGCGCCTCCCAGGGGAAGCCGTATATGTACCCGGATAATTCCCTGAACCCGCGCGAGAACTTCCTGCGTATGATGTTCGGCTACCCCACGGAGCCCTACGAGGTCGATCCGGTCCTGATCAAGGCGCTGGATAAGCTGCTCATCCTCCACGCCGATCACGAGCAGAACTGTTCGACCTCCACGGTGCGCATGATTGCCTCGGCGCAGGCGAACATGTTCGTTGCGGTGGCAGGCGGCATCAACGCGCTCGCCGGCCCGCTGCACGGCGGGGCGAACCAGGCCGTGCTCGAGATGCTCGATGACATCAAGGACAACCACGACGGCGACGCCACCGACTTCATGAACCGTGTGAAGAACAAGGAAAAGGGTGTGCGCCTGATGGGCTTTGGGCACCGCGTGTACAAGAACTACGACCCGCGTGCCGCCATTGTCAAGGACACCGCGCACGAGGTGCTCGAGCACTTCGGTGGTGACGAGCTCCTTGAGCTCGCGCTAAAGCTCGAGAGCATCGCGCTTAACGACGACTACTTCATCTCCCGCAAGCTCTACCCGAACGTGGATTTCTACACGGGCCTGATCTACCGCGCGATGGGCTTTCCGACGAACTTCTTCACCGTGCTCTTCGCCATCGGCCGCCTCCCGGGCTGGATCGCCCACTACCGCGAGCAGCTGGCGATGAACTCGAAGATCAACCGCCCGCGCCAGATTTACACCGGCGCAACCAAGCGTGACTTCGTCCCCCGCGACCAGCGCTAGGTGCCTTCGGCTACAATGCGGTTGGTCTAATCTGATCATTTACGCCTAGACTAAGGAGTTACCTTTTCATGGATAAGCCCACGATTGAGATCTCGACTCAACCAGCGCCGGTAGACCTCGTCATTGAGGACCTCATTGTCGGCGATGGCGCCGAGGCCATCGAAGGAGGGTTCGTGAAGGTGCACTACCTCGGTGTCGACTACGGCACCGGGGAGGAGTTCGACTCCTCATGGGACCGCGGCGAGGCCGCTGAGTTCCCGCTCGCCGGCCTGATCCAGGGCTGGCAGGAAGGCATTCCGGGGATGAAGGTGGGGGGCCGGCGCAAGCTGACCATCCCCCCGGAGAAGGCCTACGGCCCCGCGGGCGGCGGCCACCCGCTCTCCGGGCGCACCCTCGTCTTCGTCATCGATTTGCTCGACGCGAACTAATTTCGCGCGATAATGGGGGGCATGGCTATTCCAGTTATGCCCCTCAACAACGGATCCGAACTTCCCCTCATCGGGCTGGGGACCTATAAGCTCGACAACGACCAGACGGGCGCGATCGTGCGCGAGGCGATCGAGCTTGGCTACCGGCACATCGACACCGCGAAGATCTACGGCAACGAGGAGGCCGTGGGCAAGGCGGTCAACGGCGCCATCGCCGCCGGCGATGTAGCCCGCGAAGACCTCTTCATCACCACCAAGCTGTGGAACGATGACCAGGACCGCCCGGAGCGGGCCTTTGAGGAATCCCTTGGCCGCCTCGGGCTCGACTACCTCGACCTCTACCTGGTGCACTGGCCGTGGCCGCAGCGCGGGCTCTACGCTAGTGCGTACGAGGAGATCGTTGGCCTGCGCGAGACCGGCAAGCTCAAGGCCGTCGGTGTATCGAACTTCTACCCCGAGGTGCTCGACGAAATCATCGCGGGTACCGGCGTGACGCCGGTGCTCAACCAGGTGGAGTTGCACGCCGGGTTTACCCAGGACGAGCTGCGCGGCTATCACAAGGACAAGGGCATTGTCACCGAGGCGTGGTCCCCGCTTGCCCGCGGCGCGAACTTCTCCGAGGCCGCCTTGGTGGAGGTGGCGGACAAGCACGGGGCAACTCCCGCGCAGGTCGCGCTGGCCTACCTCGTGGGGTTGGGGTGCTCAGTGATTCCGAAGACCGCGAACCCTAGGCGCCTCGCCGAAAACCTCGCCGCGCTCGACATCAAGCTTGACGCCGAGGACGTCGCCGCGCTTGACCGGATGCCGGGGGAGCGCCAGTCGGCGGATCCTCTGTCCTTCCCCGGGGAGTATGAGGGGTAGGGGGCGAGAAAGTTTCCCTGATTTCGCGTGCGCGGGTGTGACATCCACTAAGTTTCTTCGTAACTAGTAACGAAGATCACTTTGTGGATGAAAGGACATATCCGTGCCCGTTGTTTCCCTCACGCCTGAGGAGTTCGTCGCAACGCAACGTAGCGACGAATTTCAGGCCCTGCGCCGCGCGCACCGCCGCTTCACCTTCCCTGTCTCAGTGGCGTTTTTCGCGTGGTATCTTTTCTACGTCGTCACCGCGACCTTCTACCCCGAGGCCATGGCTCAACCGGCCGCCGGGATGAACGTGGGCATGTGGCTCGGGATCGCTCAGTTCGCCACGACGTTTGCGATCACCTACCTCTACGTCGGCTACGCCAACAAAAACATCGAGCCGCGCGCGGCCGCCATCCGGGAGAGGATGGAGGGGCAGGCGTGAAGGAGAGCAGCGCGGCGGTGGGAAACCCCATCCTCAATATCGCCATTTTCATAGCCTTCATCGCGGTCACCATGTACATCGTGACCCGCGCGGGGAAGACGACATCGAAATCCTCGGACTTCTACACCGGGGGAGCGCAGTTTAGCGGCACCCAAAACGGCCTTGCCATCGCGGGAGACTACCTTTCGGCGGCATCGTTTCTCGGCATTGTCGGCTCCATTGCGCTCACGGGCTACGACGGCTTTCTCTACTCGATCGGGTTCTTCGTCGCCTGGCTCGTGGCCCTGCTGCTCGTCGCCGAGCCGCTACGCAACGTGGGGCGCTTTACCATGGCAGACGTGTTATCTTTCCGCCTCCGCCAGAAGCCGGTGCGTGTAGCCGCGGCGTGCGGCACGCTGTTTGTCTCCCTGTTCTACCTCATCGCTCAGATGGCGGGCGCGGGCTCTTTAGTCTCCGTGCTTCTCAACCTGCACGGGTTCTGGCCCCAGGCGCTATGCGTATGCGTCGTCGGCGTGGTCATGATTGCCTACGTGCTCATTGGCGGGATGAAAGGCACGACCTACGTGCAGATGATTAAGGCCGTCTTGTTGATCAGTGGCGTCGCGGTGATGACCGTGCTCGTCTTCGTCGCTGTGCGCGGCGGCATGGGTGCGCTACTCGATGCAGCGGTGAGCTCCCACGGATCTTCGGAATACATCCAGCAGAAAGGGTATGCTGCCGAGGATATCCTCGCCCCGGGGCTAAAGTACGGTGCCTCCTTCGACAGCCAGCTGGACTTTGTCTCGCTCGGGCTCTCCTTAGTTCTCGGTACCGCCGGGCTTCCACACGTGCTCATGCGCTTCTACACCGTGCCCACAGCGAAGGAGGCTCGCAAGTCGGTCACCTGGGCGATTGTGCTCATCGGCGGGTTCTACTTGCTCACCCTCGTCCTTGGTTACGGTGCGGCGGCGCTGGTGGGGCCTGATCGCATCCTCGCAGCGCCGGGGGCCGCGAATTCGGCCGCGCCTCTCCTCGCTTTCGAGCTCGGCGGGTCCATCTTTATGGCGCTGATCTCTGCGGTCGCCTTCGCCACGGTGCTCGCCGTCGTCGCAGGCCTCGCGATTACCGCTTCAGCATCCATCGCGCACGATATCTACGACGCCGTGCTTCGCGACGGCAAAGCTTCTGCGGCGGATCAGGTCCGCGTCTCCCGTATCACAGTGGTGGTCATCGGTGTTGTGGCAATCGTGCTGGGGATCTTGGCGATGTCTCAAAACGTTGCCTTCCTCGTCTCACTCGCGTTTGCTATCGCCGCATCCGCCAACTTGCCGACGATCCTCTACTCCCTCTACTGGAAGCGCTTCAACACCACCGGTGCGATCGCCTCCATGTACACGGGCCTGATCTCCGCTCTCGTGCTCATCGCGCTCTCCCCGGCGGTCTCCGGCTCGCCATCGGCGATGTTCCCGCATGCGGATTGGTCGATCTTCCCGTTGACGAGCCCCGGAGTCGTCTCCATCCCGCTGGCCTTCATCGCCGGCATTGTGGGCACCTACCTGGGCAAGCCCGATCGGCTCGGAGAGCTGCAGGCAGAAATGGAAGTGCGTTCACTCACCGGCGTGGGCGTCGAGGCGCCGGTGGCCCACTAGAGCGAGGACAACGATGACAGTCCGGCCAATGGGTGGGGGTTCCACTGCCCCCAGTCGGTGGCGTAGACATTGTTGACGTCGCATTCGACGCCATCGATCCACGCGCGGCGCCCGCCGACCTGGTGGAGCGCGGCGAGCGGGTGGATGCGCCCGCCGGAGCCCCAATCGTGCATCCAGTAGAACGGGCCGATGCCGTCGTCGGCTGCCCACTGGATCGTGTTGTAGTTGCCGTAGACGCCGGTGTGTAGCCCGACGGCGGCCAGGGCGGCGCCGAAGGCGCGCAGGTAGGGGCGGATCTGCCCGATGTACTGGTCCCAGGTGGGGTTGTCGTCGATGGCAATGTAAATTGGCCGTCCGGTAGGCCCTCCGGCGGCGAAGTGGAAGGCGATGGCCTGCGGGGCGTGGACAGCGGCGGATGCAGCGCCGCCGCGCCAATCTGCGGTTTCTCCTTTGCCAAATTGGTACACCGAGGCGGTAGCGAGGCCGGCTGCTGAGAAATCGACGGATTCCGCCGCGGTGACGGGCTTCGCCCGCATCCACTCGGCGCCAGGGCGGGGGCGCGAGACGTAGCGTACGGCGCCAACGTGGCCGGCTGTGCGGACCGAGGAGCCCGAGGGGACGCCGGCGGAGTAGTCGAGGACGGTGCCGAGGACGGTAGCTTTGGCTCGGGCGGGCGCGGCGAGCGCGGCGGCGGCGATGCCGGTGGCTGCGAAGAACGAGCGTCGGCTGAGTGTGGGTCGGGTCATCGGGTGTGCTCCCTAAATTCAGTAGGACGGCATGTGTTTTTCTGTGTAACGTATCATTGCTTTATGGCAAGGGAGATCTCTAGCACGTTCTACGGCACATCTAGTGTGCATATCACTGATGGGGTGACAAGCATTTTTGTCGATGCTTTCCTTACTCGTCCGAGCTTCGCCCGCCTTGTGCTGGGTCGGCTGCGTTCGGATGAGGCTGCGGTGGACTGGGCGTTGCATAAAGGTGGCGTCGATAAGCTAGACGCCATTTTTGTTTCCCACTCCCACCACGACCACATTCTCGATGCCCCCGCCGTGGCAGAGCGCTTCGGCGCGAGGCTTTATGGCTCTCGTTCGAGCCTGAACTTTGGCAAGGGAGAGGGCCTTGCGGATGAGCTCATGGAGCAGATTGCGGGCGGCGATAGCGTCGAGATCGGCGATTTCACTGTGCGCATCATCGAGGCGCCGCACAGCCCCGGTAACATCTCCCCAGGCACCATCGATGGCGAGCTGGCTAGCCCGTGCCATACGCTGAGTTTTAAAGACGGCGGCTGCTTCGTGTTCCACTTCAGCCACCCTGCGGGCAATATCCTGGTGCTGCCGAGCGCGAATTTCGTCCCGGGTTTTCTACGGGGTTTGCGCGCGGATGTCGTCTACCTCGGCGTTGGGGCGTTGGGGCGCCAAAGCGCTGAATTTCAACGCGCATATTGGGCCGAGACCGTTGGCGAGCTTCGGCCGAGGCTGGTGATCCCGGTGCACTGGGATCACTTTGGCCGGCCATTGTCAAAATCGCTTAAACCGATTCCCTATCCGGCCGACAACGTGAGGGCGACGCGAAACGTCCTGCGCGAGGCAGCACGGGGTAGCGGTATCGCGCTCCACTTCCCGCAGGCATTTGACACTAATACGGTTGCTGCTCCCAGCTAACCGTCGTACCTGGGTAGCGGGAGAAGTGTTCCACCGCATCCTCAGCGGCGTAGCCTATAGCATCGGCAACATCTTCGCCGCCCGCGGTAAAGTCGATTGCGCGTTCAGCTTGTCTCGAGCCGGCCAGCTCCGCGGCCCACCCGCCCGCGCCGTGGAACCCGTGCTCGCGCATCAAGGCATCGAAGAACTCGCGCGTCGCGCGCTTCGCAATGTCCTCGGAAGCAAATCGAAAATGTGCCCTCAAGGTGATCGGGTCTCCTGTGCGTCTCGTGCCCCAGGCCCAGGCGTAGTCGACATTGTAGGTCTCCATGTCGGTCCTCCCATACGTATTCGCTAAATTGTCCTTGCATGACCGCTACCATTCATACCCCCGACGAACTCGCCCGCGCGATAGGCAGGCCCGGTAGGCCCGATAGGTCCGATAGGCTCAGCCTCGTGCCCACCATGGGTGCTCTCCACGAAGGCCACATCTCCCTGGTCCGCGCCGCCAAGACCCTGGGAGCCCCCGTCGTGGTGAGCGTGTTTGTTAACCCGCTGCAGTTCGGGCCCGGCGAGGACCTTGCGACGTACTCTCGCTCGCTCGAGCGCGACGTTGAGCTGCTCGAGCGCGAGGGCGTGGATGCGGTCTTTGCCCCCAGCGCAGAGACGATGTACCCGTCCGGTCCGCGCACGACGATCCAACCGGGGCCGAAGGGGGCGATCCTCGAGGGCGCCTCGCGCCCCGGCCACTTTGCTGGCGTTCTCACCGTGGTGGCGAAGCTGTTCTCGCTCACCTGCGCCACCGACGCGTTCTTCGGCGAGAAGGACTACCAGCAGCTGGTGCTTGTGCGCGAGATGGCCGCGGACCTTAATCTGCCGGTGCGCGTGCACGGGCGGCCCATCGTGCGCGAGCCCTCCGGCCTGGCGTTGTCCTCGCGCAACCGCTACCTCAGCGACGCCGAGCGCGAGGTGGCGGGCGTGCTCTCTCGGGCGCTGGCCACGGGTAGCCTCGATCGCGCGCGCTCGCTTATCGACGCCTCCTCCGGCCTCGACCTCGACTACCTCGAGCTGCGCACGCCCGAGCTCGAGGAGATCCCCGCGGGCTACACCGGGCCGGCGCGCCTGCTCGTCGCCGCGAAGGTGGGCACCACCAGGCTCATCGACAACGCCGAGGTTCGCCTCGGCTAAAAGGAGTGCGCCGCGTCGGGGAAGCGCCCCTGGTGGACGGCCTGCTTGTAGGCGGCGGCCGCCCTCGTGAGCTCCGCTCCGACCTCGCCGAAGACCTCGACGAACGACGGCCGGCGAGCACCTTCCGGCAGCGCGGCCATGTCGTGCCACACCAGCACCTGGGCATCCGTGCCCGCGCCCGCGCCAATGCCGATGGTGGGGATCGTGCACTCCGCGGTAATCTCCCCCGCGAGGTCCGCCGGGACCATCTCGAAGACCACCATGTCGGCGCCCGCTTCGACTACCGCGGCGGTATCTTCCCGCAGGCGCTCGCGCTGCACCTTGAACCCGCCGAGGGCGTCGACGGATTGCGGGGTGAACCCGACGTGCGCGCACACCAGCAGGCCTGCGTCTTTTAACGCCTTGATCCGGGGAGCCATGCGCACCCCGCCTTCGAGCTTGAGCATCTGGGCACCGGTGCGGCGGATGAGCTCGGTGGCGTTTACCACGCACTGCGCATCGGAGGCCTCGTAGGTGCCAAACGGCATGTCGACGATGACGAAGGCATTGCCGGCGCCGCGCACGACGGCCGCGCCGAGGTAGGCCATCTCGTCGAGGCCAACCCTGTTCGTGGTGTCGTAGCCGAAGACGACGTTGGCGGCGGAATCGCCCACGAGCAGGCACTCGATACCCGCCTCCGAGAGCACGCGGGCGGTGGAGTAGTCGTAGGCGGTGAGCATGGCCCATTTTTCTTTCCGCGCCTTTTTCTGCGCGAAGTCCGAGACGCGGACCTTCTTCGTGGGAACGAGGTAGCCAGTCATTCTGCCAAGGCTAGACGAGGACGAGGCCGAGGAGCCAAATAAAGGCCATCGCGCTTACACCCATGAGCCCCGTGACGACGGTTTGGGAGCGGTAGGCTTGCTGCGGCGTGAGCTTGGAGAGGTTGGCCACCACCCAGAAGTGGCTGTCGTTGGCGTGGGAGACGACGAGCGAGCCGGCCGCAATCGCCATCACCGCGAGCCCCACCTGCAGCGGTGCCTCCAGCCCGAGCACCGGAAGCAGGGGAGCCACGAGGCTCGAGGTGGTCACCATCGCCACGGTGGCAGAGCCCTGTGCCGTCTTGAACAACACGGTGACGAGGAAGGGGAAGAACAGGCCGAGGGAGGAGAGCCGCTCGGCGTTGTGGGAGATGAAGTCTACGACGTCGGTCTGCGAGATCACCCGGCCGAGCACCCCGCCGGCGGCGGTGATGAGGATGATCGGGCCCACGGTGCGCAGGCCCTCCTCCGTGAACTCGTAGAAGCGGTCGACCATGGCGGTCTCGGCAAGCAGCGCCACCGCGCAGCACAACCCGATGGCCAGCGCGATGACGGGGCTGCCAAGGAACTCAACGAGCGAGCCCACGCGTGTCGACGCCCCCGTCACCGACACCACCGAGCCCGCCGCCATCAGGACAATCGGCACGAGGATCGGGGCCAACGACAGGGACGTCGACGGCAGGCGGGTATACGAGTTGCGCAGTTCCGCGTAGGCAGATTCCACGTCAGCGGGAACCTGGTCCGACTCCGGTGTCTCGATCTTCCGCCCGATGTAGACGGAGTAGGCGTAGGCCACCGCCAGCACGGGTACGGACACCAGCGCGCCCAGGCCCATAACCATGAGCAGGTTGTCCTCCACCCCCATGTTCGCCGCCGCCGCGACCGGCCCCGGGGTAGGCGGGATGAACACGTGGGAGGTAAACAGGCCCGCCGACAGGGCGATCGCCATGGCGACGGGGGAGGCACCCGTGCGCTGGGCGAGCGCCTTGCGCACCGGGTTCAAGATGACGAAGCCAGAATCGGAAAACACCGGGATGCACACCACCCAGCCCATGAGCTCGATGGCGAGGACCGGGTGGCGCTTGCCGATGACGCGGACGATGGCGTCGGCAAGCTGGAAGGCTGCCCCCGTCTTCTCCAGGATGTGGCCGATGAGCGTGCCGAAGATGACGACAAGCCCGAAGGACGTGAACGTGGCGGCAAAGCCCTCGCCGATGACGCCTGTGATCTCCGCTAGCGGGATGCCGCCGACGAGGCCGAAGGTAAGCGAGACGAACAGCAGCGAGAGGAAGGGATGGATCTTCCACCGCGAGATCATCACGATGAGCAGCGCGATGGCAGCGACGAACGCGCCGATAAGCGGTAGGCCGGTCATGAGGGGAACTCTAGCGCCCCAGAGAGGAATCGAACCTCCGACACCGGCTTTAGGAGAGCCGTGCTCTATCCACTGAGCTACTAGGGCAGTAGGGGATAAGACTAGCGCATCGAGTCGTACTTCTCTGCGACCGCCCCCACGCTCGGGTTCGTGAGGTGCGTGCCGTCGGCAAACTTCACCGTGGGCACGATGCGGTTGCCGCCGTTGACGGAGGCGACCCAGTCGGAGAACTCCTGGTTTGCCGGGTCGTCGACGTCAACGACATCGAAGTCCACGTCGGTGCCTTGCAAGCCGGAGAGAAGGGCGCGGCAAAACGGGCACCAGTCGGTGGCGTAGACGGTCACGGGGGCAGTCACTAAAACTCCTTAAGATAGAGTAGATCGGTCACTCGCTGAGATCGCTCGTCCTATGGGCGGCAAGCAGCGAGGAACTGTGAAAATATCTGGGGCGTTTGACGAACCCGGATCCGCGACCTCTTCCGTCGTGCTGGATCGGACCGGGTTTACGCAGGGTCTCGCTGGAAGATAGGTCCGAGAGAAAGTATACCTGGTACGGCATGGACCCCTCGTAGCCGTTGCTGAGGCCGTAGCTCATCACTTGTGCCAGGCGTCGATCGTCGGAGTTACTCGATCTTTTGAGTCGTTCCTTCTCGTCATTCGACCACTTGAGAGGTGCGTAGGTGCTGAGGATTTTTGGAAAGATTCCCTGAATGGATGCAGGATCACCCCCATCTTTTTCCTTCGGCAAGTAGAAGCCAATATACTCACTCTTCGCGATTTTGACCGATGCATTCGGAATCACCGCGTACTGGCATGTTATGCTTTCGGCTGGGTCACGAACGGTTTATCCTTCGTGGCGAAGGCCCGGTTGAAGCACACTGCCGAAGCTCATTGCGATGCAGCACTTGCCGGGCCTTCCTTTGGCTCCGCTAGATCCTTTCGAAGCGTTGGAAGCGGTAGCACAGGCCCGTGCTCGAGGTGAGCCACTCGGTCTGCGAGACCAGGGAGAAGTCCTCGGTGATCCGGGGGGCGTAGACGGCGTCGGGGACGTTAAAAGCGGCGTCGATAAGCGTGCGCTCGATGACGTCGACCAAGTCGATGGTGGACTCGTAGAGCTGGGCGCCGCCGATGATCCAGGCGTCCCCCATGATGTCGGGGATGTCGCGGGAAACAAACGCACCGTCAGACCAATCGCCGGCCTGACGGGAGGAGACGATGTGGTTGGCGCGGCCGGGCAGCGGGCGGGTCGGCAGCGATTCCCAGGTGCGCCGTCCCATGATGATGGGCGTGCCGAGCGTGACCTGTTTGAAGTGTTTTAGATCCTCGGGGAGGTGCCAGGGCATGCTGTGGCCGTCACCGATCACCCCGTCGAGGCTCTGCGCCCAGATCGCGCCGAGCATTAGACCGACACCTCGGCGGCGATCGCCGGGTGGGGGTTGTACCCCGTGACCGAGATGTCCTTAAAGGTGTAGTCGAACAGGCTCGCGGCGCGGCGCAGTTCGAGCTGCGGGTACGGCCGCGGCTCGCGCGAGAGTTGTTCGCGCACCTGGTCGAGGTGGTTGGTGTAGATGTGGCAGTCGCCGCCGGTCCAGATGAGCTCGCCGACCTCCAGGCCCGCCTGCTGGGCGAACATGTGGGTGAGGAGGGAGTAGGAGGCGATGTTGAACGGCACGCCTAAGAACATATCCGCGGAGCGCTGGTAGACCTGCATGCTCAAGCGCCCGTCGGCGACGTAGAGCTGGAAGAGCAGGTGGCAGGGCAGAAGCGCCATTTTGTCGAGCTCGGAGACGTTCCAGGCGGAGACGACGTTGCGGCGCGAATCGGGGTTAGTGCGCAGCGTGTCCAGCGCGCTCTGGATCTGGTCGATGTGGCGGCCGTCCGGGGTGGGCCAGGAGCGCCACTGCACCCCGTAGACGGGGCCGAGCTCACCGTCGGCGTCCGCCCACTCGTTCCAGATGTGGATGCCGTTGTCCTGCAGCCACTTTACGTTGGATTCACCGCGCAAAAACCACAAAAGCTCGCCGACGACGCCCTTGAAAAACACCTTCTTTGTGGTCAGGAGGGGGAAGGAGTCGGCGAGGTCGTAGCGCAGCTGGCGGCCGAAAACGCTGATCGTGCCGGTGCCCGTGCGGTCGCCCTTGGGCGCGCCGTGGTCCAGAATGTCGCGCAGGAGGTCCTCGTAGGGGGTGGGGATAGGCATGAGGCTACTTCCCTGCGTACTCGGCGCAGGCGGCGAGGATGTCGTCGGCGAGCTCGGGCCGGCAGATCACGATGTCGGGGATGTAGGTATCGGCGTTGTTGTAGCGCAGCTCGGAGCCATCAAGGCGCGAGGCGTGCAGCCCCGCCGCGCGCGCCACGCCCACGGGCGCGGCCTGGTCCCACTCGTACTGGCCACCGGCATGAACGTAGGCATCGTAGTCGCCGAGCAGCACGTGCATCGCCTTTGCGCCCGCCGAGCCGACCCCCACGGCCTCGAAGCCGAGCTTGTCGGCGACGAACTTTGCCACCTCCGGCGGCCGATTGCGCGACAGCGCGATGCGGCGCGACAGCGGACCGGAGACGTGGCGGACATCGGAAGACTTAAACACTACGCCGAGATCGGGCAGTCCCACCGCGGCGTGGGCGGGCACCCCGTTTTCCACCAGCGCCACGTGCACGGCCCAGTCCTGGCGGCCGGTGGCGAACTCCTTCGTGCCGTCGAGCGGGTCGATGACCCAGACCCGGTCCTTGTCCAGGCGGGCGCGGTCGTCCGCAGCTTCCTCTGAGAGCACACCGTCGTCGGGGCGGTGCTGCGCGAGCACGCGGGCAATCCAGTCTTGGGCGAGCTCGTCGCCGGCCTCGCCCAGCTCCCGGCCGCGCAACAGGCCGACGCCGCGGATGCCCTTGAGAATCTCACCCGTGCCCTGCGCGATGAGGTTGGTCAGCCTCGAATCGGAGTACTGCTCTGTCATGGTTCACACAGTACCCGGTTAAAGTAGCCCGCATGACCCCAAGCGTTCTCGACCGCTTCCGCCCCCAGGTCTCCACCTGGTTTAGCGAGGTGTTTGCGGCCCCGACGCCGGTTCAAATAGGCGCCTGGGAGGCCATCTCGCAGGGCGAGAACTGCCTGGTTGTCGCCCCGACGGGCTCGGGAAAGACGCTCGCGGCCTTCCTCTGGGCGCTCAACAACCTCGTCGAGCGGGCCGGCCAGCAGGCGCTGCCCATCGACGGTGCCGCCCGCTCGACCCACGGCGGCGTCAAGGTGCTCTACATCTCCCCGCTCAAGGCGCTCGGGGTGGACGTGGAGAACAACCTGCGCGCCCCGCTCGCCGGGATCTCCCGCGTGGCCCAGCGCATGGGGTTGGAGGTCCCGGACGTCTCGGTGGCGGTGCGCTCCGGCGATACCCCGCAGGCCGAGCGCAACCGCCAGACCCGAAAACCGCCGGATATCCTCATCACCACGCCGGAGTCGCTCTACCTCATGCTCACTTCGAAGTCGGCGGGGATCCTGAAAAGCGTCGACACCGTCATCGTTGACGAGATCCACGCGCTCGCCGGCACCAAGCGCGGGGTGCACCTTTCTCTTTCGCTGGAGCGGCTGCAGAACCTGGCGGGGAACTACCAACGCATCGGGCTCTCCGCCACCGTGCGCCCGCTGGAGGCGGTGGCGAACTTCCTCGGCAGGAACACGACCATTGTTAACCCGGGCAGCGAGAAGAAGTGGACCCTGAGTGTCCGCGTGCCCGTGGAGGACTTGAGCGACCTGCCCGTGGCCGAGGACGCCTCGACGATCGGGGAGGCGGTGCTCGATGTTGATGACGAGCTGGCGCCGAAGGCGTCGCCAAGCATCTGGCCCCACATTGAGAGCGCCGTCTACGAGGAGGTGATGGCGCACCGCTCGACCATCGTCTTCGTCAACGCGCGGCGCACCGCGGAGCGGTTGACCAGCCAGCTCAACGAGCTGTGGGCGAAGGAACACGATCCAGATGCGCTGAGCCCCGCTTTGAGGCGGCCCCCAGCGCAGCTGATGAAGGCCGTCGACACCGCCGGGCACGCAGCGCCCGTCATCGCCCGCGCCCACCACGGTTCGGTGTCGAAGGAGGAGCGCCTCGCCACCGAGACGATGCTCAAAGAGGGATCCCTCAAAGCCGTGGTGTCGACCTCATCGCTCGAGCTCGGCATCGACATGGGGGCGGTCGACCTTGTCATCCAGGTCGAGTCGCCGCCCTCGGTGGCCTCCGGCCTGCAGCGCGTGGGCCGCGCCGGGCACTCGGTGGGATCGGTCTCCGAGGGCGTGTTCTATCCGAAGCACCGCGCTGACCTCGTGCAAACGGCCGTGATCGTGCCCCGGATGCGAGAAGGCATGATCGAGGAGCTGCATACCCCGGTCTCTCCGCTCGACGTGCTCACCCAGCAGACCATCGCCGCAGTCGCAGTCGAGGACCTCGACGTCGACGAATGGTTCGCCACCGTGCGCCGCGCCTGGCCCTACCGCAACCTGTCCCGTGATGTGTTCGACGCGGTGATCGACTTAGTCGTCGGCGTCTATCCCTCCACCGACTTCGCGGAGCTGCGGCCCCGCGCCATCCTGGAGGGAAATACTCTCAAGGCCCGCCCCGGTGCCCAGCGCGTCGCCGTGACCAGCGGAGGGACCATCCCGGACCGCGGGATGTTCGGCGTGTTCTTGGTCGGCGGGGATTCCGCCCCGCGCCGGGTCGGCGAGCTCGATGAGGAGATGGTCTACGAGTCCCGCGTCGGAGACGTGTTCACCCTCGGCGCGTCGAGCTGGCGTATCGAGAACATCACCCGCGACCAGGTGCAGGTCTCTCCCGCGCCAGGGCATACCGGCCGGCTGCCGTTTTGGACCGGGGATTCGCTCGGCCGGCCCTACGAGCTGGGCAAGGCGCTTGGTGAGTTCCGCCGGGAGAGGGTCATCGATGAGTCCCTCGACGAGTTCGCCCGCGGGAACCTGCTGCGGTTTTTGGAGGAGCAGGAAGAAGCCACCGGCATCGTCCCGGACGAGAAGACGCTCGTGCTCGAGCGGTTCACCGACGAGCTGGGGGATTGGCGGGTGGTGCTGCATACCCCGTTCGGCAAAGGGGTCAACGCCGCGTGGGCGCTCGCGGTGGGCTACCGTGTCGCGCAGGACACCGGCATGGACGCCCAGGCCGTCGCCGGCGACGACGGCATCGTGTTGCGCCTGCCGCAGGGGGAGAAGGATCCGGATGCCTCGCTCTTTCTTTTCGACTCCGACGAGGTCGCCGACATCGTCACCGAGCAGGTCGGCGGCTCTGCGCTGTTCGCCTCCCGCTTCCGCGAGTGCGCGGCCCGCGCCCTGCTGCTGCCGCGCCGCAACCCCGGCAGGCGTGCGCCGCTGTGGCAGCAGCGGCAGCGCGCCGAGCAGCTTCTCGACGTCGCGCGCAACTACCCCTCCTTCCCCATCATCTTGGAGACGGTGCGCGAGTGCCTCCAGGACGTCTACGACCTGCCCGCGCTGCGCGAGGTGATGGGCGATCTGGCGACCCGCCGCGTGCGCATCGCGGAGGTGACCACGCAGCAGCCCAGCCCGTTCGCCTCCTCGCTGTTGTTCAACTACACCGGCGCGTTCATGTACGAGGGCGATAGCCCGCTGGCGGAAAAGCGCGCCGCCGCGCTCTCGCTTGATCCCTCGCTTTTGGCGAAGCTGCTCGGCACCGTCGAGCTGCGCGAGCTTCTCGACGCCACCGTCATCGCCGAGGTCGACGCCTCGCTACGCCGGGTGGGCAAGGCCGAGACCTCCGAGCAGTTCGCCGACACCCTGCGCATCGTCGGGCCGATCCCAATCGACGACCTTTCCCTGTATACGTCCGTGCCGCTGGCATCGCTAGAAGCCGCGCTGGGCTCCCGCGTTATGCGTGTGCGCATCGGCGGGCGCGAGCATATCGCCCAGGTGCTTGACGCGCCGCTGCTTCGCGACGGCCTGGGCGTGCCCGTCCCGCCCGGCGTGCCCGCCCAGGTGGCGACGATTAATGACGCGTTGGCCCAGCTCGTGGGCAGGTGGGTGCGCACCCGCGGCCCGTTCACGCTGCGCGACCTTGCCGGCGCCTTCGGGCTGGCGGTCGGGGCGGCCTACTCCGCGCTGCAGCCGCTGGTGGATGCCGGGAAGGTGATCGAGGGGCGCTTCCGCCAGGGCATCGACGAGGCCGAGTACGTCGCAGCCGAGGTGCTGCGCATCATCCGCTCCCGTTCCCTGGCTATCGCCCGCGCTCAGGCCCGGCCGGTGTCCCAGTCGGCTTACGCCCGCTTCCTCACCGGCTGGTCGCACGTCGCCCCGGTGGGGCAGACCCCGGCCCTTCGCGGTGCGGACGGCGTGTTCACCGTGCTCGAGCAGCTTGCCGGGGTGCGCCTACCCGCCTCCGCCTGGGAGTCGTGGGTGCTGCCTTCCCGCGTCGGCGACTACTCCCCGGTGATGCTCGACGAGCTCACCGCCTCGGGCGAGATCGCCATCGTCGGTGCGGGTAAGGCCGGGGCCAACGACCCGTGGATCATGCTGCTGCCCGCGGACTACGCCTCCCAGCTTGTGCCGGATGTCACCGAGCCGGCGTTTTCGCTGACCCAGGCCGAGGTGATGGAGAAGGTGCGCCGGGGCGGCGGGTACCTCTTTAGCGACCTTTTGGAAGGCACCACCAGCGAGGAGCTGCGCGAGGCGATCTGGGGGCTCGTTGAGGCCGGCTGCATCGCGCCGGATTCATTTGCCCCGATCCGCGCGCGGCTAGCGGCGGGGAGGTCCGCGCATCGCGCTAAGAGGCGCCCCTCGCGTTCCCGGATCCGTTCGGGGCGTACGTCCTTTGCCAGCGCGACCTCGCCGGACATGGTGGGTCGGTGGGCCGCGACCCCCACGATTGACGCCGATGCCACCCGCCGCTCGGTGGCGCTTGGCGAGGCCTGGCTGGACCGCTACGGCGTTCTCACGCGCGGCAGCGTCGTTGCCGAGGACGTCCTCGGCGGGTTCGCCCTGGCCTACAAGGTGCTCTCCGGGTTCGAGGAGTCCGGCAAGGCGATGCGCGGCTACCTTGTCGAAGGGCTGGGTGCCTCGCAATTTTCGACGCCCGCGACTATCGACCGCCTGCGCGGGCACCAGGACTCCGACGACGTCGTCGGTTGGCCTTCGGGCGCGCGTGAGCCGCTCGTCCACGTGCTCGCCGCCACCGACCCGGCCAACCCCTACGGCGCCGCACTGCCGTGGCCGGCCCAGGGGCCAACGCGCTCCGCGGGGGCGCTCGTCGTGCTTATCGACGGCCTCCTTGCCGCCCACCTCACCCGCGGAGGCAAGACGATGACCACCTTTTTCGACACGTTTCCCGACGGGGTGGGCGATCCTCTGCCGCTGGTGGTCGGGGCGCTTTCGGAGGTGGTGAATTCCGGACGCATGAGGCCCTTTACCGTGGAAAGGATCAATGGGGAGGCGGCGTTTTTCTTGTGTGATTGCGGGGCCGCACTCGCCCCCAAGGGGGCTAGGATCAGGGGCAAGGCCCTTTAGCCGAACGAGGAATGAGTAAAGCGTGGAGCCGCACAGAAGCCCCCAATAGGCTGCACTGTGCATGCTGCAGCTAAGGCCACCTTAAACACGGGGGAAGAAAGTACGTGTGCTGCGTGCTGCGGCTTGATGAGGATTCGAGCGCGAATTAAAGAAAAGTTCATGAGCAATTTGAGTCAGGTTCATAGAGACCAAATACGCTGAACCCGGAAGGGAAGGAGGTGAAAAATGTCGTTCTACGAGCTTCAGGAAATTTCGAACGAGGTCCCTCAGCTAGGGGTTGAGGCCCAGAGCCGCTTGTCTGCCACTGCATGCGGAAGTGACCGGTCTTCGAACATCAGTATTGCGTTTTGTGGTAACAACTAACGCACGCTTGCTGGGATTCTATCAACGGTAAATTCTCGGCATCGCCTCGTTTGGGGTGGGGATCTCCGATTGCTTGGGGGGGCCCACCCCTTAACCGTTATAAATAGCGGAATATTTGGTCAGAAGGAGTAATCAATGAAACTTGCAAAAACTACCGACAAAGGACCAGTTCATGGGTTCTATACGTCAATTGTTGGGATAGGGTTGATCGTATGGCTTTCGTTAGTACTGGCGCCTCTCGCACAGGCGAGCGCCGGCAGCTTCGGGGTAGATGATATAGACCGCGTAGGTGTGCAGCAGAGCCTAGGAAAAATATGGATAAGATCGGAAAGGGCAGACGACTTAGAACAAATTTGTAACGCCGTGTACGTACGTGAATCGATTTGGGTGACGAGCCAGCATTGCTTTCCGGAAGGAGGGGCAACATACTTCCTAGCACAGCCAGAGCGGACCTGGGATGAGATAGCGCAGGTCGAAATAGTATCGAATGACAGGGATCTCGCGTTCTTCCAAACGCTACATAGGAAAGAAGGAAAGCCGTTATCAGCCCCGTCTCACTTTCCTAGCAAGGGCGAAAAGTTGTCACTGGTTGCTTTCAACGGAGAGGGGTCGAGCAAACTGCGAGTGGTACCGTTGGAGCTTGTGGGGCGGATTGATCGATTGAGAACTACCGAGGGCTGGACTTTCAGGGATCTAATTGTAACCGTGAGCGTTACACAGCGAAGTACATGTCGCGGTGACTCTGGGGCACCAATTCTCAGTGGTGACCAATTAGTAGGTTTGCATACCGCCGGAGAATCTGGGAACCAATGTGATATCGGATCTGGAAAATACAGCGCAGAATCGTATATACATTTCAACAGTGCCGAAATTCAAGAGGTGCTGAGTCGCTTTACTCATGCAGACGACGAGACGGACTCTTTTAGCAGCCTTGCCGTCTGTCCTCTTGCATGTCTTGAGTAGTATAAATTGCATGTCTTGAGTAGTATAAACGACTCATTAAGTGGCGCTTCGGAAAGGATGTAGAGAGTGGTGCCGAATCATAGCATCGGGACGAAAGATGAGTGGGGCCAATCATTTGCAAGATCAGTCAACTCGTCACGTTTCGATGACGATGCTCCGAGGGAATATGAAGTTAACGAGAGGGGGGACTGGATAAACTACAAGTTTAGACCAAACAATATTGCGCGACAAGGCTGGAAGATACATTTATCCTGCGATTTAAGCGAGAGTACCAAGTTGCTCGCTCTGGTCAAGCCATATCTTTTCAGTAGGGGGCTGCATTTTAAGCACATCAGGTCTCGGACAGAGCTTGAGACACGGAACTCTAGGAGAATCCCTGGTGATCTCTTCGGGAAATTCGTCACAATATACCCAGAAACGCAGGTGGAGACTGAGGAGGTTGCCACCAAACTTGTCTCACTCACGAACGGATTCAAGGGCCCGAGAATTTTAACAGACATTCAGATAGGCGAGTCGATAGTGCACATTCGTTACGGCCCTTTCGTGTTACAAACGGCAATCAATCCCGAAACGGGATTTACGCAAGAGTTCATGACAAAGCCAAACGGCGGAGTGGAATGGGTGGAGAGGAAGTCCACTTTTTCGTTGCCAGATTGGGCGCCAGTCTCTCCGTGGATTAATGAACTGATCCGAGCGCACAGGGCAAAAGACGTAATTCTGCCCTATACGCACGTGGTCCCTTTACGGAATACGTCCAGGGGACTTACGTTCTCCGCCATTTTTGAAGGGAAAGAAGCGTTTGTGAAGGAAGGAAGGCGAAGGTCCGAGGTCGACCAACTGGGAAGGGATACCGTCTGCCGATTCTACCGTGAAAAGAAGGCCTTGGAGATGTTGAAGGACATAAAAGGCGTGCCCCGTTTCTTGGGCTGTTTCGACGCTGGGCCAAGTGTGTTCTTTGCTTATGAATTCATCCATGGGCGCTCAATGAATTCTTGGATAGTCGAACAGATAGGAAGGGCTTACCATGAAATTGAGAAGGATACCTATTTGTTAAAGCTCGGCCAGGTGCTGAATGAGGTACGACAAATTCTTAGCGATGCACATGAAATCGGCATTTTCCACTATGATCTATCGCCGGAGAACATAATTCTCGAGGACAGTGGCGATGTCTACGTAGTTGACTGGGAGGGAACTCCGGACTCAATTGACGAGGCACGCGTTATTTCCACTGATGGTTTCACGGGCTCGCTCTCTGTCCGTGGAACAGCCGCCGACTACTACTCCTTGGGACGAGTGGCAGCCTTCGCGCTCACTGGGCATGGTCCTATTCTGGATGTGTTTCCTGACAATAAGCAGCTTCTTCGGGAGTACGCAAAGTCGTTATTTGGTGAGCCTGGAGAGACGCTCTTTGATGAATACTGTGGAGTTGGAAGAGAGAGATTGGATTCTCCCGAGAATTTCTCTCGGCCATTAGATAGGGTTTCAAGCGAGTCCTTGGTACTTGGCATTGGTGCGTCCAAGGGGCTTGCTAGCCGGGTGGGGCTCAGCGATGTCTACTTATCTGAACGTAACGACATATATACTTTTGGTAGTGGTATTGGGAGCCTCCTGTGCGCCCTGCGGCTGATGGGCCATAGTGATAAGGAGTTGGAGAACCGATGGGTGCAAAATTCCGAAGGTAGCATTGACGAAGACGATATTTCGTTGTGGTCAGGACATTCTGGATATATCGTTACTTCACTGACTCTAGGGTTGCCGCTCGACGACAAATATCTCAACACCTATTTTAGGAAGGTGGAAGAAGTGCTGGAACAGCCTATGCATCTTGATCATAGCTTGACAAGTGGCATAGGCGGTTTGATAGTCGCTCTGGAATCTCTGATGAGGGAAAAGCCGTATTTATTTGAGAATCGATTAGAGGGATTAGCCAAACGGATAGAGGAGGTTCTAAATCTTATGGTTTTGGACAGAAGGGGGAATGTCAACGTCTCGCCAGGCTTACTCTATGGGTGGTCAGGCACCGTGTGCTCCGTATTGAACGCTGTTGCCTTGTTTGGTTCGTTAGATGTCTCGCCTTTAGTAAGCACAATGATTGAACAGGAGGAAAGGCGGCTCAAACATGACAGGCGTGGCCGTTTGCAGGTATCCGCTGATGGTAAGTTTCTACCTTATCTGGGTGTAGGGTCGGCCGGAGTGATATGGGCTCGGGATGCCGCGCGACATTCAGGAGTGGGCACGAATCCCAAAGTAGACTCCCTGTTGCTGCCAACGGTTATGCCCGGGGTAATCGCGCTCCCGTCTTTGATGAAGGGCGCTTCGGGGCTGAAGCTTCTTGCAAAGCGCAGAATGGTGCTCGGCCTCCCGAGCCCAAGCCCCGCGCAGTACGACCGAGAAATTCTGTTGTCCAGCGGCTGTTTTAGAGGACATTCCGTGGTAATTGGGGATGACGCTAGGTCAATTAATAGCAGCTTCACAGGTGGTGCCGCAGGTGTGGCGTGGGCCGAGAAGATTACTCCCAATTCGCCAATGGACTTCATTCCTACGCCTCTTTTTGGCAAGTGAGTATGGCAGCGAATAATAGGCAGACGCATGGAGGCTGTGTTAAGGCCCCGGCAGCTCCATGGATGCCCATATGCTCAGTTATCGGAAGCAGAGGACTCGTAGGCCTGGGCGGACTCGTAGTTCTTAATGTGTCTGCGTCGTTGCTCCAACTCGCTCAGCCGCTGCTGTTATCTGGTCTGGTTGCTTTCGACAGTAATGAGCGGAACAAGGCTGCGGTTTTGTTCATGGCGGCGGTGGTCTGTCAGCTTGGGCTGACGGTCGCGATTCAAGGTTTGAATCAGGTTATTCAGCTCCGACGTGTAACTGATCTTAGGGAGGAGCTCTTTCTTAAGATTAGTCATGCTGAGGTTGGTACTGAGCTAGAGGAAATGAAACGTGTTTATCCCGTAGTGACGGCCTCGGAGGTACCGGCGGCGATTGGAGGAATTATTCGTCCGGTCTTGGAAGGTGCAAAGAATGTAACCATTATTTTAGGTGTAGCTATATATTTTGTACATCTTAATGTCCTGCTTGTTGTTATAGCGTCACTATTGCTGACGGCAGGCTGTATGTCCGTTGTCCTGGGGCTGAAGAGTGTAAGGCGGAAGAGTGAGAACGCTGTGGCAGCTAACCAACGCTTCGTAAGTTTTCAGTATGGCTACATCGACTGTTATGACGAAGCACGCAGTAGGCTATTTCTTTCGGGCGGGGTGCGAGAGTCGAACCTATTCAAATCCATCAAAACAGTGCAGTCCAGTGGACTTCGCCTTCTCTGTTCGAAACTCAAATTTGGTAGTCCTGCAGATCTGCTCTTCGGTGCGACTGCGCCAACCATGGCCTGCCTGTCAGCTGTAGTTCTTTATCCGAACGGCGATATGGCATTGAACCAAATTGTAGAGGTTTTCCTCTTCTCCTCACTTGTTGTTACCCCGGTTCAGTCTATTGCCGGAGCGTCATTTTCCTGGCAATATACCTCCGCTTTGATCCAGCGCATCTACCGCTTGCAGTGTATTCCGCAAGAGGCGAGCGAACCTATGGAATCTCACACCGTTGGCGCTTTGGACTGCTCTCTCGTCGGCGATCTTGAAATGCGCGACTCGCCTAAGGGTAGAGTAATTTTATCGCGCATTAAATTTCGGATTCCTAGTCGTGGTTTGGTGGTCGTCACTGGTCGCTCCGGTGCTGGAAAGACAACTCTCGGGAGAATCATTGCTGGGTTAGAAGCTCCAAGTTGGGGCCGTATTAGGGACTCTAAAGGAAGGACGCTTAGTCCGGAAGAATTGCGTTCTAGGTTTAGCTATTCTGCGCAATCGCCCAATTTCGCCGAAGGTCTTCGGGGAGTGGAGCGTGATTTGGATGATGGTCTCCTACATGGCGCACTCACTGCTCTTGATGTTTCTAATCTATTGGGCAGAACCGGCAATTCAAGTTTTTTTCGTGGTGTGTTCTCTGGGGGAGAGGCAAAGCGCCTTTCTGTTGTCGGTGCGCTTGCTCAAAATACCGTGGGGATCGTGCTCGACGAGCCGACAAACGGACTTAACGATCTGTTAGTTGAACAACTCGTTAGCTACTTACAAGTGAACCGTTTTAGCAAGTTGTGGGTAGTGATTACGCACGATGTTCGGGTTGTAAATATAGCCGATCATGTTATAAAAATGCAGGAGTGACCAGCCCACATATCTTGGAAATAGTGCCTAAATCGGCAGTCGTTGAGCGAAGGTGTGTGTCTCAAGCCTTGGGTCGGGTGATTATCGGGCTGACGACGATTCCCTACGGTGAACCACGGCGAACCCGTCCTTCCGGGTGGCAAAATCGCGCCACTGCTTGGCCAGGGAAAACGCCCGTATGAACCGTACGGGGTGCGTGAGGCACTTGGACCTACACTTGAGAGTGTGAGACCATGCCAGACGTTAAGTACGACGAGGAGATGCGGGAACGCGCGCTGGGCCTGTACCACGAGGCCTTGGCAGCGGGTGGAGCCTCTAAGTCGGGAACCCGCCGCAAGATCGGTACCATGTCGGATATCAACCCAGCGACCCTGCACGACTGGATCCGCCGGGCTGAGAGTAAAACGCGGGCAGATAAGAGTACACCTGAAGCGAACAAGGGCGCCGAACTTGCCTAGGTGCGCAGGGAAAGACAATTGAAGAAAGTCAACTATATCATGTCATTGGCCTTTGGCTTTTCCCAAGCGGAGCTCGACCGCATACTCACATAGTCGCGGATTTCCTCCACGTTCACTGGCGCCTTTATTCTATCGAGCGGATGTGCCGGGTGTTACAAGAACACCAGTACGCCATGCCACCGGTCACCTACTCGCGTTATTGACAGTGTGGTTGAGGTCCTACACCGGCAGACATCGAAGAAGCCTACGACGCGAACCGGCTGTTTACGCTGTGGAAGGTGAATCGGTGCGTCTACGGGCGGCGATCAACGTGTAGGGTCGCTCAACGGCGGGCTGGGTGATCGGGCGTGACCAGGTTGACTGATCGATGCGTGTCCTAGGAATCAGCGGTATACTCCGCAACAAGACCTCGCGTACCACCGTGGCGGACCCGGAGAACCTGAAGCGTCCTGGGTTTGGTTCCTACCTCAGCTAACGAAGAATTGGATACTATGCTCGGAAAGCATTCGGTCGTGTTCAAGGAAAAGGCGGTCCATCAGATCATCGACATGGTCCGCCTGGAGTCGTCTTCATTGCAACGCGCCTACAAGGAGGTCGGCGAGCTGCTCGGCGTATCTCACCACACGTCGCGGGCCTGGTACCGTGACAGCGCCTGAAGTGCGTGACCGCTGTGTCGCGTCAGGCGGGGAAACATGGAAGAAGGACTCAAAGCGCCTGCGCAGGGAAAACCGCGAGCTTAGGCGGGCTAACGGGATTGTTCAGACTGCTTCGGCTTTTTCGCGGCGGAGCTCGAGCGAGCCACGACCACATGATCTCCTACATCGACGCTTATAAGGATCAGTGTGGGGTCGAGGCCATCTGCCGAATCCTTTAAGGCAGGCAGATCCTGGTTTCATGACCTCCCGCGGCTACCGAAAAGCCGCCACATGCGTCCCTAGCGCGAGAGCCTTAAGCGGGTAGCCTGCTCATCCGAGAGATCCACTGTTAGCATGCGGAGAATTTCTCGGTCTACGGCACCCGTACAATGTGGCACGCCATGAACCATGAAGGCATTCAAATTGGCCGTGACAAGTCTGCCCGACTGATAAAACTGGCAGGTGTTTCCGGCCGGAGACGTGGGCGCAGCCGCGTGACAACGGTCAGCCTATAGACACCGGATCATCGTAAGGGGCTTGTGCGACGAAACGTGCGTGCACAAGCACCGGGTAGGCTGTGGGTTGCCGACATGACCGAAATGACCTACCTCCGTACCCTGTCGGGATTCGCCTACACCGCGTTTGTCGTTGATATCTTCAGCCGGAAAATTGTCGGTGTTGCCACACGCTCTACGATGCGTACTAACGCGCTGCCTACGGAGGCTTTGGAGCACCTCTCACGACTGCCGGGCGAATCCATGGCAACCACCTGGTTCACCATAGCGATCGGGGTAGCCAGTAGGTGTCCTTGACGTATTCCATGGCCTTGGCTGAGTCCGGGATCCGGCCGAGTGTGGCAACAGTCGGCGATTCTTATGACAACGCTGTGGCTCAAAACAGTCCACGGTCTATACAAAGCTGAACCCATTGATGCCCAAGGCCTGTGGACGTCGGTGGGGGAAGTCGAGCTCGCCACCTTACGGTGGATGCATTGGTGGAACACCAAGCGAACTCACGAAGCATTGGACTACGCAACCCCACAGGAAGTAGAAACCGAGTACTGTCTCACCCAGCCCGTCAACACTGGGGCCTAAAAGAAGCCGAACCAAACCCAGTACACTTCAAACCCGAGGTTTTCTGACCAGTGTAAGCGTGGAGTAGTGTTGCTCGCCCGAATCAGTGGTGGGTGGCCGACTTCAACTAGTCTACGACATGAATGGATTGTGTTATGTTTCCTTCGTCACTGACGTGTACTCCCGCCGGTTTCTGGGGTAGGCGGTGTCCACCCGTTAGGGATTCTCGATGCACTCCGGCAGGCTCTTGCAGCTCGGTCTCGGCATGATCCTAGGTTCACGCCTGTAGGGATTATTCATCATTCGGATGCTAGTTCCCAGTATACCAGTGGTGACGACACTGTGTTGATTGAACGAGAAGGGATTACCGACTCCATCGGCACCGTGGGAGATGCGTATGACAATGAGCTGATGGAATCAACGAGTGTCCTGTACACGAGCGAAGAGATCGAATCTCAAAAACGGACGTGGGGTACGTGGCAAGAGGTGGAAAAGGCCACTATTAGCTGGATGTTTCGGTACAACAATAAACGCCTTCCCAGCTCCAAATGAACGCCTTCCCAGCTCCATTTGATACGTACCACCCATCGAGCACGAGGCCTGCCACTGTCTCACCCACCCGGATACGGCCACCACCTTACGCTCGCGCGGCTGAAACCCCGTCTCTCACAAACCCAGTGCTCTTCAGCATTGTGCGAACGGGATCCTTGGGTGATTAGGCTCGGCATGATACTGTCGTACCCAGTCAAAGAGAGGTGAACCTAGTGGTTGAAATTAGATGGAATAAACTTCAGTTTCGCTACGGGAGATATTCCCCCCTAGTACTAGATGATGTGTCGTTCAGGCTAAGTACTGCTGGTGTTTACGTCGTTAGTGGACCGTCGGGCAGTGGTAAGTCGACTGTCCTTGAACTGCTCGCCTGTCTCCGTAACCCAACGAAGGGGAGGGTGATTATTGACGGTGAGCAGGCAGATAAGTGGTCGGTGAATCAGGCCGCGCGATGGAGAGCTCGGCATGTGGGGTTCGTCCCTCAGGCTCCGACCCTCTTAGAGAGCTTGACGTGTGAGGAAAACCTGGCTCTTGCAGTTGACGTCGCGGGGCGCGGGTTCGACCGCTCGGGGCAGGCGTCGCTCCTGAACCGCTTGGGCATGTCGGAGTACGCCGGTGCTTTCCCGAACGACCTTTCGGGTGGGCAGCGCCAGAGAGTGTCCATAGCCCAGGCACTCTCGTCGCAGCCGGATCTGTTGCTGATGGATGAACCCGTTAGCGCGCTGGATGGAGCTAATGTCGCTATCGTCGAGTCCCTAATGCTGGAGGCTGCGAAGGCGGGTGCGATCGTTGTGTATTGCTCTCACCAGGAGCTATTTGGCGGGACCGCGCACACCCTGCTTGAGTTGGGGAAGTGAGCTGAAAATGGATGCGCATGCAGCTTATCGTCGCGAACTGAGAACGACCGTTCGTCCATACATGGCGGGAATTCTGTTTACCGCAGTGGTGATCGGGACGCTTGTCGGGACTATCCTCTATGTGGCCTTCTCCACCGGGGGTAGCTCGGACCTGAAGCAGGGCGTGGTCAACCTCAGTCTGATCGCGATAGTCCCGACGCTGGCCGGCGTGAGATTGGCACACCAAAACTTCATCGTCGACCACCGACCGACGCTCCGTGCGCTGAAAAATCTCGGAGTGAGCAATGCGTTCTTCCAACGCCATTTGGTGCTTCAGGCGGTGTTGTTGACTTTGGTGGCCGCCGCATCCGCCGTCGTGCTGGGCAGGCTAATCGCTGATCCGTTCTTCCGGCTCTTGTTTATCGGAATGAACAAGCGGTTGCCTGATGTCTGGGGCTCGCCCCAGGCGGTTCTCGCCACCGCCCCGGTCGTGATGATGTTCATCTACCTCATTGGCGTGGGCACGATCCGGTTTGAGCGGGTGCTCGAGGGCAGCACGGACTCGGCCCCAAGATCAGGTGCGTGGAGGAAGGCCGGGTTGGCTGTCGGTTACGTGGCGCTGGCGCTGAATTTCGGCGTTGGTGTGTGGAGTATTGCGACTGGGGGTTCGAACGCGGGAGTCGCGCTCATGGTTATTTCGGCCCCAGTTGTCGCTGCGGTCCTCGCGGCCCCGATAGGCCGACTAATTGGGGGTGCAGTGTCAACTGTGCTCAGTCGCGTCGTTGGGTGGACTGCGCCTTCGCTCGGGATTCGCTCAATTGATGCAGCCGGCACGATCACACGGACGGGGTTGGCTGCCGTGCTTTTGTCTATCCCGCTGTCCGGATTCACGTGGGCATACGCGTCTTTGGACGGCGGAAGCTTCTACGCGCAGCAAAGCGTTAGCGAGGTTCCTATTGTGGTCAGCCAGGAGAAACAGTTGCTCCACCCGGCCCAGGCGGAGGCGGTATGCGACGAACTCGGGCAGGGGTGCCACGGGGTTGTCTATTGGCAGCCGTCCGATATTCTCGGTTCCGGCGAGGAATCGGTGGAGCGCAAATATGCGAATGATTACACGCTATCGGCAACTAGCTCTGAAGTGCTAAATGAATTTCTGCCAGGTCAGATCGAGCCAGAAGGCGACAACCCATTCCACTTCGCTTCGATGAAGCTTGCCGAGGCTGTTTCAGTGAATCCCCCAGTCAACCCGGACTGGGCGCTCGCCGTCGTTGACGGCTCCGCGCAGGTGAGCGATGATTACCGGGTCGTTCCAGCCAAGGAGTGGGCAAGCAACGCGGGCAACGATACGCAAATCTTTTTCGGGCCCAATGGGGACGGGACATCTGGATTTATTCCCCTCGTGGCGTATACGCTGCTCGCTATTTGCGTCATTCTTCTCGTGGAAGCTATCGGAAGGCGCGAAGGCTTGAGGAGCTTTTTCGCACCTCTCCACCTGCTCGGAAAGACTCAAACTAGCATCCAGCTCACCACGTTTTGGGCGATCTTATTCCCGTACCTGACGGCGATACTCGCAGCCCTTTTGGCCAGCTTCTGGTACGAGATGGTCGCCTACTTCGTCACTACCGGCGAAGTGGGAGCGTGGATGCCGTTCATGCCGGCGGGTCTCTGGGTGCTATTCGTTCTAGTCTTCCTCTTGACCAGCGCCACGGCGTTCCTCCCCACCCCGCGAGAGCGCATCCAAAGCTAGCTATTCTGGCCCTGTGCCGGGAACACTGCCCTGCGCCATTATGCGACGAATCGACCAAGAACACGCACCAATCCCGCCGTCGATGTCTCCCTCCCCCAGATCCCCTTAAGCCACCGTTAGTCCCTCAGAGAAAGCTCCCCGCAAAGGACGTGGCCCTTAAAGCGGTGGTATCTCCCTCATCGCTCGAGCTCGGCATCGACATGGGGGGCGGTCGATCTTGTCATCCAAGTCAAGTTACTGCCCTCTGTGGCCTCCGGCCTGAAGCGCGTGGACCGGAAGAAGCCGTTGAGCGTGGAGAGGCTCAAAGGGGAGCCGGCGTTTGGCCTGCGCGAGTACGGGGTTGCATCGACACCGAAGCGCCGCGGGCGCTCAGTAGCCGAAGCATTCGGGGAGCTGAGCTTCGATGACAAGGCGTATTAAGCTTAATTCGCCGTAAGTTTGCCATCGGGGAGTGGGCCGGGCTGGTTTTTTAGGATCGGGCGGTTTGAGTGCTTTCCTGGGGTTGGTGCCATTGGTTGGCGTATTCAGTCGGCGGGATAAATCCTAGGCTTGAATGAGGGTGATGGGTGTTATAGCGTTTCGACCACAATCGGCAGGCAGCGCGACGCATGGGCAGGGTTGTCGAACATCTCGTCTTCTAGGAGCTCGTCACGTAGCCGGTTGTGGAAGGACTCCACAGCCCCGTTATGCCAGGGCATTCCCGGCGGGATGAACGCATCGACAGTGTCTTGCTCGGTCTTGCTTGCCTGCCCATTGTGTCAGCTCATGGCTGATGAACTTCGGGCCGTTATCCATGCGCACCACCCGAGGCCTGCCATCACGCGCAGCGGCTACATTCTCCAGCAGGTCAATGACCGCAGTAGCGGTGATTGACCGAGCGACCTCGAAACCACCATGCTCACGGGTGAATTCGTCGATCATGTTGCAGATCTTAAAGGCTTTGCCCTGGTAGCCGCTATCAAATTGGAAGTCCAGCGCCCACACGTCCCCCAGACATGCCGCTGATTGCGTGTGGGGTGTTGGCGCGGGCAAGCACTGTCGCTTAGGAGCTTTGCGAGGAAAGACCCGCAGACCCTCCTGGCGCCTCAGGCGGCTCACCATATCATGGCCACAGGTAAAGCCGGCCTGTCGGCCTTTCACCCACGCGCGGCGATAGCCCCAGCGTTGGTGCTTACTAGCGAAGATGGCGAGCCAACTGTGCAGAGCGGCTTACGTATCCAGGCTGGGTTCCTGGTGGGGTTTGCCGGCGCTGTAGGACGCCACCGTGGATACCCCGACGACCCGACAGGCAAAGCGCACCGAATAATCCACGGAAGGGGCGTAATCGATGGCTTCATCTCTGCGTGCCGGGGTCAGAATGCTGCCTCCGCAAGCTCCTTCGGCAGCGCCTTTTCCGACTCGGCTTGCCTGAGTAGGAGTTTGAGCTTGGCGTTTTCTTCCTGCAGCTCTTGAAAGCGGCGGGCTTCGCTGCGGGACCTCTCGCCGTACTGCTTGACTCAGCGATGGCCGTTTCCCCGCTGACGCCGAGGTCACGGCAGACTTCGGCCACAGTACCACCCGAGACCCTCATAGACCGGGCTATGTCGAGCTTGGGCACAATCTGCTCAGGGGTGTGTTTCCAAAACTTCTTCATGATGACCAGGCTTCCTGCCAACAGGGGCTGTCACGAAAAACACGATCAAAGCGCACGGTCCATGTAATCCAGCCCAGACCAATGGCTTGTTTCCACCCGGAGGTTTTAGCGCCTTCAATATAGCCGTTGCAGTCGATGGCACGTTTTGATTTCTTCGCACGCTGGGCGGCGCGCTTGTCTTCGATGTTGCAGATCATCAACCACAGCGTCTTCATCGCCGCAGTATCGTTCGGGAATTGGCCTCTGTTGCGGGTTGCTTTGCGCGGTTCGGCGTTGGGAGATTTGATCACGTTGGTGGTGTAAGGTACTCGACGAGCTGCCGGGGGACTGCAGAAGCGGCACGAACCGCTCCCACGCGTCGCACCAGACCTTCACGGTTGCGGGTACTTCTGCCCCAGTTCAGAGGCTTCGAACGTGTCCAACGCGGCTCTAGCGGTGTTCTCGTTCGCGGCGGTATAGACCTGACGTTGCGCGTGCGAGACGGGTTTACGGTTCTGATAGGATACCCACCGGTTGGCAGCCCGAATCAGATGCACGATGCAGGCCTGCACTCTCTACCCCGGTGAGTTCGAATGCTTGGATGGCACCACCGGTGAAGTTCTGCTTCACCCCGCCGCCGGCCGTGTACGGATCCGATGACGGGAATCCGAGGGGGCTTTTTCCCAGCCAGCTTTGGCCCAGTAGTCGCGAATCTTCCCGCTAATAGTGTGTACCCCACCAGGAGGCGAGTAGTAGATCGATTGGTTCTGAAAGTGGTTGTACTTGCCTTTTCCGTCTGGGGTGGTCAACTCATCGGTGGTGGGGTAGCCCAACGGCCCAGTCTCCCATCCTTGCGCTGCCCACTTATCCCGGATCACGCCCAGATTTGGTGCGCGTCGGTGATCGGTGACCAGTAAATTGACCCGCCCTGGAAGTGGTTGAACCGGCCCACACCGTCAGGTGTTTTCAACTCATCGGTTACGGGGTAGCCCAGGGCGGCGTTTTCCCACCCGAGATTGCCCCATTTGTGTCTGATGCGTCCGCCGACTTGGTGGGCGGTGCCGAAACCAACATTCGGGTGCCAGCAGATGGACGCGTCGCGTTGCAAGGCGCTATTGAACATGCCTTCAGACAATGGCTACATTACAACAAGTTTGTAGGTTTTGCTCTGCGAGGAAAGTACTTTTTTGCGCGGTGCCCCTCATCCGCCAGGTTGCGATGCTCCTATATTGTGTCAAGCGCTTTTCAGAAATTTTTCGTAGGCCGATGCTAATTCCGTCAACGGACGTTTTCCAGTCTCGATGTCACTGATCCTCGCCGGGGCACACCCCAAATGCTTCGCTACAACCACCTGGGTGAGATGCTTCGCGATACGCAGTTCTTTCAACTCATCCCGACGAAGATCCCTGGGCTGTGACGTACTGCGCCTGGTGCATATGACCCGGTAGATCTCCCGGACGATCGCGCGCTTCAGGCAGCGAATAATCTCCCTTTTCGACAACCCCTCCTCGGTACGCCGGGCGACGTACTCCCTGGTGCGCTGGTCACACTTCATCCTCACCATAGCGATTCGGTACAACGCTGAGTTCGCCCGCCGGTCACCACCACGATTGAGCCGGTGCCGGTTGGTTCGCCCAGAGCTTGCCGGCAGTGGAGCCACTCCACATAAGTGCGCCAGCGCTGCTTCGGAGTGGATGCGCTCCGGATTATCGCCGATGCTGATCAGCAGATCAGCGGAAACAAGAGCCCCACATCCCACGATGTTGCTGACATGGGGATTGATCACTGACACCAGGGCAGCGATCCGGGTTTCCAGCTCATCGCACTGCACCCGCAATGCGCGGTAGGTCGTGGCCAGAATCTTCAGGCTGGTCAGCACACCATTTCGCGGATCAGTAACATCCGACGACGGTCGGCAGTACACCAACGCGTTGACCAGAGCGTGGTTGGTCATCGTGGCGTAGCGGGTGCGGATGTCATCAGGGGCTGTGACCAGCAACGACTTCATCGTTGTGATGAGTTTCGCGGTGGTGGACACCAGCTGTTTCCGGGTGATCTGTAACGCTCGTAACGACTCCACCGGGCCCGTGGAATCTTTAGGCGTGCTCAGCCCTTCCCCGGTCAGGACCTGTCGCGCGGCGGCAAGGGCATCCACCGGATCTGATTTCCCGTCCCGGCGTCGAATGCTGCGGGCCGGGCGCAGGACTTCAACGACCGTGTAGCCACGGTCTATGAGGTGCCGGGTTAATCCGGCACCGAAGGAGTTGGTTCCTTCTACTCCGACGGCGCCGACACCGTGCTTGCTGAGGAACTCGGCGAGGTGTGTGTAGCCGGGCCTGGTGGTGGGGAAGGTTTCGGTGGCCAGGTGCCGGCCGGTTGGGGTCACCGCGGCGACGGTGTGGGTGTCGGTGTGGGTGTCGACCCCGGCGACGGGGCTTGCGGAGAGGTCGATGTCTGTGGTCATGGCTGTCAACGCTTTCGCATAGGGAAGTGATGAAGGTAGCCGCTGATCCGAGGGTTCGAGCAGACAGGACACTGATGGGACTACTACTATGACACCTGCCGGGGTGGTCACGGTGAGAGGTCACGCTCCTATGAGGTCATGACCGAATCGCCGGATCGCGGTGCGGGGCGAGAACCAGCCCGGAAGACAGATCGCAACGAAGGCACACAATCAGATTGTGGCCAGTCCGTTAGTGGGTCATTCCGGATGGTTCTTGTCCCGCACTCCCATTATCAGTGTCCGCTAGCGTGGGGTATCTGTGACTGTTGGTTAGGGGTCTCACCTGTCCAATACGTTCGTTGCTAAGTGCATGATACTGGGGCAGCAGGTCACATCTTTCCCTCGGGGTGCCGGCCGTGACCGGGTGTGGTGTGAGGCGAGATGAGAGGCCACCGCTTGTCAAGGCGAGGGGTATGTGGCGGTGCACGAAGACGTCTCACTCGCCGCCCCCTCACATGTTCGCCGCGCAGTATAGAATGTTTTTTCGACCTCTTGGCACTCTTGATACGAAAGCTCCCCACCCATGCCCGAAGGCGATTCCGTCTACCAGCTCTCCAAGCGCCTGCAGTTCATGTCCGGGCGCACCGTCACCGCGACGAGCCTGCGCGTGCCGCGCTTCGCCACCGTCGACTTCACGGGGCTTAGCTGTGAGCGGGTCTGGCCCTACGGCAAGCACCTCTTCATGCAGTTCGGACCGCAGGTACTCCACACCCACCTGAAGATGGAGGGGACGTGGGCGATCCACAAGGTGGGCGCGAGGTGGAAAAAGCCCGGGCATACCGCGCGCGTCGTGCTGCAGCTCGACGGCGAGATTGAAATTGTCGGGCACTCCCTCGGGCTCGTCGAGGTCTTCCCGGCCCGCGAATACGACCTGCGCATGGGCTACCTCGGCCCCGACATGCTCGCCGCAGACTTCGACCACGATGAGGTGGTGCGCCGCATTGAGGCCACCCCTCACCTCGAGATCGGGCGTGCGTTGCTGGATCAGAAAAACGCCGCGGGCATCGGCAACGAATACCGCGCGGAGATCTGCTTCATCGCCGGAACGCACCCCGCGAGGGAGGTGGGGGAGGTGGACGTCGATAAGCATGTGCGCATCGCGCGCAAGCTCATGTGGGCAAATAGAGACTCCCCAGTCCGCGTGACCACGGGGATCAAACGAGCAGGGGAGACGTCTTACGTATTTGGGCGCAACAACAAGCCGTGCCGCAGGTGCACCACGCTCATCGAGAAGAGCTTCCTCGGCGGGCGCGGCGACCTCGAGCGGGTTATTTGGTGGTGTCCGCGTTGCCAGCCCGCTCCTTGAGCGCGCGGCGAATGAAAAACGCGAGGAAGCCGACGATGACAAGCGCCAAGACGAGGTAGACAACCTTGGAGTAGCGGTCCACGTAGTCAGAGACGATGTGCCAGTTATCACCGAGGAAATACCCCAGCGCGATGAGGATCGCGTTCCAGATCGCGGAGCCGAGCGTGGTCCACAAGCCGAATGCGACCAGGTTCATCCGGTCGAGGCCGGCGGGAATCGAGATGAGCGAGCGCACGCCCGGGACGAGACGGCCGAAAAACACAGAGATCTTTCCGTGGCGGTCGAACCAGCTCAGCGCGTTATCCACATCGGTGCCCTTGACCAGCCACATCCACTCCGCGATCGCGCGCAGCCGCTTTGCGCCCAGCCAGGCACCGAGGCCGTAGAGTAGGTAGGCGCCGCCGACGGAACCGATGAGAGACCACACGAACACCGCAACCGGGTTGAGCGAGCCCTGGGCGACGGTGAAACCGGCGAGCGGCAAGACCACCTCGGAGGGGATGGGTGGGAAGATGTTTTCGGCCAAGATGGCCAGGCCGACGCCGGGGGCGCCGATGGCCTCCATGAGGCCTACGAGCCAGTCAATAATCGCCTGCACTGCTTGGGAACTCCTTGGATGAGGGCACGGACAACGAACTATCTTGCCCTACGCAACTTCCGTGGACCAAGTATGCACCGGCGCGCCGGCCGCCTGATTGACAAGGTATTGCCTGACAACGCGCTCCAAGGCATCGTCGCCCGAGACGCTGTCGAGCGCGGCGAGCTGCCAGGACGCGCCGTTTTGCCTTGCCTCGACTCGCCCGGCGATGATGCCGAGGTATTCTTCGATGCAGTCCACGGAGACGTCGAAAAGCCGCAGGCCCTCGCGCGCCATATCGAGCAGGTGCTCGGCAACGAGCTTGCAGACATCCACGGTGCCAAGCGTCGGCCAAGACACGCGGGCGAAGAGCCCGTCGCGCGCGCCCGCTAAGAAGTTCGCCTCAGCAGTGGCAAAGCTCATGCGCGACCACACCGGGCGGGTTTGCTCGCCGAGGAACTTCACCAGGCCGTAATAGAAAGCAGCATCGGCGATGACGTCCTTGGCGGTTGGCCCGGCCGGCAGCAGGCGGTTTTCCACCCTGATGTGGGAGAGCTCGCCGTTGGGGTCGTAGATCGGGCGGTTCCAGCGCCACACCGTGCCGTTGTGCAAATTGAGGTAGTGCAGGCCGGGGTTATCGCCCGTCATCAGGGGCTTTCCGGCCTCCATGCGGCCCTCGGGGAGCAGGGGCGAGAAGTAGCGCACGTTTTCTTCAAATAGGTCGAACACCGAGGTAATCCAGCGCTCTCCGAACCATACGCGCGGGCGCACGCCCTGGTTGATCAGCTCCTGGGTGCGGGTGTCGATGGACTGCTGGAACACCGGGATGCGCGACTCGTGCCAGAGTCTGCGACCGAGGAAGAGCGGGGAGTTCGCGCCCACAGCTGCCTGGACCCCGGCGATAGCCTGCGAGGCGTTCCACGCATCGGCAAACCGGTTCGGGGCTACCTGCAGGTGCAGCTGCATCGAGGTGCACGTCGATTCGGTGGCGATGTCTTCGAAGTCGTGCTGGAAGTCGTCCTGGCGAGAGAGCCGCACATGCAAGAGCTCCCCCCGAGACTCCATGATGGAGTTGTTGAGCCCACGGTAGCGGTGTTCATTGGTCATCCACGCCGGATCTTCGAGGAACTCGGTGGTCACGGTGGGCAAGGTCCCGATCATGGCGACCTCGGTGGAACACTTCCGGGCCGCGCACCGGACCTCCTCTAGCCGCTGGGTGAGGCCTTCTTCCAGGCGGCGCAGGCCCGCCCCGCCGATCGATTGCGGGGGCAGGTTGAGCTCGACGTTGTAAGCACCGATCTCCGACTGGTACTCATCGCTCAACTGCGCCAACACGTCGTTGTTGCGGGGAGCGGGGTGCATTGAGGCGTCGACAAGATTGAGCTCGAGCTCGAGCCCGACCGTGCCGTCGCTGACGAACTTCGCCTGCTGGAGGTGCCGGTCGAATACCTCCAGCTCGTCCTCCAACCGCTTGCGGTACTTCGTGCGCTGCCGCGGGGTGTAGCGGTCCGTCGAGATCTTATCGCCCACTAGCGGGCGCTCCTGTACCAGGAAATGAGCGCATCAGTGGAGGAATCACCGGTATCCGGCTCGACTTCGCCCGAGACCGCGGCGGCCAGGTCGTTGGCCTGCTGCTTGCCCAGCTCCACGCCCCACTGATCGAAAGCGTTGATGCCCCAGATCACGGACTCGGTGAACGTGATGTGCTCGTAGAGTGCGATGAGCGCGCCGAGGGTGTGCGGCGTGAGTTCCGCGGCGAGGATCGTCGTCGTCGGGCGGTTGCCCGGCATGACCTTGTGAGGGGCAAGGCGCTTATCGACGCCCTCGGCAACGATCTCCTCTTCCGTCTTGCCGAAAGCCAGCACCTTTGTCTGGGCGAACATGTTGCCCATGAGCAGATCGTGCATCGAGCCGGTGCCATCCGCCGCGGGGAGGTCCTGCTTCGGGGAGGCAAAGCCGATGAAATCCGCCGGGATCATCGTCGTGCCCTGGTGGATGAGCTGGTAGAAGGCGTGCTGGCCGTTCGTTCCCGGCTCGCCCCAGAAGATCTCGCCGGTATCAACACCGACCCGCTCACCCTCCTTGGTCACGGACTTGCCGTTGGACTCCATCGTGAGCTGCTGCAGGTAGGCGGGGAAGCGGGCGAGATCCTGAGAATACGGCAGCACCGCGTGGGTCTGGGCGCCGTAGAAGTTGCGGTACCACACGTTGATAAGCCCCATCAGCACCGGGACGTTGCGCTCGAGCGGGGTAGAGCGGAAGTGCTCATCGAGGGCGCGGAAGCCCTCGAGGAAGCGCATGAAATCAAGCGGGCCGATCACGGCCATGAGCGACAGACCGATCGCCGAGTCGACCGAGTAGCGCCCGCCGACCCAATCCCAAAACGGGAACATGTTGGCGGTGTCGATACCGAACTCTGCGACCTTCTCCGCGTTGGTGGACACGGCGACGAAGTGCTTGGCAATGGCGGATTCGTCGCCGTCGAAACGCTCGAGCAGCCAGCGCTTCGCGGCGTGCGCGTTGGCGAGGGTCTCCTGCGTTGTGAAAGTTTTCGAGGCGACGATGAACAGGGTCTCCTCGGGGTTGCAGCGATCCAGGACGCTGATCATGTCGGCGGGATCGACGTTGGAGACAAACTCTGCGGTAATCCCGGCAGTGGCATAGGAGCGCAGCGCCTTGACGGCCATCGCGGGGCCGAGGTCCGAGCCGCCGATGCCAATGTTGACCACCTTCTTGATGGTGTGGCCAGTCGCTCCCAGCCACTGGCCGGAGCGCAGGGCGGAGGCGAAGTCGCGCATCCGCCCGAGCACCTCGTGAACGTCGGCGGCAGCGTCCTGGCCGTCGACGCTGAGGTCTTCCGCGGCCGGGATACGCAGCGCGGTGTGGAGGACGGCACGATCCTCCGTGTTGTTGATGTGTGCACCGGTGAACATCTCCTCGATGCGGCGCGGCAGCTCGGCGTGCTCTGCGAGGGCGACGAGCGCGGCGACGACCTCGCCGTCGATGAGATTCTTCGACAGGTCGACGTGGAGGCCTGCGGCATCAAAGGTGAGTGCCGCGGCCCGCTGAGGGTCGGCCGAGAACAGGTCACGGAGGGTCACTGCGCGCTTGGCATCGAATAGTTGTGCGAGGTTGTGCCAGGCCGGCGTGGCGGTGATGTCAGTCATGCCATCAACGCTAGTCATTCTCGGCGGTGGCCGCCCGTCTTTCATGGTGGTTGGGGTGGTTGCGGGGGCGGCTGGTGGGATGTCACTGTGGAGGGGTGCTTCAGCGACGGGGCCGCGTGGTGAGATGCCACAGTCGCCCCAGCCCTCCACTGTGGAATCTGGGCCGAGGCAAGCACTAGCCCCAACCGCACACCCCGATCCGCCCGCAATGAAAACCCGCCGCTTCTAGCCCAGCTTGCCGCGCCCGAGGCGTAGCAAAACGCCGGCGAGCACCGGCCCTTCCTCGCCCAGTTCGTCGCGGAATTGGTTGATAATGGCTACCTCGCGCCGGTGCACCAGGCGCGTGCCGCCGGAACCCATCCGGGTCTTGCCGATAGCCCTGGAGACCTCCGAGCGCCGCTTCACGGCGTCGAGGATGACGCGGTCGAGCCGGTCGATCTCCTCGCGGTAGGTTTGGATCTCGGCGTCTGACAATGGGTCGTCGGTGCCCGAGGGCATGCGGATTTCTAACTCGCTCATGGCGAGACATTATGCCACCGGGCCAGTCGTGTCTGTCGCAGATTGTAGGGTAGGCACCATCATGACTACAGATTTGGTTTTGGGGCTCAACCCCCAGCAGGAGGCCGCCGTCACGCACACCGGCGGGCCGCTGCTCATCATCGCCGGCGCCGGTTCGGGGAAGACAGCGGTGCTCACCCGGCGCATCGCCTACCTGCTCCAGGAGCGCGGGGTGGCGCCGTGGCAGGTTCTGGCGATTACCTTCACCAACAAGGCCGCAGCCGAGATGAAAGAGCGCGTCGCGGCGCTCGTCGGGCCCGAGGCCCGCGAGATGTGGGTGGCCACGTTCCACTCGGTGTGCGTGCGTATCCTGCGTCAGCAAGCGCACCTCGTGGAGGGCCTGAACTCGAACTTCACCATCTACGATTCGGACGACTCGCGTCGGTTGCTCGCCATGATTTCCAAGGAGCTCGGCCTCGAGTGGAAGAAATTCACCGCCCGCTTACTGGCGAATGCGATATCGAACCACAAAAACGAGCTCGTCGGCCCCGCCGAGGCGCTCGCGGCTGCCGAGCGCACGAAAAACCCGTTCGACCTCACCGTCGCCCACGTCTACGTGGACTACCAGCGCCGCTTGCGCCAGTCCAACGCGGTCGACTTCGACGACCTCATCGGCGAGGTGGTGCGGATCTTCCGGGAGCACGCAGAGGTGACGGAGTACTACCGCAGGCGCTTCCGCCACGTTCTTGTTGATGAGTACCAGGACACCAATCACGCGCAGTACGCGCTCATCTCCGCGCTCGTGGGCGCGGGGGAGAACGCGCCTGAGCTCGCCGTCGTGGGCGATTCGGATCAGTCCATCTACGCGTTTCGCGGTGCCACGATCCGCAACATCGAGGAGTTCGAGCGCGATTACCCTGATGCGACGACGATCATGCTCGAGCAGAACTACCGCTCGACGCAGAACATCCTCAGCGCCGCCAACGCCGTCATCGCTCAAAACGACCGGCGCCGGCCCAAGAACCTGTGGACGGCGCACGGATCGGGCGACAAGATTGTCGGCTTCGTCGCCGACGACGAGCACGACGAGGCCCGCTTCGTTGCAGCGGAGATTGACCAGCTGGTCGACGCCGGGGCCCAGTTCAACGACATCGCGGTGATGTACCGCACGAACAACGCCTCCCGCGCGCTGGAGGACATCTTTATCCGCTCCGGCATCCCCTACAAGGTCGTCGGCGGGACCCGCTTCTACGAGCGGCGCGAGATCAGGGACATCGTCGCCTACCTCAAGGTGCTCGATAACCCCGACGACACCGTGAGCATGCGGCGCATTGTCAACGTGCCCAAGCGGGCAATCGGGGATAAGGCCCAGGCGGCGGTGGCGCTACACGCGCAACACCGCGGGATAAGCTTCGGGCGCGCGCTTGTCGACGCCTCTGCCGGCGAGGTAGATATGCTCGCCGCGCGCTCGAAAAAGGCGATCGCCGGCTTCGTCGACCTCTTAGACAGGTTGCGCGCGGAGCTTGCCGAGGCGCCCGATATCGGCTACGTGGTCAACCGGATCCTGGAAGAAACCGGCTACCGCGGGCAGCTCGAGGACTCGGGCGACCCGCAGGACGGGGCGCGCCTGGACAACCTCAACGAGCTCGTCTCCGTTGCCCGCGAAGAGACCGGCACCCTGCAGGAGTTTTTGGAGCGCGTCTCCCTCGTCGCCGACGCCGATCAGCTGCCGGATACCGGCCAGGGCGTGGTCACCTTGATGACGCTGCATACGGCCAAGGGCCTCGAATTCCCCTACGTCTTTGTCACCGGTTGGGAGGATGGGCAGTTCCCCCACCTGCGCGCGCTGGGGGACCCGGACGAGCTGGCGGAGGAGCGTCGATTAGCATACGTCGGCATCACGCGCGCGAAGCGGCGCCTCTACCTCACCCGGGCGATGTTGCGCTCATCGTGGGGCTCCCCCGTGACCAACCCCGCCAGCCGCTTCCTCGCCGAGATCCCTGCGGATCTCATCGACTGGCGCCGGGTTGAGCCGGAGACCGAGCACACCTCCGCGTGGGAGAGCCCCCGCCGGAGGCCGCGCGCTGCGGCGCGGACGAAGGTGAACAAGAACCTCCAGCTCGCTCCGGGGGACCGCGTCAACCACGCCAAGTACGGCCTCGGCACCGTGGAATCGGTCGAAGGCTCGGGCGTGCGGGAGACCGTTGTGGTTGACTTCGGCTCCTCCGGCACGGTCCGCCTGATGCTCATCGGCGGCGTGCCCATGGAAAAGCTCTAGAGGTCAATGCCCTGTTCCCGCAGCCACGCCTGCGGGTCGACCTGGGTGGTGCCGTCCGGCTTGATCTCGAAGTGGAGGTGCGGGCCCGTGGAGCGGCCCTCGCTGCCGATGCTGGCGATGCGCTCCCCGGCGCTCACCCGCTGGCCGACGGCGACATCAAACTGGCGCATGTGGCCGTAGACGGATTCCTCGCCCCCGTCGTGCTTGATCACGACCCAGTTGCCGAATCCCTGGGCGGGCCCGGCGGCCGTGACAGTCCCGTCCATGACGGCGTAGATCGGGGTGCCGGCGTCGTTAGCGATGTCAATGCCCTGGTGCATCCGCCCCCATCGCTGGCCAAAACCGGAGCTGATGCGCCCGGCGGCCGGGGTGACCACCTTGCGGCCGTCGGCGGTGCGGCCCTCCTGCCGGGCCACGGCGCCCTCGCCCTCGGGCGGGGCGATCTGGATCGTGCCGGGCGGCAGGTGCAAGAACTGCTCCTCGGCGCGCGGGTCATAGACGACGCTGTGATCCCCGGCGGTGATGGTCGCCCCGGAGGTGATGATGGTAGTGGCGGCGGTGGCCAGCGCGGCCGGCAGCGAGGGGGCGCCAGAGACGTTGACGGTCAGTGCGGAGGCGGGCGCGGCAGTGGCGGCAAGCACGGCGGCAGCGAGCGGGACTAAGAGCAGGTGGCGTTTCATAGGATCCTTGGGTCTGTGGCTCGGCTCTATAGGTACTGCGAGCGGCGAACAGTGAGTCAACTTAAACCCGCGCATGAGCCGGGGCAACGGGGTTTCACGGGGGATGCATCGAAGGTGTGTGCCAAACCGCTGCATACCCCGCGTGTTACTGGTGTGAAAATTGTGACTAAGGGGGTAAAGAAAAGGGGGTAGGTTTCCCTACCCCCACAGCTGTGTAGGCCTAAACGGTAATGCCGTGCTGTGCCAGCCACGGCACGGGATCCACCGGCGCGTTCCCGCCCGGGTGCACCTCGAAGTGAAGGTGGGGGCCGGTGGAGAAGCCACGGTTACCCATCCCGGCGATCTTCTGGCCTGCCTTGACCTGATCGCCCACGGCGACATCAAGCGTATCCACATGCCCGTAGACCGTGATCGTGCCGTCTTCGTGCTGCAGGCGGACCCACTGGCCGTACCCCTGCGCCGGGCCGGAGTCGATAACCTTGCCGTCCATCACCGCGAGGATCGGGGTGCCGATGGAGTTCGCGATGTCGATGCCGGCGTGGAACGCTCCCCACCGCGGGCCGAAACCGGAGGTGAAGACGCCCTCGGCGGGCTTCATGCTCGACGGAGCGCGCAGCAGGGCATCGGCCGCGGCGACGACCTCGGAGTGCTCGACGGCCTTGGAGAGCTGGGAGCTCAAGTTCTCCACCGGCTTGTACTCCGCGATGGCGAGGATCTGAGGGGAGACCTCGGGGGCGGCCGCCCCCGGCTCGACGACGTCAGATTTCGCGGCCAGCGAGAAATCCACCGAGGGCTCCTGCACCTCCGCGTCGGCCTGGATGGACGCCGCGGCGGCGCCGGAAACGCCGGCGGTTGAAACCGCACCGGTGGCGAGCGCGACGAGCGTCGCGCGCCCCGTGTTGGGGGACTGCTTACGGTGCTTGCCGCCCGTGCGTGCCTTCGTGGAGTTCAACATTGAGGTCCTCATTCAGTCTGTCCGTGACGGGTTTGTGACCTTCCCGTTATCTACGAAGGGTTACTGTAACGGTTCGGTCAAGGCAAGGCAAGCCAAATGATGGTTTTCCTTATCTGTTTTTCTGCCGCCGCCGTTACACCGGCTCGGGCTGAGCATCCCGCGGCGCCCGGTGTGGGACAATGACGTCGATGAGTACCAAGTACAGCCCCGCTTCAGGTCCCGCCCCTGGCCCCGGCTCCACCCGCCGGCGCCGCCCGAGGCGACCTGCGCCTGCCAGCCAACCCGCCCCGGCAGCACAGGAGCCGGACCCGCAGGACTGGGCGGGCGTGCTCCGCACTTTTTTCCCCTCCGCCGCTGTGCCGCTCGCTGTGATCGCCCTCGGCGTCGTGGCCGTGTGCCTGGCCGCTGTGCTCCTGTCTGGGGCCGAGCCCGCCTACATCCCCGCCGCGATCGGGGAGACGTGGCTGGCCATACACGGGGTCCCCGTCACCATTGATGGGGTGACGATGGGGCTTACCCCCCTCATCGGCCCGGTCGCAATCGCCGCGCTCGTCGCCCGGCGCTCGCGGGCCGCGCTGGGGGCCCGTCCGCAGATGCGCGAGGTCGGCGCGTACGCCGCGCTCACGGCCGGTGTTGCGCTCACGCTCACCGGCATCGCCGTATTTATGGTCGCAGACGCCTCCCACGTCTACCCGGTGGCGCTGCCGCACCCGCTCGCACTGCTCCTCCCGATCGGGCCGTATGCGGCGGGCATTGTCTTTGGGGCCTTTAGTGTGCCGGGGTCGCGCGAGGCGCTCAACCTCCTGGTGCGCCTCGGCGCGGCCGCCGCGGTGGTCTTCGCCGCGCTGTGCGTCGCGGGGTGGCCGAAGATGGCGCAGCTCGGCGAGTCCTTCCCTGCGCCCGCGCTCGTCGCCCTGAGCCTCGTCTATGCGCTCAACGGGATCGCGGCCACCCTCGGCGTGCTCCTCGGCGGAAGCCTGGAATACGCCTCACAGGCGGCCTCGCTCTTCGTCGTCGACAACGTCGCGCTGCCGCCGCTGCCCCTCTTTGCCGCGGTCCCAGCGCAGGCCCCCGCGTGGGCACCGGCGCTCATGGTCATCCCCACCGCCGTTATCGCCCACTTCTTCGCCACCCGCGGCACCGGGCCGCAGCGGATCAAGCGGATCAAAGAGGCCTTGCTCACCTCGGCCTGGACCGGCGCGCTCGTCCTCGCCGCCGTGCCGTATACCGGCGGGGTGGTCGGCGCCTACGACTACATCGGGCCCCACCCGCTCATCGTGCCGCTTCTCGCCCTCGCCTGGGTGGGCATCATCGGGCTTATCGTGGCGGCGGTGCCCCGCAAGGCGCACCGGGCGGGCAGCGACGCGCTAGACTCGGGCGAGTGACGCACAGATCCCAGCACTCCGTCGCAGTTGCCGTCCTGGTCTCCGGGTCGGGCACGCTGCTTCAGGCGATCCTCGATCACCAGGATGAGTCCTACCACGTGTGCCTTGTCGCCGCTGATAGTGAGTGCCCCGCGCTTGAGCGGGCGCGCCGGGCGGGGGTTCGCGTCGCCGTCGTCGAGCTCGGCGGTGACCGGGAGGAATGGGACGCCTCATTGCGCGACGCCGTGGACTCCGCCGCGCCCGATCTCGTCGTCTCCGCTGGGTTCATGCGCATCGTGGGTAAGGCCTTCCTCGATACGTTCGAGGGGCGGTTGATCAACACCCACCCGGCGCTCCTGCCCTCGTTCCCCGGCGCCCACGCGGTGCGCGATGCCCTCGCATACGGGGTCAAGGTCACGGGCACCACCGTCCACTACATTGACGCGGGCGTCGACACGGGGGAGATCATCGCCCAGGCGGCCGTGGATGTGCGCCCCGGGGAGACCGAGGCGCAGCTGCACGAAAGAATCAAGGTTAGGGAGCGCGCGCTCATCGTCGATGTGCTGCGCCGCGCCCACATCGACAACGGAAAGGCCTACTTCACCCATGGCTGATACTCACATCTCCATCAAGCGCGCCCTCGTGAGCGTCTACGACAAGAGCGGGCTCGACGAGCTGGCCAAGGCGCTCGGGGACGCCGGGGTCGAGATCGTCTCCACCGGCTCGACCGCCAAGCGCATCGCCGAGGCCGGCGTGGAAGTCACGGAGGTTGCAGACCTCACCGGGTTCCCCGAGGTGCTCGGTGGCCGAGTCAAGACCCTCCACCCGCGCGTCCACGCCGGCATCCTCGCCGACCTGCGCGAGGAGGACCACGCGCGCCAGATCGCCGAGCTCGGCATCGAGCCCTTCCAGCTCGTGGTGGTCAATCTCTACCCCTTCGAAGAGACTGTCGCGTCCGGGGCGAGTTTTGACGAGTGCGTCGAGCAGATCGACATCGGCGGCCCGTCGATGGTGCGCGCCGCGGCGAAGAACCACCCCTCCGTGGCGGTGGTGACGGAC
The DNA here is from genome assembly GCF_003070865.1 of Corynebacterium liangguodongii. Lineage (NCBI taxonomy): Bacteria > Bacillati > Actinomycetota > Actinomycetes > Mycobacteriales > Corynebacteriaceae > Corynebacterium > Corynebacterium liangguodongii. Next base: position 726,618 of record NZ_CP026948.1, read on the forward strand.
CCCAAGCGCTACGGTGAGGTCATCGACGCGGTCAAGGGGGAGGGTTTCGACGACCAGCAGCGCCGCGAGCTCGCCTTCGAGGCGTTCTCCCACACCGCCGACTACGACGCGGCCGTTTTCGACTGGTTTGCCGAGCAGCTCTCCGGTGACGCCGAAGGCGAGCTGCGATACGGGGAAAACCCGCACCAGGCCGCGAGCCTGATCAGCGAGGGCTTTGGCCTGGCGGAGGCCACCCAGCACGGCGGCAAGGAGATGAGCTACAACAATTACCAGGATGCCGACGCCGCCTGGCGCGCCGCCTGGGACCACGAGCTCCCGTGCGTGGCCATCGTCAAGCACGCTAACCCGTGCGGCATCGCCGTCTCCGACGTCTCCGTCGCCGATGCCCACCGCAAGGCGCACGCCTGCGACCCGGTCTCCGCCTACGGGGGCGTCATCGCGGTCAACCGCGAGGTCACTGTCGAACTGGCGGAGAGCATCAAGCCCATCTTTACCGAGGTCGTCATCGCACCCTCGTACGAGGCGGAGGCGCTTGAGATCCTGCAGGAGAAGAAGAACCTGCGCATCCTCGAAGTCGAGCCTGAGTTCGGCGAGGAAGAGGTCAAGCAGATCAACGGCGGGTTCCTCATTCAGGAGCGCGACACCTACCAGGCCGAGGGCGACGAGCCCGAGAAGTGGACCCTCGCGGCCGGTGAGCCGGCCACGCCCGAGGTGTTGGCAGACCTCGAGTTCGCCTGGCGCTCGATCCGCTGCGTGAAGTCCAACGCCATCCTCATCGCTTCCCACGGCGCGTCTGTGGGCGTGGGCATGGGCCAGGTCAACCGCGTCGATTCTGCCCGCCTTGCCGTCGAGCGCGCCAACACGCTCGACGGAGGCGCGAATCGTACCAACGGGGCGGTCGCGGCCTCCGACGCGTTCTTCCCGTTTGCGGACGGGCTCGAGGTGCTTGCCGACGCCGGAATCACCGCCGTGGTCCAGCCCGGCGGGTCGATCCGCGACGACGAGGTCATCGAGGCAGCGAAAAAGGCCGGTGTGACCATGTACCTCACGGGCACGAGACACTTCTTCCACTAAAAGATTGGCGTAAGCTGGCAATCGCGCTACGATAACCTCCAAAATCTCGGTGTTGACATTCGGAGGTAAAGACTCGTGCAGCCACACGACCAAGGCTGGGGACAGCCCTACCAGCAACCGTACCCGCAGCCCGCGCCCTCGAACGGAGGAAACGGCGCGGGTATCGCCTTGGTGGCGGCCCTCGTGGTGCTTCTCGTCGCGCTTGTGGGCGCGATCGCGTACTTCGTCGGCTCCGGCACGCTCAATACCAGCGCAAACTCCGGCGACGCGGCGCCGGTGACTGTCATTGAGACGCAGACTATGCAGCGCGCAGCGCAGCCCTCTCCAGCCGCGGCGCCCGAGCCCGTCGCCCCGGTCGCGCGCAACTCCTGCCCGTACTCGAACTACAGCGCGGCGAACGGCGTGACTTCTGCGGGATTTGCCGCCAACGTGTATTCGGCTTTCATCAGGGAGTGCGGAAACAACGGCGGGCCGAACGTCTCCCTTACCGCCTACAGCCCGGCGACGGGGATCAATTACAACATGAGCTGCTCCGGATCCGGCACGGTGTATTGCCGCGGCGGCGATAACGCCGTGGTGAAGATCTGGTGATCGGGCGGGCGGGCGCACTAGCTTTGTGCCTCGCGGCCCTCTCGGGCTGTGCCCCGGCACCAACGCCCACAGCAGTGACCTCTGCGCCACGCCCGACCGTGACGTTGACATCCACCGTCCTTGCCGCCCCACCCCACCCCGAGGGCCCGTCGGAGGCGCAACCCGAAACCCCGCGCGAACCGGCGCTGGGTGACGCCCTAGCCCGGGTCGCCGATTCCGTCGCCGCCGCCTACGGGGGTTCGGTGGGTATCGCGGTCGCCGGGGCCGGGGAAACGCTCGTGGGCGGGGACGATGGCGCCTACCCTGCGTGGTCGACCATCAAGGTTCCCATCGCGATCGCGGCGCAGCGCGTCGCCCCGGCAGACGCGCAGGCGCTTGCCCCCGCAATGATCCAGGCCTCGGATAACGCGGCCGCCGAGTCGCTCTGGAGCGTTATCACCCCGCCCGATGTCGACGCGGTCCTCGCGGACACAGGGGTTCAGGCGAGCGTAAACACGACGAAGCTCCGCCCGGAGTTTTCGGTCTTCGGCCAGACACTGCTCACGGCCAGCCAAGAAGCGACGCTGGCCTCGCACCTCGCGTGCGTGGCCGGGGCGGGCCCCGTGCTCACGCTCATGGGCAGCGTGAACGCGGATCAGGCCTACGGGCTCGGGCATCTGCCAGGGGCCCGCCTCAAGGGCGGCTGGGGTCCCGATGTGCAGGGAAGCTACCAGGTGCGCCAGCTCGCGCGGGTGGCCAATAGCCGGGGCGAGGACGTGGCGCTCGCCATCACAGTGCTGCCTGCGGACGGCACCTACGCCACGGGCCAGGCCATGGCCAACGAGGCGGCGAATCAGCTCGCGCCGCTTCTCGACGCCCTGCCCACCGCCGCCTGCTAAGAACCGCCGCCGCCGTCCGTGACCTTGGAGACGAGATCGAGGGTGCGCATGCCGCGGTTGTCGGGCAGTTCGGCGTGGAGGACGTCGAGGACCGCGTCGGCGATCATGACGGAAGGGGCGGGCAAGGCGTCGTCGACAAGCGGATAGGGTGCCTTGCCCGTGTTATCGCGCAGCTCGATGGCCGCCAGCGTCATCTGGAAAGGCAGGTCGATGCGCGGGTCGTCGTCCCCGACGATCTCCGCGGCGAGCTCGCGGAAGACATCCTCGAGCTCGCGCCGCGCGTCGTGGTAGTCGTGGAACTCCTCGGAGTTGGCCACGGGGAGCTGGTAGAGGCGGCCGATGTTCCAATTCGACGACAGCAAAATGCGCGTCTCTGCCGCGACGAGCGCCCAGAGCTTCAAGGCGGGCGACTCGTCTGTCTCCGAGAGATCCTTGGCCAAATCGAGCGCGGGCTCGACGGTGCCCATCAGGAGGGTCAAGAAGATCTCGGTCTTGGAGGGGAAGTGGTAGTAGAGCGAGGCCTGGCGGATGCCAACGGCGTCCGCGATCTGGTGGGTCGAGGTCGTCGCAAAACCCTGCATGGTAAACAGCTCTGAAGAAGCGTCGAGAATCTCGTCGCGGGCGGTCTTACCGCGGCGACGGGGGCTGTTCTTGCGGGGGCGGCCCACTGTTCCAGACATGGCACCTCATTCTAGCCGTAACGGCCGATAGGAATAGAAAAAGCACCCTTAAACGGGTGCTTTGTCGTGATTTACGTCGAGTGCGACTCTACGCTGCTGTTGTCAACCGAAACCTAGCGGGTGGTGAACGGCAGAAGAGCCATCTCGCGGGCGTTCTTCACAGCGGTAGCGACCTGGCGCTGCTGCTGCGGGGTCAGCCCGGTGACGCGGCGGGAGCGGATCTTGTGGCGATCCGAGATGAACAGTCGCAGGGTCTTGACGTCCTTGTAGTCGACCTTCTCAATACCTTCGGCCTTGAGCGGGTTCTTCTTCGGGCGACGGGACTGCTCCATGCGCTGCTTGCGCTGGTTATTTCCACGCTTCATAGTGTGCTTTCCTCCTTACCACGAAGACTTACGGACGCCCGGAAGCTCACCGCGGTGAGCCATCTCGCGCATGCGGACACGGGACAAACCGAACTTGCGGAGGTAGCCGCGGGGGCGGCCATCGTGCGAGTCGCGGTTGCGCACGCGGGCCGGGGAGGCGTCGCGCGGCTGACGGTTGAGCTCAAACTGAGCGTCGAGACGGTCCTCGTCGGACGTCTCCGGGTTACGGATGATGGCCTTGAGTTCAGCGCGGCGCTCCGCGTAACGGGCGACGATCTCCTTGCGCTTTTCGTTCTTGGCGATCTTAGACTTCTTAGCCATAAATTATCGCTCCTCGCGGAATTCGACGTGCTTGCGCACGACCGGGTCGTACTTCTTCAGGGTGATGCGATCCGGGTTGTTGCGCTTGTTCTTACGGGTCACGTAGGTAAACCCGGTGCCCGCGGTGCTCTTGAGCTTGATGATCGGGCGGATATCGTTGCGTGCCATTTAGATCTTCTCACCTCGCGCGCGGATAGCGGCGACGACGGACTCGATGCCGTCGCGGTCGATGATCTTCAGGCCCTTCGCGGAGACGTTCAGGGTGATGGTACGGCCCTCGGAGGGCAGGTAGAACCGCTTCTTTTGCACGTTGGGGTTCCAACGGCGCGAGTGGCGGCGGTGCGAGTGCGAGACGGTCTTGCCGAAAGACGGCTGACGTCCCGTGACCTGGCAATGTGCCGACATGGGTTGACTTCTTTCTCTTCTTGCCGCCCACGCACTGATTACCTGTGAGGAAAGGTGAGGTAGCAATCGGTTGACGCAGGCGTATGACGTGTACTTCGACAACAGCGGGTATCAACACTACAGGCTCGCTGCCGGTATTCCTAATCGCGGTAGCGCAGCGAATCGGCCACACGCAGGGCCAGGGCCGTGCGGTCGCGCGCACCCAACTTACGCAGGAGATGTGAGACGTGGTTTTTCATCGTACCCTCCGCGAGCGAGAGCTCACCGGCAATCTCTCGGTTGTTCATCCCGCGCGCGACGCACCGCGCCACTGCCCGCTCCGCGCGGGTGAGGATTGCCAGCTCGTCGGCAGGCGAAGCGTACGCGTAGCGAGCAATCCGCGGGTCGAGTACGACGCCGCCGTCGGCCGCGGCCGTGACCGCGCGCGCCAACTCCTCAGGGGCGATGTCCTTCAACACATAGCCCGCCGCCCCGGCCTCCACGAGGGAAGAGACGAGCCGGGAGTCGTCGTAGGTGGTGAGCACGAGGACCGGAAACTCAGGCGCGCACCGAGAGACCACCCCCAGCCCGTCGACGCCGGGCATCTGAGCATCGGTGACGACGACGTCGGCGCCGTGCTGGCGGGCGAGCTCCAGCGCGCGGGCCCCGTCGGTGGTGGTGGCGGCGATGCTAACGCCCTCGATCGTGTCGAACACGAGGGTGAGCCCGCGCAGGAGCATCTCGTGGTCGTCGACAAGTATGACGGCTACATCCCGAGTGTTCATCGGCGTTCTCCCTCGAAGTCCAGGCTGATGCGGAAGCCCCCGGCGATCCCGCCGTGCGGCTCGGTGATGAGCCGCGCCCCGACCTGCGAGGCACGCCTGCGCAAAGAGGATATGCCGAAACTCGCCTCGCTGGCGTTTCCCGTCCCGTCGTCCTCGACAGACACGCCCCCGGGAGCGACCGAGATATGGACGCGGGTGGCGCCCGAGTGGCGCACGATGTTGGTCAGCGCCTCCTGCACGAAGACAAGCGCGAGAGTAGTGCGCTCCTCGTCCCACCCGGCGTCCCACCCGGCGTCCCTCGCGCCGGTGACCTTGACGGTCAGGCCCGTCCGGTCGAACCGTGCGGCGAGGCCTTCCACGGTGGCGCCAAAGGGGGCGTCGACAAGCGGCGGCGAGACCGCCCGGACCGTCTTTCGCATCGCATCCAGAGCCTCCGTCGTTCTCTCTCGTGCTACGCGGAGTTCTTCCTTCGCCCGCGCTGGCTCGGCCTCGACCACCCGGGAGGCGAAGTCGATGCTCAGTCCGATCGACGTGAGCAGGTGCCCGAGGCCGTTGTGCAGCCCTGCGGCGATGCGCTCGCGTTCTTTAGACAGCGCGAGCTCGCGGGAATCGCGCAGCGAGCGGCGCAGCCTCGCTTCGGCGTCGAAGGAGGCCGTGACGGTGCGGCCGAGCGCAACACCGGAGGCGGCGACGACCACCATGGCGGCGAATTCGGTCAAGACGTGCCACGGGGGGCTGTGGAGAACAAGCTGGGCAACGACGGTGACGGCAACGGGCAGCGGGGCAAACGCCCGGGCCGAGCGGTCCCCGAGCGTGCGTGCCAGGGCGACGAACCCGAGCCAGAGGGCCAGCACCACAACGGGGCTGTTGCTCACGGCCAGCACAACCAGGCTCAGCGCAGCCGTGCACACCGAGCTGGCGCGGCAGGGCCAGGCCCGCCACACGAACCACGCCGCTGTAAACGCTGCGATCGACGCGACGAGCACCCACGCTTCGACCAGGGGGTATTGCGGGGTGGTGGTAAGCACCGCGAAGAGCACGCAGAAGTAGTCGAGAAAGCGCAAAAAGTAGCTTGCCGAGGAGTGCGTGGGGCTAGCCGCCATGGGGAGATAACTTAGCGAACAAACCGTGACTCCGGTCATGGCGCACGGTGTACAAAGTCGTGACCACGGGCACTGTTCGCGGCCCCGGCCAATTCGTAGCCTAGGTCCCATGCTCAATCAGGATGAGGTGCGACCCTCCGCGCGTATCGTCGCCCTCGACGTCATTCGTGGCATCGCCATTCTTGGCACGCTAGCCAGCAACATCTGGATCTTCGCGGCGACCTCCGGCTCGGCAGAATCCGTCTTCATGGAGGCCTTGTTCGGTGCTCCAGGCCAGTCGCTGGCGGGCGAGGTGGCCGCCGGCGGCGGAGTCGGGGCGATTATCCACGCCGTGTTGCACCTCATTACCGACGGAAAGTTCCTCGGCCTGCTCACCATCATGTTCGGCATCGGCCTGGAGATCCAGCGGCAATCCTTCCAGCGGCGCGGGAAGAAGTGGCCGGGCCGCTACTACCGGAGAGCGGCGCTGCTTGCAGCCGAAGGCCTGATCAACTACACCTTCGTTTTCGAGTTCGACGTGCTCATGGGATACGGCCTCACAGCGCTCGCCGTCGCGCCCATCCTCGCGCGCAGCGAGCGCGTTCAAAAGCTTCTCATGTGGAGTGCGCTAGTCGCGCACGTGAGCATCATCGTGCTTATCGACGTCGCATTCGCCTTCGCCGAGAGATCCGCCCCTTCCGACCGCGGGCAGCCGGAGGTGGATATCGATGCGAAGTTCTACGACTCGACGGCGAGCTACTGGGAGATGGTTCGGCAGCGCGTCACCAGCTTCGCCGAGGGACGCACAGAAATCCCCATTCTCTTCGTGATGGGGCTGGCGATGTTTCTCATCGGCGCCCGCCTCTACCGCGCCGGGCTGTTCGACCCGGCGCAGGAGAAGCTGCGCAAAGCCGTGATGGCCTTCGGGCTCGGGGTGGGGATCCCGTTGGACTGGGGGCTGCGTCTGTGGGCCACCGGCTCGGCGGCGATGACGACGCGCTACGTCACCTCCGCCGTCGTCGCCTTCGGCCTCCTTGCGCTGATCGCCGAGTTCTACGCTCGGCGTGGTGGCACGCTCGGCGGCATCGGGCTGGCACTCGCGAACGTGGGCAAGACGGCGCTGAGCTGCTACATCCTGCAAAACCTCCTGGCGTCGATCGTCTTCTACGATTTCGGCCTCGGCCTCGGCCGCATGATCGCGGGACAGTACGAGACTTTTTGGGTGATCGCCATCTACTTTGCCATCAGTGGCGTGTTGCTCGCCTTCTCCGCGCTGTGGCTGCGCCGCTTTGAGCGCGGGCCGGTTGAACTAGTGATGCACAAGCTCTACTAGCTGGGCGCCCACACCGGCCGCAATTCCCACCGGGGCGAGCGCTAGGCCGCAGACCACAAACGCCTTCCACGGCACGGCCACCCCGCAGCGGCCTGCCAGGGGCCCGCCAGCTGAATCAACAGCACTGCGGGAGGGGGAGCGGGTCGGCGGGAAGGCGGTGGTGGGGGCGGGGGCTTGGAGAGGGGGGCGTCGCCAAGCAATGCCGCCAGGGAGAGCGCGTTGAACGCGAGCGCGGGCCGGCGACGAGGTCGAGAACCATACTGATTATGTATACCTGCACGTCACATGTAGGATATTGCGAGTTGTCCGGCACCGGCCGGATGAAGAACCATGTTCGCACCCAACTCAGGCACGATCCGGCGGCCCCGGAACCGACCTGAAGTTCAATCCTGAGGGAGACGAATCCACAGATGAAAAACGATATTCACCCGGATTACCACCCGGTGATCATCCAAGACGGTAACACGGGAAACAAGTTCCTGACCCGTTCCACCATGACCTCTGATCGTACCGAGCAGTGGGAAGACGGCAACGAGTACCCGCTCATCGTCGTCGACGTGACCTCCGAGTCCCACCCGTTCTGGACCGGCGCCCAGCGCCTCATGGACACGGCCGGACGCGTGGAGAAGTTCAACCAGCGCTTCGGCGGCATGGCTCGCCGTAAGAAGAAGACCGCTAAGTAAAGGCCGAAGGAGAACACGAGTCATGCCAGTACAGAAGTTCCGTAAGTCCCGCGCTAACACCCGCATGCGCCGCTCCCAGTGGAAGGCGGACAACCCTGACCTGCAGACCGTCAAGATCGACGGCCGCGAGGTGCGCATCCCGCGCCGCCTGGTCAAGGCCGCGAAGGCCGGCCTCATCGACGTCGAGCAGTTCTAGTCGACGCCGCGCAAGCTCAGATCAGCCGGGCCCCGGACGACCGGGGCCCGGCTTTTCGCTATTCCGCCAGTTCGTGGCGTACAGTAAACGTTCAGAATACCCTACGTCACGGCGCTTAGACGGCGCAGATTCTCTACAGTGAAAGGCTGCACAATTCCTTCCCATGAATAATCCCATACAGTCTCAGATGCCGGAGCAGCAGCCTCCGTTTGTCACGCAGGTTCAGTCGCAGCCGGAGAAGAAGCGCACCGGCGGAGTCGGCGCGGCGGTCGCTCTTGCTCTGGTGGGCTCCCTCGTCGTGGGCGGGGGAGCGGGCTACTTCGCGGGTAACGCCGCAGGCGGGTCGAACCACGGTTACGTCAACGAGGCCCTCGACCAAAAGCCGGCCTCCGACCCAGCCCCCGCGCCTGAGGGCTCGGTGGAGCAGGTCGCCGCCACGGTGCTGCCCGCGGTGGTCTCCATTGCCGTCAACGGAGCGCAGGGCCGCGCCGAGGGGTCGGGCTCGATCATCTCGAGCGACGGCTACGTGCTCACCAACCACCACGTCATCGCCGAGGCGGAAAAGGGAGCGCGCGTCGAGGTCACGTTGAACGACGGCTCGTCCCACCCCGCCAGCTTTGTCGCCTCCGACGTCAACACCGACGTCGGCGTGCTCAAGATCGAGGGTGCCTCCAACCTGCCGGTGATTCGCTTCGGCGATTCGAACGAGCTCCACGTCGGCCAGGAAGTCGTCGCCATCGGCTCGCCGCTCGGCTTTTCCGCGACCGTGACCAGCGGCATCGTCTCGGCGCTCAACCGGCCGGTGCGCGCCTCCCAGGGCGGCGGGGAGAGCTCGCTGATGGACGGCATCCAGACCGACGCGGCGATCAACCCGGGCAACTCGGGCGGGCCGTTGGTGGATATGAACGGCAACCTGGTGGGGATGAATTCGGTCATCGCCTCGATGTCTGCCTCGCCGCAGGGCGGCGCGGGCTCCATCGGCCTCGGCTTCGCCATCCCGTCGAACTTCGCGCAGCGCGTGGCCAAGCAGCTCATAGACACAGGGGAGGCGAAGCAGCCCATGCTCGGCGTGCAGGTGAGCATCGCCGATCCCACCCGGGGCGCCGTCGTCGCAGGGGTGGAGCCGGGCAGCCCCGCCGATAAGGCCGGCCTGAAGGTCGGTGACGTGGTGACGCGGCTCAACGAGCGCCCGATTGACTCGGCCGATGCGCTCATCGCCGCAACCCGGTCGCAGGATTTCGGGGCGACCGTGAAGCTCGAGGTGCGCTCCCGCGGTAACGATCAGCCGCGAGCGGTAGATGTGACGCTGAGTTCGGAGTAAGTTCTAACCTGTATTTGCAACCGGCGCGCGCAGCCGCGACGTCCACGACGAAAAAGGGGAAAGCCCATGCCAGAGACGCTCGACGCGTTGGAGATCAGTGAGCCCGACGACGCTTTCCTCATCGCCACCGAGCAGGAACAGGCCGCGCCCGTCCCGCCGTGCGCGCTCGTGGTCTTGGTCTCGGACCACCGCTACGAGGATCCCGCCGACGACACCCATCGCCTCGTCGCGGAACTGCTCGTCGAGGCGGGCTTTCTTGTCGACGCCATCGTGAGGGTGAAGTCGAAGAAGTCCGACATCCGCAAGGCGATCGAGACCGGTGTCGTCGGCGGCGTCGACCTCGTCCTCACCGTCGGCGGCACCGGGGTTGGCCCGCGGGACAAGACCCCGGAGGCCACGCGCGCGGTGATTGACAAGATGGTCCCCGGCGTCGGGCAGGCCATCCGGTTTTCCGGGCAGAGCTGCGGCGCCGTCGACGCGGCGACCTCCCGCGGCATCTGCGGGGTCTCCGGCTCGACCGTGGTGGTCAACCTCGCGGCGAGCCGCCAGGCCATCCGCGACGGGATGTCGACGATGCACCCGCTGGTCAACCACCTCATCGCGGACCTCAACACCTGCAGCGTCTAGCGGTGGAGGGCAAGAAAAAGCGGCGGCGCGCCACGCGCACCGCCGTCGTCGAGTACGACCGTGAGGCGGATGCGGGTCATACCCCGCAGTTCGAGCCGCTCGACCTCGCGTATTACGAGGAGCAGCGCCCGCCGCACTACCAGCGCTACTCGGCGCGGTGAGCGCCGGTGCCGCCCTGGTGGGAGAGCAGGTCGCGGATCTCCGCGAGCAGCTCGGTCTCGGTCGGGGCGGACTCCTCCGGGGCGATGCCCTTGCGGCGCTTCTGCAGCTGGTCGAGCTTGTTCATCGGGGCGACGATGAAGAAGTAGACGACGGCGGCGATGAGCAGGAAGTTGATAATCGCGGTGATGAGCGCGCCGACGTTGATGAAGGTCGCCTCGTTGCCCTTGATGAGCTCGAAGCCAAACCCGAATTCGGTGCCGCCGATGACGGCGATGAGCGGGTTGATGATGTTGTCGGAGAACGCGGTGACGATGGCGGTGAACGCCGAGCCGATGACGACACCGACCGCGAGGTCGATGACGTTGCCGCGCATGATGAAGTCTTTAAAGCCCTTGAGCATGTGAGTCCTTCTACGGGTGGTGGTGACAGTAGGGTCCAAGCAACCTTATACCGAAATGTCAGGCCTGGCCATTGAGCACCACGGCGAGTGGGCTCGCCAAAGCCGCCGCCGCGACGGCGGCGGCCTGCGAATCGTGGAGCAGCAGCAGCACCGTGCCGGCCTCCGCTTCCGCGACCACGACCCGGCCCCCGGTGGCTACGGTTACCGGGGCTGCCCCTTCGTCCCCGGTGGTGACCACGCTCACGGTCGCGCCGTGGTGGAGCAGGGGGATGATCTCCGGCTCTGCGAGCGCTACCGGCACCATGGCGTAGTCTTCCGGCGGCGCGCCTCCGGCGAGCTCCCGGGCGAGGTCGGGCCCGACCAGCCGGGTGGAGGTGAGCACCTCGCCGCGCGAGGCCCCGGCGGCGAGGATGCGCCCCGCAGCGACGTCGATCTCTCGCACGGCGTTGTCGGGTACGGCCTCCGCCGGCAGCCGGCGCACCTCGAGGTCCGCGGCCTCGACGACGCTGCCCGCGCCCACGGGCCTGGAAAACGTCACCACCTGCGGGTCTGCGGCGCGCCCCGAGACGAGGTTGACCGCGGCGGCGGTGAGCAGGGCGAGGGCGGCCGCGCGGCGCACTGCCACGGTGCGGCGGTAGCCGGGGGTACGGAGAGCCTGGAGAGCCTGGAGAGCCTGGAGAGGAAAAGTCTTCACACCACTATTGGACTGCCGCGGGGTCACATCGGTTCCACGGCGCGCACGCCCTGCTCGCTGAGAACGGCGCGCACGCGGACGTCGTGGGGCTCGGCTGGCACGCTCGCGACGCGCTCGCGCTCGAAGACCACGGCGCAGGTATAGGCGTCCAACCCCGCCAGCGCCCGGTCGTAGTAGCCGCCTCCCTTGCCCAGGCGCAGGCCGGAGGCATCGACGCCGAGGGCGGGGACAAAGACGACGCCGCAGGAGGCGAGCACCCGCGAGGTGTAGCGCGGCCCGTCCCCGCCCGCCACCACCCAAGACAGGCGGCCCTCCGGCAGCGTGACGGGCAGAAACAACCTGCGCGAGACCCCCGCGAGGGCCGGGACGAGCCCGTCTCCCCCTGGCTCGGAGGGGTAGGGCTCGTATGCTGCGACGTTGATGCGGCCGCAAGAGGTCCCAAACGATGCCACGAGGTCCACCGCGTATGAGACAATGGCCGCATCGAGGGGGCCCTTGAGCGCGGGGTGGGTGCGCAGGTGGCGTCGATAAGCGAGGTGCTCTTCGCGCATGACCGTTTTTGCATCCATGCCCTCATTGTCACACACGGGTCGCTCATCAAGCCTCGCTGCGCGCGCGGGTAGGCTGCTAGATTATGCGCGCAACCAGTCAAGCTAGCTCTCATGGAATTCGGACAGTCGTCGTACCGGCCGCCGGGATGGGAACTCGGTTCCTGCCGGCGACCAAGACGGTGCCCAAGGAACTGCTGCCGGTGATTGATACCCCCGGCATCGAGCTCATCGCGGCGGAAGCGGCGCAGGCCGGGGCGCAGCGCCTGGCGATTATCACTGCGCCCGAAAAGCAGGAGATCATGCGACACTTCGGCAACTTCGACGAGCTCTGCGCCACGCTTGCCGAGCGCGGCAAGACCACCCAGGTGGAGAAGGTCCAGCGCGCGACCAACCTCATCGAGGCCGTCTCCGTCGTGCAGGAAAAGCCGCTCGGCTTGGGCCATGCGGTCGGCTGCGCCGAGGCCGCGCTCGACGATGACGAAGACGTCGTCGCGGTCATGCTTCCCGACGACCTCGTCTTGCCCAACGGGGCGATGGAGAAGATGGCGCAGGTGCGAGACGAGCTCGGCGGCTCCGTGCTCTGCGCCTACAACGTCACCCCGGAGGAGGTCTTCAACTACGGCGTGTTCGACGTCGAGGAGATCGACGGCCACTTCGACGGGTTTAGCGTCAAGCGGGTCCGCGGGATGGTGGAAAAGCCGGCCCAAGAGGAAGCACCCTCGACGCTGGTGGCCGTGGGCCGCTACCTCCTTGACCGCGCGGTGTTCGACGCGCTGCGCCGCATCACCCCCGGCAAGGGCGGCGAGCTGCAGCTCACCGACGCCATCGAGCTGATGATCCAGGAGGGCCACCCGGTGCACGTGGTCGTCCACGAGGGCAAGCGCCACGACCTCGGCAACCCGGCGGGCTACATCCCCGCCAACGTCGACTTCGGGCTCCACGATAAGACCTACGGCCCCGCCCTCTACACGGCGATCAAGGCGATCATCAGCGAGTACGAGGCCGAAAACCCGCAGCTATGATGCCGGTCATGCCCTCGATGCGCAGCGTGGACGATCAGCTGGCGATGGTGCTCGACGCCGCGCCGGTGCCGGAGCCGATTCGTGTCGGCATCACCGACGCCCTCGGCCTCATGTGCGCCGAGGAGGTCGCCGCGTCCAACCCGCTGCCCGGCTTCCCGCAGGCCGCCGTGGACGGCTACGCGGTACGGGCCGTCGACGTGGGCGGGGGAGTCGCGCTTGGTGCGGATGAGCAGCGCGCCGGGGAGCGCTCCCTGCCCGTCGTCGGCGAGGTGCCGGCCGGCTCGCAAAAGCCGCTGCGCCTCCAGCCTCGGCAGGCGGTCCGGGTCGCCACCGGCGCGCCGCTTCCGACGCTGGCCGACGCGGTCTTGCCCCTCCACTGGAGCGACCGCGGCCGGGGGAGAATGGTCCCGCAGCGCCCGGTGAAGAGCGGGGATTTCGTGCGCAAGGTCGGAGACGACATCCAGCCCGGCGACATCGCGGTGCGCCAGGGCTTCGTGTTGGGCCCCGCCCAGATTGGGCTGTTGGCCGCGGCGGGGCGCGACAAGGTGCTCGTCTACCCGCGCCCGCGCGTGACCGTGATGTCCTACGGCCTCGAGCTCGTCGACATCGAGCGCGACCCCGGCTTGGGCCAGGTCTTCGACGTGTGCTCCTACGCGGTGGCCGCGGCGGCGAAGGAGGCCGGGGCGGCGGTCACGCGCGCGGGCATCATCAACGCGGAGCCGCGCGGGTTGAAGGAGACGATAAGCCACCAGGCGTCGAGAAGCGAAATGCTCGTCATCACGGGCGCGGTCGGCGGCAGCGGCTGCGAGCCCGTCCAGGAAGCGCTGCGTGAGCTCGGGGATATTGACACCACGCGGGTGGCCATGCACCCCGGCTCCGTGCAGGGCTTCGGGCTGCTCGGGGATGCCCGCGTGCCGGTCTTCCTCCTGCCGTCGAACCCCGCCAGCGCGCTCGTCATCGTCGAGACATTCCTCCGGCCCGCGATCAGGCAGTCGCTGGGCAAGGCAGTGCCAACGCGCCGCAGCGTCAAGGCGCGCTGCCTCGGCCCCGTCGAATCGCTGCCCGGGCGACTCGGGCTGGTGCGCGGCCGCCTCATGCGCGACGCCGAGACCGGGGACTACCTCGTCCAGGCCTTAAGCGGGGCCGGCGGCGCGCCCGAGCACCTGCTGGCGGGCTTCGCCGAGGCCAACGCACTGATCAAGATCCCGGAAGAGACCACCGCGGTGCGCCCCGGAGACGTCGTCGACGTCGAGTTTCTGCAGCAGGGCTAGGCCGTGCGCGAGATCTTCGCCTTCCTCGCGCCCCGCCCGGCGCCGCGCCACCCCGGGTGGCCCGTGGCCACGCGCGAGGTCACGCTTAGCGACGCCTCCTCGCTGCGCCTGCGCCCGCTGCGCAGCGCGGATGGTCCACAGTGGTGCCGCATGCGCCGCGCCGACGAGGCGTGGCTGCGCCCCGTCGAACCGACAGTGCCGGGCACCTGGGCGGAGGCGCATTCGCGCACGGCGTGGCGCAGCACGTGGGCGAGCCTGCGCGCGCTCGCCGAAGACGGGGTGGTCGTCCCGCTCGCCATCGAGCTCGACGGGTGCTTCGCCGGGCAGGTCACGCTGGGAAACATCCAGCACGGCGCGGTGCGCGAGTGCTGGATCGGTTACTGGGTCTACTCCGGCTACATGGGCCGCGGCGTGGCCACCGCCGCGTGCGCGCTCGGCACCGACCTCGCGTTCGAAGCCGTCGGGATGCACCGCGTCACCGCGACCTACCTGCCCTCCAACCCGGCCTCGGGCCGGGTGTTGCTGGCCAACGGCTACCGCCACGAGGGGTTCTTGCGGCACAACCTCCACATCGACGGGCGGTGGCAGGACCACCACTTCGTGGCGCAAAACTGCGACGATTATCGCGCCGGGGCCGTCGATAGGCTTGTCAACGCCGGGAAGATCTCCCGGCGTGCCTGAGCCCGGGGCGGGCCGCGCCCCGATACCCTTTGGTCTACCGGTTTTATCTGCCTCGTCTATAGACCAGAAAGGTGGCCACCCCGCATGGGCAGCCTCAGCCTCATTATCGTGCTGATCATCGTCGTCTGGGTGATCGTGCTCGCGCCGATCGTCATGGGCAACAACAAGCCGATCCGGCACTCCGGCGACGGGTTCGATGCCACCCGCGTGCTCCACAGCGGCGCGGAGCCGGTCGCGCAGCGCCGGCGCCCGAAGCTCACCCCGGCTGATGTGCACCGCCACTCCGGCGATGAGGAGGGCTTTAAGGAGGTCGAGGCCGTGGAAGTGGAGCGCGCCGTGGAGCCGCGCGAGGAGACCGCCCCCGCAGCCGGGGGTTCGACCGCGGTGAGCGTGCTCGATGGGGAGGTCGTCGAGGAGGCCGGCGGCTCGACCGCGCTGAGCGTGCTGCGGGAGGACGAGCACGAGGGCGAGCCCGCGGAGCCAGCCGAGCCCTACGCCATCGATGAGTCCTACGGCTCTCCCGAGGACTTTGGTTTCGAGGTCTCTCAGGGCACCGCAGGCACCGAGGCTAACGCGGTGGCTACCGAGGACGCCGAAGCCACTGTCGATACTGTGGATACAGTAGAGGCTGTAGATACACGAGATACAGCAGATGCAGCGAATACAGCAGATACAGCGGACGCGGCCGCCGAGGAGCACGACGCCCACGACGAGCTGACGGAAGAAGACGTCGCCTTTGCCAAGAACCGCCTCGGCCGCGGCGGCTGGGACCCGGAGCGCGAGCGCGCGGCGCGGCAGGACAGGTTCCGCCGCCGCCAGCGCACGCTCCTCGGGCTCATCGTCGCCGACGTCGTGGCCTTCGTCGCCGCCTTCGTCGCGGGCGGCTGGGTGTGGGTCGCCCCCGCCGTCACCATCGCGCTGACGGTGTGGTTCATGGCCGCGCTGCGCTCCGTGGTGCGCGCCGAGCGCGCCCTGCACGCCCGCCGCGTGCGCCAGCTGCGCCGCTCCCGCCTCGGCGTCGCCTCCGCGGGGGCGGGCGCCCAGCGCCGCCGCCCCGGCGCCGTCATCGTCGAGCTCGACGACGACAGCCCGGACTTCGCGCAGCTCGGATACCACCGCGAGGCCCCGGTGAGCTACGGCTACGCCAGCTAGGCCCATACCCCCGAACAGCCGCGGCGCCACGAGCCCACCAGGTGGGTATCGATCACCCCGGTCGACTCCATCAGCGCGTACATCGTCACCGGCCCGACGAAGCTAAAGCCGCGCTTTTTCAGCTCCGCGGCGAGGCGCTTGGACTCAGGCGACGAGGTGGGGACATCCTCCATCGTGAGCGGCGCCGGGGTCGTATCCGGCTTAAAACCCCAGACGAACTCGCCTAGGTGCGTGCCCTCCGCGCGTAGGGCCACGGTGGCGCGGGCGTTTTTTACCACGGCGTTAAGCTTCGCGCGGTTGCGGATCAACGAGGCGTCCCCAAGCAAATGCTCCGTCGACCCCATACCTGCGACGCTGTCCGGGTCGAATCCATAGAACGCACCGCGCAGGGCGTCGCGCTTGGCCAGCACGACCCGCCACGACAGGCCGACCTGGAACCCCTCCAGGCACACCCGCTCGAACATGCCGCGCTCATCGCGCACGGGCATGCCCCATTCGGTGTCGTAGTAGGCGCGCAGCAGCGGATCGCTCGCGGCCCAGGGCGGGCGGGCGCGTCCGTCGTCGCACACAATCGGTCCGGAATCTTTCAGTGCCATACCTTATTGGACTGTAGTTCACGCCCGCAGGTTCCGGGGGTAGTCTAAGTCGCATGAACAGGCCCGCGGTCCGAGACTTCGCCCTCCTGACGCTCCGCGTGTGCCTCGGCGCCGTCTTCGTCGCGCGGGGGTACCGCAGCTGGTTCGACACCGGCATTGGCCTAACCGGCAGGCAGTTCGCCGCCTGGGGGGTCCCGCAGCCGCGCATCAGCGCCGCGCTCGCCTCCTCCGTCGAGCTCATCGGGGGCTCGCTGCTCATCATCGGGCTGCTCTCCACGCTGGTGGCGGGCGTGCTCGCGCTGCTCGTCGCCGCGGCGGCCTACTTCGTCCACCTCGACAGCGGCTTCTTCGCGGAGGCGGGCGGGGTGGAATACCCGCTGGTTCTCGCGGTGAGCCTCATCACCGTCGTCGTTTTCGGGGCCGGGCGGGCGAGCATGGATGGGGTCTTGACCCGTGCTTAGCCACGAGGAGGTCCGCGCCGCGCTCTCCGCCCGCGTGGACGGGGAAGAGACTGGGATTGATGATGCCGTGGTAGACGCGCACGTCGCGCAGTGCCCGCAGTGCCGCGCCTTCTACCGCGAGGCCGCCGCGCTCGCCCGCAGCTTCGACGTCCCGGAGCGCGGCCTGGTCCCCCCGGAGGACCTCTCCGCGGCCATCCTCGCCGGGGTGGAGGACGGGTGGCGAGCCTTCGCGCAGCGCCGCTTCGTCTTCCTTACCCTGGGGCGGGTCGCGCTGGCCGCGTGCGCGCTGCTGTGGGTGGTCTGGGGCATCGCGCTTATCGACGACCCCGGCGCCGCCTCCGTCCGCTTCGGCGTGGCCTGTGCTTTGGTCTTCGCGGCCTACCGCCCGGCGCAGATCCCCGGGATCGCCCTGGTGGTGGGCACGATGTTCACCTTCACGGTGGGGTTTGTGGTGCGCGACGCGGTGCTCGGGGTGGCACCGGTCTCCACCGCCTACGTCGCCGTCCTCGTGCCCACTCTCCTCGCGCTGCTGGGCACGCTGGCCGTGGACCGCGGGGCGAGTCTGACGCGCGCGTGGCGCTTGCTCGGAGCGGAGCCTAGCGCCAGCTAGGCAGCCACATGATCGAGTTGTAGTAGGAATCGGGGATGCGCACGCCGTAGAGGATCGGGCCGAAGTAGACAAACATGGCGATGACGAGCGCGAGGTAGCCGATGACGGCGAGCTGCCCGCTCGTGATGGGGTATCCCGCCACGCGCCGGACCAGCGGGCTGCGCACCGGGGCGCCGAGGGAGGCGAGGGAGCCGAGCGCGGTGGCGATGAGCACGATGGAAAACGGCACGAGCGCGGTGGCGTAGAAGAAATACATCTGCCGGTCGAAGGCGGCGAGCCAGGGGAGGAAGCCCGCGCCGAAGGCGATGACCGGCACGATGACGCGGAAGTCGCGCCGGGTGAGCCAGACCCACCCGGCCCACAGCAGCACGGGCACGGTCAGCCACCAGATCGCTGGGGTACCGAAGAGGAAGATCATCTCCCGGCAGGTGCGCTGCCCGCACTCGATGTCGGTGGCGGAGTAGTAGAGGATCGGCCGGGCGCCCGCCAGCCACGCCCACGGCTTCGAATCCCAGGGATGGCTGTGCCCGCTTGACGACGTCAGCGAGGCGTGGAACTCCGCCACCGAGAGGTGGTAGTAGAGCCAGCTCGCGACGGTATCTGGCAGGGCGCCGAGCCACGGCCAATCGGATCCAGCGATGGTGCCGTCTGTCGCGGCGTGGCGGTAGACGGAGGTTTCGGAGGCAAACCAGGCGCGCCAGGACCACACGTAGATGAGTGCGGGCACGGCGACGAGGGAGGCGAGGGCGGAGGGGACGTCGCGAAGCAGGGTGCCCACAACGGGCCTGCGCGCGCCGTAGCGGCGGCGCAGCCACAGGTCCCAGAACGAGGAGAGTAGGCCGAAAAAGGCGATGTAGTACAGGCCCGACCACTTCACGCTCAGCGCCAAGCCGAGCAGCACCCCGGTGGCGAAGCGCCACCAGCGAAACCCCTGCCGCGGCCCAAGCTCTCCGGTGATCGCCGCGCGGCGCATCCGCTGGTGGACCTCGCGCATGTCGCCCGCCAGCGTCCAGGCGGCCGCGACGACAAAGAGCACCTGGAAGATGTCGAGCATGCCGAACTTCGAGCTGACGAGTAAAACACCATCGAAGACCGCAATGAGCCCGGCGAGAAACGCCAGCGTGGTCGACTGGGTGAGCCGGCGGCACAAAAGCCAGGTGAAGACCACTACGCCCGCCCCGCACAGCGCCGGCATCACCCGCCAACCCAGCGGGGTGTAGCCGAAGAGCGCCTCGCCGATGGCGAGCAGCTGCTTGCCCAGCGGCGGGTGGACCACGAGCCCGTAGCCCGGGTTGGATTCGATCCCGCCGAGGATCGGGTTGATGTGGGAGCGCACCATGTCCCAGGCTTGCGGGACGTAGTGCTTCTCGTCGAAGACGGGGGTGCCACCGGCCGTGGGCTGGGTCAGGCCGATTGCGCGGGTAAACAGCGCCAGCGCCGCGATGATGGCCAGTGAGGCCGTATCCCGCCTCGTCCACGGCGCGGTCGCGGGGATGCGGGTGGGCGCTAGGGCCCGTGCTGGTTTCGGGGCTGGTGCGGTGGCCGGTCTCACCCCGGGGATATTACCCTTGGTGCGCATGAGTGAGTACGACAAATCCGCCCCTGCTGCGGGCATCGTGCTCGCGGCGACGCCGCTGGGCAACATTGGCGACGCCTCGCCGCGGCTCGCCCGGGCCCTCGCGGAGGCAGCCGTCGTCGCCGCGGAGGACACACGCCGTACCCGCCAACTCGCCGCGGCTCTTGGCGTCGACATCGGCGGGAGATTGGTCTCCAACTTCGACCACAACGAGGACGGTCGCGTCGCCGAACTCTTAGACGCCGCGCGGGAGTCGATGGTTCTCGTGGTTACGGACGCGGGCATGCCACTCGTCTCCGACCCCGGTCACTCGATTGTCGCCGCCGCGCATGACGCCGCCATCCCCGTCACGTGTATCCCTGGCCCTTCGGCGGTGACCACTGCCTTGGCGCTCTCCGGACTGGGGGTGGGCCAGTTCATCTTCGACGGGTTTGCCCCGCGGAAGCAGGGCGCGCGCCGGGCGTGGCTGGAAACGCTCGTCGATGAGCGCCGCGCGGTGTGCTTCTTCGAGTCCCCGCACCGCATCGCGGCCACGCTTGGCGACGCCGCAGCCGTGCTCGGTACCGCGCGCCGCGCAGCGGTGTGCCGCGAGCTGACCAAGACCTACGAGGAGGTCAAGCGGGCGGGTCTCGGGGAACTCGCGGAGTGGGCGGCCGAGGGGCTGCGCGGGGAGATCACCGTGGTCATCGAGGGGGCAGCGCCGCGCGCGGCGGATCCCGCCTCGCTAGTCAGCGCCGTGCTCGAACGCGTGGCGGGCGGCGAGCGGCTCAAGGATGTGGTCAAAGAGGTCGCCCACGGCGCCGGGGTGAAAGCGGGCGAGCTCTACGACGCCACGCTGGCTGCCCGCGGCTCCGGTTAACATTGGGGTGACTTTAGGGTAGCCTGCTTCTCGTCGATTATTTGGATTTCCTGATATATCGTTGGAAGGAGAATGAGGGATGACCCACCAGGACACCCCCGATGCCGCGTCGCCATCGGCAACGAGCGAGCTCGCGGCCCTCATCGAGGCCGATAGCCACGGCGTCGAGTTCGTCGCGCAGCCGGGCCAGGGCCCGGCCGAGTCCGCGGCGGAGGACGAAAACGCCCCGATCAACTTCGGCATCGTCGCCCCCATCGTTGTCATCGTCGCCGCCGTGGTCGCGTGGGGCCTCGCCGGCACGGAGAGCTTCGCCGCCTTCGCCAACACCTCCTTCGGATGGGTGATCGACAATGTCGGCTGGGCTTTCGTCCTCTTCGGCACAGTCTTCGTCGGCTTCATCCTCACCGTCGCGCTGAGCAACTTCGGCTCCATCCGCCTCGGCGGCGACGATGAGCAGCCCGAGTTTTCGACGACCTCGTGGATCGCGATGATGTTCGCCGCGGGCATGGGCATTGGCCTGATGTTCTATGGCGCCTCGGAGCCGCTGAGCATGTACCGTGATGGCGTGCCAGGCCAGCCCGAGCACCAGGTGGGAACGGCCATGGCGCAGACAATGTTCCACTGGACGCTCCACCCCTGGGCCGTCTACGCCATCATCGGTCTCGCGATCGCGTACTCTACCTTCCGGCTTGGCCGCAAGCAGCTCGTATCCAGTGCGTTTACCCCGCTCATCGGGCGAAAGGCCGCCGATGGCGTGATCGGCCAGATCATCGATAGCCTCGCCATCTTCGCCACGATCTTCGGCACCGCCT
Source organism: Corynebacterium liangguodongii (assembly GCF_003070865.1). Lineage (NCBI taxonomy): Bacteria > Bacillati > Actinomycetota > Actinomycetes > Mycobacteriales > Corynebacteriaceae > Corynebacterium > Corynebacterium liangguodongii. The sequence continues at coordinate 747,785 of NZ_CP026948.1, forward strand.
GCTCGCTCGGCCTCGGCGCACTGCAGATCACATCCGGGCTCACTGCCTCCGGTTTTGTCGAAACCCCGTCGACCCGGCTGACCGTTGGTATCGTCGCCGTACTCACCCTCGCCTTCCTCCTCTCGGCGATGTCTGGGGTGGGCCGCGGCATCCAGTGGCTGTCGAACTTCAACTTGTTTGTCGCAGCGGTCCTGGCCATCTTCGTCTTCGTCGTCGGCCCGACCGTCAACATCTTGAACATGCTGCCGACGGCAGTGGGCTCCTACGTCGACCAGTTTTTCCTCATGGCCGGGCGCACCGCGGAGAGTGCCGATGGCGAGGCGGGGGAGTTCCTCTCTAGCTGGACCATCTTCTACTGGGCCTGGTGGATCTCCTGGTCGCCGTTCGTGGGCATGTTCCTGGCCCGCATCTCTCGCGGGCGCACGATCCGCGAGTTCTGTCTCGGCGTGCTCCTCGTGCCCTCGGTACTCTCGACGATCTGGTTTGCCATCTTCGGCGGCTACGCGATCAAGCTCGAGCAGGACGGCAACTCCATCTACGGCTCGGGCGCGGCCGAGGAGCAGCTCTTTAGCCTCCTGCACACCCTGCCCGGCGGGTTTTTCATCGGTATCTTTGCCGTGGTGCTGCTGGCTACCTTCTTTATTACCTCGGCCGATTCGGCCTCGACCGTGATGGCCTCGATGGCACAAAACGGCAAGTCGGACGCGAAGCCGTGGCTCGCCGCGGTCTTCGGGCTCGGCACCGCCGTAGTCGGTCTGACGCTGCTTATCAGCGGCGGTTCCGATGCGCTCAACGCGCTGCAGTCGGTGACCATTGTCGCCGCTACTCCCTTCCTGTTCATCCTCATCGCTCTCATGGTCGCGATTGTCAAGGACATCTCCAATGACACGATCTACCTGGACAAGAAGGAGCAGGAGCGCTTCGCCCGCCAGCTCGCGGTCGAGCGCCGAGTCAACCGTGAGCGGCAGGAGAGGGAAAACCGCAAGCGCAACCGAATGGTCAAGGCACGCCGTTAGTAAACTTGGGCCTATGACTTCTTCCGGTTCCGCGAAAAACGTCCTCGTCTGCGTCGCCTGGCCGTACGCCAACGGGCCGCGCCACATCGGCCACGTCGCCGGCTTCGGCGTTCCCTCGGACGTTTTCGCCCGCTACCAGCGCATGGCGGGCAACAACGTGCTCATGGTCTCCGGTACCGACGAGCACGGCACGCCGCTGCTCGTCCAGGCCGACAAGGAGGGCGTGAGCGTCAAGGAGCTCGCGGACCGCTACAACGCGCAAATCGTCGAGGACCTAGCCGGGCTCGGCTTGTCCTACAACCTGTTTACCCGCACGACCACCCGCAACCACTACGCGGTGGTCCAAGAGCTGTTTAAGGGCCTCTACGCCAACGGCTACATGGTTAAAGAGACCACCAGTGGCGCGATTTCCCCTTCGACCGGGCGTACCCTGCCGGACCGCTACATCGAGGGCACCTGCCCCATCTGCGGCGCAGCGGACGCGCGCGGAGACCAGTGCGACACCTGCGGCAACCAGCTCGACCCGGCAGACCTTATCAACCCGGTGTCCAAGATCAACGGCGAGACCCCGAAGTTCGTCGAGACCGAGCACTTCATGCTCGACCTGCCCGCGCTTCACGACGCCTTGAAGGCCTGGCTGGAAACCCGCGAGGACTGGCGCCCCAATGTGTTGAAGTTCTCCCTCAACCTGCTCGAGGATATGCGCCCGCGCGCCATGACCCGCGACATCGACTGGGGCATCCCGATCCCCGTCGAGGGCTGGCAGGACAACCCGTCGAAGAAGCTCTACGTGTGGTTCGACGCCGTCGTAGGCTACCTCTCCGCCTCGATCGAGTGGGCGGCCCGCTCCGGCGACCCGGAGGCGTGGAAGGCGTTCTGGCAGGACCCCGCCACGGAGGGCTACTACTTCATGGGCAAGGACAACATCACCTTCCACTCCCAGATCTGGCCCGGCGAGCTGCTCGGTTACGCGGGCAAGGGTGCCAGGGGTGGGCAGCTCCACGAGCTCGGGGAGCTCAACTTGCCCACCGAGGTTGTCTCCTCGGAGTTCCTCACCATGTCGGGCTCGAAGTTTTCCTCGTCGAAGGGCGTGGTGATCTACGTGAAGGATTTCCTGCGCGAGTTCGGCCCCGATCCGCTGCGCTACTTCATCGCCGTGGCCGGCCCGGAGAACAACGACACGGACTTCACCTGGGACGAGTTCGTCCGCCGCGTCAACAACGAGCTGGCTAACGGCTGGGGCAACCTGGTCAACCGCACGGTCTCGATGGCGCACAAGAACTTCGGGGAGGTGCCCGCGCCGGGCACGCTGGAGGAATCCGACCAGCGCATCCTCGATCTCGCGGAGCGCACGTTTGACGAGGCGGGCGCGGACCTGGGCAAGGCCCGTTTTAAGGCCGCGATCACGAAAGTGATGCACGTCGTTGGTGAGGCGAACGCCTACATCGCGGAAAACGAGCCCTGGAAGCTGGCGAAGGACCCGGGCCAGCGCGAACGCCTCGCCACCGTGCTCTGGACCGCGCTGCAGGTCGTCTCGGACTGCAACGCCCTACTCACCCCGTTTATCCCGCACACCGCCCAGAAGGTCCACGAGACGCTCGGGCGCGAGGGCGTGTGGGCGGCGGCCCCGCGCGTCGAAGAGGTCGCCGACGACATCGCGGTCGATCTCGTCGGCGTCGGCCTGCCCGCCGAGGGACAGAGCTACCCGACGATCACCGGAGACTACGCCGCGCAGAAGGCGGTATGGGGCCGGGTGGATATCACCCCCGGCACGGCGCTGGCGAAACCCCAGCCGCTCATTGCCAAGCTGGATCCCGAGCTGGGTGTCACCGGCCCGGACTGGGCGCCCGTGCAGTAGCGGGCAGCTAGCTCAGCGCGATGTAGAGGTCGGTCACGGGAGCTTCCTCGCCGCCGGGCATGGTGACGTATTCTTCGAAGGTCAGTCCCGCGAAGCTGTGACCAGCAGTAAGCGCATCGCGGGAGAAGGACTCCCATCTCGCCCCCAGCTCCTCGTACGGCGCGGTGACCCTGTGCGTGAGCACATCCATGGAGTCGAAGGCGCGCAGCGTGACCCGCTCGTCGCCGATGTCGCCGACGAGCGGGGAGATGACAGCGAGGTCTCCGGCGGGCACGACGAAACCCGCGGCGAGATCGAAGACCTCGCCCGGCGGGGAGAAGTAATACGCCCGCGCTGCGAGTGGGCTCGCGCCGACGGAGCCTAAAAACTCGCCGAGCATGGGGTAGTAGCGGTCGAAGAAGTCGCGCATGGCCTCGGGTGCTACCTGGTCAGATGCGACGAGGGCGTGGTGGGGTGCAAGGGTGAGTGCCTCCATGCCCGCCTAGGATACGGAAATCACCATTTCGGTCATGCATGTCTTTGCGCCTCTAGGAGGAAAAACCCATGTCAAGCCCAATAACACCGTATGCAGACCCGTGGGCGGCAACGATTGTCTCCGCGCTCGATCGCCACTACCCGTGGAACTCGGCGCACTCTGCGAGTGACCCGCAGGATTGCGACGTCACCCCGCACCGGCTGCACCCGTCTTTCCACGGCTGCCTGGACTGGCATTCGTCGGTGCACATGCAATACTCCGCCGTCGTGTTGCTCGGCGAGGGCGTGGGCGACGGGCTTGCGGGAGAGCTCGCGCAGCGACTCGACGCCCGCCTTCAGCCCGCGCACACCCAGGTCGAGGCCGAGTACGTGCGCGCCCGCCGCAGCTACGAGCGACCCTACGGGTGGGCGTGGGCAACGCAGCTTGCCGCCGCCTGCGCGCGCTCGTCACACCCCGGCGCGCCCCGGTGGGCAGAGGCGATGGCGCCTTTAAGCGAGGTCGTCTTCGACAACCTCCTGGAGTGGCTGCCCACGCTTGCCTACCCGGTGCGCACCGGGGTCCACGACAACACGGCGTTTTCCCTCTCGCTGCTGCTGGATTCCGCCCGGGAGCTGGGCCGGGAAGACGTGTGCGAGGCGATCGTCGACCACGCGATGCGCTGGTTTGGCGCCGATCGCGACTACCCGGTGGTCTACGAGCCGAGCGGGAACGACTTCCTCTCTGCTGCGCTGTGTGAGGCGAGCCTCATGCGCCGCGTCATGGACCCGGGCGCGTTTGGCGCCTGGCTGGGGAGGTTTCTCCCGCGGCTCGGCGAGGCCGACGACCCGCTGCTGGCGACCCCCACTGTGCTCGACCGGACGGATGGGAAATCGGTCCACCTCTTCGGCCTGGCTCTCTCGCGCGCCTGGCACCTGCGGGAGCTGGCGGGATGGCTCGACGAGCCGGCCGCGCGGCGCGCCGAGGCGGCGGCGCGCGACAACCTCGCGGCCGTGGCCGAGGAGATCGTCAGCGGCGATTTCATGTCCACCCACTGGTTGGTGACCTTCGCGCTGCGCGCTTTGCTGGCTAGAGAAACTGGGTGATAAACGCCCGCAGCCGCCCCGGCTCCTCGTCGTCGAAGCGGAGGTCGACGACGACGATGGGGGCGGTGTATTTCTCTTCCTCGCTGCCTTCGCCCCGGGCGACGACGAGGTCGGTGCCGTAGTCGTCGCTCAGCAAGCGCCAGGCGAAGTTGTGATCGCGCACGAGGGCGTCGCCAAGCGCAGTGCCGAAGATGCGGGCGGTCTCGCCGCGCGGGTAGGAGCGCTTGCGCTCCGCGTCGAGCGAGAGGAACTCCGTGACCACGGATTCGAAGGATTCGACGATGTCGTCGATACCACCGGAGATGCCGCGGGTGGAGGCGGCGGCGAGGTCGGCGTCGATCTGCGCCCGCGTGGCGGCGTCAATGTCGCTAAATGTTTCAGATGCCATAGGCTCTACTTTATGAGCAAAAAGCCGCGACCGATCCCCACTCCCGCGCGCACGATCGCCGGGCTTGTCGACGCCCACACGCACCTCGCCTCCATCGGCGACGACTCCGGCGCCCTCGTCGAGCGGGCGCTGGCCGCAGGGGTCGAGCGCATGTGTACCGTCGGCGACGGCCTCGAGGAGGCGGAGCTGGCGCTCGCGGCGGCGCGCGCCCACGAGCGGGTCTTCGCCGCCTGCGCGATCCACCCGACACGGGCCGGGGAGCTCGACGACGCCGCCCGGGCGCGGCTTGTGGAGATGGCCGCCGATGAGCGCTGCGTGGCTATCGGGGAGACAGGCATCGACACCTACTGGATTGCGCACGACCCGGACTCCACGGCCCCGCTCGACGTGCAGGAGCAGGCCTTCCGTTTCCACATTCAGCTGGCGGTGGATTCGGACAAGGCGCTGATGATCCACAACCGCGAGGGCGACGCAGAGATGATGCGCATCTTGGCGGAGATGCCGCGCCCGCGCGAGGTGATGCTGCACTGCTTTTCCTCGCCGGTCGATGTCGCCCGGGAGGCGATCGAGCGCGGCTACGTGCTCTCGTTTGCCGGCAACGTCACCTTCAAGCGCAACGATCACCTGCGCGAGGCAGCCGCGCTCGCACCGGCGGGCCAGCTGCTCATCGAGACGGATGCGCCGTACATGACCCCGGAGCCTTACCGCGGCTCGCGCAACGAGCCCGCGCTGATCGGGCACACGGCGCTGGCGGTGGCCGCCGCGCGCGGGATGGGCGTGGATGAGCTTGCCCGCGAGGTGGGGGAGACCTTCTCACGCGTGTTTGCCGTGTGACTGCTGGTAAAGGCGTGGTTCGCGGCTTGTCAAGACGGGTTTGTTACCGTATTGTTACATCGACTATTAGATGAGAAATCCAGACGTTAGGGAATTCATGGCTGCACAGCGCATCAACTCGACCACCACCGCCACACGCCGCGTCCTCGCCGGCAGCGTCGCGGGGGCGGTCCTCGTCGGCGGCGCCACCACCGCCATGGCCGCCCAGAAGGACGTCACCGTCGACATCAACGGCGAGGCGAAGTCCGTGAGCACCTACTCCGGAGACGTCGAAGGTGCGCTCAAGGCGGCCGGCGTGACCGTCGGCGGCGCCGACCTCGTCTACCCGGCCCCCTCTTCGGCGCTCAACCCGGGCGATACCATTACCGTGCGCACGGCAAAGCCGGTCGCTCTCGTCATTGACGGGGCGCAGCGCGAGCTCACCTCCACGGCCGCGACGGTGGCCGACCTCATGGCCGAGGCCGGGATCACCCCCGCGGCTACGCTCAACGCCCACCCGGACGAGCAGGTCACCGACGGGATGACGCTGGACGTGACCACCCCGAAGATCGTCTCTATCCGCGACGCCGGGCGCGTCGTCTACACGTCCGAGGCGGCGAAGACCGTCGGCGACCTGCTCGCCGCCCGCGGAATCACCTTCGATAGCAACGACCGACTCAACGTCGCGCTCGACGCGCCGGTGACGCCGAACATGAGCATCGTCCTTGACCGCGTTGACGTGGCGGAGCGCACCGAGACCGCCGCGTTTGACGCCCCGGCGCACTACGTCGACGATGCCTCCCTGCCCGCCGGCGCCGAAGAGGTCCGCGAGCCGGGCAAGCCGGGAGAGCGGCGGCTGGTGCACCGCACGGTGACGGTCAACGGCGCGGTCGAATCCACCGGTGTCGTCGAGGACATCCAGACCCGCCCGGCGGCACCGGCCGTCATCGCGCGAGGCACGAAGGCTGCCGCGCCCGCGTCTGCCGCGGCGCCTGCGGTCGCCGGCGGCTCGGTGTGGGACGCGATCGCGCAGTGCGAGTCCGGCGGGAACTGGGCCATCAACACCGGCAACGGCTACCAGGGCGGGTTGCAGTTCAACGCCTCGACCTGGGCAGCTTACGGCGGCACCCAGTACGCCCCCACCGCGGATCTGGCCACCCGCGAGCAGCAGATCGCGATCGCGGAGAAGACCCAGGCCGCCCAGGGGTGGGGCGCGTGGCCGGCGTGCACCGCCAAGCTGGGCCTGCGCTAGAGGTGGAGCCCTCCCGCCTGCTCGGCCCCGTTGAGGTGCGCGAGCTCGCCGCCGAGCTCGGCGTGGCGCCGACGAAGAAGCTGGGGCAGAACTTCGTCCACGACCCCAACACGGTGCGCCGCATTGTCGCCGCGGCCGATCTTGCGCCGGACGATGTCGTCGTCGAGGTCGGCCCCGGGCTTGGCTCGTTGACCCTCGCGCTGGTCGATTCCGTCGCAGCCGTGGCCGCGCTGGAGATCGACCCGCGCCTCGCCGGCCGCCTCGGGCGCACCGTGGAGCAGCGCGCTTCATGCTATGCCGAGCGCCTCGAGGTGGTCTGTGTCGATGCGCTGCGGGTCGGCCGCGCAGACCTCGCGTCAACGCCCACGGCGCTCGTGGCCAACCTGCCGTACAACGTCTCGGTGCCGGTGCTCCTGCACCTGCTCGAGGAGTTCCCGACGATCCGACGGGTGCTGGTCATGGTGCAAAAGGAGGTCGCCGACAGGCTCGCCGCGCAGCCCGGCTCGAAGGTCTACGGGGTGCCCAGCGTCAAGGCGTCGTTCTACGGCCGCGTCAGCCGCGCCGGGACCGTCGGCAAAAACGTGTTCTGGCCCGCGCCGAATGTCGAGAGCGGGCTCGTGCGCATCGACGTCTCCCCGGGCGCCGAGAGGAGCCTGCGCGAGCGCACGTTCGCGCTTGTCGACGCCGCCTTCGCGCAGCGCCGCAAGACCCTGCGCTCCACTCTAGCCCCCCTCTACGGCACCGCGGCCGCGGCCGAGGAAGCCTGCCGCGCGGCCGGGATCGACCCAGGGCTGCGCGGGGAAAAGCTCGCGGTGGGCGACTTCCTCCGCCTTGCCAGGCAGGAGCAGCGATGACGGTAGACTACACGGCCTCCGCACCCGGCAAGGTCAACCTCCACCTCGGCGTCGGTGAGGCCCGCCCGGACGGATACCACGAGCTCTCCACGGTGTTCCAGGCGGTGGACCGGCGCGAGGTCGTCGTGCTCGCGGCGCACCCGGAGCGGCCCGCCGTGGCGTCGGGAAGCGTCGTGGCGCGGTTGGAGACGACCTTCCGCGTCACCCGGCCCACCGAGGACATCGACACCCCGCGAAACCTCGCTTGGCGCGCCGTCGACGCCGCGGTCGAGGCCTACCGGCGCCTCGCCCCCGCGCCTGCCCCGCTGCCCCCGGTCGACCTCGCGGTGGACAAGAGCGTCTTCGTCGCCGGCGGTATGGCGGGGGGATCGGCCGATGCCGCGGCGGCGCTCGTTGCCGCGGCCGCCTACGTCGAGGACTTCACCGGCTTCCGCCTCGACGATACGGCCTTGCTGCGAGAAGCCGCCGCGCTCGGCGCGGACGTTCCGTTCTGCCTCCAGGGCGGCACGGCGCTCGGCTCCGGCCGCGGCGACGAGCTCTGCGAGATGATGTCGCGCGGCGAGTATTGGTGGGTGTTTATCAACCCCATGGTCGCACTGCCGACGGGCGAGACCTTCGCGTGCCTTGACGACATGCGCCACGGGGACGCCTCGCTGGTTCCTCACATGGGCACAACCCGGCTCGCGCAGGCGCTGGTGACGGGGGATCCTCGGCGGGTTGCGGCGGCGCTGCACAACGACTTGGAACCCGCCGCCGTGGCGCTGCGCCCCCAACTGCGCCGCCTGCTCGACGTCGCGGGCTCGCGCGGCCTCAAGGCGATCGTCTCCGGCTCCGGGCCGACCGTCGCGCTTTTGTGCGAGGACGCGCTCAGCGCGATCAATACCCGCGACGAGATCTACGACCAGTACGACGAGTTCGAGGCCGTCTTTGCCAAAGGCCCAGTTGAGGGCGCTGTCGTGCAGTGATGTCGCGGCCGGGGCTTAAGGTGTCTCTCCATGAGATCACGCAGTTTCATCCCCTCCCGCGCAGACCTTTTGGCGCCGGAGTTCGTCACCGTCGATTTCGAAACCGCCAACCGGCGCGGCGGGCCGTCGGCGTGCCAGATTGCGCTGGTCAAGGTGGCGGGGGATGAGATTGTGGAGACCCTGGTGAGCTACCTCCGCCCTCCGGAGGAGCACATGTCCTTTGAGTTCACACACATCCACGGCATCCGGGCAGAAGACGTCGCGGACGCGCCCTACTTCTTCGACATTGCCGATGACGTCGCTGGTTTCGTCGACGGGCTTCCCGTCTGGGCGCACAACGCGGCCTTCGACGCGGCCGTGTGGCGGGGCCTGGACGACTACTACTGCACCGGGACCGTGCCGGAGAGGTTCTACTGCACCTACCGCACCGCCCGGCGGGCCATCCCCGGCCTGCCCAACTACAAGCTGCCGACCGTGACCGCGGTGTGCGCCCCGAGCTTCGAGCTCGTGCACCACGCGGCGGATTCCGATGCGATAGCCTGCGCTCACATCGTGCGCTACCTGCGGTTAAGATAGCCCGGTCATGGTAAACCTCATCAACCTGGAAAGCGTGACCAAGTCTTGGGGGTTAAAAACCCTGCTCAACGGGGTCTCGCTCGGCGTTCAAAGCGGTCAGCGCATCGGCATCGTCGGCGTCAACGGCGGCGGCAAGACAACCTTGCTCGAGGTGCTCACGGGCATCGAGCCGCCCGATAGCGGGCGCGTGTCCCACAACTCTGGGCTGCGCATGGCCGTGGTCACCCAGCGTTTCGATCTCGACGCAGCCCTCACCATCGGCCAGGCCGTCGTCGAGCCGCTTGGGGTGGAGACCTACCAGTGGGCCTCCAACGCGAAGGTCCGCGAGGTGCTCCAGGGCACGGGCGTAGCCGAGCTGGGGCTCGACACCCCCGTCGGGAGCCTCTCGGGAGGGGAGCGCCGCCGGGTCAACCTCGCCGCCGCGCTCGTGCAAGACTTGGACCTCGTCGTCCTCGACGAGCCGACGAACCACCTCGACGTCGAGGGCGTCCAGTGGCTCGCCGAGCACCTGCTGGCCCGCAAGGTCGCGGTCGTCGTGGTCACGCACGACCGTTGGTTCCTCGATACGGTGGCGACGCTGACGTGGGAGGTCCACGACGGCACCGTCGACGTCTACGAGGGCGGCTACAACGACTGGACCTTCGCCCGGGCAGAGCGCGCCCGCCAGGCCGAGGCGATCGAGCAGCGGCGGGCCAACCTCGCGCGCAAGGAGCTGGCCTGGTTGCGCCGCGGAGCGCCCGCGCGCACCTCCAAGCCGCGCTACCGCATCGAGGCCGCCGAGGCGCTTATCGCCGACGTGCCCGCCCCGCGCGATAGCGTCGAGCTCATGGCGTTTGCCCGCCAGCGCCAGGGCAAGGTCGTCATCGAGCTGGAGGACGCGCGCATCGACGCCCCCGACGGCCGCGTGCTCGTCGACCACCTCACGTGGCGCCTCGCGCCGGGCGAGCGCATCGGCCTCGTCGGCGTCAACGGCTCCGGCAAGACGACCCTGCTGCGCGCGCTGGCGGGGCAGTACCCGCTCGCGGCGGGTCGGCGCGTCGAGGGGCAGACCACCCGGCTCGGCTGGCTGCGCCAAGAACTCGACGACCTCGACGCCTCCCGCCGTCTCATCGACGCCGTGGAGGACGTCGCCAGCTACGTCCACCTGGGCGCCAAGGAGCTGACGGCCGCCCAGCTCGCCGAGCGCCTCGGGTTTAGCCCGCAGCGCCAGCGCACCCCGGTCGGCGACCTCTCGGGAGGGGAGCGCCGCCGCCTCCAGCTCACCCGCGTGCTCATGGCGGAGCCGAACGTGCTGCTTCTCGACGAACCGACGAACGACCTCGATATCGACACCCTCCAGGAGCTCGAAGACCTCCTCGACAGCTGGCCGGGCACCCTCGTCGTCATCTCCCACGACCGCTACCTCATCGAGCGGGTCGCCGATAACACCTACGCCCTCTTCGGCGACGGCGCCCTCACCCACCTCCCCGGCGGGATTGAGCAGTACCTCGCGCGCCGGGCGGAGGAGGCCACCGGGGCCGGCCCGCTCGATCTCGGGGAGAAAAGGGGCGTCGACAAGCGAGGCTCCATGTCCTCCCAGGAGGAACGGGAGCTGCGCAAGCAGATGAACGCGCTCGAGCGCAAGATAGCCAAGCTCACCGACCAGATCGACGATGCCGAGGGCGAGATTACCGCCATGTCCGCCGCGGGGGAGCCCGATTTCGTGTCAATAGGGGAAGCATCGGCGGCGCTGAGCGATATGCGCGAGGCGCGCGACTCCCTCGAGCTGGAGTGGCTCGAGCTGGGGGAGAAGCTCGAGGGATAAACCCGGGCTCACACTAGCGAGCGCGCCTGCCCTAGTATTCCTGGGGTACTTCAGCGTCCCTTACGTCAACGATAGAAAGGGTGGTCCAATGGCCGCTCCCTCCACAAAGAACCCCAGCGCGGGCATTGGGCCGATGCTCGGTGCCGTGTTCCTCATGGCTACATCGTCAATCGGCCCCGGCTTTTTGACCCAGACGTCGGTGTTTACCGTGCAGCTGGGCGCGGCTTTTGCCTTCGCGATCGTCCTGTCCATCCTCGTCGACATCGCCATCCAGCTCAACGTCTGGCGCGTCCTCGGCATCTCAGGGCTGCGCGCCAACGAGCTCGGCAACGCCATCCTTCCCGGCCTCGGCTGGTTCATGGCAGCGCTCGTGTTCGTCGGCGGCCTCGTGTTCAACATCGGAAACATTGCAGGCACGGGCCTCGGCATCAACGCGATGCTAGGCATCGACCCGAAGATTGGCGGCGCGGTCTCCGCCGCGATCGCCGTCTTCGTCTTCCTCTCCAAGCGCGCGGGCATTGCGCTCGACCGAATCGTCATCGCGCTCGGCGCGATCATGATCTTGCTCATGCTCTACGTCGCCGTGGTCTCCCAACCCCCGGTCGGAGAGGCGTTGCGGCAGGCCGTGCTTCCGGAAAAGGTCGACTTCCTCGTCATCACCACCCTGATCGGCGGAACCGTGGGAGGCTACATCACCTTCGCCGGGGTCCACCGCCTCATCGACTCGGGCAACACCGGGGTGGATAACCTCGCGCAGATCACGCGTTCCTCGGTGCTCGGCATCGCTGTCATCGGGGTGATGCGCGTGCTGCTCTTCCTCGCCGTCCTCGGCGTGGTGGCAACCGGCGTCACGCTGTCCAAAGACAACACGGCGGCCGACGCGTTCTTCCACGCCGCAGGGGAGTTCGGGCTGCGCTCCTTCGGCCTCGTTCTGTGGGCGGCGGGGCTATCGTCGGTCATCGGCGCGTCGTACACCTCGATTACTTTCGTGACCACGCAACGCACCGACCCGAAGGTGCGCAACTGGCTCACCGTCGCCTTCATCACGGTCTGCGCGCTCGCCTACCTGGTCCTCGGCACAGCCCCGCAAACCCTGCTCATCTTTGCTGGCGCCTTCAACGGGCTTATCCTGCCGATCGGTTTCGCCGTGGTCCTGTGGGCCGCGTGGCGCCGCGGCGACTTGCTCGCCGGTTACTCATACCCCAAGTGGCTGCTCGCCATCGGCGCGGTCATGCTCCTGGTCACGGTGTTCATGGGCTACCGCTCCCTCGCCGGGCTCGCAGCCTTGTGGGCTTAGCTAATCGTCGCGATCGTGGCGTTCGCCGCGACGCGCTCGCCCTCCGCGGCGCTCAGCGTGATGTGGCCGCCGCGCGGCGCAACGATGGTGGACTCCATTTTCATGGCCTCAACCGTTGCCACAGGGTCGCCTTGCTCCACGGTATCTCCGCTAGCCACGAGCCACTCGACGAGGGTCGCTTCAAAGCGCGAAGTCACCGCGCCTTCTCCGCCGCTCTCCGCACCGCTGCCGCCCCGCTGCGGCGCTGTGCTCGTGGATGTGTTTGCTGAGGTCCCCGCGGCGGTGAACAAGGCGGTGGGGACGCCGACGACGTGGAGGCGGCCGTCGAGCTCGATGACGACACGCGTGCGCTCGTCGTAGATGTGCTCGATGTCGGCGACGTCGCGCGCGGCTGAAGGCGAATAGTTCTGGTCCACCCAGTCGGTGTAGACCCCGAGGCGCTCGCCGGTGAGCTCCGCGGAGTCGATCATGTCCCGGTGGAAAGGCAAGACGGTACGCACGCCGTCGATGCGGAACTCCTCTAACGCCCGCCGCGCGCGACGGATCGCCGTGGCGCGATCGGGGCCCCACACGATGAGCTTCGCCATGAGCGAGTCGTAGTAGGCAGGGATGGTCGATCCCGTGCGCACGCCCGCGTCGACGCGGATCCCGGGGCCGGTGGGGACGTCGAAAAGCGTGACCGTGCCGGGGCAGGGGGCGAAGCCGTTGGAGACATCTTCGGCGTTGATGCGAAACTCGAACGCGTGGCCGCGCGGCTCGGGGTGCGTGCCGGCGAAGGAAAGCGGCAGACCCGCGGCGATCCGGAACTGCTCGGCGATGATATCGATTCCGGTGACGGCCTCCGTGACGGGGTGTTCCACCTGAACGCGGGTATTGACCTCAAGGAATGACACCGTGCCGTCTTCGGAGACGATGTATTCGACCGTCCCGGCGGAGACGTAGCCGGCGGCGGCGCAGATATCCCGCGCCCCATCCTCGATCGCGCGGCGCTGCTCGTCGGTGAGGAAGGGGGCGGGAGCTTCCTCGATGAGTTTTTGGAACCGCCGCTGGGTGGAGCAGTCGCGGGTGCCCAGCACCGCGACGTTGCCGTGGGTATCGGCGAGGATCTGGCATTCCACGTGGCGCGGGTGGGTGAGGAACTTCTCCACGTAGCATTCCCCGCGGCCGAACGCCTCGCGGGCCTCGCGGCCGGCGGAGTTGAATCCCTCTTCGATGTCGGCCTCCTCGGTGACGACCTTGAGGCCGCGCCCGCCGCCACCGAACGCCGCTTTGATCGCGATGGGCATGCCGTGCTCCCGGGCGAAGTCGCGCGCCTGCTCCCAGTGGGAGAGGGGATCCGGGGTGCCGGGCGCGAGAGGGGCGCCGACCTCGACGGCGACCCGGCGTGCGGCGAGCTTGTCGCCGAGCAGCTCGATGGATTCGGGGGTCGGGCCGATCCACGTCAAACCGGCGTCCTGCACCGCGCGGGCGAAATCGGCGTTTTCGGAGAGGAACCCGTAGCCGGGGTGCACGCAGTCGGCGCCGGCGCGGGCCGCCACCGCGAGCAGGGCGGGGATGTTCATGTACGTCTCCGCCGAGGTCTTTCCCGGCAGGCGGTATGCCTCGTCGGCGACGAGGGTGTGCAGCGCACCGGTATCGGGCTCGGAGTAGACCGCGATGGAGCGGATCCCGGCGTCGCGGGCGGCGCGGGCGATGCGTACGGCGATCTCTCCGCGGTTAGCAATGAGTACAGCGTTGAAAGTCACGGGTGGGGAAGTCCTTCTAGCGGTTGTAGAGCTCGAAGCGGAGCGTGGCGCCCGCCGGGAGCTGGGCGATGATGTCTAGGTCTTCGTCGATGACGGTGGCGATGACGGGGTAGCCCCCGGTTACGGCGTGGTCGCGCAGGAACACGACCGGCTGGCCGCTCGGCGGGACCTGCACGGATCCTGCAACCATACCCTCCGAGGGAAGCTCGTCATTGCGGGTGCGCTCGAGCGGGTGCTCCGCGCGCAGGCGCAGGCCGACCCGGTTGGACTCGGCCGTCACGGTGTAGGGGGTGGCCAAGAAGCGCTCGAAGGTCGCGGGCGAGAACCAGTCGTCGCGGGGGCCGGGCACGCAGCGCACGGTGCCCGCGGTTATACCGCCCTCGTGCCTCACGCGCAGCGGGTTGCTCGCCGTCGCGGAGGTGGAGAAGGGCGGGGCCGTCAGGGCGACGCTGAGGGTATCGCCGGCGGCAATCGGTCGCGGCCCGAGCCCGGAGAGGACGTCTGTGGACGCCGATCCGAGCTCTGTGTTCGCGATGAACCCTCCGCGCACCGCGATGTAGGAGCGCATGCCTGCGCTGGGGGCCGAGACGCTCAGCCGCGCGCCGGCGGGGACGATCAGTGGCGCCGCGAGGGGCACTAAGCGGTCGTCGATAAGGACATCGGCGGGCGCGCCGGTGACGCTCACGACCGTTTCTGCGCGCGCGGTCAGGGCGCACCCGCCGACGTTTTCTAGCACCGCTGCCCCCCGCGCGTTGCCCACGGCAGCATTCGCGGTGCGCGCGGAGGCGCGGTCGGCGGAGCCGGAGGTGGTCACGCCGAGGTTTCCGTGTCCCGGCCGGCCGAGGTCCTGAAAGACGGTGAGCAGGCCGGGGTCCTCGACGCGAAAGACCGGCCGGTGCGGGGGCAGCTCGCGGCGCCGCGGGCTCTCAGAGCGGGGCTCGGGCAGCGTGTCGACGGCCCGGTAGCGCACCCGGTCCCCGGGGGCGACCAGGGCGGGCGGGGACGCCGCGGAGTCCCACATAGCCGTGCGGGTTGTGCCCACCAGCTGCCACCCGCCCGGGGAGGTGCGGGGGTAGACGGCGGAGAACTGCCCCGCAACGGCGACGGCGCCTGCGGGCACCTCGGTGCGCGGGGTGGGAAGCCGCGGGATGTCCAGGCCGCGGCCATGCTCCGGGACGCAGTAGGAAAATCCCGGCGCGAATCCGCCGAACGCGGCGACCCACGTCGTCGAGGTGTGCCACTCAATGAGCTCAGCGCGCGACGTGCCCAGGGAGGCGGCTAGGGAGTCGAGGTCGGCGCCGTCGTAGAGCACGTCGATCTCGATGGTGCGCGGGGCGCGCCGCTGCGCCCGGGCGGGGGAGAACTCGCGCAGCTCGGTGGCCGCGGCCGCTGCGGCGCGCGGGGATGCGAAGGTGAGAAGCACCGTGCGGGCGGCGGCGATGACGTCGCTCTGCTCGTCGAGCGGCGCCGCGCTCAGCGCGGCGTGCCAGTCCATCACGGCTTCGAGGTCGGGCAGGTCGACGATGAGCGCGCGCGAACCGACAGGTGTGATTGCCTCGGCGCGCGTCACAGCGCGCTCCGGATCTCGATGCCCTCGCGCCCGAGCCGCTCGACGACGCTCCGGGTGAGCTCGACCGCGCCAGGGGAGTCACCGTGGACGCAGACCGATTCGGCGCGCACCTCGAGGGTCGATCCGTCGATCGCGGTGACGGAGCCGGTGGCCGCGACCTGGGCTACGCGTTCGGCGACGGCGCCGGGGTCGGTGATGACCGCCCCGGGGGCGCGGCGGGACACCAGAGTCCCGTCCGGGTTGTAGCCGCGGTCGGCGAAGGCCTCGCGGATCACCCGCAGGCCCGCGGCCTCGGCAATGTCGACGGCTACTCCGCCCGGCAGCAGCATGAGCGCGAGGTCGCGGCTGAATGCCTTGACGCCGTCGACGACGGCGCGGGCGTGCTCGGCGTGGTGCGCGATGGTGTTGTAGAGCGCGCCGTGCGGCTTGACGTAGCGCACCGTGAGCCCCTGGGCGCTGGCGAGCGCGTCGAGGGCGCCGATTTGGTAGAGGGTTTCGTCGGCGAGTTCGGCCGGGTCGTAGTCCACGAAGCGGCGGCCGAAGCCGGCGGGGTCGTGGTAGGCGATGTGGGCGCCGATAGTGACCGCGCGGGACTTCGCCTCCGCCAGCGTGGCCGCGATGGAGTGTGGGTCTCCCGCGTGGAACCCGGTGGCGACGTTGGCGCTGGAGACCATCGTTAGCATGGAGGCGTCGTCAGCCACGGGGTTTCCTGCTGTGGTCTCGCCGAGATCGGCGTTGAGGTCGATGGTGGTGCTCACGGGCTTCTGCGTTCCGCCTTCCTCTGGGTTGGAATTGGTGTTCACTTATTTATACCGCTGGGGCGTAGTGTGGAAGACATGATTCTCATCAACGTTAAGTTCCAGCCCCTGCCCGAGCACGTTGAGAACTTCCGCGAGCTCGTCGCCGACTTCACCGACGGCTCGCGCGCCGAGGAGGGCAACCTGTTCTTCGACTGGTACCGCAGCGAGGAGGACCCGAACGAGTACCTCCTCGTCGAGGCCTACGTGGACGGCGCGGCGAAGGCGCACGTGACGTCCCCGCACTTCCGTGCGGCGCAGGAATACCTGCCGAAGCTACTCACAAAGACCCCGCAGGTCATTAACCACCAGATCGATGGCAAGACGGAGTGGGACGAGCTCGTGGAGTTTCGGGTTGAGCAAAGCCGATAAGCGCGGAAAGAACGACAAGCCCGCGAAGCTGTCGAAGAAGGCCTACGAGGCCGAGCTGCTGCGGCTCCAGGGCGAGCTGGTGGCCATGCAGCACTGGGTGGTCTCCACCGGTGCCCGCCTCGTCATTGTCATGGAGGGCCGCGACGCGGCGGGGAAGGGCTCCGCGATCAAGCGGATTACCCAGTACCTCAACCCGCGCACGTGCCGGATCGAGGCGCTGCCGAAGCCGACGGAGCGCGAGCGCGGCCAGTGGTACTTCCAGCGCTACGTCGAGCGCCTGCCCTCGGCGGGCGAGATCGTCATCTTTGATCGCTCGTGGTACAACCGCGCAGGTGTGGAGCGGGTGATGGGCTTTTGTACGTCGCAGGAGTACCGCCGCTTCCTTCACCAGGCGCCGATCTTCGAGCGCCTCTTGGTCGAAGACGGCATCATGCTGCGCAAGTACTGGTTCTCCGTCTCCGACGAGGAGCAATACGCGCGCTTCGTGGCCCGCCGCGAGGACCCGCTGCGCCGGTGGAAGCTCTCCCCGATGGACCTTGAATCCATCACGAAGTGGGAGGATTATTCGCGGGCGAAGGACGAGATGTTCATCCACACCGACATCCCGTCCGCGCCGTGGTACACCGTGGAGTCCGATGATAAGAAGCGCTCGCGCATCAACGTGATCTCCCACTTGCTCTCCACGATTCCCTACGAGCACATCAAGATCGACTTGCCGGAGATCCCGCAGCGCCTCGAGTCAGGTTCCTATACCCGCCCGCCGCGCGGGGAGTTCCGCTACGTGCCCGACGTCGCTGCCGCGCTCGAGAAGGGCGCGAAAGCTTAGCGACGCCCCCGCGGTCGCGACACCGTGGCTTCGCCCGGGATCCAAAACCGCAGCGGGGCCGCGGCGTTTTTCGTAATCCCGACCCTCGGGCCGGCGACCCATTCGGGGGCGGAGTCGGGCGCGGTGATGCGCACAGGCGCCCCGTTGTCCGTCAGAGAGAGCCCGAGCGATTTGCCGAGGTTTCCGGGCCCGCGGGCGAGGTTGGCAAAGGGGGTCTCCCCGCGCCGGGCGGCGGCGATTTCGACGCCGCCGACGACTTCGCCTGCGCGCAGGAGGCAGCCCTGCCCGGTGCCCTCGGGTGCGCAGACGATGTTGCCGTTGTGGTGGATGCCGTAGGAGAGGTAGACGTAGAGCCTGCCGGGCGGGCCGAACATGGCGGCGTTGCGCGCCGTCTTGCCGTTGAAGGTGTGGGAGGCCGGGTCGTTCTCGCCGAGGTAGGCCTCCACTTCCGTGAGCCGCAGGCGCACCCCGCCGTGCTCGATGACGCAGCCGAGCAGCTGCGGGGCGACGATGTCGGCGGGCTGGGTGAAGTCGATGATGGGTTGAGCCATTGCCCCTGAAGTATCGCACGTCGCGCCGAAGGGGTATAGCCGATCGCATGGTCGGCGCATGGATAGACTGGCATGGATAAACTGGATGCGTATGTGAAATACCCCCAACCGAGTAAGGACATCAGTGAGCGCTTACACCCCATCGACCGCTGCCCACAACGACTTCAACCGGAAGCTCACGCTGGCCCAGGAGATGATCCCCCTGATCAGCCAGCTGCACCGGGAGAACAACGCGGTAACCTCCATCTACGGGCGCCTGCTTGTCGGGGTGACCGACATCGACATCATCAAGGCGCACCGCTACGCGCGCCGCATCGTCGAGCGCGAGCTGCCGCTCGAGGAGACCCTGCCGATTCTCAAGGAGCTGGTCACCCTCGACCTCGGCACCTCTTCCATCGACCTCGGCCGCCTGGCAAAGAACTTCTCTCGCACCGAGGGCGTGGACCTAAGGGAGTTCCTTGAGGCGGAGCTCGCCGGTGCGATCGGGGCGCACACGGCGGTCGAGCCGCGCGACGTGGTGCTCTACGGCTTCGGCCGCATCGGCCGCCTGCTCGCCCGCATCCTCGTGGCCCGCGAGGCGACCTACGGCGGCGTGCGCCTGCGCGCGGTGGTCGTGCGCAAAAAGGGCGAGGACGACATTGTCAAGCGCGCCTCCCTGCTGCGCCGCGACTCCGTCCACGGCCCCTTCAACGGCACCATCTCGGTCGACCGCGACAACGACGTGATCTGGGCGAACGGCACCCCGATCCAGATGATTTACTCGGATGATCCGGCCTCGATCGACTACACCCGCTACGGCATCAGCGATGCGATCGTGGTGGACAACACCGGCAAGTGGCGCGATCGGGCGGGTCTAAGCCGCCACCTCGAGTCGGCCGGGGTGCAAAAAGTCCTGCTCACCGCGCCGGGCAAGGGCGACGTGCGCAACATCGTCTACGGCGTCAACCACGGCGACATTACTAACGACGCCTCCGATAACGTGCTCTCCGCCGCCTCGTGCACCACCAACGGCATCACCCCGGTGCTCAAGGTCATCAACGACCGCTACGGGGTGCGGCACGGCCACGTGGAGACGGTCCACTCCTACACCAACGACCAGAACCTGGCCGATAACTACCACAAGGGCCCGCGCCGCGGCCGCGCCGCCGGGCTGAACATGGTGCTCACCGAGACGGGGGCGGCCAAGGCCGTTTCCAAGGCCTTGCCGGAGTTTGAAGGCAAGCTCACCGGCAACGCGATCCGCGTGCCCACCCCGGACGTCTCCATGGCCGTGCTCAACCTGGACCTCGAGAAAGAGGTGGAAAAGGACGAGGTCAACGAGTTTATTCGCCGGGTGTCCACCGACTCGAACCTGCGCCAGCAGATCGACTACATCAACTCGCCCGATATCGTCTCCACCGACATCCTGGGCACCACCCACGCCGGCGTGGTCGACGGCCTGGCCACCATCGCGGCGGGCAACCACCTGGTGCTCTACGTGTGGTACGACAACGAGTACGGCTACTCCCACCAGGTGGTGCGCATTGTCGAGGAGATCGCGGGCGTGCGCCCGAAGATCTACCCGGCGCGCAAGGATCCGCGCGAGATCAGGTAGTCGACGCTGAGGCGGCCGCGAGCGCGAGGGCGCCGATAAGGAGCGCGACTCCGCCCAGCAGCTCGGCGGTGGCTGCCCCGGTTGCGGCGACGAAGGGGAACGGCACCCCCATGCCGGCGAAGGTCTCGGCGGTGCCGTCGAGGCCCCACTCGGTGAACTTCTGCCAGCCGTGGGCGATGAAGATGACGCCGATGATCACGCGGGCAACGACAAGGACTACGTCTTTGAAATATGACATGTCACCATTTAACCAATGGTGGCACTACTCCGCGCAAGCGGCCCCGTAGAACTCGACGAGCCGCTGCGTGGCCGAGCGCCAGGACCAGCGCTCGGCCTCGGCCCGCGCGGCGCGCGAGAACTCGCCGCGGGCCTGCGCGTCGGTGAGTAGGCGGGCGACCGGGCCGGCCCACTCGGCGTCGCTACGCTGCGGGTCCACCGTGTAGCCGGTGATGCCGTCGTCGATGACGTAGGGAAGACCGCCGGCGCGGGCCCCGACAACGGGGACGCCCGAGGCGAGAGCCTCGAGCGCGGCGAACCCGAGCGTCTCAGTTGTCGAGGGGAAGAGCAACACGTCGCCCGAGGCGTAGGCGCTGTGCAGCTGCGCCCCGGAGAGGTAGCCGGTAAAGGTGATCCAATCACGGTCCATGGTGCGCCTGAGCTCTTCGAGCTGCGGGCCGGCGCCGATGAGCGCGAGCCGGGCGGTGGGGACGCGCTCGCGCACCCGCTCCATGATCCCCAGCGTGCGGGCGGTGGATTTCTCCGCGGAGATCCGGCCCACGTAGGTCACGAGGGGGTCGTCGGGGTTGCCGCCGCTTAGCATGGCGCGCATGGCGGGCTCGCTTTTCGACGGCGCGAAGCCCACCGTATCCACAGCCTTCGGCCACACCTCGACGTTGTCGATGCCGTAGTCGCTCGCCTTCTCCAGCATCGGCGCCGAGGTCACGAGGTTGACCTTCGCGCGGGAGTGGAAGGTGCGGATCCCCCACAGGGCGGGCCGCCGCATCCAGCCGATACCGAGCTTGCGGGTGTACTCGGGCACGTCGGTGTGGAAAGAGGCGAGGATGGGGTAGCCCATCTTCTCCGCGATGAGCGCGCTCCACCCGGCCGTCCAGATCGGGTTGACGCAGTGGACGACGTCCGGGTCAAACGCCCGGAGCTCCCGGTAGATCCCGGGGTGGAGCGCACCGACGTGGTTTTCGGGGTAGATCGGCCAAAACGGCACGGAGGGAACTGTGACCACGCGGAAGCCCGCGTAGCTTTGCACGGGGTTGCCGGGGGCGAAGACGACGACTTCGTGGCCAAGCGCGGCGAGCTCGTCGAGGGTGCGGGTGATGCGGGTGACGATGCCGTCGATCTTGGGGAGGAAGACCTCCGTAAAAATCGCGATCCGCATCTACTTCTCGCCGGTAGGTACGCCCTCGGCCTGCTTCTTCGTCCACAGCGAGCGGGCCGGGATCTTCGCGCGGTCGACGCGGTGCGCGTAGCGCTCGGCGACCTCTTCGACCTCCTGGAGCAGGCCCTCGGCGAGCTTGGTTGGCTCCAGGCCCAGGCTGAGGAAGGTGTCGTTGGAGACGAACAGCTCGTTCTCGTCCGCCTCGTTGCGCGGGTTGGGGACGCGCTCAACGGATGCGCCGGAGATCTTCGCCACCAGCTCGGCGAGGTCGCGCACCCGGTGGGTCTCCGTCATCTGGTTGATAATCATGACCCGCTCGCCGCGGGCGGGCGGGTTGTTCAAGGCGATTTCGATGCACTTGGCCATGTCGCGGATGTGGATGAACGCGCGGGTCTGCCCGCCGGTGCCGTGGACGGTCAGCGGGTAGCCGATGGCGGCCTGCATGAGGAAACGGTTGAGCACGGTGCCGTAGTCGCCGTCGTAGTCGAAGCGGTTGATAAGGCGCTCGTCTCGCTCCGTCTGCGGGGTGTGGGTGCCCCAGATGATCCCCTGGTGCAGGTCGGTGATGCGGAGCTCGTCGTTCTTGGCGTAGTACGCGAAGATGTTTTGGTCGAGGACCTTTGTCAGGTGGTAGACGGACCCGGGGTTGGTGGGGTAGAGGATCTGCTGCTCTAAGACGTTGCCCTCGTCGGTCTCGACCTTGATATCGAGGTATCCCTCGGGGATCTTCATGCCCGCGGTGCCGTAGCCGTAGACGCCCATCGTGCCGAGGTGGACGACGTGGACGTCGAGGCAGGACTCGACGATGGCGACGAGCAGGTTGTGGGTGGCGTTGACGTTGTTGTCGATGGTGTAGCGCTTCGTGCGCGGGTTCTTCATCGAGTAGGGCGCGGCGCGCTGCTCGGCGAAGTGCACCACGGCGTCGGGGGCGAACTCGACGATGAAGTCGCGCAGGCCCCCGTAGTCCTGGGCAACGTCGATGTTGCGGAAGCCGATGGTTTTTCCGGAGACCTCCTGCCAGGCCTGGAGGCGCTCCTCGATGGAGGCGATCGGGGTGAGTGATTCTGCGCCGAGCTCCTCGTCGATCCTGCGGCGGGAGAGGTTGTCCACGATGACAACGTCGTGTCCGAGGTCGGAGAGGTGGAGGGACGCGGGCCAGCCGCAGAATCCGTCTCCGCCCAGAATCGCAATCTTCACTATTGACAGCCTTTCTCTTAAAAAACGCGCTCGCGCACCCGCTGCGTCGCCCGGGTGTCCCGCTCACGTTACCCGCTTACGAAGGTAGCCGCAGGCTATGCGGCGGGTCGCGCAGGTGAACGTCTGGTGACATTTTCGATTTTCGCTCAACCCGCCCGGTTTGGCGCGAAATCCGGGTATCGTCTCAAACATGGAACTAGCGCAGGATTCAGTCATCATCGTCGGCAGCGGGTTATCCGGCCTCGTCGCCGGCTACGAGGCCGTCAAGGCGGGCAAGCACGTCGTCTTCGTCGACCAGGAGAGCAGGGAAAACCTCGGCGGCCAGGCCTTTTGGTCCCTCGGTGGGCTCTTCCTCGTCGGCTCCCCCGAGCAAAAGCTCATGGGCGTGAACGACTACGAAGAGCTCGCCTGGATGGACTGGGAGAACTCGGCGGACTTCGACGAGACCGACAACGACAAGTGGCCGCGGCAGTGGGGCCGGGAGTACGTCCGCTTCGCGGCGCACGAGATGCACGGCTACCTGCGTAACCTGGGCCTTCGCATCGTGCCGACGATCGGCTGGGCCGAGCGCGGCTCCGGCGACGCCTCGGGCCACGGCAACTCCGTCCCGCGCTTCCAC
The DNA here is from genome assembly GCF_003070865.1 of Corynebacterium liangguodongii. Taxonomy (NCBI): domain Bacteria; kingdom Bacillati; phylum Actinomycetota; class Actinomycetes; order Mycobacteriales; family Corynebacteriaceae; genus Corynebacterium; species Corynebacterium liangguodongii. The sequence continues at coordinate 770,829 of NZ_CP026948.1, forward strand.
GTCACCTGGGGCACCGGCCCCGAGGTCGTGCGTATCTTCCGTGAGCCGCTGCTCGAGGCAGAGAAGCAGGGCAAGGTCGAGTTCCGCTTCCGCCACCGCGTCGATCGCATCCTCATCGAGGGCGGCCGCGCGTGCGGCGTGGCGGGCAAGGAGCTAGCTAGCGACCCCTCGGTACGCGGCGCCGCCTCCAACAACGAGGAAATCTCCGACTTCGAGCTGCGCGGCCTCGCCGTGGTCATCGCCACCGGCGGCATCGGCGGCAACTTGGAGAAGGTGCGCCGCATGTGGCCGGACGATCGTTGGGGGCCCTGCCCCGACGACCTGGTCACCGGGGTTCCCGAGTTCGTCGACGGCCGCGGCATCGACATCGCCGCAGACGCCGGCGCCAACCTGGTCAACACCGACCGCATGTGGCACTACCCCGAAGGCATGATCAACTGGGACCCGATCTGGCCGGGCCACGGCATCCGCATCATCCCCGGCCCCTCGTCGGTCTGGCTCGACGCCGCGGGCCACCGCCTTCCCACCAACCTCTTCCCGGGCTCCGATAACCTCGCGGCGCTCGCCCACATCGGCCGCACCGGCTACGGCTACTCCTGGTTCATCCTCAACCAGGCGATTGCCGATAAGGAGTTCATCTTCTCCGGCTCCGAGCAGAACCCGGACCTGACCGACAAGGAGATCAAGAAGCTGCTCGGCAGGATCGGCTCCGGCACCCCCGGGCCGATCAAGGCGTTCCAGGACAACGGGGTGGACTGGGTCACTGCGGACACGGTCGAAGAGCTCGTCGCGGGGATGAACGAGATCGGCAGCGTCGAGGTCGACGCCGAGCTGGTCCGCCGCCAGCTCATCGAGCGCGACTCGCAGCTCTCCAACGCGTTTTCCAAGGACATCCAGGTCAACTACATCCGCATGGCGAGGCAGTTCCTCGGCGATAAGATCGTCCGCGTCCACCCGCCGCACCGCATCCTCGACGAGTCGAAGGGCCCGCTCATCGCGATCCGCCTGCACGTGCTCACCCGCAAGACGCTCGGGGGCATCGAGACCGACCTCTCCGGCCGCGCGCTCCACCCCGACGGCTCCGTGTTCGAGGGCCTTTACGCCTGTGGCGAGGCCGCAGGTTTTGGCGGCGGCGGGATGCACGGCAAGAACGCGCTGGAGGGGACCTTCCTGGGCGGCTGCATCCACTCCGGAAAGCGCGTCGGGGAGGCACTCGGGCGAGCTTAGGCGGTGACCACGAAGGCGAGGTGGGTGCCGTCGATCTCGTAGCTGCCGGGAGTAGCCGGGAGCGTGCGCAGCTTATCGAGGCTCCCGCGCGTCACCGGAATGATCCACCCGAGGTTCGGGTCGAGCGCAGGGTCTTTGGCATCGCCCACGGGCACGAAGGTCACGGCGCGGCCTGTGGTGGGGGAGAGGCGCAATGGGGCGTCGATACGCCTGAGGCGGTTGAAGGAGTCGGCGTCGAGGGTGATCACGACGAGCAGCTCGGCGGTGTCCGGGCTGAGGTTCGCGGTGTGCACCTCGAGTCGGCTGGCCTGCGCCTGGTCGTAGCGCTTGTTCCGGCCGAGGAGCCCGCGCAGCGATTCGAGCAGTCCCATGCGCGCCAGCATAGCGCCTTTGAATGCACGGTACCCTCGTTCCCATGGACAACCTCGAGCGCGTCTTCGCCTACCGTTTCGGCGACATCTACAACCTCTACCTGGCCAAGGTCGAACGCAAGGGCAAGTCCCAACAGCAGCTTGACGACGTCTTGTGCTGGCTCAGCGGCCATAGCGTAGAAAGCCTTCACGAGGTTGCGGAATCCGAGGCCAACCTCCGCGACTTCTTCGCCTCGGTGCCCCAGTTGAACGAGCATGCAGCGCTCATCACCGGCGTGGTGTGCGGGGTGCGTGTCGAAGACGTCGAGGACCCGCTCATGCGCGAGATCCGCCGGATGGACAAGGTCGTCGACGAGCTCGCCCGCGGCAAGAACATCGAGCGCATCAAGCGGGTACCTAAGAAGTGACCGAGCAAGAGCCCACATCGCACCGCGCCGAGCTCGTCATCTCCTACGGCCCCGGCGAGGTCCAGGTCTCGTCCCCCGGCCACGTGCGCGCGAATCACCTCCATTCCGCGGGGTGGAAGCTGGTGGCACAAAAGGTCGTCTTCGACTTCGGGATGGACGCGATGGTCGATCGCGCGGCGGCTCTGACGTATTACACGGTGCTCTCTGCGGCGCCAACGGTGTTGGCGCTCTACTCAATTGCTACATTGCTTCTGCCGCGGGACGCCGCGGCCGTGGATGCGCTGCTCGGGGAGTTCGTGGTGCGTTACGTGCCACGGGATTTGGAAGATGAGGCGGCGCAGTTCTTGCAATCTGTGGTGGGGGAGCCGCGGCACAACACGCTCGCCCTCGTCGTCTCGATCCTGCTCTCGCTGCTTACCGCCTCGGCCTACGCGCGCTCGTTCTCGCGCAGCGCGAACGTCATCTACGGCCGCGCCGAGGGACGCAACATCTTCCTTATATGGGTGACGATGTGGTTGCTCACGCTCGTTCTTGTGGTGGGGGCCGTAGGACTGATATTTGCCTCCCTGATGCAGGAGCACCTGGTCATCGGACTGCTCACGCCCTTGGCTAGGCCGCTCGGGTTGACCGGGGTCGTGGAGTTTCTCACGCAGGCGTTCTTCCCCGTGTGGCGGTGGGTGCGCGTGCCTGTCATGGTCATCGTCGCGGTGCTCCTCGTCGCGTGCCTCTATTACTTCGCACCGAACGTGCGCCCCGGCAGGTTTCGTCTGCTCACGGTCGGCTCCGCGGCCGCCCTTGTCGTCGCCGCGACGGTGTGGACGGGTTTTAGCGCCTATCTCTCCGTGGTGGGTATCCGCAGCGCATACGGTGCGTTCGGCACGGCGCTCGTCGTCGTGGTGGTGGCGTGGGCGGTGAATCTGGGGCTGCTCGTCGGGGTGAAGATCGATGCCGAGGTGCTGCGTGTCAAGGAGCTTCAGTGCGGTTACGACTCGGTGCGGCGTATCCAGGCGCGGCCGCGGTCGATGGGGGCTGTGCGTTTCCGCCTCAAGGTGCAGCGGTGGATGGACCGCACTGCGCGTCAGGTACAGGAAGAAAACGCATAAGCATCTATTTACGAGTAGGCTCGGGGTATGACTCTCACAGATCCCCGCACCAAGTACCCCGTCATCTCCCCGCCCGAGCAGACTCAGAAAAACCCAGGCCTGGATGTCGAGATGATCCCCACCGCGGACCGCGGCGAGGATTCCTACGTCGGCTCCGGCAAGCTTGCAGGGCGCAAGGCCCTCATCACTGGTGGCGATTCCGGAATCGGCGCCGCGGTGGCCATCGCGTACGCGCGCGAGGGCGCGGATGTCGCCATCGCCTACCTCCCCTCGGAGGAAGAGGACGCCAACGTCATCGTCGGCCTTATCGAGGATGCCGGCCGCAAGGCCGTGGCCATCCCGGGCAACCTCGAGAGCCGACAGGAGTGTTTCGACACGGTGGACAAGGCCATCAAGGGCCTCGGCGGGATCGACATTCTGGTCAACAACGCGAGCCGTCAAATCTCCCACGACAACTTCCTCGACATCTCGGAAGACGAGTGGGACAAGACGATGAAGACCAACATTTACGCCCCGTTCTATCTGGCCCAGGCCGCCGTGCCGCATATGGAGGCGGGCAGCTCGATCATTTTCTCCTCCTCGATTCAGGCCTACGATCCCTCTGCCCACCTCGTGCACTACGCGGTGACGAAGGCTGCGATGAACAACATGTCGAAGGGGCTGTCCATGGCGCTGCTCGCGGAGAAGGGAATTCGCGTCAACGCGGTGGCGCCGGGGCCGATCTGGACGCCGCTACAGCCTTCGCTCGGGCAGCCTATGGAGAAGCTGACGCAGTTCGGCCAGGATTCGGAGATCGGGCGCGCCGGGCAGCCCGCCGAACTTGCCGGTGCCTACGTCTTCCTCGCCTCCGAGGACGCCTCCTACGTCTCCGGGGAGACGCTCGCGGTGACGGGTGGAGCGCTCACGCCGTAGTCTTGAAGGCATGATCGACGCCCGCGATACCGCTTTGATTATTGAGGGCGGCGGGATGCGTAACTCCTACACCGCACCCGCCGTCGTCAAGTTTATCGAGGAAGGCGTGCGCTTTGGCTGGGTTGGTGGGGTCTCCGCGGGTTCCGTCCACGCGGCGAACTACGCTTCGCGTGACGCGGAGCGGGCGAAAGCGGCGTTTACGGACCTCGTCTCCCACCCGAAGTTCGGCGGGTGGCTCAAGCTCGTGCGCGGCCAGGGCTACTTCAACTCCGAGTTCATCTATGGCGAATCTGAAGCGCTGCTGCCATTCGATTTCGAGGCGTTCACAGCCAGCGAGGTCGAGCTGCACGTTGAGGCGATGCGAGCGGATACGGGGGATACCGTCGCGTGGACGCGGCGCGATTTCGCGCGGCGTCCCGACCTCATTTTCCAGGCCACGCGCGCCTCCTCGACGGTGCCGAAGGTCATGCCGATCACGCTTATCGACGACGCTCCCTACGTCGACGGCGCCCTCGGCGAGTCGGGTGGTTTGCTTATCGACGCCGCGCAGCGCGCTGGGTTCGACAAATTCCTCGTCCTGGCCACACGTCCCCGTGACTTTGTGAAGAATCCGATCGCCCAGCCGGCGGCGGTGCGCCGCTTCTTCCGGCGCTACCCGGCGATCGGCGAGGCCCTCTTGGAAAGGGCGCGTCGCTACAATGCGTCGAAAAGCAAGATACTGGCCGCTGAAGCCGCAGGCCGCGCCGTCGTTCTCTTCCCTGACGACATGCAGGTCGAATCCACGGAGCGTCGCCTCGCGCGGCTGGACGCTAACTACCTCGCAGGCGAACGGCAGGTTGAGCGTGAGTGGGCCAGGTGGGAGAAGTTTCTCGCCTAACCCTGCTCGATGCGCGCGAAGGCTGTACGATTTATTAAAAATCCGTACGGTAGGAGGGAGTGAGAGCGCATGTCGGAGAGAGCAGGCGACGTCGTGATCGTAGGTGCCGCGCGCACACCATTTGGTAAGTTGCTGGGCGGGCTATCCACGCTGAGTGCGGTCCAGCTAGGAAGCCGCGCGATAAGGGGGGCGCTGGCGCAGGCCGGGGTCCCCGGCACGAACATCGACGCTGTCATCCTCGGGCAGGTCTTGCAAGCCGGGGTAGGGCAAAATCCGGCGAAGCAGGCCGCTCTCGGCGCCGGGATCAGCCCGGCTGCACACACGTCCACGGTGAACAAGGTCTGTCTCTCCGGGCTGACCGCGGTCATCGACTCGGCCCGCCTAATCCGCTCCGGAGAGGCGCGTGTCGTCGTCGCCGGCGGCATGGAATCGATGACGAATGCCCCACACATCTTGCCCGGCGCCCGCGCGGGCGTGAAGTTTGGCGCCATCGAGGCGATCGACCATATGGAATACGACGGCCTGCGCTCCGCCGAGCTCGGTATCTCCATGGGGCTGCTCACGGAACAATTCGCCGCATCCTTTCCCGTCGATCGCGCCGACCAGGATCGGGCGGCGGCCTTGTCCCACCAGCGCGCCCGTGCCGCCACGGACGAAGGGATCTTTGCCGCAGAGGTCGTGCCTGTGACGATCAACCGCAAGGGTGAGGTGACCATTGCTGCCGACGAGGGAATTCGTGATGGGGTTACCACCGATTCCCTGAGGAAGCTGCGACCCGTGTTCTCCTCCGAAGGCGAGATCACGGCGGGTAATTCTTCGCCACTTTCCGACGGCGCCGCGGCAGTGGTGCTGACCACCCGGGCGCATGCGGAAGAGGCTGGCTGGCAGGTGCTGGCTACCCTGCGAGCACCGGGACAAGTCGCCGGGCCCGATGCGTCGCTGCAGGCCCAGCCGGCCAACGCTTTACACGCCGCACTGATCCGGCAGGGCTGGAGGATCACTGACCTCGACCACATCGAGATCAACGAGGCTTTCGCCTCCGTATCGGTCCACTCCGCCCGGGCGCTGGGGGTAAACCCGGAGGTGGTCAACCCGCACGGCGGGGCGATCGCGCTGGGGCACCCGATCGGTGCGTCCGGGGCCAGACTGGTGGTCCACGCCGCCCATAGCATCGCTGCCGGTGCGGCTCGGAGAGCCGGCGTTGCACTCTGTGGCGGCGGGGGACAGGGCGAAGCACTACTTTTGGAGGCATAGCATGACGACAGAAATCCTCAACGAGGTCCGCGGCCACGCGGGAATCCTCACGCTGAACCGTCCGCAGGCGCTCAACGCGCTTACCCTGGAAATGATCCGCGAGGCCCGCCGCGTGGTCGATGGGTGGGCCGCAGACGACGCGGTGGAACTCGTGGTCATCCGCGGCGCGGGCGAGCGTGGCCTGTGTGCCGGCGGTGACGTGGCTGCCCTCTACCGCGACGCGATCGCAGGAGGTCACGAAGGGGAGACCTTCTGGCGCGAGGAATACGAGCTCGACTACACGATCGCGGCCTTCCCCAAACCCGTCGTAGCCTTGATGAGTGGCATCGTGCTGGGTGGCGGAGTGGGCATTTCCGCGCATGCCTCGCACCGCGTTGTCACCGACGACTCCCGCGTTGGCATGCCCGAGGTCGGCATCGGTTACTCCCCAGACGCCGGTGGGTCATACCTGCTCTCCCGCGCGCCGGACGGGCTGGGGCGCCACCTCGCCTACACGGCGCTGCACGTCGGTGCCGCGGAGGCGATCGACACCGGGTTCGCCGACGTGTTTGTGCCTTCCGGGAGTCTGGACGGGCTCGTCGATACGCTGTGCGAAACCGGTGATCCGGGCGTGATCGCCGAGTTTTCCCGCGAGATTGGCCCCGGCTTCGGCACGGAGCGCGGCGAGATGGTCGAGATCTACGGCGACGCGCACGACCCGGTCGAGATCCTTGCCAGGCTAGACGGTTGTCATTCCGAGTGGGCCGCAAAGGCCGCGAAGGTGATGCGCCGCAACTCTCCTCTGGGCATCCGGGTCACGCAGCGCTCGCTGGAGCGCAACCTTTCGCTCGACTTAGCGGGCACGCTCACCCAGGAGTTCTGGATGTCGCTCAACATGCAGCGCCATCCCGAATTCGTCGAGGGCATCCGGGCCCAGGTTGTCGAGAAGGATCGCTCACCGAAGTGGACCTACGCCTCGCTTGAGGACGTCCCTACCGACCTCCCCGATTCCATGTTCGAGCCTATTTCCGGCCCGACCCCGCCTGATTTCAGCCACCCGAAAGGAAAATAGAGCCCCATGATCATTACCGAGACACACGGACGCGTGGGCCTGATCACGCTCAACCGCCCTGAGACGCTCAACGCGCTCAACGACGAGACCATGCGTGAGGTCACGGCCGCCGTGACCGCCTTCGACCGCGACGAGGAGATCGGCGCGATCGTCCTCACCGGCTCCGAGAGGGCCTTCGCCGCCGGCGCCGACATCAAGGAAATGGCGGATAAGAGCGCCACCGAGATGTATTCCGCGGACTGGTTCGCGGGGTGGGACGAGCTCACCCGCGCCCGCACGCCGATCATCGCCGCGGTCGGCGGCTACGCTCTCGGCGGCGGCTGCGAGCTGGCCATGATGTGTGATTTCATCATTGCGGCGGATAACGCCAAGTTCGGCCAACCCGAGGTCAACCTCGGCGTGACCCCGGGGATGGGCGGCTCGCAGCGCCTCGCCCGCGCGGTGGGTAAGGCCAAGGCGATGGAGATGTGCCTGACGGGCAGGATGATGGACGCCGAAGAGGCAGAGCGCGCGGGTCTCGTCGCCAGGGTCGTGCCGGCCGCCGAGCTGCTTGACAAAGCCCTCGAGACCGCCTCGACCATCGCGGAGAAGTCGCTGGTAGCCACCACAATGATCAAGGAGCAGGTCAACGCGTCCTGGGAGACGACGCTGAGCCAGGGCCTGCTCTTCGAACGGCGCACCTTCCACTCGATTTTCGCCTCTAAGGATCAAGCGGAAGGTATGGCCGCGTTTGTGGAGAAGCGCAAGCCCGGCTTCACCAACTCTTAGTCTCCCTTCAGCTCCGGGAAATCGGCGTCGGCGAATTCCGTCGGCGCCGTCGTCGCCCCGCCGTCAGCCGCGTGGATCTCAACCTCGCGGGCGCGCAGCTCAACCCGGCGGATCTTGCCGGAGATGGTCTTTGGCAGTTCGAAGAACTCCAGGCGCCGGATCCGTTTGTACGGGGCGAGACCGTCGCGGCAGTGCTTGAGGATCTCCGCCGCGGTCCCCGCGCTGGGCTCGAAACCCGGGGCGAGCGCGACGTAGGCCTTAGGCACCGCGTGGCGGATCGGGTCCGGCGAGGGCACAACGGCGACCTCGGCCACGGCGCCGTGCTCGATGACGACGGATTCGAGTTCGAAGGGGGAGAGCCGGTAGTCTGAGGCCTTGAACACGTCGTCGGCGCGGCCGATGTAGAAGATGTACCCGTCGGCGTCGCGCCGCGCGGTATCCCCGGTGTGGTAGTAGCCGTCACGGAAGACCTCGGCGTTCTTCTCCGCCTCCCGGAAGTAGCCGGGGGTCAGGCCCACCGGGCGGGGGTCGAGCTTGAGGCAGATTTCACCGGTGTCTCCTTCCTTGTTCGTCTCCGGGTCGATCAGCGCGACAGTAAAGCCGGGCAGTGGCCGGCCCATCGAGCCCGGCTTGACCTGCTGGCCGGGGGTGTTGGCGATTTGCACCGAGGTCTCGGTCTGGCCGAACCCGTCGCGCACGCGGGTGCCCCAGGCGCGCTCGATGGTCGAGATGAGCTCGGGGTCGAGCGGCTCCCCGGCGGCGACGAGCTTGGTCGGTGGGTGCTTGATCTGGGCGAGGTCGGCTTGGACGAGCATGCGCCACACGGTCGGCGGGGCGCAGAAGCTGCTGACGTGCTCGGCGTCCATGATGGCGAGCAGCCCGGGGGCGTCGAAGCGCTCGTAGTTGTAGAGGAATACGGTCGCCCCGGCGATCCAGGGGGCGAAGAAGTTCGACCAGGCGTGCTTCGCCCAGCCGGGGGCCGCGACGTTGAGGTGGACGTCGCCTTCGGTGAGTCCAATCCAGTACATCGTGGTGAGGTGGCCGACGGGGTAGGATGTGTGGGTGTGCTCGACGAGCTTGGCCTTCGACGTCGTGCCGGAGGTGAAGTACAAAAGCAGCGACTCGTCCGCCCGGGTCGGGCACTTCGGGGTGTATTCGAGTGGGGCTGCGACGGAATCGTTGTAGCACAGCGTCGGGTGTGCGCTCTGCGCAGGTGAGTCGCCGTCGACCTGGATGAGGGTGAAATCGCCCCTGACCGCGCCGAATTTCTCCGCGTTGGAGGCGTTGGTGACCACCCAGGAGATGCCCGCGCGCTCGGTGCGGTCTTGGAGATCGGCGTGGCCGAGCATGGCGGTGGCGGGGTTGATGACAAGGCCGGCCTTAATGCAGGCGAGCATCGTCTCCCACAGCTCGACCTGGTTTCCTAGCATGATCATGACGCGATCGCCGCGGGTGGCGCCAACGGATTCGAACCAGTTCGCCAGCTGCGCGGAGCGCTGCCCGAGTTCGGCGAACGTGCGGCGCAGGATGGAGCCGTCGGCGTCCGCGATGACAAGAGCGTCGCGCTCGCGTGTCGACGCCTCTGTGGCCAGGTGGTCGAACCAGTCGAGGGCGAAGTTGAAGTGCTCGAAGCGGGGCCATTCGAAGGCCTGCCGGGCGGCTTCGTAGTCGGTGCTCAGGCCGGCGAGCCGGTCGCGGGCGGCCTTGAACTGCTCAGTGGTGGGGTTCACGGGGGATCTCCTTTGACGTCGGGGCCCTCGTAACGTTAGTGATTATTTTCTATACAAACGTAGGATTGGGAAATTTTTTTTCTAGTGCGCGGCGATGCCGCCGAGGATGAGCCGTCCGAGCTCCCGGTAGGCTGCAGAGAGTCCGATGTCCTCCGCATACTCGCCCTGCTGGATGTCGCTCATCGTGCGGTATATCAGTGCCGCGATGAACTCCGGGGACGGGGTGGAGAACTCGCCGCTCTCGATGCCCGCATTGATGAGCGCCTTGATGGTTGCCACCGCGGCTGCAGTGTTGACGGAGTAGACCTCCTGCGCCACGGCCTCCACGGCGAGGTCGCGGGCGAAAGTGGGGCTGACCGGGGCGAGCGCCTCCGACATGGCGGCGAAGTACTTCCTAAGGGCGAGCGCGGGGGATTCGGCCGTGGGGGCGGTCGCCCGCGCGATGTCCTGGAAGAAGCTGATGAGGACCCGCCGGATGATCTCGTCGCGCGAGCCACCAAGCGCGTAGATCGTCGATTTCGAGCAGTGGTAGCGCTTGACGGCGGAGTCGATGGTGAAGGATTCGAACCCCTCCGCGAGGAAGTCGGCCTTGAGAGTGTCGAATAGCTCGCGCTGCCGGGTGGTGAGTTCACGGGTCACGAAATCCAGCTTAGTTGCGTCCATTTTCGAGACGCGGCCACCCCACGCACGGTACAGTTAGTGACATAACCGTACTGCAAGGAGTATGTCATGGCCTTCATCCCTCACCCGGACGCCGATATTCTCGCCGTCGCGGGGCGCCTCGAACCCAGCGAGCGCACGCGGCTGCGCGAGATCCACGAGTTTCTCCAGAGCGAGATCGCCCCGGTGACCGGACCGTACTGGGATGCCGAAGAATTCCCCTTCGACCTCCTCCCGAAGCTCGCCAGCGAGGGCCTCGGCGAGGTTGAGCTGGGGCAGACCTCCCGGCTCTTCCGCGGCCTCGTCTACGCGGAGCTCACGCGTGCTGACGTCTCTGTCTCCGCCTTCGTCGGAATCCACAACGAGCTCATCGTCGGCATGCTCAACGAGCTCGGCTCCGAGGAGCAGAAAAAGACCTGGCTGCCGGGGCTACGCACTTTTGACAAGGCCGGCTGCTTCGCGCTGACGGAGCCCGAGCACGGCTCCGACATCGCCGGCGGCCTTGCCACCACTGCGGAGCGAACCGCGGAGGGATGGGTAATCAACGGCAAGAAGCGATGGATAGGCGGCGGAACTTTCGCCGATTTTGCCATCACTTTCGCCCGCGACACCGCCGACGGAAGCATCCGGGCGTTTCTCGTCGAGCTTGACCGCGTGGGGGTGAGCGCGGAGAAGATCTCCGGCAAGATGGGTCTGCGCATCATGCAAAATGCAGACATCATCTTCGACGGCGTCACCATCCCCCACGGCAACGCGCTGCCCGGGGCACAGTCCTTCGCCAACGTCAATGACTTCCTGTGCTCCTCGCGCGCGTGGGTCGGCTGGCAGGGCGCTGGGATCCAGCTCGCGATCTTCGATGCGGCCCGCGACTACGCCATCAACCGCCAGCAGTTTGGCCGGCCGATTGCGAAGTTCCAGCTCGTCCAGGAACAGCTCGTGCGCATCCTCGGCAACGCCTCCGCCTCGCTCGCGCTTATGGCCCAGGTGGCCGAGGTGCAGCAACACGGCGGGCTTGTCATGCCGATCGCGGCGCTGGCCAAGGCCACCACCACTCGTCTCGCCCGCGAATCGGCCTCCCTCGGCCGGGCCATTGGCGGCGGCAATGGCATCCTCACCGAGCACGGGCTCTCAAAGCTCATGGGGGATGCCGAGGTGCTGTTTACCTACGAGGGAACCTACGACATCAACTCGCTGATCGTCGGCCGCGCAGTTACAGGCGTGTCCGCCTTCGTGTCCTAACTCTTCAACAACCATTGCAAGGAGCATTTCAATGGAATTGACCAATACTGCAGCAGTCGTCACCGGGGCGGCTTCCGGGCTCGGACGCGCCACCGCCGAGTTCCTGGTTGCTCGCGGGGTCCGCGTTACGGGTTTCGACCTGCAGGAACCCGCCGACTCGGTCGGATTCACCTCCGTGGTTGTCGACGTGACCGACCCGGAAGCTGTCTCCGCCGCCGTCGCCGACGCCGCGGCTGAGGCGCCGTTGCGCGTCGCCGTCAACTGCGCGGGCATTGCGCCGTCGGCACGCATTCTCGGCCGCAAAGGCCCGCACGACCCCGGCCTTTTCTCCAAGGTCATCGACGTCAATCTGCGCGGGACCTTCCACGTGCTCACCGCCGCGGCTGCAGAAATGGCGACGACCGAGCCGCTCGACGCCGACGGCCAGCGTGGCGTCATCATCAACACCGCTTCCGTCGCCGCTTTCGAGGGCCAGGTTGGGCAGGCGGCCTACTCGGCGTCGAAGGGTGCGGTTCACGCGCTCTCGATCACCGCGGCGCGCGACCTCGCCTCACTGGGCATCCGTGTCAACGCGATCGCACCGGGAATCGTGGAGACACCCATGATGTCCCAGATCACTCCCGAATTCCGCGCCGAGCTCGAGGCGAACGTGCAGTTCCCCTCCCGCCTGGCCCGGCCGGAGGAGTTCGCGAGCCTCGTGGTCTCAATCATCGACAACGACTACCTCAACGGCCAGACCATCCGACTTGACGGCGCGCTGCGCATGCCTCCGCGCTAGCCCCCTCACCGACACGCATCAGGAGAAACCTCAGCCATGTATACCATCAGCCACTACATCGACGCCGCCTCCTACGAAGGCACGCCCGGGGCCACCCAGCCTGTTGTCAATCCCTCGACCGGTCAGCGGCAGGCTGAGGTCAAGATGGCCAACAAGGACGACGTCGACGCTGCCATCGCCGCGGCCGCTAAGGCACAGCCCGCCTGGGCCGCATTGAACCCGCAGCGCCGCGCCCGCATCATCGGCGAGTGGATCCGCCTTATTCACGCGAACATGGATGACCTGGCGCGGACCCTCTCTAGCGAGCACGGCAAGACCTTTAACGACGCCAAGGGCGACATTCTGCGAGGCGTCGACGTCCTCGAGTTCTGCCTCGGCGCCCCGCACCAGCTCAAAGGTGAGTTCTCGAGCGAGGTCGGCGCAGGGCTCGACACCTTCTCGCTGCGCCAGCCCCTCGGAGTGGTCGCAGGTATCACCCCATTCAACTTCCCCGCGATGATCCCGCTGTGGAAGGCGGGTCCCGCCCTCGCCTGCGGCAACGGGTTCGTGCTCAAGCCCTCGGAACGCGATCCCTCCGTCCCGGTCCGCCTCGCCGAGCTCTTCGTCGAGGCGGGCGGCCCGGCCGGCATCTTCAACGTCGTCCACGGCGGCAAGGAGGCCGTCGACGCGATCTTGGATTCCGAGGTTGTTCAGGCCGTCGCCTTTGTCGGTTCCACCCCTATCGCGCAGTACATCTACGAGCGCTGCGCCGCAACAGGCAAGCGCTCCCAGTGCTTCGGTGGCGCAAAGAATCACGCCATCGTGCTTCCCGACGCCGACATCGAGGCCGCCGCGGACGCACTCGTCGGAGCCGCCTTCGGCTCAGCCGGCGAGCGCTGTATGGCACTCTCCGTCGTCGTCCCGGTGGGCGAGGAGACCGCAGGGAAGCTGCGCGAGGCCATCGTGGCGAAGATGACTACGCTCAAGGTCGGCCATAGCCTGGACCCGGAGGCAGACTACGGCCCGCTGGTGAGCGCGCAGGCGCGCGACCGGGTCGTCTCGCTCATCGACGAGGGCGTGGAGGCCGGCGCCGAGCTTGTCTCTGACGGTCGCACACTCGACCTGTCGAACGCATCTTTCGAGGGAGCCTCTCTTGCCGACGGCTATTTCGTCGGCCCCACCTTCTTTGATCATGTGAAGGCTTCCATGAGTATCTACACCGAGGAGATCTTTGGCCCGGTGCTGTGCATGGTGCGCGCCGAGACGATCGAGGAGGCTGCCGCCTACCCGAGCGAGCACCACTACGGCAACGGCGTGGCAATCTTCACCCGCTCGGGCGGTGCGGCCCGTGACTTCTTCACCAGCGTCAACGTCGGCATGGTTGGTGTGAACGTCCCTATTCCGGTGCCGATCGCCTACCACACCTTTGGTGGATGGAAGGACTCGAGCTTCGGGGATTTGAACCAGCACGGCCCCGATGCCTTCCGCTTCTATACCAAGACCAAGACCGTGACCACCCGTTGGCCGGACGAATGTGAGGTCGGGCCAGACTTCACTATGCCGATTATGAAGTAAGGAGCAGAGCAATGACCACAGTTGCATTCATCGGCCTGGGTAACATGGGCGCACCCATGGCCACCAATCTTTCTCAGGCCGGCCACACCGTGCGCGGCTTCGACCTCGTATCCAAACCCTCGGGTATCGAGCTTGCAGACAGTGCCGAGGCGGCCGCGGCAGACGCCGATGTGGTGATCACGAGCCTGCCCAACGGGATGCTGGTTGACCAGGTCGTCACCTCACTCACTGAAGCTGATCCCACCCCGCGCCTCTATATTGACGTCTCTACGATCGCGGTTTCCCAGGCCCGAGAGATCGCCCGTAAAGTCGCCGAGGCTGGCTCGCGGTTTATCGACGCCCCCGTATCCGGTGGCATCGTCGGCGCGACCAACGGAACCTTGGCGTTTATGGTCGGCGGAGCAGAAGAGGATTTCGCTGCGGCGAAGCCCCTGCTTGTAGACATGGGGTCTTCGGTCACCCACTGTGGGGCGATCGGCAACGGGCAGGCCGTGAAGGCGTGCAATAATATGATCCTCGCTGTGCACCAAATCGTGTTAGCTGAAGCCCTTGTGCTGGGACAGCGGCTCGGGCTTGATCCGCGCGATTTTTTCGAGGTCATCTCCCACGCGACCGGCAATTCGTGGGCGCTAAGCGTCAACGCCCCTGTTCCGGGGCTCGTGGAAGGCTCCCCGGCGAACCATGAGTTTGCCCCTGGCTTCGCTGCCGCGCTCATGCTCAAGGATCTGAACTTGGCCATGCAGGCCGCACATGACACGGGCACTGATACCGCACTGGGGCGCGCTGCAACAGAGCAGTACGCTGAGTTTGTTGAGGCCGGTCACGGCGGGCTCGACTTCTCGGCGATCATTAGTGCCGTCGAGGCTAGTCAGCCACCAGCGGCTGGATGGTGAGCTGCTGGTCTTCCTTCTCAGTATCGGTGAGCGAAATACAGGTGAAGGCGCGTGCGAGGTAGAGCTCCTGCGCGCACGCGTCGGCGCGCGTCTATGGCTGGCGATCCTCGCCAGAGTGCTTTCTACACTCGGCGGGAAACGGCATGGTGGTCGCCGCACAGTCTTTGTGTGGTGAGCATCACACACGGGGGGCTTCGTGCAGCCCTCGCTGGAAATAGCGTGTTGACCTTGATCGATACAGCGCCTGCACCGACTTCCGAATACCGCGGCGGAGTGCCAAAGTTAATTCGCGCCGGGGCCGATCGTACCGACCGGCCGGAACAGATTGTGAAGGAGTAACGCGCGAACATGGGAAACAAGAAAGTACGAGTTGCCATCGCGGGAGTTGGCAATTGCGCTACCTCGCTCATTCAAGGCGTGGAGTACTACAAAAACACCCCGGCGGAGGAGAAGGTGCCCGGGCTGATGCACGTCCAGTTGGGCGACTACCACGTCGGCGACGTCGAGTTTGTCGCCGCTTTCGATGTCGATGCCGACAAGGTGGGCAAGGACCTGGCCGAGGCTACCGAATCCGGCATGAACTGCACCATCAAAATCTCCGACGTACCCCACCTCGGCGTCGAGGTGCAGCGCGGCCCGACCTCCGATGGCCTAGGCGAGCACTACCTGTCCGCTATCACGGAGTCCCCGGCAGAGGCCGTCGACGTTGCGCAGGCGCTTCGTGACGCCAAGGCCGATGTCCTCGTCTCCTACCTGCCCGTGGGCTCTGAGGAGGCAGATAAGCTCTACGCCCAGGCTGCGATTGACGCCGGTTGTGCTTTCGTCAACGCCCTGCCGGTGTTTATCGCGTCCGACCCTGAGTGGGCGCGTAAATTCACCGACGCTGGTTTGCCGATCATCGG
The DNA here is from genome assembly GCF_003070865.1 of Corynebacterium liangguodongii. Taxonomy (NCBI): domain Bacteria; kingdom Bacillati; phylum Actinomycetota; class Actinomycetes; order Mycobacteriales; family Corynebacteriaceae; genus Corynebacterium; species Corynebacterium liangguodongii. Next base: position 786,555 of record NZ_CP026948.1, read on the forward strand.
TGACGACATCAAGAGCCAGGTGGGAGCGACCATCACTCACCGTGTACTGGCCAAGCTCTTCGAGGACCGCGGGGTGCGGCTCGACCGCACGATGCAGCTCAACGTAGGTGGCAACATGGATTTCAAGAACATGCTGGATCGCAGCCGCCTGGAGTCCAAGAAGATCTCCAAGACCCAGTCCGTGACGTCGAACTTGACGGAGGGGCCAATCGCCGGGAAGGTGGATGACCGCAATGTTCACATCGGTCCCTCGGACTACGTTGCGTGGCTTGACGACCGCAAGTGGGCCTACGTCCGCCTCGAAGGCACAGCCTTTGGCGAGGTGCCGCTCAGCCTCGAGTACAAGCTCGAGGTGTGGGACTCGCCGAACTCGGCGGGCGTGATCATCGACGCGATCCGCGTGGCCAAGATCGCGCTCGACCGCGGGCTGGCCGGCCCAATCAACCCGGCGTCCTCGTACCTTATGAAGTCGCCGCCGGTCCAGCTCGGCGACGAGAAGGCCCGCGCGGATCTTGAGGCCTTCATTGCCGGCGAAGCGTAAGAGCGCTGAGAAACTTTAGTCGGCGACGAGGGGCTCGATGGTGAGTTGCGGGTTTTCCTTCTCAATGAAGGCGAGCTTCCACTTGTCGCCGAAGAGCGCGATGAGTTCGCCGTCGGAGCGGGTAAATACCTCGACCCCGCGCTGGCGCCCCAGCTCCGCGGCCGATTCCGCGTCGGTGCGCCGGGCCACGGAGTAGGGCACAGGCTCGGCAACGGTCTCGACGTTGTATTCGTTGTCCATGCGCGCCTGCATGACCTCGAACTGCATCGGGCCGACTGCGGCCATGACAGGGGCGGCGTCCCCGCGGGCGTCGTTACGCAAAATCTGCACCACGCCCTCCGCGTCGAGTTGCTCGAGGCCCTTGCGAAACTGCTTGTACTTGCCCAGGGATTTCGCGCGCAGGGTGCGGAAGTGCTCGGGCGCGAACTGTGGCATCGGCGGGAACTGGACCTTCGCGCCGGTGAAGATAGTATCGCCCGGGGCGAGTGATCCGGCGTTGACGAGCCCGATGATGTCTCCCGGGTAAGCGGTCTCCACCGTGTCGCGCGTGCGCCCGAAGACTGTCAAGGCGTACTTGGTGGAAAAGGTGCGCCCGGATTGCGCGTGGGTGACCTGCATGCCGCGGTCGAATTCGCCGGAGACCACGCGCATGAACGCCAGGGTGTCGCGGTGGTTCTTGTCCATGCCGGCCTGGACCTTGAACACCACCCCGGAGAAATCGCCGTCGAGCGCGCGGGTGGAGCGAGGCGCTGGGGCCGGGGCGATCTCGCAAAGGGTGTCCAAGATCTGGTGCACGCCGAAGTTGAGCATCGCAGAGGCGAAGATAACCGGGGAAGTCACGCACTGCTCGAAGAGCTCCTGGTTGTGCACGGCGCCGTCGGCGGCGAGCAACTCGGCCTCCTCCACGGCGGTTTCCCAGGTCTCTCCCTCGTGCTCGGCGGCCTGTTCCGGCGTGTAGTGCTCCTCCGGGGCGATGGTAGACCCGCCGGCGGTCCTGATGAAGCGGATGTAGCGGTCCGCCTCACCGTCGGAGTCGATATGTGCCAGGCCGCGGAAGTCGCCGGCCTCGCCGACTGGCCAATACAGGGGGGTGGGTTGCAGGTCGATCTCGGTCACGATTTCATCGACAAGCTCCAGCGGGGTGCGCCCGACGCGGTCCCACTTGTTGACCACCGTGACGATGGGCAGGCCGCGCGCCTTGCATACACGGAAAAGCTTCAGCGTCTGCGGCTCGAGGCCCTTGGCGGCGTCGATGAGCATGACGGCGGCGTCGACGGCCGAGAGCACGCGGTAGGTATCCTCGGAGAAATCCGCGTGGCCAGGCGTGTCGACGAGGTTGATCACGTAAGGCTCCGCCGCATCCGCCCCCTCCGGGAGGTATTCGAACTGCAGCGCCGAGGACGCGATCGAGATGCCGCGGTCCTTCTCCATCTCCATCCAGTCGGAGACGGTGGCCTTGCGGTTGCCCTTGCCGTGCACCGCGCCCGCCTCCGAAATGACGTGCGCGTGTAGGGCCAGCGCCTCGGTGAGTGTGGATTTGCCGGCATCGGGGTGGGCGATGACGGCGAAGGTGCGCCGCCGCTTGGCCTCGGAAAGGGTACTCATAGGTTGTCTATCGTAGCCGCCCTGGAGTGGACGACGTTTTGCGCCTTGGCAAGGCCCTCTGTGATGAGCAGCCGCACCGCCTCCGCCGCCACGGTGATCTGGTCCGATACATCCCCCTCGGGCGGGGAGAGGACGTAGTCCGGGACCGCCACCCCCGCGGGGGGTCGCCCGATGCCGATGCGTACCCGCAGGTAGTCACGGGTTCCCAGTGACTCGGTAATGGATTTCAGGCCGTTGTGGCCGTTTTCGTTGCCTCCCTGTTTCAGCCTCACCACCCCGGCAGGCAGGTCGAGCTCGTCGTGGCAGACGATGATGCGCTCAGCGCCGAGTCCCAGCTCTCGCGCTGCAGGCGCCACGACGTCGCCTGAGTTGTTCATATACGTCTGAGGCTTGAGCACGGCCACCGTCTCGCCGAGGGAGCGTCCCAGCGTGTCGACGACCATGAAACCCACGTTGTGTCTCGTTCGCGCATACCGGAGCCCCGGGTTGCCCAGGCCGACGACGAGCCACTGCGGTAGGTCGGGCCGCATCACTTCAGCGCCTCCTCGAGCAGGTCCGCCGCATCGGCAAAAACGATCGGGAGCTCGGCGGATTCCTTCTTCGAAAACGGCTTGAGCACGTAGTCCGCCGGGGCCATGCGCCCGGGCGGACGGCCGATGCCGATGGCGAGCTTGTTGTACTCGCGGGTGCCCAGCGAGGCGGAGATGGACTTCAGTCCGTTGTGGCCGTGGTCGCCCCCGCCGGGGCGGAGCTGGACGTCCCCGAGATCGAGATCGAGGTCGTCGTAAAGCACGAAGAGCCCGCTCGGAGCCACCTTGAAGTAGCCGGCGAGGGCCTTTATGGGTCCGCCGGAGTCGTTCATGTAGCTGCGCGTGCGGGCGATGACGATTCCGGGGGCCTCGGCGAGGTCCGTGTTCGTCTTCTTGTGCGGGCTAAGCCGAGCCTTGCAGCGCCCGAGAAGCTCCTCGAGCGCTGCGGCGCCGACGTTGTGGCGTGTCCTGGTATAGGCGGGGCCGGGGTTGCCCAGCCCGACGATGAGAGCAGTCACGCCACTAGAGGTTACTCGGACGCGCCCTCGTCGCCCTCGCCGCCGTCAGCAACCTCGACGGTCGAGTCGGCGCCGGCCTCGGCGCCGCCCTCCTCAGCCTCGGCGGCAGCTTCCTCGAGCTCGGTGTCTTCCTGGAAGTAGGTGACGTTGACAACCAGTGCCTCCGGGTCGGAGGTGAGCTCGGCGCCCGCGGGCAGGGTAAGGTCGCCGGCGGTGATCTGCTCGCCGATCTCCTTGCCCTCGATGCTCACAGTGATCTCGTCCGGGATGTTGAGCGCGTCGACCTCGATCTCGACGACGTCGGTCTCCTGCAGGACGACGGCGCCCGGGGCGGCCTCGCCCTCGGTGACGATCGGGACCTCGACGGTGACCTTCTCGCCGCGCTTGACGCCGAGGAGGTCGATGTGGTCGATGTCGAGGGTGATGACGTTCTGGTCGACGTGCTTGACCATGCACAGAAGCTTCTGGCCATCAACCTCGAGCTCGAGGATGGCGTTGGTGCCTTCGTTGCGCACAAGTGCGGTCATCTCGATGCGGTCGACGGAGAAGTGAACGTTGTCGATGCCGGCCTCGTAGAGGACGCCGGGGATGCGGCCGTCGCGGCGCAGGCGGCGGGCTGCGCCCTTGCCAAACTCTTCGCGCTTTTCGGCCTTGATGACGGTAACGGTGGTAGCCATGTGGATACTCCTTCGGGGAAGTCGTCGGCCACAGGCGAGGCCTGCGACCACGTGCAAACGGATAAGGACTCGTCGAGTGATCGCAGGATGTGCATCGCGTCGATAACGGCCCGTATTGAGGCCCTCGCCGAGACCGCTACATCCTAACAGCCGCAGGTTGCCACACAAAATGGCCGACCGACTGCTCTTTTTCATGCTCGTGGCCGAGCGGGATGTCTGTCCGGTCCCGCAGGAGCAGCGAGACTGCCAGCCCGACCAGCGCGGCCGCGAGCAGGTAGGCCGTGATCGCCGTGGTCGAACCGGTGGATTCGCGGAGTGCTGCGGCGATCGTGGGCGCAAAAGCGCCGCCAAGGATCGCACCGAGGGCGTAGCTGATCGACGCACCCGAGGCCCGGATCGAGGCCGGGAAGAGTTCGGCGAACAGCGCCCCGATCTGCCCGTAGGTAAGTCCAAGCCCGACAGCCACGAGGAATAGGCCGGCGTAGACTTTCGGGAGAGAGGCCGTATTGACGAGGGGGAACAACGCGACCACGCCTAAAGCCTGGACCACAAACCCCACAACAAGGGTGCGTTTGCGCCCGACCCGGTCGGAGAGCCAACCGGTAACGGCGGTAGAGGCAAGCCACACGGCGGCGGCGGCCGTGACCGCCCAGAGGATGTCGCCCCTCGGCATGCCGTGCTCGTTCGTGGCGTACTTCTGGATGTAGCCGCCCGTTGTCATGTAACCGGCAGTGCCGTTGGCGGCGAACAGAAGCGCGCCGGCGAGCACGAGCGGGCTGAAGCGCGCGAAGAGGGTTGCGATGGGGGCGCGTGGTGTGCGTTCGCGCTCTGCAGCCATGCGCTCGTAGACGGGGGATTCGTCCACGCGCACGCGAACCCACCAGGCCACGATCATGAGGGGGAAGGAGAGGAGGAAGGGCACCCGCCAACCCCACTCGGTAAAGGCATCCCCTGGGGCGACGATGTTGACTACAGCGAGCGCCGCTGAAGACAACAACAAGCCGGCCGGCGCGCCGATCTGGGGTCCTGCGCTAAAGAGCCCGCGCTTGCCCGCCGGGGCGTGTTCGACGGCGAGCAAAACGGCCGATCCCCACTCCCCGCCAGCCGAGAGGCCCTGAATGAGGCGCAGCGATACGAGGAGGATCGGGGCGAGCGCGCCCGCCGTGGCGTAAGTGGGTACGAGGCCGATGAGCGTCGTCGCCCCGCCCATCATGACCAGGGTGGTCATGAGCACTGCGCGGCGCCCGATTCGATCGGCGAAGTGCCCGGCGAGGAACGCGCCGAGGGGACGAAACAGAAAGGAAATTCCCACGGAGGCAAAGGACACTATGGTCGACGCCCCCGGGGCGAGGGGCCGAACATAAGGTCTTCAAACACCAACCCCGCGACCGCTGCGTAGAGGAAGAAGTCGCACCACTCGATCGCCGTGCCTACGGTGGTCGCCGCAATCGCGCGCCTTTTAGTCGCCTCCATGGCGACAAGGGTATATGACTGCTTTGCCGGGCCTAAGCCTGTCCCTCGAAAAGGGTCGTTACCGAGCCGTTTTCGAAGATCTCGCGGATTGTCTTCGCCAGCAGCGGGGCGATCGAGAGGACAGTGAGGTTTTCCCAGCCCTCGGTGTTCTGCGGCAGTGTGTCGGTGGTGATGACCTCCTCGGCGCCGCAGCTGCTGAGCCGCTCGCGGGCCGGGTCGGAGAACACGCCGTGGGTGCAGGCGATGATCACGGATTTCGCACCGGCGTCCTTGAGCACACCGACGGCGCCGGCGATCGTTCCGCCGGTGTCGATCATGTCGTCCATGAGCACGCAGTCCTTGCCCTCGACATCGCCGACCACGCGGTTGGAGACGACCTGGTTGGCCGCGTCGATGTCGCGGGTCTTATGGACGAAGGCCATGGGGGCGTCGCCAAGAGTATTGGCCCACTTCTCGGCCTGCTTGACGCGACCGGCGTCGGGGGAGACGACGCAGAGGTTATCCATCGAGTACTTCGACTTGATGTATTCGGTGAGGATCGGCATAGCGTGCATGTGATCGACCGGGCCATCGAAGAAACCCTGGATCTGGTCAGTGTGCAGGTCGACGGCGACGAGGCGGTCCGCGCCTGCCGCGGCGAAAAGATCGGCGACGAGGCGAGCGGAGATCGGCTCGCGCCCGCGGTGCTTCTTGTCCTGGCGCGCGTAGGGGTAGAAGGGGACGATCGCCGTGATTCGCTTGGCGGAGCCGCGCTTGAGGGCGTCAATCATGATGAGCTGTTCCATGAGCCACGTGTTGATCGGCTGGCAGTGGGATTGCATCACAAAACAGTCGGCGCCGCGGACGGATTCCTCGAAACGGATAAAGATCTCGCCGTTGGCGAAGTCGCGAGCGGTGGTAGGAACGAGCTCGATGCCGAGCTCGGCGGCCACCGCCTCGGCCAGCTTGGAGTGGGCGCGTCCGGAAAAGACTTTGAGATCCTTGTGGTTTTCGGTGGTGTAACCGGTCATAGAGAAGCAATCCTTTACTTTTGTCGTGCGTGTGCGGCGGCGTCCGCCGAATCCGTCCCAGGGCGGCGGCGCTCGACCCAGCCTTCGATGTTGCGCTGCCGCCCTTCCCTCACCGCGAGCGCGCCCGCCGGAACATCGTCCGTGACCACTGTACCCGCGCCCGTATACGCGCCGTCCCCCACGGTCACGGGGGCGACGAAGATGGTGTCGGAGCCTGCGCGCACGTGGCTGCCGATGGTGGTGTGATGCTTGTTTACCCCGTCGTAGTTGGCGAACACGCTCGCGCATCCGATGTTGGAGTGCTCGCCCACGGTGGCGTCGCCGATGTAGGTCAGGTGCGGGACCTTCGAGCCAGTCCCGATGGTGGCGTTTTTCGATTCGACGAACGCCCCTAGCTTGCCGGATGAGCCGAGGCGCGTGCCCGGGCGCAGGTAGGTATACGGCCCGACGGTGGCGCCCTCACCGATCACGCTGCCGGAGCCGTGGGAGCGCACCACGCAGGCGCCGGGGCCAACCTCGACGTCGGTGAGCGTCGTATCGGGCCCGACTTCGGCGTTGTCGCCGATGACGGTAGAGCCCCACAGTTGGGTGCCGGGGTGGATCACCACGTCGGATCCCACGACGACGTCGACGCCGATCCAGGTTGTTGCCGGGTCGACGACGGTCGCCCCGCCACGCATGGCGCGCTCGACGAGGCGGCGGTTGAGCTCGCGGCCGGCGGCGGCGAGCTGAACGCGGTCGTTGACGCCGGCGAGCTCGCCCGGGTCCGGGGCGCGGTGGGCGGAGACGCTGAGGCCATCGGACCGCGCGATGCCGAGGACATCGGTGATGTAGAGCTCGCCTTGGGCGTTGTCGGTCGTGATGCGCCCGAGTGCATCGCGCAGCACGGCACCGTCGAAGGCGAAGACCCCGGAGTTGACCTCGGTGATGCTCCGGGTCTCGTCGTCGGCGTCCTTTTCCTCGACGATCTTGAGGACCTGGCCGCCTTCGTCTCGCACGATCCGACCGTAGCCGGTGGGGTTGTCGAGCACGATAGAGAGCACCGTGACGGCCGCGCGCGCCTCCGTGTGCGCGGCCACGAGCGAGGAGATCGTCTCCGGGCGCAGGAGCGGGACGTCGCCGTTGGTTACCACGACCGTGCCGTTAAAGCCCTCGATCGCGCTCAGGCCGCAGGCGACGGCGTGCCCGGTGCCGTTTTGCTCGGCCTGGACGGCCTGCCGGACCTCCACCCCGAGCTCGGCCGATATCGCGTCGACGGCGGGGGAGACCTGGTCACGCTGGTGGCCCACGACGGCGACGACGTGCTCGGGGTTCACCGCGGCCGCCGCGTGCAGGCTGTGGGCCAGGAGGCTGCGCCCCCCTATTTCGTGGAGGGTTTTCTGCGTGGCGGATTTCATGCGCGTTCCTGCGCCGGCCGCGAGGACGATCACGGCGCATGGGGTGTGGTCACTCATGGCATTTAGCATAACGCCACACCTAGACATCCTTGTTGACATCCTTGTTGACGTCTTTGAGGTTCCACGCCCCCACGACCCCCGCCGCGCCGAGGGCGGCGAGGACGATCAGCGCCGCCTGGGTGCTCACGGTGGCCGCGGCGGAGCTCAGTGCTCCCACGACGAGCAGGATGATCCCCATCACGGTGTTCGAGGCGCCTGTGATGAGGGTGCGTCGCTCCCCGTCGGCCATGTCCACCAGGTAGGTTTTGCGGCTCACACGGATCGTTGTATGTGCGAGGTTGATGGCGAAGAAGCCTACCGGCATCGCGATGGCGTTCACGCGCGGCGACGCCACGTCGGCGCACACCAGCAGCACCACAATCACCGTCGAGGCGAAGGCGGCGGCCAGCGCCATAGTGAGCTTCGAGGAGCGGTCCGACCAGATTCCCGAGATCCTCCCGCCGAGCAGCGAGGCCCCGCCCGAGGCAATGATAAAGGCGCCCAGGCTCGAAAGATTCGCCCCGTTCTGTTGGGCGAGGATCACGATGTAGGGCGTGGAGAGAGCGGTGACGAGCATCATCGAGCGCACGATGAGGAAGGAGCGCAGCTGCTTGTCCTGGGAAACGAGGTTCCACGTGGCCTTGAGCCAGCCCTCCTGTTCGTCACTGGCGGCCGCGGAGCCGAGTTCGGCGACGGGCTCTCGCACCCCGGCAAAGACCAGGGAGGCCAGCGCCCACGTCGAGGCCCCGAAGGCGAGCAGGGCGACGATGATCCAGCGCGGCGGCTCGCCCGGCAGGAGCATCATGGCCAGGCCGATGGCAAGGGTGAAGGCCCCGGCCAGCGCCGTCGCGCGGCCCGTGATGAGCCCGCGGCGCCCCTTCTCGACGGTGCGCCCCTGAACGTCCTTGCCGGAGATCGAGCAGATGGCGCGGAAGATGCTCAACGCCGCCAGGCAGGCGATCACGCCGATGCCGAGCGCGACGCCGCGGAGCGTGGCCGCGCACACAGCGACGCCGACGGCGGATGCCGCCTGCCCCCAGGAGCCGATCAGCCAGACCTTCTTGCGGCTCGGCTTCGAGCTCACCCACGGACTCAGCGCGGCCTGGGGCAGCAGGGAACCGGACTCGCGCACGGGGACGAGGAGGCCCGCGAAGAAGGAGGGCACTCCCGCGGAGGTGAACAGCCACGGCAAAAGTGTCTTGGCGGCGACGATCTCGTCGCCGATCGCCTGGAGACCATTGGCCCAGATGAACCGGCGTGCGTTGTATTCCTGGTGTTCCACGCGGACCAGGATAGCGCTTCCCCACCAGGACTCGAACCTAGAATGACGGTACCAAAAACCGTAGTGTTGCCAATTACACCATGGGGAATTGTTAGCCGATAGTGTAACCCATCGCCGCCCCGGTAGAGTAATGAACATGGCTCGACAGCGTATGACCGGCCCACAGCGCCGGGAGCAACTCATTGAGGTCGGCCGGGCGGCTTTTGCAGATCGGGGATTTGATGCGATTTCTGTCGAGGAGATCGCCACCCGCGCAGGGGTGTCCAAGCCGGTGCTCTACGAGCACTTCGGTGGCAAGGAGGGCCTCTACCGGGCGGTCGTCGAAACGGAGCACGCTCGCCTCTACGACTCGATCGTGAGCTCCATCGGCGAGGGCCGGTGGAGGGAGCGGATCGAAAACGGGATCTTGGCGCTTTTGACGTACGTAGAGGATCACACGGACGGGTTCGTCCTCCTCGTCCATGGGCAGCTGCCGGGAGGCCAGCGCAGCTACTCGACGTTGATGAACACCGTCACCGAGGAAGTGTCCTTCCTACTCGGGGAGGCATTTCTCCACCGCGGACTCGACTCGCAGCTCGCGGCACTCCACGCCCAGGCGATCGTCGGGGCGGTGTCCTTGACGGCGCTGTGGTGGCTTGATCAGCGCTCGCCGGATAAGTTCGCTGTGGCCACGCACGTGGCAAATCTTTGTTGGAATGGTCTCGCCGGGCTCGAGGCGCAGCCGAAGATCATCGCGACCGCGAAGGGAATTGTGTAATACCGTATGTCCAATACCGCACCTGCCCTAGGTGGCGTGCTCGCGCGCGCCTTGACGGATCCCAAGCTTCAGGGGCTGATGAACAACGTCGGCCAGTCTCGCCTCCACATCACCGGGATTGACCAGGTGCGCAGCTGGGCCACCGCGGCGCTCTCGCGGGAGGCCCCGGTGTTGCTCGTCACCGCGACGGGGCACGAGGCGGAAGATCTCAGCGCGGAGCTCGCCGCGCTCATTGGGCCTGCAAACGTGGCTTACTTCCCGGCGCTTGAGACGCTGCCGCACGAGCGGCTTTCCCCGGCGGCGGATGTGGTGGGCGCTCGCGCGAAGGTGCTCCACGAGCTCCCGCGCGTGATCGTCACCGCGGCGCGCGGCGCGTGCCAGCCGGTCTTGCCGGCGGTGGAGCCCATTACGATTAGCACCGCACAGGAGTACGACTTCACGGAGCTGGTGCGCCGGATCAACGGGTTCGCCTACGACCACGTCGATATGGTGGCCAAGCGCGGGGAGTTTGCCACGCGCGGCGGGCTGATCGATGTCTTCCCCACCACGGGGGAGCACCCCGTGCGCATCGAGTTTTGGGGCGACGAGGTCACGGACATCCGCACCTTTTCCGTCGCCGACCAGCGCACGATCGATCCCGTCTCGCGCACTGAGCTCTACCCCGCGCGCCAGCTGCTTATCGACGACTCAGTCGCCGCCAAGGCCCGACAGCTCGCGGAGGATCACCCTGGTAACCCGACGCTCGTGCAGCTTTTGACGCGGATTTCCGAACATCACCACGCCGACGGCATGGAGGCGCTCATCCCGGTGCTCACCGACGCGCCCTATAAGGCCCTGCCCGAGCTGCTACCGGAGGGCTCCATCGTCGTGGTGACGTCGCCTGAGAAGGTCCGGGCCCGCATCGCGGACCTGGAGGCTACTGACCGCGAGTTCCTCGAGGCGGGCTGGGAGGCCGCGGCGATGGGGGCGCAGGGCCCGGTCGCGGTCGAGGGCCTCGACGTCTCGGCGTCGTCGTATCGCTCGTTCGAATCCCTCGAGGCTTCCGCGCGCAAGGCGGGGAACTCCTGGTGGACTTTCGCGGCGCCGGGGATGTTTAGCGCCGACGATGCCGAAACGCTGCCCTTGGAGTTTTCCTCCGCCCCGGCGCCGAAGGGTGATCCACGCGCGATTGAGCAGCTCTTTGCCACCTTGAAGCTCCACGTGCAGTCCAATGGCGGTACTGCCGCCTTTATCGCCCCGGCCAAGGGCACGGTGGAGCGCTTCGCGGAGAGGCTGCGCGAGCACGGGATCTCCGCGCGCATCGCCACGCCGGGCCTCGAGCCTGTCGACGGCAAAGTCACCGTCTACCAGGGTCTCTCTCACGCAGGCGTGGTCTTTCCCGGGCCGAACATGGTGGTAGTCACGGAGACGGACCTGACCGGTAACCGCGTCGGCGATATCGCCGGTGCCAAGCGCCGGGCGCGCAAGCGCCGAAACCGCGTCGACCCGCTGGCGCTGAAGCCGGGGGATTTCGTGGTGCACGACACCCACGGCATCGGGAAGTTCGTGAAGATGGCCGAGCGCACCATCAAGGCAGGAGACGGAGATTCCCGCCGGGAATACATCGTGCTCGAATACCAGCCGGCGAAGCGGGGGCAGCCCAACGACCAGCTCTGGGTGCCCATGGAGTCCCTCGATTTGTTGTCGAAGTACTCGGGCGGTGAGCAGCCGTCGTTAAGCAAAATGGGCGGCTCGGATTGGAAGGCCACCAAGCGGAAGGCGCGCGCGGCCGTGCGCGAGATCGCTGGCGAGCTCGTGGAGCTCTACGCCAAGCGCCAGGCCGCGCCGGGCCACGCGTTCGCCCCGGATACGCCCTGGCAGCAGGAGATGGAGGAGCGCTTCCCGTTCGTCGAGACGGAGGACCAGATGACGGCCATCGAGGCGGTGAAAGAGGATATGGAAAAGCCGACGCCGATGGATCGTGTCATCGTCGGCGACGTCGGGTTCGGCAAGACCGAGGTTGCCGTGCGCGCGGCGTTCAAGGCCGTCCAGGACGGCACGCAGGTTGCGGTACTCGTGCCGACGACGCTGCTTGCGCAGCAGCATTTCTCGACGTTTAGCGAGCGCATGGCGGGCTTCGGCGTGAACATCCGTGAGCTCTCCCGCTTCACTTCGGCGGCGGACTCCAAGGAGATCATCGCCGGGCTTGCGGACGGCTCCGTCGACGTGGTCATCGGCACCCACCGCCTGCTCGCCACCGGCGTGCAGTGGAAGAACCTGGGGCTTATCATCGTCGACGAGGAGCAGCGCTTCGGCGTCGAGCACAAGGAGCACATCAAGGCGCTCAAATCGCACGTCGACGTGCTCACGATGACGGCGACCCCGATCCCGCGCACCCTCGAGATGTCGCTCACCGGCATCCGCGAGATGACCTCGATCACGACCCCGCCCGAGGACCGCCACCCGGTGCTCACCTACGTCGGCCCCCAGGAAGACAAGCAGATCGCCGCCGCGATCAGGCGCGAACTGCTGCGCGACGGCCAGGTCTTCTACATCCATAACAAGGTGGCCGACATCGAAAAGGCGGCGCGCCGCGTGCGGGATCTCGTCCCGGAGGCGCGCGTCGTCGTCGCGCACGGGCAGATGTCCGAGCAGGTCCTCGAGCAGACCGTCCAGGGTTTTTGGAACCGCGAGTACGACGTCCTCGTGTGCACCACGATCGTGGAGACGGGCCTGGATATCGCCAACGCGAACACCTTGATTGTGGAGAACGCGCAGAACATGGGCCTGTCCCAGCTCCACCAGCTGCGCGGCCGCGTCGGGCGCTCGCGAGACCGCGCCTACGCCTATTTCTTGTACCCGAAGGACAAGACGCTGACCGAGACCTCCTACGACAGGCTCGCGACCATCGCGCAGAACAACGAGCTCGGCTCCGGCATCGCGGTGGCGCAGAAGGACCTGGAGATGCGTGGGGCGGGCAACGTGCTCGGCGCGGAGCAGTCCGGCCACATCGCCGGCGTCGGCTTCGACATGTACGTTCGGCTCGTGGGCGAGGCCGTCGAGACGTTCAAGGCGATGATGTCCGGTGAGCCCGTTGACGCGACCGATTCCACGCCCAAGGAGATCCGCGTTGACCTGCCTGTTGACGCCCACATCCCCGAGACCTACGTCAACTCGGAGCGCCTGCGCCTGGAGATCTACCGCAAGCTCGCGCAGGCGCGTGACGACGCCTCCTTGGACGCCGTCGCCGAGGAAATGGCCGATCGCTTTGGGCCGCTGCCGGACGAGGTGACCCGCCTCATGCAGGTCGCGCGCCTGCGCCACCAGGCGCGCAGCGTCGGGATCAGCGACATCCTCGTCCAAGGCACCCGGATCAAGTTCCAGCCCGTCGATCTGCCCGATTCCAAGCAGGTACGCCTCAAGCGCCTCTACCCAGGGGCGAACTACCGCGCCGCGGCGAAGGTGCTCCAGGTACCGCTACCAAGGGTGGCCCAAGGCATCAACCAGCCGACACTGCGCGACACCGAGTTGGTGCAGTGGGTCTCGGACTTCCTGGCAGAGATGTTCGGGGCCGAAGCCAAGGTTTTCTCGCTGAGCGAGTAAAGTATCGGGGCACGCCCCTATAGCCCAATCGGCAGAGGCAGCGGACTTAAAATCCGCGCAGTGTGGGTTCGAGTCCCACTGGGGGCACGCTTAGAAGCATCGGCGACGGGGCGTGCCCAGCCGCCGGTGAGGAAGCCGTAGCCGACACCTTCGCTGGCCGCGACGTCGCGCACGATGTCGGTGAGCTGCCTCGCGATCGACGCCCTATCGACCTGGGAGACCGCCTGCGGGCACGGTGTTGGAGCGCCCAGGGACGTCGGCAAGCAGGCTGGGGCGACGGGTGAGATGACCCACGGGTTACCGCCGAAAGTGATGGTCACGAGGCGAGCATCGGGGGTCACGGCGTCGCGTTGCGGCGGGACAACGACGGTGCCGAGGCGGGATTCGCTCCAATAGGCTCCCGGGACAGCCCCTCCGCAGGAAGCGTTGTCGAGGCGGAGGCCGAGGTGCTGAGCGAGGACCTCGGGGTAGCTGTCGTCACTACGCGAGCAGAGGACCCTGCGCGGGTCGGGGGCAGGGATGGAGGAGATGGATCCGGTTGCGGCATAGCTCTCGCCCAGGGCCACGTAGCGGTCCCCCGGAGCAGGCGATGGCGAGGGCCGGTACGGCGGCTGCGAGGGTTTTCATGCCGCTAACCTTAGTGTTGCCTGTGCGTTTGGGAAATGCACCCACATTTCCTCGACGGTATAGATCGCCCCCGTTGTGGGGCGTGGAAGCCCTAGTGGGGAGTGCAGTTTCGGAGGGGAAGTGCCATGTTGTCGAATCGGTAGTGATGCGTAAGCGCTTGACGACGTACTCTCGCCACGGGCCGGTCGATCTTGGTGAGCTGCGCGGTTTTTATGTCAATCTCGGGGCCGTTAATCCGCGCGGTGAGTCGAAAACGAGCACGATGTATTCGTTATCTGGGCTTTCGTTGTTGGGTGACGCCCGCCCGTCTAAGACCTCCGCGGTACTCCTGTTCACAACAGTGCCATCGTAGAAATTGTCCTCGGCGGGTTGGGACGTAGCCGAGCGGATGGCAACTTTGGATTGCCTCTCGGTCATCGAGGGCGGTTGAGTAGGCGTCGAAAAGACTTGCGCGGTCTGCGTGCAAGCAGGCAGCGTGGCGACGCACAGAACAGCGGAGGGGAAGCGCAGCTTCATCAGTACTCCCTGCAATATGCAGGTCATTCACTTCCCTCATTCAGGCGATAGGCGGCCTTGGCGATGCTAGCCACCTGTTCGTGAAATTCGCTGGACTATTGGAACGAAAGAGCTATATAGAGCGTAAAAAAGGTGCGCAAAGCCATTGACATAGAAAACCTGTTCGCGTACCATGGCGTGTGAAAAGGGGGGATGATGGAAAAAGACCAGGTCAAACGATACTTCCGTACGCAGCGTCCGGGCGATGCACGTGCGGAGCTGGCGCAACGCAAGCGGGACATTGACTTCGAGCTCTACTCGCCGTGGGCCGATCCGACGTACATCGTCGACGACTTCGAGCTTGAGGTAACGGGGATCCAGGAGGCAACGGGGGAGTCCAAGGCGACGGTGGAGAAGGCGATCTTCGCCTACCGGCGCCTGGCGGATCTGCCCTGGCTGCGGGCGATTCAAGAGTCGACTCGGCTGCTCGATGTCAAACGCCTCGTCGCCATCGACAACGTCGTGGCCGAACTTGGCCCGGAATTATCCGCCGAGGTGCTCGGGACGATCGACGAGTACCTCGCCGCGATGTTCACGCCCAAGAAGGCGGATCAGCCACTGGTTGCGCCGCGGGCGTTGACCCGACGCCTGCACCGGTTCATCGCGAAGTTGGATGAGCGGGTCGGTTTTAACCAGCGCAAGCGCGACGAGCGCGACAAACCCGCGGGGAAATTCACGCTCTATGAGTTTTCCGGAGCCAAGCGCTCGGGTCTGACGGTCGAATGCGATAACGCCACCAGTGCCTTGATGGCGGAATACCGCCGCCAGGTTGCGCGTGAACACAAACTCACCGAGGCGGAGGCTGCACAGCTCATCCTTACAGGAGGAGTGCACGGTCAGCCCCGCGTGACCATTTTTGGCTACGCCCCGGTGACTCCCAGTGGCGAGGTTGTGCCGGGGGCGTCGGTGTTCTTCCCGGGCCACGGGTGGACCGATGCGGCGGGCACGGCGGCCCTCGACGAGCTTACTGAGGGCAACCCGCCGCGCGTGGTCAACCTCGATGCCGTCGCTGCCCACGCCATCGACGGCTACGTTCCCTCCGCGAACATGAGGGCGTATGCGGTCGCTAGAGACGGAGTGTGCCTGTGGCCGGGATGCCAGAGACCGGCGGAGAAGTGCCAGCTCGATCACCGCGTCCCGTACGATGAGGGCGGCGCGACGACGCCGAGCAATCTCTACTCACTCTGCGCCACGCACCACAATCTGAAGACCGACCGGCGCGCATACTACGTTCCGGACCCGGTCACGGGCGACGTGGTGTGGCTATTCGGAGACGGCACGTACGCGCTCGCCGAGCCGGAGGGGTTCATTGGCGAGCAACTCAACCAGCGTAACCCGAGGTGGAACATCAACCTCGACGCGAGGCGCAGGGAAAGGGATAGGGTGACAACGTTTTACGCTCGGGGGCACAAGATCCTCGACGAGTTCGACGCCACCGGGAACCGCGCCGCCTGCGAGAGCGCATTGGACGCGCTCGAGGCTGAGTTTAAAATGCGCTTCCCCTTTGAGATACCACCCGAGATGTATTACGAGCACCCCTGGAATCCCGAGGAAGGAGGCGAGCCCCTCGCAGACTACGAGGCGAGAATCGCGAGACTTATCGCGAGCGACCCATTCGGGCGATGACGTTCTCCGCGCTGATCAGGCACATTGGCACACCCACGCCGGGTAGCGTCGTCGCGCCCGCGTAATAGAGGTTGCTCAGCTTCTTCGATGCGTTGCGCCCGCGCAGGAAAGCCGATCCGCGCAGCGTGTGTGCTGGGCCGAGGGCACCACCCGACCACGCGTTGTAGCGACTCGCGAAGTCGGTGGGGCCGAGCGTACGCGCAACGGTAATGTGGTCTCGGAAGTTCTCGATCCCGCACCAGGACCCGATGCGGTCGATGGCGGCGTCGCCAAGCGAGGCGACGGCCGGGGACGCGACGTCCTCGTACAGGTCGCCGTGCCCGAAACCCTCCGCCGCGGCGACGGGGATGAGGACGAAAAGGTTCTCGCAACCCGCGGGCGCGGTGGAGGGATCCGTTGCTGATGGCTTGGACACGTAGATCGACCGCGATGCCCCGTCGCGGCTGTCAAACACAGCATCGAAATCCGGCTCCCAGTCCCGGCTGAAAAGCAAATTATGGTGTGCAAGCTGGGGCAGCTTCTTGTCGGTTCCCAGCATGACGAGCACGGCGCCGATCCCGGGGTCGCGCGCCGCGAACCAGAGGTCGCTGAAGGTGCGCTTGGATGGAGGCAGAAGCCGAGTCTCGGTGAAGTGCAGGTCTGCCGTGGACACAACGGCGTCAGCAAGCAGCCAGGTCCCATCCGTCAGGCGCACGCCTGTGGCGCTTGAGCCGGAATAGGTAATCGCCTCGACATCCGCGTTTAGGCGGATCTCGGCGCCATTCTCGCAGGCCAGGGAGGCGAGCGCCGAGACGACGGCGGAGAAGCCGCGGCGCGGGTAGCGCACGCCCTCCACGAGGTCGGTATGGCTCATGAGGTGGTAGAGCGAGGGCGTTCGTGCGGGGTGCGAGGAGAGGAAAACTGCCGGGTAAGTCAAAATCTGGCGCAGCCGCCGATCGCGAAATTTCTTCTCGACGACCCCCTCAAGCCCTTCTGTCAACAACCGCGCCAATTTGAGGTAGCGGCCGCGCAGGGAGCGCGAGAAAAACGGACGGGGAGAGTCGAAGGTGGTGTATAGGAAGTGCTCGACGGCCAGGTGGTAGGCCTCGGCCGCAGAGTCGAGATAGGCAGAGAGGGTGGGGCCTGCGCCGGGCTCGATGGCGTCGAAAAGAGCGATGGCGCGGTCGCGGCCCGAGTAGACATCGAGAGGCTCTTCATCCTCCGGGAAGATTCGGTAGGCCGGGGCGAGATCGACAAGGTCGAGCACGTCGGACGCGCGCAGGCCGAAGATCCCGAAGAAGTGGTCGAACGCCTCCGGCATGAGATACCACGACGGCCCTGTGTCGAAGCGGTAGCCGTCGATGGTTTCCTCTCCCGCCCGGCCGCCGACCTCGCCCAGGCGCTCGATGACGGTGACGCGAAACCCCTCGCGCCCGAGCAGCGCTGCGGTGGCGAGACCGGCGACCCCGGCGCCGATGACGATCGCGGTGCGCTCAGCCACGGTGCCTCCCCAGTGCCCTGGCGGCGAGGTAGAGCTTGCGGTGGTTTGACACGGAGATGCGTGCAGATGCCAACGCAGCTGCAGGGGTGGCGTCGATAAGGTTAGTGAGCTCGGTGAAGATGGCGTGCGCCGCGGCAACACCGGCGCGGCAGGAGCGCGGTAGTAGAGCGATGGCGCGCTCGGCGCGCGCGAGCTCGGAACGGATCTCGGCGACGAGCCCCGCCTTGGCATGGTCGTCAAGTTCGCGACCAATAAGCCGGGGAAAGTAGGTGCGGCCGAGCTCGTTGTGATCCTCGCCTAAGTCGCGCAGGAAATTGACCTTTTGGAAGGCCGATCCGAGTGCGCGTGCCCCGGAATCGAGCTCGCGGCGCACGTCGGCATCGACTGGGGCATCGGCGAGGAACGCATTGACGCACATGAGACCGATGACCTCGGCTGAACCATACACGTAGGACTCGAACTCTGCCGGGGCATAGGACCTCTGTGTCAGGTCGCGGCGCATCGAGGCGAAAAACGCCTCGAGGTGGGAGTCGTCGAAGCGGCAGCGGCGAGCGCTGTTCGCGAAAGCATGGAGGACCGGATCGGTGTGGAAACGCGTCGCCGATGCGCGGCGGACGCTGGCCTCGTAGGTATCGAGAAGCGCAGCTTTCTCGCTCCCTCCCGCACCGTCGACGATCTCGTCGGCGATGCGGGCCATGGCGTAGAGGTTGCGCACGTCCCGCCGTACCGCGGGGCCGAGCAGGCGCGTGGCCAGCGAGAAGCTGGTGGAATACTCAGCGATGACCTGAGCGGCGACGCGGTCGCACGCGCGGTCGTAGTGCGATAGGGCGGCATTCACACCTCTAAAGAGTAAACGTGACACACCCTGTGCGCGCCAAGGGGGCGCGTCGCTGCGCATCCAGGGACGAAGGCGGAGGCGCTGAGTATGCAGCATGTCGGCAATGTTCGTGGGAACTATCCGCCTGAATAGTTCGTTATAGCTCTATGAGTACGTACCAATCCCTCACCATGAAAGGAAAACGGGGATAGTGAGAAGCAACAACCCTGTCTTGTCCCAGCTCCCGCAGGCGGGAAGCGAGGCGGGCTACGGGTACCAGCAGAACTACCAGCCAAGCACCCGCCGCCCGATGACTGTTGATGATGTCGTGACCAAGACCGGCATCACCCTCGCGGTTATCGTCGCGTGCGCGGTGGCCAACACGGCGATCGCTCTGACCGGTAACCCCGGCCTGACCTCGATTCTGACCTTCGTCGGCGCCATCGGTGGTTTTATCACCGTCTTGGTCCACAGCTTTGGCAAGAACTTCGGTTCCCGCACCGTGACCCTGATCTATGCGGTCTTCGAGGGCCTCTTCGTCGGCGGATTCTCCGTCGTCATGTCGGGCTGGGTGATCGGGAACGCGAACGCGGGCGCGATGATTGCCCAGGCAATCCTCGGCACCCTCGGCGTGTTCCTCGGCATGCTCTACGTCTACAAGACCGGCGCGGTGAAGGTCACCCCGCGGTTTAACCGCATCCTCACCGGGGCAATCTTCGGCGTGGCCATCATGGCTTTGGGTAACCTTGTGCTGTTCCTTTTCACGGGCATGAACCCGCTGCGCGACGGTGGCCCGCTCGCCATCATCTTCGGCATCGTGTGCATCATCTTGGCCGCGCTGTCCTTCCTGCAGGATTTCGACCTCGCGGACAAGCTCGTGCGCACCGGCGCACCGTCCGAGATGGCCTGGGGCGTCGCTCTCGGCCTCGCGGTAACACTCGTGTGGCTCTACACCGAGATCCTGCACCTGCTCTCGCAGGCGCAACGCGACTAGCACAGGCGACAAAAATCCCGCCCAGACGCCACCGGGCGGGATTTTTCAGTTTTCGGGGGCTAGTACTGGGTACCCGGGTTGACCGAGACGCCAGCGACGCTCACCGTCGTGTACTGGAGGCCGCCGTTGACTTCCTGCGGGCTGCCGAGCACGATCTCGGTGTTCTCAACCCGGCGGTCCGGGTCAACTGTGACGCGCGTGCCGGTGCCGGTGGCGATGGTGGAGCTCCACTCGTCCCAGGTGATGTCCTCAATAAAGTCGTTCTGGTCCTGGCACGACAGGGTGATGCGCTTTGGCTCGGAACCCGCCGGCTTGCCGCAGTCGATGAAGACGGGGGTGCCGGAAGCCTCGATCGGTGCTGCGGCTTCGGCGACGTTGGAGCGCGGTGCTGATTCCGCGCTGGCCTGCGCAGCGCCCGCCAGGGAGCGCGGGTCTTGCGTGGTGGCGGTGTCAACCTTCTCCGCGGAGTCGACCTGGTGAGGCGGGGAGCACGCCGCTAGCCCGAGCGCGGCGAGCGCGAAGAATCCGGCGGCGATGGCTTTGGAGGTGTGCTTGCTATTCACAGTCTGTGATCCTTCTCTACGAGCGCGAGCGTGGGGTTGCGGCCTTATCCGAATCATACGGCTCCGCGGTGACGACGGTGACCGAAATCTCGCGGCCGTTCGGCGCGAGGTAGGTGCGCGTCTCGCCCTCGGAGGCACCGACAACGGCGGCACCGAGCGGGGAGCTCTCGGAGTAGGTCTCCAGGTCCTTGTTGTCGGTTGAGGCGGCGCGGGTGCCGATGAGGAAGGTTTCCTTGTCGCTCTCGTCACCGTTGTAGTAGACGTGGACGACGGACCCGACCTGGGCGACGCCCTCGACGATGCCGGCGCGCTCGGTCGTGGTGTTGGCCAGGATCTCCGAGATCTGCTTGATCCGGGCCTCCTCCTGGTCCTGCTGCTCGCGCGCCGCGTCGTAGCCGGCGTTTTCCTTCAGGTCGCCCTCTTCGCGGCGTTCGTTGATCTCCGCGGCGATGACCGGGCGGTTGTCGATGAGGGCCTGCAGCTCGTTTTCGAGCTTCGCCTTCATCTCCGGGGTGATGTACTGCTTCTGGGCTTCAGCCATGCGGGATGCACCTTCCGTCACTGGGGATTACATGGAATACTCGCCGGCGAATTCTATCACGCAGCTAGGGGGTGACATCCATGTAGAAGGGGATATCGGTTGAGCACCCATAGACCCGGCCGGAAACCGCGGGGGCGCGCACGGGGAGCTCGATGCCGACGTGGGTGAGCTTCTCGCCCCCCGCGGGTACGATCACTTCACGACGCCCCACCTCAGCGAAGTCGTAATCCACCGCGGTGACGATGCAATACGATGGCACCGAGGGGTCTTTGCGGGTGATGTCGATCCAAAGCTTCGTGGAGGCGTCGTCAATCGCTTCTTGCGTGACAAAGTTGGCCGACACCGGCACCTGCAGGCGCTGAAGCAATCGAGTAGCGCCCGCGACGATGACGAGCAGCACCATGAGCGTTGCGGCGATGGCGAACACCTTGCCCCCCGGCCCGGAAGCGGGGTTGGCAGAGTAGCGTGCGCGCGGGGGTGCGGGGGGAGTCACGTCGAGATGGTCCTTAGAGTAAGCGGGTGTTCGCGTCGATGCTACGTCGATGGTACTAAGATGGGGGGCCGTTCATGAAGTCATCACCACACACGGCTGGAGAAGCGGTATGCGCCTACTAGCAGTTCACGCTCACCCGGACGACGAGTCTTCGAAGGGAGCGGCGACCCTGGCGCGCTACGCGGATCAAGGGCACCGCGTCAAGGTGGTCACCTGCACCGACGGTCAGCGCGGCGACATCTTGAACCCGGCGATGGATCGCCCCGGCGTGCTAGAGAACATGACCACGGTGCGCCGAGAAGAGATGGCCCGCGCGGCCGCCGCGCTCGGCGTCGAGCACGAGTGGATGGGCTACGTCGATTCCGGGTTGCCCGAGGGCGACCCGCTCCCGCCCCTGCCCGAGGGGTGCTTCGCGCTCGTCGATACGCTGGAAGCCACGCGGTCTCTCGTCCGCGTCATCAGGGAGTTTCGGCCGCACGTCATCATCACCTACGACGAAAACGGCGGGTACCCCCACCCCGACCACCTCAAGGTGCACGAGATCTCCATGCGCGCGTGGGAGCTCGCGGGAGACGCGGGGTTTGCGCCCGAGGAGGGTGAGCCCTGGACGCCGCTGAAACTCTATTACACCCACGGGTTCATCCTGCAGCGCATGCAGCTGCTGCACGACCGCCTCCTTGACCAAGGCAAGCCGAGTCCGTACGGGTACATGATCAAGCGCTGGGCGGAAAACGAGGCCGACGTGATGTCGCGGGTGACCACCCGCATCGAGTGCGCGGACTACTTCGAACACCGCGCCGCCGCGCTGACGGCGCACGCGACCCAGATCGATCCGGCCGGCGCGTTTTTAGCCAGCCCGATCGAGGACCAGCGGGAGGTGTGGCCGACGGAGGAGTTCGAGCTCGCCCGCACCCGCGTGACCACCCACCTACCGGAAGATGATCTGTTCGCGGGCATAGAGGAGGATGCACAGTGACGACGGCGACGCACGCGGCGATGTGGGTGGTTGCCCAGGCACCGCCGGAGACCCCGGTCGGCCCGGAGTTCGGCAAAGCCTCGCCGGTCGGGCTTTTCATTCTCGTCGTGCTGGGGGTGGTCATCCTCGGGATCGGCTACGCCTTCCACCGCCGCCTCTCGCGGTTCAACCGGCGCCGCCTCTTCGCCGAGCAGCACGGCATCGACCCTTTCGACCGCGAGGCGATCGACGCGGCGATGGAAGAGGCAGGCCTGCGCGACCTCAGTCGTACGTCGTACCTATAGGGGTGCGCAGGGGGCTGTAGAGTGGAGCCCGTGACTGCGCTGGTGAAATTCCTCTACCCCTTCTACGAGGCGAGGCTGAAGCGTGAGCTGCGCGGAAAGAAGGGGCCGCGACACATCGCGGTGATGGCCGACGGTAACCGCCGCTGGGCCCGCGAGTCCGGGTACGTCGACGTCTCCCACGGGCACCGCGCGGGCGCGGCGAAGATCGGCGAGCTGGTGCGCTGGGCCGCGGAGATGGAGATCGAGGTGGTCACCATCTACCTGCTCTCGACGGAAAACCTCAAGCGCACGACCGAAGAGGTTGAGCTGCTTTTCAATATCATCTCCGGCGTTATCGAAGACCTCGCGGCCGACGACCATTCCTGCCGCGTTAGGCTCGTCGGGCACTTAGAGCTCCTGCCCGCGGAGGTGGCCGCGGGCATGCAGCGCTCCGCGCAGGCTACGACGGACAAGGTGGGGCTGACCGTCAACATTGCCGTGGGCTACGGCGGGCGCCAGGAGATCGTCGACGCGGTGCGGACGCTGGTGGCCGAGGAAGCGGACGCGGGAAGGTCGGCGGAGGAGATTGTTCAGGCCGTCACAGCGGATTCGATCGAGGCGCACCTCTACACATCTGGCCAGCCGGACCCGGACCTGGTGATTCGGACCTCGGGGGAGCAGCGCTTAAGCGGGTTCTTGCTCTGGCAGGCGGCCTACTCGGAGATCTGGTTTACCGATACATACTGGCCAGCGTTTCGGAAGATCGATTTCCTGCGCGCCCTGCGCGACTATTCGAAACGCTCAAGACGCTTCGGCAAGTAAGGCACACCTAAGGCCCTAGAGCTTGCGCATTCGCACCCGCTCTACGCTGTGGTCGGCGCCCTTGCGGAGCACGAGGGAGGCGCGCACGCGGGTGGGCAGGATGTTCTCCACGAGGTTGGGCAGGTTGATCGATTGCCAGATTTCCCGCGCCTCGCGGGCGGCCTGGGCGTCGGAAAGCTGCGCGAAGCGCGCGAAGTGGGCGCCGGGCTCGCGAAACGCGGTCTCGCGCAGCTCGAGGAAGCGATCGATGTACCACTTTTCGATGTGTTCGGTCTTTGCGTCGACGTAGATGGAGAAATCGATAAGGTCGGAGACCATCAGCGTCGGGCCCGTCTGTAACACGTTGAGTCCCTCGAGGATGACGATGTCCGGGCGGTCGACGACCTGTTTCTCCCCCGGTATGATGTCGTAGAACTTGTGGGAATACACCGGCGCGGCTACCTCGCTCGCGCCCGACTTGACGTCGGTGATAAACCTCATGAACTCGCGCCGGTCGTAGGACTCTGGGAACCCCTTGCGCTCGAGCAGGCCGCGCTCCCGCAACACCGCGGTGGGGTAGAGGAACCCATCTGTGGTCACGAGGTCGACCCGGGGGTGGGTCTTGCCCCTTTGCAGCAGGGCCTGGAGCACGCGGGCGGTGGTGGATTTGCCCACAGCAACCGAGCCTGCGATGCCGATGATGTACGGCACCCGCATGGATTCCCCCAGGAAGGTTGCGGTGGCCGCGCCGAGCCGTTGAGCAGCCGCGACGCGTAGGTGGATGAGGCGGGCGACAGGCAGGTAGATATCCGCAACCTCGGCCAGATCGATGTTCTCCCCAATGCCGGCGAGCTTGTTGAGCTCGACCGCGGTGAGCAGCTGGGGCATGGAGGCGCGCAGCTGACGCCAGTCGCCGCGGTTGAAATCGACGTAGGGGCTGGAATCTACAGCGCGAGACATGGCCCCATTGTGTCATCTCGGGCATATACTGGCTAAAAACTATCCCCCACTAAAGAAGGACCCGGAAAGATGAACGAGGATTTCCGCTACCAGGATCTCGCCTCTTTGGACCCCGAAGTCCACGAGGCCATCGTGAGCGAGCTCGGCCGCCAGCGCAACACGCTGGAGATGATCGCTTCTGAAAACTTCGTCCCCCGCGCGGTGCTCCAGGCCCAGGGATCGGTGCTGACAAACAAGTACGCCGAGGGCTACCCGGGCCGCCGTTACTACGGCGGCTGCGAGTACGTTGACGTCATCGAGGACCTCGCCCGCGAGCGCGCGAAGGAGGTCTTCGGCGCGAAGTACGCCAACGTGCAGCCGCACTCGGGCGCCCAGGCCAACGCCGCCGTCCTCATGGCGCTGGCTGAGCCGGGGGAGACGATCCTCGGCCTCGACCTCGCGCACGGCGGTCACCTCACCCACGGCATGAAGATCAACTTCTCCGGCCGCCTCTACAACGTCGCGGCCTACCAGGTGGAGAAGGATACCCACCTCATCGACATGGACAAGCTGCGCGAGCAGGCGCGCGAGGTCAAGCCGAAGGTCATCATCGCGGGGTGGTCGGCCTACCCGCGGCAGCAGGACTTCGCGGAGTTCCGCTCGATTGCGGACGAAGTTGGCGCCTACCTGTGGGTGGACATGGCCCACTTCGCCGGCCTGGTTGCTGCCGGCCTGCACCCCAACCCGGTGCCGCACGCCCACGTGGTCTCCTCCACCGTGCACAAGACGATCGGCGGGCCCCGGTCCGGCTTCATCCTCACCAACGACCTCGACCTGCACAAGAAGCTCAACTCCACGGTCTTCCCCGGCCAGCAGGGAGGGCCGCTCATGCACGTCATCGCCGCGAAGGCTACCGCCTTTAAGATCGCGGGCCTGCCCGAGTACAAGGACCGCCAGCAGCGCACCATTGACGGCGCGAAGATCCTCGCCGAGCGCCTCACGCGTGACGACGCCAAGGGGGCCGGCGTCGACGTCGTCTCCGGCGGCACCGATGTCCACCTCGTCCTCGTGGACCTGCGGAACTCGACGATGGATGGCCAGCAGGCGGAGGATCTGCTGCACGAGGTGGGCATCACGGTCAACCGCAACGCGGTGCCTTTCGACCCGCGCCCGCCGAAGGTGACCTCCGGCCTGCGCATCGGCACCTCCGCGCTTGCCACCCGCGGGTTCGGCGATGCGGACTTCGCGGAGGTTGCGGAGGTGATCGCGCGCACGCTCATCGATGGCGAGGGCGCCGACCGCGAGGCCCTTCACGCCCGCGTCGATGCGCTGGCGGAGAAGTACCCGCTCTACCCGGGCCTGGAGGACTGGAAGCTGCTGTAAGCGGGGCGAGGCGGCGCGGGAATCTGATTTATCTGTATTATGGAATAAGTAATCAAAATTCCCTAGATGAAAGGTTTTCACAATGAATACCCAGCGCACGATCGCCGCCGCAGTCGCAGCAGCCATGCTCGCTACCGGGCTGGCCGCCTGCTCCTCCGCCGAGCAGGGCGGGGCCGGAGAGAAGACCACTGTCGAGGAGACGGCAACCGAGACCAACACGGTGAAGGAGTCCGCACCCGCCGAGGCCAAGGGCGAGACGGTTCCGGTTACCACCGCCGATGGCCAGCAGGCCATGGTCCCCGCGGGGCTCGCCGAGGCCATGAAGACCTACGCCGAGCAGCCCGCGTGGGGCGAGCCGTTGAAGGTCGAGGAGAAGGAAGGTGGCTGGATCGCCTCTTACGACAACGGCCACTACGTCACCTGGAACGAGAACACCGGCGGCGCACCCACCTGGGGCGAGATCGCTAACAACTGGCTGACCACCGTCGAGCCGGAGCAAAACCTCGGCTTCCCGGTCGCCCCGGAGAAGAAGATCGAGAACGGTTCCGGCTGGGTTCAGGAGTTTGAAAACGGCACCATCGAGTGGGCCCGCGGCGGCTCGAACGGCGAGTTCCAGGCAAACGTCAACGTCAAGTAGCCTCGCCGCGGATTGCGTCCCCGCCGGATTCGTTAGACAATATGGGCCATGTCTCATTCAACCCACGACGGATTTAACCTCCGTCCGATCCGCCCGGCCGACTACCCGCAGGTCCGCGACATTTACGAGATGGGGCTGGGATCGGGGCACGCAACCTACGAAACCGCTGGTCCGAGCTGGGAAGAGTTCCGGGCCCGCAAAATCATGGAGACGGTGTTCGTGGCTACCCCAGCCGAGGATGACGAGCGCATCCTCGGCTGGGTTTCCGCCGCTAAGGCGTCCTCGCGCAGCGTCTTCCACGGGGTCGTGGAAGACTCCATCTACACCCACCCCGACGCCCAGGGGCGCGGTATCTCAGGAGCCCTGCTCGACAGGCTCATCGAGACGTGTATCGCGCTTGATAAGTGGTCCATCCACTCGTGGATCTTCCCCGAGAACGAGGGCTCGGCGCAGCTGCACCTCTCCCGCGGGTTTGAAAAGGTGGGCACGTTCCACCACATGGCCCAGATGTCCTACGGGGAGATGGAGGGGCAGTGGCGCGACACCGACATCTACGAGCTTCTCCTGCCCAAGCCGGGCGAGAAGTAGCCCGGCCTAGCTAATCGTCTCTTTAAGCGGGTCTTCGCGGACCCAGGCGAGCAGCACGAGCGCGCCTAGCGTCAGCGGCGCCATGAGCGCGAACACCGGGGTGAGCGCGTCGTTATAGCCCGTGGCCACCGCCGCTTTGAGCTCCGGCGGGAGCCCGGCGACGGCGCCCGGGGTCAGCGTGCTTATCGACGCCCCTGCGAGCTTTTCCCCGAGATTATGAATAAACAGGGAGCCTACGAGCGAGGCCCCGAGCGCGGAGCCGAGCTGGCGGAAGAAGTTGTTCGCCGCGGTGGCGGTGCCCACGACGCTTACCGGGAACGAGTTTTGGACAATCAACATGAGGACCTGCATAACGAGCCCGATGCCCACACCGAAGCAGAAGAGGCAGGCCGCGAGGAACGCAAGGCGCGAGGAGGCCTCTAGCCTCGAGAGGGCAACGAGGGACAGGGTGATCATCCCCATCCCGGCAATGGGGTAGGCCTTATACCGCCCGGTGCGAGAGATAACGAAGCCCACCGAGACGCCGACGAGCAGCATCCCGGCGACCATGCTCACGAGCACCAGGCCGGCCTGGGTAGGGGTGAGGCCGTGCACCATCTGGAGGTAGGTGGGCACATAACCGATCACCCCCGTCATAGAAAACCCGAGGATTACCCCTGCCACGGTGGTCAGCGCCATGTTCCGGTTGGCAAAGAGGTTCATCGGCACAAGCGGCTGCGCCGCTCGCATCTCGACCGCGACGAAGAGGGTAGTAAAGACGACGGCGGCGCAGATGAGGACAATGTCCTTCCACGTCGTGGCCGCGATGATGCCCCCGGTGGCCAGCACCATGAACACCGCGCCTAAGACATCGAAATTCACCGGGCCGTCCGAGCGCCCGCGCAGACGCAGGACCGCCGCGGACACCGCGATGGCGGCCAGCCCGAACGGGACGTTGATCCACAGCGCCCAGCGCCAGCCGGGGCCCTCGGTAAACCAGCCGCCTAGGACCGGTCCGAGCACGGAGGAGACGCCGAAGACCACGCCCATGGCACCCATGTACTTCCCGCGCTGGCGGGCGGGGATGATCTCGGCGATGATCGCCTGAGAGTTGACCATCATCCCGCCGGCCCCGAGGCCCTGGATCCCGCGGGCGAGGATCAACAGGCCCATCGAGTCCGCGAGGCCCCCGAAGATAGATCCAGCGACGAACAGGCCGATGGAGCCGAGGTAGAGCCAGGTGCGCCCGAGGGCGTCGCCAAGCTTGCCGTTGAGCGGCATGGCAATGGTCATCGTCAGCATGAACATCGCGATGACCCAGCTCATGTGCTCGACCCCGCCGAGCTCGCCGACGATGGTGGGCAGCGCGGTGACAAAGATCATCTGCCCGAGCGAGCTCATGAGCATGGTGAGCATGAGCGCGGAGAAGATGACCCCGACCCGGGGAGCCTTGGCCCCTTCCACTAGTTGCGGTCGGTGTTAGCCATCGAGAGCACGTCGAGGCGGCGATCGAGCTCGTCTTCAGTGAGCTTCTCGCCGTCGACGAAGCCCAGGGTGATGACGGTCTCGCGGATCGTCTTGCCCTCCTTGAGCGCGGTCTTGGCCACCTTGGCGGCGTTTTCGTAGCCAATCGCCGAGTTCAGCGGGGTGACGATGGACGGCGAGGACTCCGCCAGGGTCTGCATGCGCTCGATGTTCGGCTCGATGCCGTCGACAAGCTTGGTGGCGAATTGGCGGGCCGTGTTCGCCAGCAGACGGGCGGACTCGAGCACGTTGCGGGCCATGACGGGGATGAACACGTTGAGCTCGAACTGGCCCTGCGTTCCGGCGAAGGCGACGGCGGCGTCGTTGCCGATGACCTGGGCGGAGACCTGCGTTGCGGTCTCGCACAGCACGGGGTTGACCTTGCCCGGCATGATGGAGGAGCCCGGCTGGAGGTCCGGCAGGTGGATCTCCGCGAAGCCGGCGAGCGGGCCGGAGCCCATGAGCCGGATGTCGTTGGCGATCTTGTAGAACGACACCGCCACCGAGCGCATCGCGCCGGAGAACTCGACGAGGCTGTCGCGGTTGGCCTGGGCCTCGAAGTGGTTGGCCGCCTCGGAGAGCTGCTCAACACCGGTGAGCTTGACCAGCTCCGCGGTGACGCGCGCACCGAAGTCAGCCGGGGTGTTAATCCCGGTGCCCACCGCGGTGCCGCCGATCGCGAGCTCGCCGAGGTGGCGCAGGCTCGCCTCGACGCGCTCGATGCCGAGCTCGATCTGGCGGGCATAGCCGGAGAACTCCTGTCCCAGGGTCACCGGGGTGGCGTCCATCAGGTGGGTGCGCCCGGACTTGACCACGGTGTGCCACTCCTTCGCCTTCGCGGCGAGCGAGTCGTGGAGCACGCGCAGGCCCGGGATGAGGTCAGAGACGGCGGCCTCGGTGGCGGCGACGTGGGTCGCGGTGGGGAAGGTGTCGTTGGAGGACTGGCCCATGTTGACGTCGTCGTTCGGGTGGACCTCAACCCCGCGAGCCTTGGCGATGGAGGCGATGACCTCGTTCGTGTTCATGTTCGACGAGGTGCCCGAGCCGGTCTGGAAGACGTCGATCGGGAACTGGTCGTCGTGCTTGCCCTCGGCGATCTCGTGCGCGGCCGCGATGATCGCGTCGGCCTTGTCGGCCGGGAGGTTTCCCATATCCTTGTTCACCTGCGCGCAGGCGGCCTTGAGCAGGCCGAGCGCGCGGATCTGCTGGGACTCCAGGCCGCGGCCGGAGATGGGGAAGTTCTCCACCGCGCGCTGAGTCTGTGCGCGCCACAGCGCGTCCACGGGGACCTTGACCTCGCCCATGGTGTCGTGCTCGATGCGGTATTCCTGTTCAGCCATGTCTCTCTCCTAAAAATCTTGGGTGCTTACTGCTACTGCTATTCCGTCGGGTCAGAGTAGTCGACGACGGAGAACTCCTGCAGCTTCGACAGCTGGTGGATGGACTCCACGAAGCGCACCGTGCCGGAGGTGCCTCGCATCACCAGAGAGCGGGTCGTCGCGCCGTTCTTGCGGTAGGACACCCCGCGCAGCATGTCGCCGTTGGTCACGCCCGTCGCGGCGAAGTAGCAGTTGTCGGTGGAGACCAGGTCGTCGATGGTGAGCACCCGGTCGAGGTCGTGCCCGGCGGCGAGGACGCGCTCGCGTTCCTCGTCGCTCTGCGGGGCCAGCTGGCCCTGGATCTCGCCGCCGAGGCACTTCAGGGCGCACGCGGCGATGACGCCCTCAGGAGTGCCGCCGATGCCCATCATGATGTCGATCGAGTTCGTGTCCTGCGCCGCGGAGATCGCGCCGGCGACGTCGCCGTCCATGATGAAGCGAACCTTCGCGCCCGCCGCGCGGATGTCCTCGACGAGCCCAGCGTGGCGGGGGCGATCGAGCACCACCACGGTGACCTCTGCAGGCTTGATGCCCTTGGCCGCCGCGACAGAGCGGACGTTGTCCGCCACCGACGCAGTGATGTCGATCTTGCCCACGGCATCGGCGCCGACGGCGATCTTGTTCATGTAGAACGCATCCTTGGGGTTATACATCGCCCCGCGCTCGGCTGCGGCGATGACGGAAATGGCGTTCGGGCGGCCCTCCGCCATGAGGCGGGTGCCGTCGACCGGGTCGACCGCGAGGTCAACCTTCGCGCCCTCGCCGTTGCCGACCTTCTCGCCGTTGTAGAGCATGGGGGCTTCGTCCTTTTCGCCCTCGCCGATGATGATGACGCCGTCCATGGTGACGGAGTTGATCATTTTGCGCATCGCGTCCACGGCTGCGCCGTCGCCCTCGTTCTTCTTGCCGCGGCCAACCCAGCGGCCGGAGGCAAGCGCCGCCGCCTCAGTCACTCGCACCAGCTCGAGGGCGAGGTTGCGGTCCGGGTATTGGGTGGGGACGGTCTGGTCAGACATGGGTGGCAGCCTCCTGAGCTACATAAGTGGGGCAATATCGCCTCCCCATTGTGTCACTTGTGGCCGCGCATCCGGCTTATTGTTCCTCATTCGGGGGTACGTGCCATACTTAAGCTCGTGGCAGGCGAGAACAAACCCCGCATCTTTACCGACGGGCGCGACATGCTTATCAACGTCGCGCTCATCATCGTGGCCATGCTCGCCGTCGTCGGGTTTACGGGACTGTGCTCCTTCAACCCCGGTGCCCCTGAGCAGGGGCCGGTCCAAGAGGTCGACGCCCGAGCCTTTATCGACCTCGAGTCGCGCGCCGTCGATTTTCCCGTGCGCTACCCCGAGGTCCCCGCAGAGTGGGTGGCCAACTCCGCGCGTCGCACGATGGTCGGGGGAGCGCCGGCGCCGGTCATCGGGTGGGTCACCCCCGCGGGCAGCTACCTCCAGCTCACCCAGACGGCGGCTTCGCTTGACGACGCCATCTCCGCCGTCGACCCCACCCCGCGCGAGCTGGCCCGCACGGAGGCCATCTCGGGCCACGATGCCGAGGTCTATGCAGCGCCCGGCGTCCGCGACATCTGGGCGGTCGACGCGGGGCAACGGCGGCTCGTCGCCACCGGCGCCGCCACCGACGAGGAGTTCCGCGAGCTCATCGCGGCGGCGCTCTAGCTATCGGCGGGTTGTTGCGATTGGGCGATGGCTTCCTCGACGCGCTTCGAGGCGCCGTCGAGGAGCACCTCGCACCGCTTCGCCAGTGCCTCTCCGCGCTCCCAGTACTTCAGCGACTCGTCTAGGCTCATCTGCCCGAGCTCGAGGATCTTGACCGTTTCGACGAGCTGGTCGCGGGCCTCTTCGTAGCTCAAGCTTGCTGGGTCTTCGAAGGCGTTTTCTCCCGGGTGTCCGGCGCCGAATGTGGTCTCTGCCATGGGTTTTATCCTCTCTGTCGTGGTTCTAGTCTGCCTGGTGTGTGGCAATCGATGCCGCTGTGACCGAGCCATCGGCCACGCGCATGCGCAGCTGCGAGCCCGGCGGGGCTTGCTCGATGCTCGTGACCACCTGCGCCTCTGAGCCATCGCGGGGCACAACCTGGACGACCGCGTATCCGCGGGCGAGCGTTGCCGCCGGGCCGAGGGCGGCGACCTGCGAGCGCAGGGCCGCAACGCGGGAAGATTCCTCGCGCACGAGGTAGGTGATGTCGCGGCGAATCAGTGAGCGGGCGCGGTCGAGCTCGTCGCGGCGCTGCTCCAGCGTTGCCATCGGGTTGGCCAGCGCGGGGCGGGAGCGCACCGCGCGAAGAGAGGAGCGTTCCCGCTCCACCCAGCCGCGCAGCGCGGCGCTCGTGCGCGCGCGGGCCTCGGCAATAAACGCGCGCTCCTGCGCGGCATCCGGGACCACCCGCTTGGCGGCATCCGTCGGGGTTGCAGCGCGCAAGTCGGCGACGTTGTCGAGCACCGGGTTATCGGGTTCGTGACCGATCGCGGAGACCACCGGGGTGCGCGCCGCGGCGACCGCGCGTTGCAGCGCCTCCTCGGAGAAAGGAAGGAGGTCCTCGACGGAGCCGCCGCCGCGGGCGATGATGATGACGTCGACCTCGTCGTCAGCGTCGAGGCGGCCCAGCGCCTCGACGATCGCGGGTACGGCAGTCGCGCCCTGGACCGGGGTATTGATCACGGTGAAAGACACCGCGGGCCAGCGGGACTGGGCCACCGACATGACGTCTCGCTCCGCCGCTGAGCCCTTCCCCGTGATGAGGCCGATGGTGCGTGGCAGGTAGGGCAGCGGGCGCTTGCGCGCCGGGTCACAGAGGCCCTCGGCGGCGAGCTTCTTGCGCAGCTGCTCGATGCGGGCGAGCAGCTCGCCTTCGCCGACGTGGCGGATGTCGGTGACATACATCGAGAACCTGCCCCGGCCCGGATAGAACGCGGGCTTACCCAGGACCACGACCCGGTCGCCTTCCTTGAGCGGGGTGGGCATGCTCCTGATAAGCGACGTCTCCGCGGTGAGCTCCACAGAGGCCTGCTCCTGGGTGTCGCGCAGCGTGAGGTAAGACATCCGCCACGACGGCTTCACGCCCACCTGCGTGAGCTGGCCCTCCACCCACAGCCACCCGAGGCGTTCGATCCACTGCTTCACGCTGGAATTGAGCTTGGACACCGGCCACGGATTCTCCGGCGTGCTCTTCGGTTTCGTCACCGCGTCCCCTTTCTCGATTCGCTCGGTTCAGTCTAGCGGCCCCGGCTTTTCCGGCCGCCTATTCTTTTAGACTGCTTTTGGATACTCTTGGTTCCATGACTGATCAGGCTAAAAACATCCTTCTTGCCGCGCCCCGCGGGTACTGTGCGGGGGTCGACCGGGCCGTCGAGACCGTGGAGAAGGCGCTGGAGAAGTATGGCGCGCCGGTCTACGTGCGCAAGCAGATCGTGCACAACAAATACGTCGTGGAGACGCTGGAGAAGCGCGGCGTGATCTTCGTTGAGGAAACCGATGAGGTCCCTGAAGGCGCGCACCTCGTGTTTTCCGCGCACGGCATCTCCCCGGCGGTGCGCGAATCGGCCGTGGAGCGCAACCTGTTGACGCTTGATGCGACCTGCCCTTTGGTGACGAAGGTGCACAACGAGGCCAAGCGCTTCGCTCGCGATGGCTACCACATCCTGCTCGTCGGCCACGAGGGCCACGAGGAGGTCGAGGGGACGGCCGGTGAGGCGCCCGAGGTCACACACCTTGTCGACGGCGTCGCCGGCGTCGACGCACTGCCGGACTTTGCCCCGGAGCAGAAGCTGGTGTGGCTGTCCCAGACGACGCTGTCCGTCGACGAGACGATGGAGATTGTCACCAAACTCCACGAGCGCTTCCCGCACCTAGAAAACCCGCCGAGCGATGATATTTGCTACGCCACCCAGAACCGGCAGGTGGCGGTCAAGGCGATCGCGCCGAAGTGCCAGCTTATGATCGTGGTGGGCTCGCAAAACTCCTCGAACTCGCGGCGGCTGGTTGAGGTCGCGCTCGAGGCGGGTTCACAGGAGGCCCACTTGGTCGACTACGCCGCGGAGATCCAGGAAGAGTGGCTCGAGGGCGTGGAGACCATCGGCGTGACTTCGGGGGCGTCGGTGCCGGAGATCCTCGTGCGTGAGGTGCTGGAGTTTCTCGCCGAGCGTGGCTTCGGCACCGTCGAGCAGGTCACGACCAGCACGGAGACTATCACGTTCTCCCTGCCGCGGGACCTGCGGCCGGCCCGGGTCTAGCGTTGGTCTCGCTCCACGCGGGCTAAGATTTCTTCGACGCTAAGGGTGCGCTCGCGCGTGCGGCGGTTCGAACGCGCTATGCGGCGGCGCTCCGCGCGCTCAGCGCGAGCGATGGCGGCGTTGTGGCGTCGCAGGAGGCTATAGCGCACCGCGGCGATGATGAGCGCGCCGAGGGTCGCCGCGGCGAGGACGGGGAAGAGCTGGAGGACGGGGTAGGCGATCACGAGCGCGTCCGCGCGCGAGAGCGCCGCCGAGGTTGATGCGGCGATGCCCCACCCGGTGGCCAGCGCCGCGACGACGAAGAGCAGCGGGATGAACGCCACGGTGAGAAACAGCCCGCGCGGGTTGACCAGGGTCGCGCAGGAGAGCGCGGCGATGGTGAAAAGCGCGAGGAACGGCCACGAGATCTGACCCGCGTGGACAGAGAGCAGCGCGCCCGTGAACAGGGCGGCGCCGACGATGGCGATGGAAGACACCGTGGGAATGCCCTCGAAGGCTGGGCGTTGGGCGCGGGGCAAGACGTGTGACACGTGCTCTACATTACCGCGTGGCGCGGCGCCGCGGACACGCTCTCGAGGTGCGGCGAGCCGGAGCGTCGGGGCCCGACCACGCCGAGCTGCTCGAACTTCCGCGCGGTGACCATGACCCGCGAATCGAGGGAGGCGAGCGTGGAGTTGTACGCCTCGACGGCGCGCTCGAGGGACTGGCCGATCTTGTTGTAGTGCTCGCTCATGGTGCCGAGGCGCTGATAGAGCTCTGTGCCGAGACGCTGGATTTCTTTTGCCTGGTCCGCGGCCGCCTCGTTGCGCCAACCGAGGGAGACGGTGCGCAGCAGCGCGAAAAGCGTCGTGGGGGTGGCGATGACGACGTCGCGGGCAAACGCGTAGTCGAGAAGCTCGGGGTCGATGGCAAGCCCGGCGTCGAGGAAGGGATCGGCGGGGACGAACATGACGACGAACTCCGGGGTGGGGTGGAAGGCGGCGACGTAGGCCTTGGCGGAGAGCGCATCGACGTGGGAGCGCATGAGGTGGGCGTGCCTGCGCATGTACGCCTGCTTTTCCTCCGGGTCATCGGTGTTGAGGGCGTCGAGGTAGGAGGAAAACGGCACCTTGGCATCGACGACGATGTGGCGCCCGCCGGCAAGGCGGATGATCATGTCGGGGCGGACCCTGGTGCCGTCGGCAAGAGCGGTGACTTGTACGTCGAAGTCGCAGTGCTCGACCATGCCGCCGAGTTCGACGACCCGCTGGAGCTGCACCTCGCCCCAGCGCCCGCGTGTCTGGGGCGAGCGCAGCGCGGAGATGAGCTGGTCCGTGCGGTCCGCCAGGCGGGCCGAGGTGCGGGTAATGGATTGTACCTGACTGGCCAGGGCGTTCATCGCGAGCGCCCGGTCTTCGTCTAAGTCGTCGAGCTGAGCGGCGAGCCGTTCGAGCGCCGCCGAGATCGGCTCCGCGTCAAGCGCCGGCGGGCCGACAGGGGCAGCGTGACGACGCTCATAGGCGCGGCCGACGAAGAACCCGGCGAGCGCGGTGGCGAGCAGAAGGAGGACAACGAGTCCGGGTGCAACATGCATGTCTACACCTTGCCACACGGTCCGGACACGCCCTTAACCGTATCGAACTAGTGTTCCTCTCGGGTGGTTTTCTTGCGTCGCGCGCGGGACAGCTCGCGCATGACCGCCCTCCAGCTCGTGCTCCCGCCTCTGGATCGCGCGTGGGTTTCGTCCGTGGCCACGGGGGTTTGCGCCCATGTCCTCTCGCCAATCCATTCGCGACGCTCGAAGACCGACTCGCGCTGCTCGACCTCGGCGATCTCGCGCCCCTCCGGGGTGGCAAACGTGATGGAGGCGGCCGTGCGCTCGCCGGAATGGATCGTGATCATGTCCATGATGTAGCGGAAGACCACGGCGACCATCGCGGCTGCCGGCACCGCGAGGAATGCCCCGACCAGGCCGAAGAGGCCGCCGCCGATGGTGACGGAGACGAGCACGATCACCGGGTGGAGGTCCATCGCCTTGGATTGCAGCACGGGGGAGAGCACGTTGCCCTCGAGCTGCTGGACCAAGATGACGATGGCGAGAACGATGAGGGCCTCGGTGAGACCGAGCGAGACGAGCGCGACGAGCACGGCGAGCGCGCCGGCGACGACGGCGCCGACGATCGGGATAAAACCGGCGGCGAAGGTGATCACGGCCAGGGTAAAGGCCATGGGAACCCCGACGAGCCAGACTCCGGTGCCGATGACCGCGGCGTCGACAAAAGAGACGATGGCCTGGGCGCGGATGTAGCCCGAGAGTGTCCGCCACGCCCGCGTGAGCAGCTCGGTGGCGTGCAGGCCGGTGCGCCCCCCGGTCGCCCCGCGCAGCCAGGGCAGGAAGCGGGGGCCGTCTTTCAGGAAG
The DNA here is from genome assembly GCF_003070865.1 of Corynebacterium liangguodongii. Taxonomy (NCBI): domain Bacteria; kingdom Bacillati; phylum Actinomycetota; class Actinomycetes; order Mycobacteriales; family Corynebacteriaceae; genus Corynebacterium; species Corynebacterium liangguodongii. The sequence goes on from NZ_CP026948.1 coordinate 822,778, forward strand.
AAGAACGTCAACACGAGCACGACCATGAGCGTGACCATAAGGCCAGCGGCAGTCCCGATGCCGGCGAAGACACCACCGGCGATCGCTCCGGCCTGGTTTTGCAGCCAGCTCGAGAGCTGGTTGACACCGTCGTTGAGTTCGTCGGGGTCGAGGTTGAGCGGCGGGCCCTGCATCCACAGCTGGAGGCGCTGCAGGCCCTCGAGGCCCTGGATGGCCAGCACGCGCGACTGTGACGCGACGTCCGGGGCGACGAGGGAGACCAAGGCCGCGCCGAGGCCGAAGAACGCGAGCAGCGAGATGGCCGCGGCCAGGCCCCCGGGGAGGTGGAGCCTGCGCAAGGCAGAGGCCACAGGCGCGAGCACGGTGCACACAATGAGGGCGAGGATGACCGGGAGGATGCCCTCCCAAAAGGCCCCGATGAGCATCGCCAGGGCGTAGAGGAACACGCTGACGATGAGGATGCGCAGGGTAAACATTGCCGCCGACTTCAGCCAGCTGTTGAGCACGACGCCCCGGTCGACCCGTTGACGCGGGCCCGTCCCTTCTGTGGCCTCTGTGGCCCCTGTGTCCTCTGTGTTCTCTGTGTCCCCAGTGTGTTCGGGTTCTTCAGGCGTAGTCACGCGAACCATCATGCCCCATCGCGCCCAGGCGCGTCGGGGGGTGGGATAGGATTGTCTCCCGTGAGTCTTACCCTTGGAATTGTCGGCCTGCCCAACGTGGGGAAATCCACCCTCTTTAATGCCTTGACGCGTAACGACGTCCTCGCGGCGAACTACCCGTTCGCCACCATCGAGCCGAACGTCGGCCTCGTCGAGCTGCCCGACCCGCGCCTGCAGCGGCTGGCGGAGATCTTCTCCTCCGAGCGCATCCTCCCGGCGACGGTGTCTTTTGTGGATATCGCCGGCATTGTCAAGGGCGCCTCCGAGGGCGAGGGGATGGGCAATGCGTTCCTCGCCAACATCCGCGAAGCCGACGCGATCTGCCAGGTCGTGCGCGCCTTTTCCGACGACAACGTCATCCACGTCGATGGCAAGGTCGATCCCGCCAGCGACATCTCCGTGATCAACACCGAGCTCATCCTGGCGGACCTGCAAACCATTGAGAAGGCCCTGCCGCGCATGGAAAAGGAAGGCCGCAAGAACAAGGACGTCGCGGCCCAGGCCGAGGAGGCGAAGAAGGCCCAGGCTGTTCTGGAGGACGACCGAACGCTCTTCGCCGCCGCCAAGTCCGGTGAGATTGACCTCGCGCTGGTGCGCGATCTTCACCTAATGACGGCGAAGCCCTTCCTCTACGTGTTTAACTCCGACGAGGCTGTGCTGACCGACGAGGCGCGCAAGGCCGAGCTGCGCGATTTGGTGGCCCCGGCCGAGGCTGTGTTCCTCGACGCCCAGACCGAAACCGAGCTGCTCGAGCTTGACGCCGATGACGCGGCCGAACTGCTCGCGGCCGTGGGACAGGACGAGCCAGGGCTGGCGACGCTGGCCAAGGCCGGCTTTGACACGCTCGGCCTGCAGACCTACCTGACGGCGGGCCCGAAGGAGTCGCGTGCCTGGACCATCCGCAAGGGCGACACCGCACCGAAGGCGGCAGGCGTGATCCACTCTGACTTCGAGAAGGGGTTCATCAAGGCCGAGATCGTCGCCTTCGACGACTTGGATGAGCTCGGATCGATGGCCGAGGCGCGAGCCAAGGGCAAGGTGCGCATGGAGGGCAAGGACTACGTCATGGCGGATGGCGACGTCGTGGAGTTCAAGTTCAACGTCTAACGTGTAGAGGCGCTGCCGAGTCGCGCCGTGAACGTTCTGCATGAATTGGGGCTGCCCGGAGAGCGTCCGAGAGGCCCTTCGCGGTAAGTCAGAACTCCGTGCGCGACCAAGTCGGTAGAGAGGTGTGGAGACCCCTAGCTTCCGCTCGGTGCTGCCGGTGGGTCGCAGGCGATCGAAACTCTGGAGATGCGTATCCTTGGCGCAGGGGTCTGCGCCGCGGCAGGCCCAGAGGAGGAACGTTCATGGAACTGGGTCAACACACTCGACGGAAGTGTTTCATCTCCTATCACCACGATGATGAGTACGAGGTGCAACAGTTCATCCAAGACTTCGATCATGACCAAGACGTCCTCATTGCGCGGGGCATCGGCGCGAGCATGGCCGGAGACATCATCAATAGCACCAACGAGGACTACATCAAGGCGAGGATTCGCGAGAAGTACCTGCGCGATACGACCGTGACCATCGTTCTTGTGGGCAGATGCACGTGGGCTCGCAAGTTCGTGGACTGGGAGGTTGCTGCTTCATTGCGAAACACCTCAACTGCCAGCCGGAGTGGGCTGCTGGCTATCACGCTACCCTCGGCGGCTGACTACTACGACAAGAAGCTGCCTGCACGTGTGCGGGACAACATCATGGGTGCCAGTGGTGAAGATGGATACGCCCGCTGGTGGAAATATCCCAGCAGCGCCAGTAGCCTCGCGAACCTTATCGAGACAGCCTATGACGCGCGCACGTCGCGGGCCCACCTTGTTGACAACAACCGTAACCTTCGGTCCTATAATTCCTCCTGCTGATGCCTGGCCCACTGACCGAAACGGACCTGCCGGAGTTCTGGCGGAATGCTGATGCTGCATCTCAGAGCGGGCAGAAGTGGACTCTGCGGTACGAGCGCCTGCGGCTGGGAGGGAGCATTGTGGCAGCCCTTGGGGCGGCATTCTCGCTCCCCGTGGGGCGCGTAGATCTGGCGGCATCGGTGATCCTGCTTGGTTTCATGGTGGCGCTCATTGCCGAACTCGCTGCATGGGCCCACAAGCCGGCGGAACGTTGGTACGACGGTCGGGCGCTCGCTGAGTCCGCTAAGACACTGGCATGGCGATACGCTGTGGGGGCCGACCCATTCCCCGTCTCTTTGGACCAGTCTGCGGCGAAGGACCTGCTGCGCGAGCGTCTGGCCAAGATCGCTGAGGAGGCATCGGAACGAGTTACGGTCACCGCGCCTGGGCCGCTCGTAACCTCGGGGATGCAGGCCTTGCGCGACGCACCCTTTCATGCGCGTCGCGATGCCTACTTGAATGGCCGCACCAAGGACCAGCAGAGTTGGTACGCAACCAAGGCCGATGACAATCGAAAGCACGCTACGGGCTGGCGAATTGCGCTCGTGAGCGCCGAGGTGGTCGCCCTTGTGCTTGCTTCCCTGCGGGCGGTTGGAGGGTGGCGTGTGGACCTTGCAGGCCTCATGGCGGCTCTCATCGCGGCAGGGGCAGCATGGGTGGGCGTGAAACAGTTCTCGCCGCTAGCGGCTGCCTACTCTATGGCAGCGATGGAGCTGGCGATACAGACAGACAAGTTGGAGTCTGTCCCTGAGCAGGACTGGCCGAGCGTGGTTGCTGATGCCGAGGAGGCCATCAGTCGTGAGCACACAATGTGGCTAGCGTCCAGGACGGGGAAGCGGCCGAAGGTGTAGGCGGAGGATGTTGCTCAGGTGTTGACTGAGGGAGCGTCACGGCGACGTCCTGCCTGAAGGTCTCTTCGACGAAGAGAACGCATCAAGCGACCTCTGAATCCTCGCAATGACACTCTGACCAGGGCAATCACTCCCTGACGTCCTCGAGCCCCGTCATCGTTCAATGCGTGGCGATGTGGTGGAGTTCAAGTTCAACGTCTAACGTCTGGTTGTGGCCTTGCACGCCACTTGGGTACAACTTGTACAAGTTGTACGATGGTGTCATGACTTCCGTGACTTTGTCCCAGTTCCGTCGCCAGCAGAGCGACTACATTGCCGCGGCTCAGCGCGAACCCGTTGAGATCACGTCGCGTGGCGCGGGCTGCCGCGCGGTTGTCGTGTCGCCGGAATTCTACGACCGTGCGGTACGCGCACTGGAGGATCAGGCTGATATCTGCGTCGCTGCTGAAGCGCGCAACGAGAAGGGGCGCGTCTCGCACGAAGAACTCGTGCGCGAGCTCGGTCTTTGAACCTGCTAGATGTCGTACACGATCACTTATGTCCCTTCAGCAGCGAAGGCGATCCGGAAGCTCGACAGGTCGACGGCACGCCGCTTGCTGGATGCAATCGAATCGCTCGCAGGCGATCCCCGTCCTCCTGGGAGCATCCAGCTGAAGGGAGGTAGCGGTGAGTTCCGAATTCGCGTGGGAGACTACCGAGTCGTGTACGACATCCACCACGACGAACTGGTGGTACTCGTGCTCAGGGTCGGGCACCGCCGAGAGGTTTACCGCTGAAAGGGGCTCACACTTACAGGACGCATCCAACGACGAGGGAACGGCTAGCGCGGGTTCAAAAGACTACGGCGACGTCGTGGAGTTCAAGTTCAACGTGTAGCGCTATTGACGCTTCGCGTTGTGGCGGATACGGCGAAGCTATTCAGTCGTTCGCCGACAAGGACACTGAGCGGTTGCGGAATCGAGAACGGGTTCGCTCGATCAATTCTGCGGAAGCCCTGCCAACTTGTGTATTTGCAGAGGCTTCAGGAGTCGCGGAATCCTCAGGGAAACCGGACCGGGTCGTTGAAGGGCGATCGGCGGGGTCAGTACAGCATTCGAATCAACGACCTGTGGCGGATCTGTTTTCGGTGGAACGCGGCTCGGCGAGAGGGGGTCGAGATCGATGACTATCACTGACAAGCCCCTTCCGGTCCACCCGGGAGTAATCCTCATGGAGGACTTTGTCGGGAGATGGGGATAACCCGACACAAGCTCGCCGTCTTCATCGGCGTTCATCCTTGCCGGATTAACGAGATTGTGAGGGGAAAGCGCGATCACTGCGGACACGGCGCTTCCGGTGGCGAAATTTTTCGGGATCGAGCAGATCAAGCCCAGTGAAATTGTCTCGACGCAGCAGGCGGGCTGCTTTCAACCGAAGCTAGATACGTTGTGCGAGGTGAGGATAGTAAAGGACAACCCCTTCCCTGTCGACTTCCAGCTCGACGTCCACCCCGCGCGTGCCGCTCGAGTAGCGGACGGCCCCAGGGCTGATCGAGCTGTAGTACTGGTCTGAAGCAATCACCTGGAGAGAGGGAACATCAATCCAGGCCATGAGAAGTTGAGTACTGGGAACTTCCGCTTCGAGCAGACCCAGGCGACGGATCGGCATTGTATTCGTGAGGGGGCACAGGGCGAGGTCGCAGTCCAGCGCAGTTGAAAGATCAGCTGACTCGGCGATGCCGGGGGAGGGGAGACCTAGTGGCTGGATGCCCGATTCCTCGATCGCCGACGTCCACTCGCCGCCGTCGGTCCTCACAAGGTCAAGGTGTCGCCTCCATCCCTCGCCCACAACGTCGATTGCGACGCGCTGGGTAACCCAGTTCTCCACAGCGCTCAACGTCCATGCGGCACTGTACCCCTCGCCATGTTGGGTGCCGGTCGCGGATAAACCAGCATCGTGAAACCGCACCCGTGCTTCGTTTCTGATGCTTGGATTATTGATGTGCTGCCACGCGTAGGTACGCTCCATGGCGATAAGTCTATCGGCCCGCTACGATGTCGGCGCTCGTTGAAAAGTTGTCCACCCGGAAAAGTCCGCAATGCGGAGTCACGGTGTGACCACACGGGGCTTTATATTACAGAGCGCCAGCGGGCTAGGTTTCGGGCAGCGCTTACCGACGAAACCCCACATCGCGTATTTTGTCCCGCCGCGATGCGGGGATCGCGTTTAACGGATGGCCCAGGACGTCACGGTGTGGCCGTCGGCGTCGGTGAGGGCGATGCGGTTGGAGGCGTCGTCAAGATGGCGCGATCCGTGGAATGCGAAGCGGAGGCTGAGCGTCTCGCCCGCCGAGATGACCTCCGATCCCGTGATCTCGCGCAGTCGCATGTTGGTCTCAGGGTCGCGCTCGGTGAGCGTGGAGGCCACGGCGACGGCCTGCCCATCGCCGGTGGTGATGCGCAGGCGATCGGCGGAGACGGCGAAGGCGCCGTCGCCGGTCAAGGTGAGGCCGATGTAGCCCTCGCTGCCGCCGTCTTCCGCGACGGTGAGTGCCGAGGCCTCGGCGATCGTCGGGGTCGCCTGGGCGGGGGCAGGGGAGAGGAGCGCGATGGTGGCGGCGAGGATGGTGCCGACGAGTGTGGTTTTCTTCATGGGTGAGGTGTCCTTTCAGTGAAGTGATTCGAGCGCGCCTTCTAGCGCGTCGATGGTGTATCCGACGTTGAGGTCGCCGGGATTGCGCATGGATTGCGCCATTTCGACCTGCAGCGCGTCGTGCCCGCGACCCTGCATGTGCCGGGTGTCGGTGTAGGCGGCCTTGGCCGTAAATGTTTCGTTGATCTCGGCGGCGCCGCCGAAGGAGTCCTTGATTCCCTCGGCGATCTCCATGCTCGGACCGGAGTCTTTCTTCCCGGTGCCGAGCGAGATCGGCTCCGCCGCCGAGCTGTCGGCCATGCCGTGGAGGTCGATGATGATGGCCTCGTCGGGCAGGTCGTGGAGGATGCGGGTGAACTCGTCGTCGCGGTCGTCCCACTGCTCATTCCAATCGGAGACTTCTCCGGTGGTGGTGAGCACGCTGGCGCCGAGCCGCCGGGCGAGGATCTCGGCGATGGGGCCGGTGTAGCGGTCGGCGGGTTTCGGCTCGCCGTCGCGGTGGTGGTTCACGGCGTGTGGGGCGACGATGACGAGCGGCGAGGAATCGGTGCGGTCGACCCAGTGCACGGCGTCGGGTTCGCCGCGCCCGGAGCTCGCGTTCGCTGCGTATCGACGATCCCGCGCAGCCACCTCGGCGGCCGTGAACGCCCGGCCGATCCGGTCGAACGCGGAGACCGAGCCGTCTTTGGCGACCGGTGTTCCGTTTGTCAGCGCAACCACGGTCATACCCGCGCCCACCGCGAGGACGGCGAGCAGGGCGAGGAGAGTGGAGATGATCTTTCTCACCAGTTATTCTGCCTACGCGAAGAGTGTGATCGAAGTCGCCAACGTGGTGCATCCGGCGGCGGAGAGACCGAAGCCTGCCGCGGTGCGCTTGGGCCCGTACTGGACGAGGTCGTTGACGATGATGGCGGGAAGAACGGTAAACACGATGTTTTGCGGGCCGTCGAAACGAGTGCCCGCGGCGGCGTAGAGCGCGATCTCGGCGGTGATGCTGAAGGTAAAGGAGAGCATCAACAGGATGAAGAATCGGTCCTTGCCAAAGAGAGGGGTGCGGCGGGAGTACGGGATCCACACCGCGGCGACGAGCGCGACCACCACCGCAATGACCGCGAGCACGATGGGGGAGGCGAGCATGGAGCTCGCGAGCACGCCCGCGGTGACGTAGCCGGCCGTGCGCAGCTTAACGCTGCGGACCGTGGATTCCTGGATGATCACGGCGAAGATGACCGAAGCGGCGCTCAGGGCGAAATTGGTGGCGACCGTGGCCTCCCCGCGCGGTGCGAAGACTGTGTTGGACACGGACAACGGCACGAGCCAGGCGGCCGCAAGGCCGATGGCCCCGGAGAGGGGAACCATCCAGGCCAGCGGGATCAAGGTCTTGGCCACGCCCTGCTTGACCAGGGAGTTGCACAGCATCCCGGGCACGATCACGCCGACGAGCTGGAGCGGGTCATCCTCGGCGGTGCCGGGGAAGAAATAGGTGCTTGCCGCGATCCAGGCCGCGTCCAGGACGACGCCGACGGCCAAGCCGATGGCAAAGATCTGGCGCGGGCGCGGGAGGAAGACCTTCAAGATGACGAGGCGGATGAGAAGGAACGCGACAAGCGCGACGGCGATGGTGGCCAACACGTTGAGCGGGGCGTAGAGGGACGAGGCCAAGTAGCCGATCGCGAGCGTGCCGCCAATGGAGACGCGGCGGCGCCGAAAGTAGATGAAGCCGACGATGATGCCGGTGAGGAAGGACAGGTGGACGAAGTCGGTGAGGATACCGTAGTTGTCAAAGAGAGCCGAGATCACGCCACACCGACCTCAGCGCGGCTGCCCTCGACGAGGGCGGTGATGTATCGCTCCATGGCGCCCACGGCCTCGGTGTGGATGTTAACCATCCCGTAGACGGCGACGTTCTCATCCGGCTCGAAGCGCATCCGGGCGGCGTTGACGAGCTCCCGGCCGTCGGAGTCGTCGGCCTCGAGGGTGGTGACGATCTTGTCATCGGGCACGCCGAGGTCGAGCAGCTTCTTCTGCACGACCTCCTGGATCTCGCCGTAGAGCACGATGAGGTCCGAGGAATCGAGCAGCTCCTCGCAGACGAGGTCGACGAACATCGCGGCGCGGTCGGTGCGGTCCGCGCGGTTGTTCAGCGCGATGACGTGGTGGCAGTCATCCGGCAGGCCCTGCTTGACGTCGTCAAAGACCCGGACGGTGGACTCCCAGTCGTTGATGGCGAACATTGGAACCCAGTAGAGATCGGGGGCCTCAGGGTCGGCGATGCGGGTCACGCGCGTCGTCCCGGGATCGGGGGCGGCGGCGAGCATGCCGCGGGTGGCTGTCTCGGGGTCGATGCCGAGGAGGTCTGCGACGGCGAGGACCACCGCGACGTTTTCCTCGAACTGCTGGTAGTCAAACTTGTCCACGAGCGAGCGCGATAGCGCGGATTCTTCAGCGACGACGAGGCGGGCGCCCTTGGCATCGCAGTGCTCCTGAAGGATAGCCACGAGGTCGGGGTTGCGCTCTCCGGTGACGACGAAGCCGTGGTCGGGCACAGTCGAGCAGAGGGACGCGGCGATCTCCTCGACGGTGTCTCCCATGTCTTCCTGGTGGTCGAGGCGCACGTTGGTGATCACGCAGATGGGGGAGCGCAGGATGACGTCTTGGCACAGCGTCTGGTACTTGGGCTTGACGGCCATGCACTCGAAGACGGCGGCGGTGATCTCGGGGGTGACCCACTGCTTGAGGATGTCGTATTGCTCGTTGATGTTGGCGGGGCCGCTGCGCGCGATCGCGTGCTCGCCACCGGCCTGGTCGATGACGCAGGCGTAGGTGCCGGTGGTCTTGGCAATCGCGCTGTAGCCGGCGGCGCGCAAAACCCCGCCGATCATGCGGGTGACGGTCGACTTGCCGCGGATGCCGTTGACGTGGACGTTGACGTCAAGGCTGTGCAGGGTCTGCGTGTGGCGGTTCTCGCGGCGGCGAAATCCTTCCATGGCTATCGCTGCCGAGGCACCGGCAGCGGCCAGAAAAGTAAGCATGTTGTGCGCTCCAATAAAAACTTTGGAAAGAGGATGGATTATGGGCGGGCGTCATTGTGTTCGAAGCAATTGGCGCTCCTGAGACCTTAGGAGCTACGACTTGGATTCGTTGCGTCGCCGCGTATAACTTTCGGCAAAAATGGCTATCGATGCAGGTGGAAGCCATTTATGATTATCGTCACGGTACGAAAGTAGATTCGCCTTCATTGCGGGCGATTGATGACGCGTGCAGAAAAGCCCGTGGGGCGTGCGTCGGTAGTTTCGAACAGGTAATCGCCTCGGCTACCGTGCCCGGCGTCGCGCTCGTTCTCAACGCGCTGCTCACGGCCGGGTTCGCACTGCGCGTCTACGCCGGCCCGAAGTACTCGCCGTTCGGCCAGCTCTCCGTGCGCTTCCTCGCGGACGCGGTGTTCGGCAGGCAGCACATTGTCTCGGGGGCGCCCAAGCAGTTCGCGCAGTGCATCGGGTTGGCGTTCTCGCTCACTGCGTTGGTGTTCATGACGCGTTCATGACGCTCGGGGGCCTTGCCGCGGCGCAGGTCACGCTGTTGTTGCTCATCCTGGCCGCCTCCGCCGAGGCTTTCCTCGGGTTCTGTGCGGGCTGCTGGATCTACCGCCACGGCCAGCGCGCCGGAATCATCCCACCGGATGCGTGCGAGACCTGCGCGATGTAGTCTCCAGGGCACTTATCGGGAGCCTATTGGGCGTAAAGTTTAGTGAGTAAGGCTAAAGACTTCCTCCGCGAAAGGGACACCCACGAAGGCAGCGCGGCTCTACGGCCCGGAAGACTTGCGTGTCGACGACGCCGAGGAGCCCGCCTCAACCTCCCGCTGGGAGTGGGGCATCAACCCCATGGAAGGGGACCTGGAAGCGAAGATCCGCGAGGTTAGCGAGGTCAGGCTTGTCGACGTCACCTTCGACTGTTTCGACTGCGCCGGCGTCGTGCCCGTCATCTCCTCCCTCGCCGCAACCCTCCACCCCGGCGGGAGCCTGCAGCTCGTTGCCATCCCCTCGAAGCAGCTCGACTTCGACGTGCTCTCCCAGCTGCACCGCGCCGAGATTGTGGTCAAGTGCGCCTACGGGTACTACCGCGAGGACTACGACGAGGCGATTACGCAGGTGCGCTCGGGGGCGATCGACCTGGAGCCGTACTTCACGGCAAAGATCGCCCCCGAGGGCATCGTGGAGAAAGGCTTTGCCGCCCTGTTGGACCGCGAGGGGGACCTCGGTCAAGATCCTCGTCTCCCCGCAGAGGTAGGGTTACTTCTTCGCGCTGACCCAGATGTCGATCTCGGCAGTGACCGGGACGGTTCCGGAGTCGTCGACAAGCGTGCATGCGATGGTGACGAGCTGCCCGCCCGTCTCGCGCGTGATGGAGGAGTACTCAGGCCAGTCTGCCGTAGCCGTCACGGTGAGGCCCCCGGTGGACTTCGCGGGGTAGTCCGCGCGCATCCCGCGGGGGATCCAGCGGTGCGTTGGGGGCACGGTCGCTTCCGCGAGAAGCCCCATCGCGGCCTCCGCGCCGTTGAGGGCAGCGATAGCGTGGAAGGTGCCGATGTGGTCATTCACGCCCCACCATTGTGGAATGCGTACGGTGCAGTGGCTGCCCGGGACAAGCTCCTGGATGCGGGGCAACACCGTGCGGAAGTACGGCGCCTTGAGCGCGTACATTGCGGAGAACAGCCCGCGTTTAATGGGCGAGCCGGAGGACTTCTCCCACAGGCGGGCGATCTGGCTGGTCGGGGGCGTAGCTGGGGCGTTTGTCATAGCGCGACAGTAGCGCACACCGACATTTTTCGCCCCGCCTTACTACGGTGGAAGTGTGCACGACACGCACCGATGAGCGAAAGGTAAGGAGAAAATATGGTTTCGAAGAAATTTGTTGCTATCGCGGCTGTGGCATCCGCGGCTGCCCTCGCCACGATTGCGCTGCGGCCGAAGAGCGCTACCCGCACTGAGACCGATACGGTGGATGATTCGGTCGCCATCGACGAGGCGGCCGTAGGCACCATCCTCAAGCAGGAAGAGCTTCCCGCAGAGAGGATTATCTCCGCTCCCAACGGAGCGAAGACCCTTCGAGTGACCTACGGTGCCCGCAACGCCCACGGCACCCCGATCGCCGTGACCGGGCTCGTGACCTTCCCCGTCGGAGAGGCGCCGCAGGGCGGCTGGCCGGTGCTGAGCTGGGCGCACGGCACGACCGGAATTACGAGGCAGGCCGCGCCCTCCCTCGCCATTGACACGCACCCCGACCACGAGGCGTTTGAACTCGTGGTCGAGGACTACCTGCAGGTCTGGCTGGATAAGGGCTTCGCGGTGATTCAGCCCGATTACGAGGGCCTGGGCACCACGGGCAATGGCACCTACATGGACCGGCACTCCCTGGCCTCGTCCGTCAACGAGATGGTGCGCGCGACGCGGGAGAAGTTCGGCTTCGCCGAGACCTGGTACAACACGGGGTGGAGCCAGGGCGGGTTCGCCGCGGTCTCCGCGGCCTCTGCCGAGAACGTCGCAACGGGATTGGTCAAGACCCTCGCGATCGCGCCGGGCGATACCTTCGTGCCGGCGACGGAGATCCCGGCCGAGGTGGCCAAGGAGATGGCGGCGGGCATCGACGAGGAAAATCTCGCCTACTCCGCGTTCGCCCTTCAGGGAGCGATGAACTTTAACCCGGCGATCCGCGCCGATGATTTCCTCAGCGAGGAAGGAAAGAAGGTCATGGACTTCGCCTCGAAGGTGTGCCTGACCACCTTCAAGGAGGAAAACACGACCCCCGGCAAGGACATTTTTAACGACGCCCCCACGCTCACCCCACTGCTCGAGCACCTCGCGGCGAACTCTATGGCGAAGATGTACCCGAAGACCCCGGTTGTCATCTTCAGCAGCGAAGACGACGAAATCATCAACTTCGAGCAGATCAGCGCCGGGGCGAAGGCACTCCAGGGCAACGACGGCACCGACGTCACCTTCGAGGTGCGCACGGGCGAGGGCCACCGCGACATGGTGCGCCGCGCCATCGAAGACCAGACCCCGTTCGTCCCCGAGCTGCAGGATGGCCCCGGAAAATAACCAGACCGCCATGTAGCGTTTACTCACACTTCACCTCGCTGTGGTGAGATTGACAGGTCTCTTCCCGCCAGACCTGAAGGTGTTCACATGCGCTCTGCATCGTCCGCATCGCCCGTGTCGTCCGTGCTCTCCGCAGCCACTGTGCTCGTCCTCGCCCTCGTGCTAGGGGCGGAGGCGCCGGCCGACGCAGCGCCGGGCTCGTCGTCGTCATCGTCATCGCCGTCCGATACATCCTCGGGCCCGGTCTTCCGCGCCGCCACCCAGGTGGGGCCGGATGCCAGCAGCGTGAACTTCTCCTGGCGGACGAGCTTTAGCGGCCCCGAGGTCGTGCGCATCTACCCCGACGGCAGCCCGGAGCGCGCGATCGAGGTGCCCGGGCGCGAGGTAGACTTCGGGGCTATCGCCTACCGCTCCCGGTTTGCCGAGGTCACCGGGTTGGAGCCCGGGGTTGCCTACAGCTACCAGATCGGGTCCGAGGCGGGCGGGTGGAGCGCCCCCGAGACGGTCACCATCGACGACGGGGACGATCATTGGCGCTTCGTCGCCGTGACCGACGCGCAGATCGGAGTCGGCGCGCGGATTAGCGAGCAGGCGCGCACGTGGCGTGAAACCGCCGCGCGCGCCGCGGAGCAGGCCCCCGACGCGTCCCTCTTCGTCAGCCTCGGCGACCAGGTCGAGGGCTGGGGCGACCTGATCGGCACCCTCGGCCAGTACAACGCCTACTTCTCCGCCCCGCAGCTGCGCCGCTACCGCTTCGCGGCCATCGAGGGCAACCACGAGACGTACCCCTCTAGCCTGGCCACCCGCCACTTTAAGGAGCACTGGGACCTGCCCAACGAGCAGGGCGATACCTCGAACTACTTCTTCGAACAGAACAACGCGCTGTTTATCGCCTTGAACTCCAACCGCAAGGATGACGCCGGCCTGGCCGAGCAGGCCCAGTTCGTGCGCGAAGCCGCCTCCGCCCACGGCAGCGACAAGGACTGGGTGATCGTGCTGAACCACTTCGCCTTCCACTCCCACGGCGGGCGCTACACCGACGAGGACATCGTGCGCATGCGCGAGACCCTTAGCCCGGTCTTCAGTGAGGTCGGCGTGGACCTCGTGCTCAACGGCCATGACCACATGTACAACCGCTCGCACCTGATGAACGGCCTTTCCCCGCGCGTCCCTAACGCACCTGCCGCCCCGGGGGATGTCCTGGAGAAGGAAGACGGTGAGGTGCTCTACCTCACCTTCAACACCGCCGGCGGCGGCAAGTACTACGACTTCGAGGGCAACGACGGCAAGGAATACCCGGGGATGACCCTTGAGCAGGCCCGCGAGGCCGGGCTCAACCAGCCGACGATCGCGCTGTGGAACCAGGATTACACCCCGGATTATTCGGTGGTCGAGGTCGACGGGGACGCGCTCAACGTGCGCAGCTACAACACCTTTGACGGCTCGCTTGTCGACGACGTCACGCTCTCGCACTCGGCAGTCGACGCCCCGGGCGACGGGCAGCCAGAAGCCCCCACCGGTGGATCCTCCGAGGCAGCGGCCGGGATCGGCATCGCCGCGGCCGTCATCGGCGCGATCGGAATCGTCGCCGCGTTGGTGGGCAACCTGCCGCAGCTCGCAGAGCGGTTCGGCATCACCCTCTAGCTAGTCTCGCCGGGCCGCCGCGCCGCAGGCGATCTCGCGCGCCCGCCGCTCCCCGGGCAGTTCGGTGTCCGAGCCGGCCAGGACGATGTTGCCGTAGGCCCGCCCGGCGAGGATATCCGGGGTTGATACCACCCCGATGTGCGCAAACACCTCTGCCATCCCGGCGAGCTCCGCGCTCGACTGCGAAAGACCCGGCAGGTCACCGACGTTGGCGGCGTAGATCCCGCCGGGAGCGAGGGCGGTGCGGGCCGCGCGGTAGAACTCCACCGTGGTGAGCGGGCGCGGGGTGGCGGGGCCGGCGAAGACGTCTCGAACGATGACGTCTTGCGACCCCGGGGCAAGCGCGTGGGTGTAGGCGCGGGCCTCCGCGACAACAATTGGGGCGGCCGGTTCGAAAGCCCAGCGCACGAGCCTCGCGAGCGCCGCGTCGACCTCCACGGCGGTGTGGCTGCCGCCCCAGCGCTGCTGGAAGTACGACGCCAAGGTGCAGGCGGCGCCGCCGAGGTGGGTGCTGGTGAAGGGGGCGTCGCCACGCATGAGGCCCGCGATCCACTCCATGTAGTCGTATTCGAGCACCTCCGGCGCGCCGAGGACGACGTAGGAGGATGGAACGTTGTTGACCTCGAGCGTGTAGCCGCCGTCGCGCAGCGGATCCTCGATAATGCGCGCGGTGCCCGTGTCGATGCGATAGGTGCCCGCGATGCGCTTCTTCGGCGCGCGGGGCTTACGCGCCACGGCCGAATTCGCGCACGTAGAGGTACATGTCCTTGCCCGTTTCCGGATCGGTCTTGGAGTAGCCGTGCCGCTCGTAGAAGCGGCGCGCATCGACATCCCCCGCATCGACGCTGATGTGCATCTCCTCGCAACCGCGCTCCCGCAGCTCCGTTTCCACGCGCGAGAGGAGGCGCGAGCCGATCCCGCGCGAGCGGTGCTCCGGGACGACGTAGAGCTCATCGAGCACCGCGAGGGGGCCATCGGAATAGGGGGTGGGGCGCAAAGTAACCTGCGCAAACCCCTGGAATCCGTCCGCGAGCACAACAAATCCCGCGCCCGAGGAGATGAGCTTTTCGTACCGTCTGGTCAAGGCGTCGAGGTCGGGTGCGGCGCAGCCGAACTCCACGTTGAACTCGCGCAGTAGCCGCGCGGCCGACGCGGCATCACGAAGCTTCGCGATCCTCATAATCGAACATCCGCCTTCCTGGGGTGCCTGGAGCGCCGGGTAAGTTGCCAGGTGAGCTCGCCACGGTTGTGCAAAGATGAGTGTATGCCTGCAACCTACCCCTACATTTCCTTCCACGGCAACGCCGCGGAGATGTTCACCTACTACCACTCCATCTTCGGCGGCGAGCTCGAGGTCCTCACCTACGGCGACCAGCTCGACAACGGCGCCGAGTTCCCCTTCCCGGCCCCGCGCGAGGCCGTCGCCCACGGAAAGCTCACCGGCACCTTCAACCTCACCGGAAGCGATGACCTCTCCGATAACTCCGGAGCGCTCAACCGCGGAGACTGCTCCTTCGTCTACGAGGCAGACGACGTGGAGGAGGGCCGCCGCATTATCGACGCACTCACGAAGGACGGCGGGCGGGTGACCATGCCCTTCGAACGCGCCCCGTGGGGTGACCACTACGGGCAGTGCGAGGACGCCTACGGCATGGCCTGGCACATCTCCGCCACCGCCTAAGGGCGCGACCATGCCTCGGTGCGGGCAAAGGCCGTGCCAATGACCGCACCGAGGCACATCACAGCTGCGGGCAGCAACATCGACGTCCCCATCGCCGCCGACAAGGAGCCGTGGCGGGCGACCTGGGCGCCCATGAGCGCGGCGACGGCAGCGGATCCGATCACGGATCCCACCTGGCGCATCGTGTTATAGACCGAAGAGCCAGCCCCGGCGAGCCGCGGGTCGAGGTTGCGCGTGGCAATCATCGACAAAGGTCCCCACATCATCGCATTGCCCAGGCCCGTGACCACCGAGACGGCGAGCAACCAGCGCGGGTCAGCCTCGGAGGTGGTGATGAGCGCCATGAGCACCACGGAGATCCCGATCAAGGCCATCCCCGCCACGGCGAACGGCTTCGGCGGCAGCGTGTTGGTGAGCCTGCCGATGTACGGTGAGAGCGCGCCGGAGACCACACCGGCGGGGAGCACGAGGAGCGCGGCCTGGGTCGGGGTGTATCCGACGCCCTGCTGGACGTAGATCATCCACGGGATGGCGTAGGTGGCCACGGTGAAACCGATGGCGAAGATCGCGAGGATTGATAGCGTGTAGTTGTGGTCACGGAATAGCGCCGGTGGGACAAGCGGGTCTGTCCTCGTGCGCCTTTGCCAGGCGGCGAAGCCGAGCAGGAAGGCGAGCCCCGCCGCAACGAGAACCCACGACCAGGACACGCGCTGGATTTCCTGGATGCCGAAGATGAGGCAGAACATGCCCACGGCGCTCATTGCCACCCCGGCCCAGTCGAGGCGGCGGGCCGTGCCTTCGAGTACCGGGACGAAGCGCCACGCCAGGGCGAGCCCGACCACGCCGATGGGGACGTTGACGAAGAAGATCCAGGGCCAGCCGGCGGCGTCGACAAGCACGCCGCCCACGAGCGGGCCCGCGACAGTGGCCACACCCGCGGTCGCTCCCCACACGCCCATCGCGCCGCCGCGGATGTCCGGCGGGAAGATGCGGATCATCACACTCATCGTCTGCGGGGTCAACAGCGCCCCGCCGAGGCCCTGGAAGATCCTCGCGGCCACGAGCAGCGGGATCGAATGCGCCAGGCCGCACGCCAGGGACGAGGCGGTAAACAACGCCAGGCCCGCGAGGTAGACCGAGCGCGGGCCGAAGCGGTCGCCCAGCCGGCCGGTGATGAGCAGCGGCACGGCGTAGGCGAGGAGGTAGGCGCTGTTGACCCAAATGACCTCGTTGTAGCGCGCCCCGAGGTCGGCGGCCAGCGCCGGTATGGCCACGGAGACGATGGTCGAGTCGAGCAGGATCATAAAGAACCCGATCATCATCGACCACAGGGCGAGCCACGGGGTAGTTTTCACCCCGGAGAGTCTACCTCCCTAGAACGGCTAGAACGGGAAGCCAGGGACGTAGGCGCGCAGCATGCCCAGCAGCTGCGGCTGGTTAGCCAGGATGCCGCCAACCCCCAAGGCAATAGCGGCGACCACGGCGGCAATGGTGGCGATCACGCCGGTGATCAGGCCGGTCGACGAGCCGCCAGTGAAGGCGCCGGAAGAGCCATCAGAGGAGCCGTCGGAAGAGGGCTTCGGTGCCGGCGTGGGGGTCGTGGCCTTCGCCGGTGCGACGGTAAGGGGAAGGGAGACATCCGTACCGGCATCGGTGGTGACGCGGAGGGTGTACTCACCGGCGTAGTCCTTCGGAATTCCGAACGTGAAGTTCGCCCGGCCCGCCTCGTTGTAGTTAGCCGGGCCGAAGTCGTAGTCGATCTCCGAGCTGTACTTGAGGTCTCCCAGTTCGATCGTGACCGTCTTTGCGGTCTCGCCCTGGGTGTAGATCAGCGAGGTCAGGTCGATGGTGGCCTGCTCGCCCGCCACGAGCGGCTTGTCGATGTGGATGCCGACGTTGGATTGCCCGGTGCGCGGTGCCGGGGCGTCCCCGCCGCCGAGGTAGGTGGTGAGGTATTCCTCGAAAGCCTGGACGTCGATGTAGCCGATGAGGGAAAGCGGGGTACCTTTCTTCAGCGCGCTGAACCGGTCGCCGCCGCCGAGCAGGAAGGTCGAGCCGGCCACGACGTAGTCCTTGTCCGGGTCGAGCGGGACGCCATCGATGGTGACGGAGGTGATGTGCTCGCCCTGCGGAGCGGTGGGGTCGTAGGTGTAGGAGACGTTGTTGGACACGCCGAGGGAGAGGAAGGGCCGGCCCTGGGTGGGGTCTTGCCACTGCTGCTCGAGGGCTTCCTTGAAGTCGGATCCCTTCAAGGTGGTGTAAGTGATCTCGTTGCCGAAGGGCTGGACTAGAAAGGCTTCCTCGTAGGTCACCTCACCCTCGAGCAGGTCCGTACGGACGCCGCCGGCGTTCATCACCGCGATGTCGGGCGTGATCCGGGAGTTCTTGGCTAGGCCCCATGCGGCGACCTCGGCCAGGAGGTTGTTGAGCTGGGACTCGACGCCGCGGTTCGAGCCCGAATCCGCGCCCGCGTTGGTGCCGCGGTAGAGCGTCTGATCGAGGGTGCCGATCACCTTGGAACCTTCGATTTTTGCTTCGGCCACCGCCGCGTCGATGACTGCCTGGATCTCGGGGTTGGGGGTGTCGCAGGCGGTGATGTCGGCGGGCTTGAGCAGCTCGGCCTTCTGCACGGTGAGCGTGTCGGTGGCCTTGTCGTAGGCGAAGTCGACATTCGCCAGGCCCTGGGAGTACTGGCCCGCCTGGATGATGAGCGGGGTCTTGCCTGCCTCGGGTGCGATGTACTCGTGGGTATGCCCCATGAAGACGGCGTCAACATTGTCGGACCACGCGTCGGCGGCGATCTTGCCCTCGTGCGGCAGCGCGATGACGACGTCGGCTTCGCCGCTGGCGGTGAGCGTGTCGGCGAGCGCGTTGATAGAGTCCACTGGGTTTACCCAGGTGATCCCCTCGATGCCGGCGGGGGAGACGAGGTTAGGCATGTCGTCGGTAACAGCACCGATGAAGGCGACCTTGACCCCGTCGAGTTCCATGATCTTGTAGCCCTCCACCCCGGTGGAGCGGTCCAGGCCATCAGCCCCCGCGGCGAGGTAGGTCCACTCCGCCTCGGGGACGACGCGGTTGGTCAGGTCGTCGGCGCCCTTGTCAAACTCGTGGTTGCCCACCGCGGAGACGTCGAGGCCCATGAGGTTCATGATGTCGATCGTGGGTTCATCGTCAAGAATCATCGAGGCGAACGTAGAGGCGCCGATGAGGTCGCCGGAGGAGGTCAGGGCGTGGGCGCGGCCCTCGGCAGCCTTATCGACGGCGCACTTGAGTGCGACGGCGCCGGGGATGGTATTCTCCGGCTTTTTCGTGTCAATTACTTGCTCCCAGCGGCCGTGGAAGTCGGTGAAGTTGGACACGGTGAACTCGCCGGCGGTCTGCGCGGAAGCGACCGGCAGGCCGGAGAGCGCCAGGGCGCTGACGGAGACCGCGGCGACCGCGGCGCGGGGCAGGGAGAAGCGCATGGGGGTGGGGGTCCTTTCGGGGAACGCTCAGAGTGTTATGCGCAGTTCACGATATTGTGATGAGGTAACCCCCAGGTACCCCGAGGTTGAACACTCGGTGAAGTCTCTCCCGGCGGGTATCGTCGAGGCCATGACCTACCTCGATTCCGAATACCTCGGCAACATCTCATCCCTGTGCGGGCGCCCGCCGAGCTTTGACACCAATGACCTTCCGGACGACCCTTTCGAGCTGTTCACCCAGTGGTTCCACGCTGCGGTCGAGGCGGGTTGCGAAGACGTCCGCGCGGCCACGGTCGCCACGGTCGACGAAAACGGGGTGCCGGACGCCCGTGTGATGAACCTGATGGAGCTAAGCGATAAGGGCTTCAGCTTTGGCACGGGCGCGCACTCGACCAAGGTCGAGCAGCTCACCGACAGCCCAGTCGCCGCCTTGAACTTCTGGTGGCAGCCGATGAACCGCACCGTGCGGGTGCGCGGCGCCGCGCGCCTTGATGAGCACTCCACGGAAGGCTTCCACATCTGGCGGGTCGAGCCGGTGCGCCTAGAGTTCTTCCAGGCTGTCGACGCGCGAAACGCGACGCGGGTGGAGTATGCCTTCGAGGCCAACGGGTGGGCCGTTAGCCTCCTCGATGGGTAGCTAGCGGGCGGCGCCGAAGAAGGAGTCGAGGCCGCGCACGGTGAATTGGGTGGCGTTGTAGCGGCTGTTGTCCGCGGTGTTCCACTGCGAGATGACGATGTTTAAGTCCGCGAGCGTGGAGCCGGGCACGATGTACCCGCCGTAGGGTTGGGAGAAGTTCATGGGGGATTGTTTGTTTTCCCACGGGCCATGCTTGGCGACGACTGCGGTAGGCACCGAGTCCCACTCCCGTGCCAGCGTCGTCGAGGCGCGCACCTCGACCTGGAGCGTCTCGTTGTTGAACATGGCGAGCACCCAGTGGCCGTCGATGTAGCGCAGGTTGAGCTCGCCGGCCTTCACGCCGCCGCTCAGAATCGGCGCCCCGTCGCGCGACCACGCTCCCGTGGAAGGGTCGAAGAGCTGCCAGCGGGTGCGCTCGGTGATGTCGGGCAGCGCGAAGCGCGAGAGGTAGACCGGGTTGCTGCGCGTAAAAGAGGTAGAAACGACGTAGATCAGCCCGTCTGGCCCCCGCTCCCAGGAAATGAGGTTTCCCACCCCGCCGAGGTAGCCCGGATCGGTCGCGCCCACGCTGCGCCATGTGCGCCCGCGATCGCGAGAGGCCCAGATCTCCGTCGTGTCCACGTTGCCGAGGCCGTGGTGCCACATGCCCTGCATGTAGAGGGTGCCGTCGATGTTGATGATGTCGGAGGGGGTGAGGGTGAAGTTGTGGGTCGGCCGGTTGTAGGCGATGAGCTGTGTGACACCGGCCCCGGCGTTGAGGGGGCGTTCGACCTGGATGGTGCCGTCGGCAAGCGTGGCGACGACGCCGACGGGGCTGAGCCACTCACCGAGCAAATTCACGCCGCGGAACGAATCCCCAAATACGACCGCGAACTCGCCGTTGCCGAGCGGGGCCATCACCCCCAAATCGCCGGAGCGCAGCCCCACGTGCGGGGTGAGCGTGGGGCCGAGGAGGTCGCGCACCATCCGCACGGAATACCCGCCGGGCATGGCCACGGGTTCCGAGGGACCCAGGATCCTGGCGTTGTCGGCCTGGGGCTTGCTCGAGCCGAGCGAGGAGCCCAGCGACGAACCAGGGCGTGCGTCGGCCGGCGGGGCGGCGCTGACGAGGGCTGCGGACAGGGCAAGGGCGATGAGCCGGGAACCTGGATGCCTGAGCACGAAAACCTCACTGAGGTGCGAAGGGTGGACGACGAATGTAGACATACCATAACCCTTTGCCCGGCGTCGTGCCGGACTAGGCTCTGGCGCCGAAGAAGGAGTCGAGGCCGCGCACGGTGAATTGGGTGGCGTTGTAGCGGCTGTTGTCCGCGGTGTTCCATTGCGAGATGACGATGTTTAAGTGAGCGAGCGTGGAGCCGGGCACGATGTACCCGCCGTAGGGTTGGGAGAAGTTCATGGGGGATTGTTTGTTTTCCCACGGGCCATGCTTGGCGACGACTGCGGTAGGCACCGAGTCCCACTCCCGTGCCAGCGTCGTCGAGGCGCGCACCTCGACCTGGAGCGTCTCGTTGTTGAACATGGCGAGCACCCAGTGGCCGTCGATGTAGCGCAGGTTGAGCTCGCCGGCCTTCACGCCGCCGCTCAGAATCGGCGCCCCGTCGCGCGACCACGCTCCCGTGGAAGGGTCGAAGAGCTGCCAGCGGGTGCGCTCGGTGATGTCGGGCAGCGCGAAGCGCGAGAGGTAGACCGGGTTGCTGCGCGTAAAAGAGGTAGAAACGACGTAGATCAGCCCGTCTGGCCCCCGCTCCCAGGAAATGAGGTTTCCCACCCCGCCGAGGTAGCCCGGATCGGTCGCGCCCACGCTGCGCCATGTGCGCCCGCGATCGCGAGAGGCCCAGATCTCCGTGGAGAGCACGTTGCCGATACCGCGGTTCCACATGCCCTGCAAGTAGAGGGTGCCGTCGATGTTGACGACGTCGGAGGGGATGAGCGTGAGGTTGTCGCCGGGAGGGCGCGGGTAGTCGATGAGCTGCTCGACTCTCTCCCCGGCGCCGAGGGGGCGGAGGATGGCCACCTGGTCGTCGATAAGCGTGGCGGCAACCCCGACAGGGCTGAGCCACTGACCCCGCAGATTTTCCTCGCGGAACGAGTCGCCGAAGATGAGCGCGAAGGTGCCATCGCCCAGCGGCGCCATCACGCCCACATCGCCCGAGAGGAAGCCGACGTGGTCGGAGATGCCCGGGCCGAGGACGTCGCCGATGACCTGCACGGTGATACCGCCCGGCATGGGCACGGGGGAGCCGGGGTGGGAATGGGGCGGTGTGAGGGGACTGCGTGAATTCATGGGGTGGTAGGTGCGTGAGCTGGTGGTTGGAATTGCTGCGTTTATACGGTGTTTATACGGCGTCTATCCGGCCCGGTGGCGGCCGGAACCGCGGTGCGAGTCCTGCCGCCGCAGGAGCGCGAGCTTTTCTACCTCCGTGAGGTAGGTCACCGCCGATGCGCGGAAGCTCGTGGTGGGCGTGAAGTCGATCCCTGCGGCAGGGGAGGAGACGCGCCGCGCGCCCGCGGCGGGATGGGCGCGGTCCTCCTCGTCGACGGCGCGGTCGCGCTCGACGGTAATCCCCCAGGTGCCGTCCGGGAAATCGGTCACGTGCCACGCCTCGACGGGCTCGAATCTCTCCTCCGCGATCGCGGGTAGGGGGGCTGGCGCTCCTGCAGAGACATCAAGGCCAACCATGCCCTCGAGCACGTGGGCGCGGGCGCAGGCTGCGCCGCCCGCGACGAGCGGGGCGAGGGCGGCGGAATCGTCATCGCCAAGCGGGCCAAGCACCCGCCCGCCAAGCGAGGCCACCACCACGTCCCTGACGAGGTCTAGCCCCACGATCCACTGCCCGGGGGATCTCCCCGCGAGCTCGGCGGCGTCGAGCTCCCCGCGGGAGGCGTCGACGGGGTACATGTCCCCGGCGGGCAGGACAGCGCGGCCTGCGGGGCAGTTATTGCGCGGGACGCACAGCTGGGCGGGCGGGAGGTAGACGTCGAGAAGAAACGCGCCGCGCGAAGTGTCGATTTGTGCCCCCGCCACAGTGGTGGGGACGTGCCCCGCGGCGTGGACGCGGTCGAGGGCCTCGAAGCGCTGCCGCTCCCCCTCCTCAACAGCGCCGATGATGCACCCGTCGCTGGTGCGGACGCGCCAGCCCCGCGTCAGGGGGTCGGGCTCCAAAGAGACATCGAGGTAGGTGGTCGTCGAAGGGTCAGCGAGACCCCCGAACAAGATGGCCTGCACCACATCGACAACCGGGATCTCCTCGCCCGCCCCCCACGCGGACGGCGCGAGGAGGTAGGAGGTTGGTCCGTGCACCACCTAGTGTTCGGCGTGCTCGGCGGCGTCCGCGTCGGCCTTCGTGGCGTGGAAGGTGCCGTGGGCGTGCTCCGGCGGGGCGTAGATGGAGTAGAGCTTCGCAGTCTCGGTACCCTCGTTGACGAAGTTGTGCCACTTCCCGGCGGGGACGAAGATCGCGTCGTCATCGCGCACGATGGTATCGACCTCGAGTTCAGACTCGCTCGCGCCGATCATGGCGTGCAGTGAGCCGGACTCCAGGCGGAGGAACTGGTCGTGGTCATCGTGGATCTCGGCGCCTACCTCGCCGCCTGCCGGGATGGACATGACCGTGAGCTGCAGGTTCTTACCCGTCCACAGCGTGTCGCGGAAGGCCTCGTTGTTCACGGTGGCCTGTTCAATGTTCACGGTGTAGGGCTGCGGGCCCCGATCGCCTACGGGCTGAGACATGTGCGTACTCCTTAAAAGTATCCAGATAATCCTTCTGACACCTACGATACGCGCGAATCCCTCAGCGGCCCGTAAACTTTCTCAAATACTTTCCTGTGACGGAGGAGGCTGCGCCCGCGACCTGCGAGGGCGTGCCCTGGGCGACGACGCGGCCGCCCGCCGAGCCCGCGCCGGGCCCTAGGTCGATAATGTGGTCCGCCCGCGTGACCACGGCGGGGTTGTGCTCGACGACGATAACGCTCGCGCCCGAGTCCACGAGCCTGTCGCACAGCGCGACGAGTGTTGCGGAGTCCGCGGCGTGCAACCCGGTCGTCGGCTCATCGAGGACGTAGAGGGTGGCCTTGTCGTTGAGGTGGCTGGCCAGCTTGAGGCGCTGGCGCTCCCCGCCGGAGAGCGTAGTCAGCGGCTGGCCGAGCCGGATATAGCCGAGCCCGACGTCGACAAGGTAGCCCGAGATGCGGGTCGCGGCGGCGACCTTGTGGTCCTTGGCCGAGAAGAACTCCCGCGCCTCCGCCGCCGGCATGTCGAGCACCTCCGCGATGGTGCGCCCGCCGAAGGTGTAGCCGAGCACGGCGTCGTCAAAACGCTTGCCCTCGCAGACCTCGCAAACCACGTCGATACCTTGCATGATGCCCAGGTCGACGTAGACCACCCCGGCGCCCTTGCAGTGGGGGCAAGCACCCTCGGAATTGGGGGAAAACAGCGCGGGCTTGACCCCGTTTTCCTTGGCAAAGGCCTTGCGAATCGCATCGAGCGCCCCGGTGTAGGTCGCCGGGTTGGACCGGCGCGAACCGGAGATGTGGGACTGGTCGACCCACACCGTGTGGTCATCGAGCGGCAGCGCCGCGAGCAGGGAGGACTTGCCGGAACCGGCGACGCCCGTGATCGCGACGAGCACGCCGCGCGGGATATCGACGTCGACCGAGTCGAGGTTGTTCGCGCTCGCCCCGCGCACCTCGATGACTCCATTGCCCGCGCGGCACTCCTCGTCGGGCTTGAGGCGGTAGCTGTCGTGGAGGTGGCGGCCCGTGAGCGTCTGCGCCGCTTTGAGCTCATCGACGGTGCCGGCGAAGACGACGGAGCCGCCGTCGGCACCGGCGCCCGGGCCGAGCTCGACGACGTGGTCGGCGATCTCGATGGTCTGGGCCTTGTGCTCGACGACGAGCACGGTGTTGCCCTTGTCACGCAGCTCAAGCAGCAGCGTGTTCATCCGCTCGATGTCGTCCGGGTGCAGGCCCGCGGTGGGCTCGTCGAAGACGTACGTGACATCGGTCAGCGCGGAGCCGAGGTGGCGGATCATCTTGATGCGCTGCGCCTCCCCGCCCGAGAGCGTCGATGTCGGCCTGTCGAGCGTGAGATAACCCAGCCCAATGGTGACGAAATGGGCCAGCGTGTCGCGGATCGCGGCAACGAGCGGAGCGACGGACGGCGCATCGATGGCGTCGAACCAGGAAGCGAGGTCGCCGACCTCCATCGCGCACAGCTCGGCGATGTTCTTCCCGTTGATCTTCGAGGCCAGCGCGTGCGGGGCCAGGCGCGTGCCGCCGCAGGACGGGCACGTCCCGGTGGTCACGGCGCGCTCGACGAACTCGCGCATCGCCTTGTGCAGCCCCTCCTTGTCCTTGCTCAGCAGCGACTTCGACAGCTTCGGGATGAGCCCTTCGTAGGTGGAGTTAAACCCGAGGTAGTCCATCTTGCGCGGCTCGGCGAACAGCAGAGCGTGGCGCTGCTCGTCGGTGAAGTCAGCCACAGGCGTATCGGCGGGGTAGAGGCCGGACTCGGCGTACGCGCGCAGCTGCCAGGAGCCGGGTTTGTAGCCGGGGACGGTAATGGCGCCGTCGTCAAGCGACTTGCTCGTATCGACGACCTCGTCGACGTTAAAGGTCGACGCGCGGCCCGTGCCCTCGCACTCGGGGCACATCCCGCCTGTGCGCTTGTAGTCCTTCACCACTTTCTTCTTGCCCTTGGCGTCGGTGAGAACGCCGCCGCCGCTAACGGAGGGCACGTTGAAGGAATACGCACCGGGCCCTCCCGCGTTCGGCTCGGCCACGCGCGAGTAGAGCACGCGCAGCATCGCCGTGGCGTCGGTGGCGGTGCCCACCGTGGAACGCACGTTCGCCCCGAGCTGCTCCTGATCGACCGTGATGGCGGTGGTGATGCCCTCGAGCCTGTCGACGTCGGGCCGCGACATCGAGGGCATGAAGCCCTGCACGAACGACGAGTACGTCTCGTTGATAAGCCTGCGCGACTCCGCGGCAATGGTGTCGAAGACCAGCGAAGACTTTCCCGAGCCTGACAACCCGGCGAAGACGGTGAGCTTGTGCTTCGGGATGGTCAGCGAGACGCCCTTGAGGTTGTTCTCGTGGGCGCCCGTGACCCGGATCGCGTCGTGAGGGGCTGTCAACGCTTCATCGCCTTCGTGGCCAGGGCGACGATTCCGACGACGATGAAACCGGCGATCAGGCCAACGATAAGCGAGATTCCCGTCTCGACGAACCAGCCGGCCGCGCCCCCGCCGACAGCCTCCTGACCAGCGACGATGAGGTGGTGGATCCCGTGGAGGCCGATGACCTCGTCGAGGCCGCGGATGATGAGGTGGCCACCGACCCAGAGCATGGCCACTGTGCCGATAATCCCGATCGCGCTGAGGACATAAGGCATGGCCTTGACCAGTACACGGCCGAACCCGGGGGCGTTGTCGCGCTTGATCATGCCGAGCCCGATGTCGTCGACCTTGACCAAGAGTGCGACCGCGCCGTAGACGACGAGGGTGATGAAGACGCCGACGCTGGCTAACACGGCCGCCTCCATCCATAGTGGTTCGTTCTTGACCTCGTCGAGGGAGATGATCATGATCTCAGCGGAGAGGATCATGTCCGTGCGGATAGCGCTGCTGACCAGCTGGTCCTCGCTCTGCGGGGCCTCGGCGGCGGCGTGCTCTTCCTCGCCGCGGTGAGCGATTTTGTGCAAGATCTTCTCTGCTCCCTCGAAGCAAAGATAGGCGCCGCCGAGCATGAGAATGGGCACGAGCGCCCACGGTGCAATGGCGTTGAGGATCAGCGCGATGGGAAGGATAATTAGCAGCTTGTTGCGCAGCGATCCCTTGGCGATGCGCCAGATCATCGGCAGCTCGCGCGCCGGTGTGACGTCCTGGACGTACTGGGGAGTCACGGCGGCGTCGTCGATGACGACGCCCGCGGCCTTCGCGGAGGTCTTCACCGTCATTGCGGCAACATCGTCGGTGGATGCGGCCGCGGTGCGGGCGATCAAAGCGACGTCATCAAGCAGTGCAAGTAGGCCACCGGCCATGGGGGTACCTTTCGGGAAAGAGGGTGCGGAAATACTCCGGGATAGACAGTGCGATCCTAGTAGATCGGGTGGGGTCCGGCTGTGCGGCGGGGAGTGGGGGAGGCCGTGCCGAAGGTGTATCGGGGGTAAACAAGGGGTAGATTCCTGCGGCCGAACTGAAGCTGTTTACCGGCAATAATGTACTTACCCCTCGGGAATTTTTGCGATATTTCCAATAGTTGGATGGAGCTTATGGTTAGATACCTGCCAATAGATAGATGAGTTAGACCTGGGAGGTTCTCTTTGGCGGTAGTGAAAGAGGGGATCGCCGTTGTCGTCGCTCCGGAAGGCGGCGATGCCGGGGAGAGAGCGCCTGACTTCAAGGGGTCGGGTTCGAAGCGCCTGGGCGCGGAGGCCGATACTCTCTCCTCGATTGTTGGCACGCTCAGCAGTTTCTACAACTCAGCCGGGGGGTGTCAAGAGTGGGTAGCACCCACCGCGACCTCGATGTGTCATAAGCGTATGTCGTTAGGGTTGCATTCGGGGGAACGTCTCACATCGGTTGCTAGAACGACTAATCCTCGTCCGGCAGCACCTTCTCTCAGGACTTTCTGGCTGGGGCCTGCTCCACCTGCATCACCTGACCGCGAAAGATTAGTTCTCGCGGTGGCCCCACGAAGGCGGGCGAAAGTCGGACGCACCAGTCATTTTCACACAGACATCTAAGGAGAAGTGTCATGTCGATCAAAAAATTTTTATCCCTGGGCGCGGTTGGCGTGATGACGCTCGGTCTGGTCGCATGCGGGGGCGAGAGCACAGACGGATCCGCCTCTGGCCAGGGCGGAGACAATTACGTTCTGGTCAATGGTTCGGAGCCACAGAATCCTCTCATCCCCGGGGACACGAATGAAAACGGAGGCGGTCGGATCATCGACAGCATCTACTCGGGTCTCATTTACTACGACGGCGAGGGCAAGGCCCACAACGATATCGCGGAATCTATCGACTTGGTGGGGGAGAAGATCTACCGGGTGCGGTTGAAAGAGGACGCAAAGTGGTCCGACGGCACTCAGGTGACAGCCGAGGACTTCGTCAAGGCCTGGAACTACACGATGGAGAACGCCTTGATGTCGGCGTCCTTCTACGAGCCGATCCTCGGTTTCGAGGAAGGAAAGTCCGAGATGGAGGGGCTGAAGGTCGAAGACGCCCAAACCTTCACTATCGAACTGGCCGAGCCCATGGCTGATTTCCCGGAACAGCTCGGATACTCTGCGTTCTTCCCGCTGCACCCCTCTGCCTATGACAACATCGAAAGCTACGGGGAAAAACCGGTAAGCAACGGCCCGTACAAGCTGGAGGCCTGGAACCACAACCAGGACGCGACCATCGTGCCCAATGAGGAGTACACTGGGGAGCGCAAGGCCCAGAACGACGGGGTCACCTTCGTGTTCTACGCCCAGCAGGATGCGGCTTACGCAGACCTCTTGGCGGGCAACCTCGACGTGCTCGATGTGGTTCCCGATTCCGCTTTCGCGACTTTCGAAAACGAACTCGGCGAACGAGCGGTCAACCAGCCGGCGGCAGTTTTTCAGTCATTCACCATCCCGGACAACCTCGAACACTTCTCCGGAGAGGAAGGGAAACTACGCCGCGCCGCGCTCTCCCGTGCGATTAATCGCGAAGAAATCACCGACACCATTTTCCAGGGGACGCGGACCCCGGCGACCGATTTCACCTCCCCGGTAATTCCGGGGCACTCGGAGAACCTAAACGGCGCGGAGGTTCTGAGCTACGATCCCGAGGAGGCCAAGCGCCTGTGGACAGAGGCTGACGCCATCTCGCCGTTCACTGGGGAATTCTCTATCTCTTACAACGCCGATGGCGGTCATCAGCCGTGGGTCGACGCGGTCGCAAACTCCATCCGGAACACGCTTGGAATCGAGGCCGTCGGAAACGCGTACCCCGATTTCAAGTCGCTGCGTGACGACGTGACCAACCGAACCCTCAAGGGTGCCTTCCGAACCGGTTGGCAGGGCGATTTCCCGCTGTTGGGCAACTTCATCGTCCCGCTCTACCGCACCGGAGCGAGCTCCAACGATGGGGATTACTCTAACCCCGAGGTCGACAGGCTGCTCGATGAGGCTGCGGGCGCGGCCAATCTTGAGGAGGCTTCTCCGACCTACAACCAAGCGCAGGAAATCCTTCTCGCGGATCTGCCGTCGATCCCGTTGTGGTACTCCAACGTCACCGGCGGTTTCTCCGAGAACGTCGATAATGTCACCTTCTCCTGGAAGTCACAGCCCCTCTACTACGCCATCACGAAGAAGTAGTTTTTGGTGAGGTCTACACCCCGCTTGCACCCAGCAGCGGGGTGCTGGCTTTGCTTCCCCATCGAATGTAAATCACTACATCCACAAAGGAGGGTACGCGACCATGCTTCGCTACATCGGACGCCGCCTGCTCCAAATGATCCCCGTTTTCTTCGGCGCAACACTGCTCCTTTACGCGCTTGTGTTTCTCATGCCTGGGGATCCAGTCCAGGCTCTCGGTGGCGATCGCGGATTGTCGGAGGCGGCCAGGGCTCGCATCGAGGCCGAATATAATCTGGACAAACCATTTATCGTGCAATACCTGCTCTATATCAAGGGCATTTTCGCGGGCGACTTCGGTGCGACATTTTCTGGCCAACCGGTCGCCTCTGTCATGGCGAACGCGTTTCCCGTCACCATCAAGCTTGCACTGATGGCGCTCGTTTTCGAAGCAGTCCTCGGCGTCACCTTCGGCGTGATAGCTGGGGTCCGCCGTGGAGGAGTTTTCGATTCGACGATCCTGCTCGTCTCGTTGTTCGTCATTGCGGTGCCGTCATTTGTTATTGGGTTCGTGCTCCAATACGTCGTCGGCGTGAAGTGGGGTCTGCTGCCCGTTACTGTTGGCAGGAATGAATCTTTCATGGCGCTTCTCATGCCCGCGGTGGTTCTCGGGGCGCTTTCTTTTGCCTACGTGATCAGGCTGACGAGGCAAGCGGTGAGCGAGAACCTCCGTGCCGATTACGTGCGGACCGCACGAGCAAAGGGACTGTCCTCCCAGGCGGTCATGGGGCGGCACGTGCTGCGCAATTCCCTTATCCCCGTGGTGACTTTCCTCGGTGCCGACCTTGGCGCGTTGATGGGCGGTGCGATTGTGACCGAAGGAATCTTCGGAATTAACGGTGTCGGGGGGACGATATACCAGGCCATCATCAAAGGTGAACCAGCCACCGTCGTCTCCTTTACAACCGTGTTGGTCATCGTCTACATCGTTGCCAATCTCATCGTGGATCTCCTCTACGCCGTACTCGACCCAAGGATTCGATATGCCTGAGAACTCCTTTGAACGCGCCGTCCTGCGCAAGGGCCAGGACTACTTCATCGCGGAGACCGATGAGGTTGGCCTTGGCGCTGTTGACGCCGTCGCCGACAATTCTGCCCCCTCCAGCCAATGGAGCGAAGCATGGCGCTACCTGCGTCGCAGGCCGGTGTTTTGGGTCTCGGCAGTGCTCATTGCGATGGCGCTCGCACTCGCCATGTTCCCGAGCCTGTTTACCTCCGTCGACCCACGTGAATGCGCGCTATCCCGTTCGCTGGGTGGCCCAGAGACCGGGCACCCTTTCGGATTCGACCGTCAAGGCTGCGATATTTACTCCCGGACTGTTTACGGCGCGCGCGCCTCTGTCACGGTAGGCGTGCTCACCACGATTGTCGTTACCCTAATCGGGTCCGTCGTGGGTGCGATTGCCGGATACTTCGGGGGATTGTGGGACACGCTGCTGTCTCGTTTGACTGATATCTTCTTTGCGGTGCCGCTCGTTCTTGCCGCCATCGTGGTGATGTCGATGTTCCAGAATCAACGTTCGATTTGGATGGTGGTCTTCGCCTTGGCAATGTTTGGGTGGACCCAAATTGCACGTATTACCAGGGGAGCCGTGCTCGGTGTAAAGAACGACGAGTTTGTTACAGCTGCTCGGGCGCTTGGGGCCTCAGACGCACGGATCATCGTCAGCCACATCATGCCCAACGCAGCAGCTCCGATCATCGTCTACGCGACTGTGGCGCTTGGCACCTTTATTGTCGCCGAAGCGACACTGTCGTTCCTCGGTATCGGGTTGCCCACGACGGTGGTGTCGTGGGGAGGGGACATTTCGGCCGCCCAGGCGTCGCTACGCACCCAACCCATGGTCCTTTTCTATCCGGCGATCGCGCTCGCGCTGACCGTCCTGAGTTTCATCATGATGGGTGACGCTGTGCGCGACGCCCTAGACCCGAAGGCGAGGAACCGATGAGCACACCTTATGAAGAACCCCTCCTGGATATCACCGGTCTCAAGGTTGCATTCGAATCCACCACTGGAACCGTTGAAGCCGTCCGAGACTTCGACCTGCAGATCTATCCAGGGCAGGCTGTTGCCATCGTCGGGGAGTCTGGGTCTGGCAAGTCCACCGCGGCGATGTCCATCCTTGGGCTATTGCCCGGTACCGGAAAAGTGACCGCGGGCTCGATCAAGCTCGAGGGTGAAGAATTGACTAAGTTGGATCAGAAGGGATGGCAAGAGATCCGCGGTAGCCGCATTGGGCTTGTGCCGCAGGACCCGATGAGCAACCTCAACCCCGTGTGGAAGATCGGTACCCAGGTCGAAGAGTCTCTGCGGGCCAACAACATCGCTGAGGGGTCAAAGCTCCACGAACGCACCTGCGAGCTTCTGGAAGAAGCCGGCTTGCCAGATGCTCAGCGGCGGGCGAAGCAGTACCCACACGAGTTCTCGGGTGGCATGCGGCAACGCGCTCTCATCGCGATCGGCCTGGCGGCTCGTCCGAAGCTTCTCATTGCGGATGAACCGACGTCGGCGCTAGATGTGACGGTGCAGAAGAAGATCCTGGACCACCTGGGACAGCTGACCAGTGAACTCGGGACGGCGTTGCTCTTTATCACCCATGACCTCGGGCTCGCGGCGGAACGCGCGGACTACCTCGTGGTGATGCACCGCGGGCGGATCGTCGAGCGAGGCCCGAGCCTTCAGATCCTCCGTAATCCTGGTCACCCTTACACGAAGCGTTTGGTCAAGGCGGCGCCGTCGTTGGCCTCGGCACGTATTCAGTCTGCAAAGACGCAGGGCCTCTCTACGTCGGAATCCTTGACCAGCGGGGCGGGCAGCGCCGATGTAGTGGTTAACGTCGAGCATCTGGTTAAAGAGTTTGACGTCCGTGGAGCGAAGGGAGACAAGAAGACGCTGCGCGCGGTTGACGACGTCTCCTTCGAGCTGCGTCGCGGTTCGACGCTTGCCCTGGTCGGTGAATCCGGGTCCGGCAAGTCCACGGTGGCCAACATGGTGCTCTCTCTGCTTAAGCCCACGAGTGGCGCGGTGATCTTCGAAGGACGCGACGTGTCTTCGCTCAAAGGCAGAGAACTTTTCGCCATGCGGAGAAAAATGCAGGTTGTTTTCCAAAATCCGTACGGTTCTCTCGACCCGATGTATTCGATCTACCGCTGCATCGAGGAACCGCTGGCGTTGCACAAGGTCGGCGGTAGAAAGGCGCGTGAAGCACGGGTGGCGGAGCTGCTTGATATGGTGCAGATACCACGTTCGGCAATGCGACGCTACCCAAACGAGCTCTCCGGAGGACAACGCCAGCGCATCGCCATCGCTCGCGCTTTGGCGCTGAAACCCGAGGTAATCGTGCTCGACGAGGCGGTCTCCGCACTCGATGTGCTTGTCCAGAACCAGATCTTGGAGCTCTTGACTGGATTGCAGAGCGAATTGGGATTGTCCTACCTCTTTATCACGCACGACCTTGCCGTCGTGCGCCAGACTGCGGACGACGTCGTGGTGATGCGCCAGGGCAAGGCAGTAGAGATAGGCGCTGCGGACGACATATTCGGCAATCCGCGAGAGGAGTACACGAAAAATCTTCTCAACTCGGTGCCAGGACTGGGCGTTGAGCTGGGGACAGGGGAGAACCTCGGCTTCGATATCGGCTCCTAGAATCGAATAGTCGGTGCGGGGTTGCGCCCTGTATCGTGGTCTCCACAACCAACACGGGTGCTCCCGAACTTTCGCGCGGGGGCTGAGACGTGGCGGCGCGCGCAGTCCCCTACGAACCGTTGAACCTGGATCCGGGTAATGCCGGCGCGAGGAAGGACAACTAAGTGGCAGCGAATAACTCCCGCAATACCTGGCGGGTCATTGACATCGTCACCGCAGCGGTGCTCGGGGTTGCCTGCGGGCTGATTTTTTGGGTGTGGAACTCCGTCGGTTACGCCGGTTTTAGCGCTCTCGATGCGTTGACGCCTGGGCTGGGAGGGCTCTTTAGCGGGGTCTGGTTCCTCGGCGGCGTCCTCGGTGGGCTAGTCATACGCAAGCCGGGAGCGGCGTTGTTCGTCGAGGTTCTCGCAGCGAGCATCTCTGCGGTTCTCGGCAGCCAGTGGGGCATGCCGACGATTTATTCCGGCCTCGCCCAAGGTTTGGGCGCGGAGGTTGTTTTCGCGGCCTTTGCTTATCGACGCTTCTCGGCCGACGTTGCGGTCATCGCCGGTATGGGGGCGGGTATCGGTGCCTTTATTCTCGAGCTGTTCACCTACGGGAACTTGGCAAAGAGCTTCGCCTTCAACGCCATCTACTTGACCTGTACGGTGTTCTCCGGCGCCGTGCTCGCGGGCCTGCTCGGGTTCTGGTTGGTGCGCGCGCTGGCACGAACGGGCGCGCTGGATCGCTTCGGTCCGGGCCGTGAGCGCTTCTCGGCGCCCACGGAATAGCTAGGTAGGCCATGCCGGTCATCTCTGCGCGAGGGCTGGGTTACCGCCATGCCACGAGGCCCCAGCCTGCCTTCCAGGGGGTGGACCTGGACGTCGAGCGCGGCGAGCGCATCCTCATCACCGGCGATTCCGGTTCCGGAAAATCGACGCTGCTCTCTCTCATCGCAGGCCTGGCGGGAGACGACGAGGACGGTCACCGCCTCGGCACCCTCGCCATCGAGGGCACCGTGGGCATGGTTCTCCAAGATCCCGATTCGCAGGTCATTTACGGCCGCGTGGGAGACGATGTTGCTTTCGGCGCCGAAAACACGGCCACGCCCCCGGCCGAGATCTGGCCGAGGGTGCGCTCCGCACTAGACGCGGTCGGCCTCGATCTCCCGCTCAACCACCCCACGGCGCGGCTTTCCGGAGGGCAGAAGCAGCGGCTCGCCCTGGCCGGGATCTTGGCGATGGGCGCGCAGATCATCGTGCTCGACGAGCCCACCGCGAACCTCGACCCGCGCGGCCGGGCCGAGGTAATCTCCGCCGTGGACCGAGCGTGCGAGGTAACGGGAGCGACACTGATCGTCGTCGAGCACCGCCCCCACTTTTGGGAAGGGGTGGTGCAGAAGTACTACCGCCTTGACGGCACTGGTCTGGAGCAAATTTTCGAGCTGCCGACCGGGCCTCAGCTGCCACCGTCGCGTGGCGTGGCGCACGGAACGCAACCGGCCGTGGCCGCGGACGAGTTGGTTACGCGGGCTGGAGCCGCAGCGCCGCTGCGGGTTCCCGAGGGGTATTCAACCGTGATCACCGGGCCCAACGGTTCCGGGAAGACGACGCTTGCACTGACCCTCGCCGGTCTCCTCCAGCCGCGCGCCGGGCGGGTCGCCTATTCAGATGGCATTGCGCGCGGGTTGTCCACCGCGCCGCACACGTGGTCCTCGCTGCATCTCGCGCAGCGCATCGGGTACGTGTTCCAGGAGCCGGAACACCAGTTCGTTACATCGTCGGTGAGGGCCGAGCTGGAGCTCACCGGCGCGAGCCCGGGGCGTATCTCCGAGCTCACCCAGCGTTTCCGTCTCACGCATGTCATGGATGCCAACCCGTTTACCCTCTCCGGCGGCGAAAAACGCCGTCTCTCCGTGGTCACCGCGTTGGCCAACGCGCCGCGGTTGGTGGTCCTCGATGAGCCGACATTCGGCCAGGACGACCGCACGTTCACCGAGCTCGCAGGCCTCCTCCGGGAGCTCACCGCGGATGGGGTGACCGTGGTTTCAATCACTCACGACGAAATCTTCATCGACTCGTTGGGGGATCACACGATTGAGGTGGGCAGGGGAGCGGAATGAACCTGCTGAGCCGGGTCAATCCCGTCACGAGAATCGTCGGGCTTGCGGTCATGACCACCCCCATCTTGTTCACACTCGATACCGTCACCGCGGCGATCAGTCTCGCGATCACCCTCGCCGCAGCACCCTTGTGTGGAGTCGTCCCCTCTAACCTCGCCCGCCGCGCGTGGCCACTGCTCATCGCTGCGCCACTGGCCGGGATTCCGATGGCGCTCTACGGCAAGAGCGGGGGAGAGACCTACTTCTCGTGGGGCCTGGTCAACGTCACTGAACTCTCGCTGAGCCTGGCGGTGGCTGTTAGTGTTCGGGTGCTCGCCGTCGCGCTGCCCGTGGTGGTGCTATCAAAGGGGGTCGATCCGACCGACCTCGGCGACGGCCTCATCCAGGTCCTCAGGCTGCCGGAGCGCTTCGTCATCGGGGCGGTCGCGGCGCTTCGCACCCTCGAGCTTTTGCGCGATGACCTGGCCGCGATGCGGCTATCTCGGCGCGCGAGGGGAATCAACAACGCAGATCGGGCCCGCTACTGGCTCTCGCTCGCGTTCGGCGTTCTCGTCATGTCCCTGCGCCGTGCCGGGAAGTTGGCCACCGCGATGGAGGCGCGGGGGTTCGGCACCGGGGCGCGCACGCACGCCCGTACCTCGCGGCTCACCGGTCGCGATTGGCTGCTTGTGGCGGCCTGCGCGGCGGCCGCGGCGGTGAGTATCGGTGCCTCGTGGTGGCTGGGCACGCTGCGCCCGGTGTGGGCGGTGTCGCTGTGAGCCGCTACACCCTGCTTATCGACGGCCCATCCGGCGCGGGGAAGACCACCCTCGCCGAGCTCATCGGCAGTGCTCTGGGCATCCGCGTGGTCCACATGGATGACTTCTACCCCGGGTGGGCGGGCCTTGAGGAGGGCGCGCGCATGGTCGCCGAGGACGTCTTGGATCCCGTCAACCCCGGCTACTGGCGGTGGGACTGGGAGCAGGAGCGCCGAGGGGACTGGGTGCGCCTCGATCCGCGCGCCGACCTCATCGTGGAGGGGGTCGGCGCGGTGACGGAGGCGTCGATACGCGCGGCGCGCGCGCTTGGCGACGTGGACACGCTGCGCGTTGTCGCAGACCCCGCTACGAGGAAGGCGCGGGCGCTGGCGCGCGATCCCGGGTTCGCCGCCTACTGGCGAATGTGGGCCGAGCAGGAAGCCCGGCTATCGTGTGCCGAGGTCGACGCTACGGTTTCTCGTTAGCTGGCATGAGCTCAACCGCATCCGCCCACGTGAGGTCCGCCCCCACCGAGCGCAGCCACGCCATCGGGTCGTCGTGGTGCCGGGCGATGCCGTCGACGGCGGCTAGCGTGGCCTCGATGGCGCGCTCGACCTCCGCGGCGGTGACGAGCCCGGCCGCCGCGGCCGCGGCGAGCTCGTCGATGTCGACGACCTCGGCTGGGCGGCCCGTCTTCGATACGAGGTCGATGTAGAGGTCGCGGGTGCGCCACACGGGCCCATCGACAGTGATGTCTGCGATGTCGAAGTAGAAGTCCTGGTCTCGCTGAAAGCCGGGACGGAAGTGGAAGATGTTGGCGCGCAGGCCGTAATCGGGCAGCAGCCAGCTCTCGAGGTAGCCGAAGCCCGGGTGGTTGGCGCCGCGGGCCATGTAGAGGCCGAAGTCGGCCTCGCGGTAGACCTCGACAGTGCGCACGAACCCTTTCGGATCGGTGTTGGTGAGCGCGCAGGTGTCGAAGGTCTCTTGCTTGACGGGGTGAAGGTCGACGGCCATGGCTCTGCTAGTGGACGTGAAACGCCGCGGCCGTGGGGGCGAAGCCGCAGGCGCGGGCCTCGGTGTGCACCCGCCCGGCGGCGACGGCGAGGACGAAGCCGGGGCCGGTATCGGCCGTTCCGGACAGCGTTGTCGGCCCGGTGGGGTTAATCCCGTTGTTGCCCAGGGCGGTCACTCCGGCGCGGAGGTTTTCTACATTGACCCAGTAGACGTTCATCTCACCTTGCTCAGCGGCGGCCGCGGGGGTTCCCAAGGCGGTGAAGGCAAACGCCACCTGCCCTGGGCCGGCGCCCGGCGCGGGGATCTCGGTGGGGCCGGGCGCAGCGATCGCAGAGGCGGTGGAGTGTAGGCCCGGGCCGATGCAGTCCCGGGAGATGGTGGGCCAGGCGAACTGGGCGATGGCGGGGGCGTCCTCGGGCAGCGGCGGGCCCCCGGGCTCGCCGTTGCCGGCGAAGAAATCAATGCCCGCCCGCAGCGCGTCGGCCACCTCGGGCGGGACGCCGGGCTGGGCAGCGAAGGCGTAGACGGCCTCCACGGCGAGCGGGGTGGGCCGCCCGAGCCCGTCGATGTAGAGGGGAATGCGGGAGGAGAGGTCCTCGGGCTGGGCGTTAGCCTGGGGGGCCGCGGCGGCGATGAGCGCTGCGGCGGAGGCGGCGGCGACCATGGCGGTCAGTGGTCTGCGGGCAAACGAGGCGAAGGAGGGCACGGGGAAGGGTTCCTTATTTCAGGGTGAGGTGGGCGTTGAGCGCGTGGCAAATCTTCACTAGCAAGTAACTCTAGTCACAATAGTCACCGCAGTGGAGGAGTCAAGGAGGCGAGGGAGTGCAATGGCGGGGTGATGCGGGTAGGGTTTAGGCGTTATTTACCACCACCTCCTAGAAGGAGCACCGGCTCAGTGTCGCACCCCGAATTCCGTAACGTCGCCATCGTCGCGCACGTCGACCACGGCAAGACCACCCTCGTCAACGGCATGCTGGAGCAATCCGGCGTTTTCGGCGACCACGGCGAACACGGCGATCGCGTCATGGACTCCGGCGAGCTCGAATCCGAGCGCGGCATCACCATTTTGGCGAAGAACACCGCCATCCGCCGAGCGGGTGCCGGCAAGGACGGCCGCGACCTGGTCATCAACGTCATCGACACCCCCGGCCACGCCGACTTCGGCGGCGAGGTCGAGCGCGGCCTGTCTATGGTCGACGGCGTTGTGCTGCTTATCGACGCCTCTGAGGGCCCCCTGCCCCAGACCCGCTTCGTCCTGGGCAAGGCGCTGGAGGCGAAGAAGCCCGTGATCATCTGCGTGAACAAGACCGACCGCCCCGACGCGCGCATCGATGAGGTCGTCGATGAGGCACAAGACCTCCTCCTCGAGCTCGGCGCAGGACTGGAGGACCCAGAGGCCGCCGAGGCAGCGGAGAACCTCCTCGAGCTGCCGGTGCTCTACGCCTCCGGCCGCGCGGGACGGGCCTCCCTCAACAACCCGGGCAACGGCAACGTGCCGGACAACGAGGACCTCCAGCCGCTCTTCGACGTCATCTACGACACCCTGCCCGAGCCGTCCGCCGACCTCGATGCGCCGTTCCAGGCGCAGGTGACCAACCTGGATTCCTCGTCTTTCCTTGGCCGCATCGCCCTTATCCGCGTCTACCGCGGGACGGTGAAGAAGGGACAGACCGTCGCCTGGGTGCACTACGACGCCGAGGGCAACCAGCACGTGAAAAACGTCAAGATCGCCGAGCTGCTCGTCACCGAGGGCCTCGACCGCGTTCCCGCGACCGGCGACGTCGTTGCGGGTGATATCGCCGCGGTCTCCGGCATCGACGAGATCATGATCGGCGATACGCTCACCGACCCGGAAAACGTCGAGCCGCTGCCGCGCATCAAGGTCGACGACCCGGCGATCTCGATGAACATCGGAGTGAACACCTCCCCGATGGCTGGGCGCAACGGCGGCGACAAGCTCACCGCGCGCATGGTCAAGGCGCGCCTCGACCAGGAGCTTATCGGCAACGTCTCCATCCGCGTGTTGCCCACCGACCGCCCCGACGCCTGGGAGGTGCAGGGCCGCGGCGAGATGGCCCTGACCGTGCTTATCGAGCAGATGCGCCGCGAGGGCTTCGAGCTGACCGTGGGCAAGCCGCAGGTGGTGACGAAGGAGATCGACGGCAAGACCTACGAACCGTACGACCACATGGTCATCGATACCCCCTCCGAGTACCAGGGTGCGGTGACCCAGCTCATGGCCAACCGGAAGGGTCAGATGACGGGCATGTCGAATGCCGGTTCGGGCGACTGGGTGCGCATGGAGTTCGACGTCCCCTC
Organism: Corynebacterium liangguodongii; assembly: GCF_003070865.1. Taxonomy (NCBI): domain Bacteria; kingdom Bacillati; phylum Actinomycetota; class Actinomycetes; order Mycobacteriales; family Corynebacteriaceae; genus Corynebacterium; species Corynebacterium liangguodongii. The sequence continues at coordinate 861,598 of NZ_CP026948.1, forward strand.
GCGTGGTCTGATCGGTTTTCGCACCACCTTCCTCACGGAGACCCGCGGCGCCGGCATCGCCAACTCGTACTCCATCGAGCACCGTCCCTGGGCGGGGCCGATCAAGGGCCGCCCGACCGGCTCCCTGGTGGCAGACCGCTCCGGCCAGGTTACGGCCTACGCCCTAACCCAGCTCGCCGATCGCGGCGACTTCTTCGTCGAGCCGGGCGCGGAGACCTACGAGGGCATGGTCGTCGGGGCGAACTCGCGCGACGAGGATATGGACGTCAACATCACGAAGGAGAAGAAGCTCACCAACATGCGCTCGGCCACCGCCGATGCCACGGTGACGCTGGCGAAGGCGCGCACGCTCTCCCTCGACGAGGCTATCGAGTTCTGCGACGACGACGAGTGCGTCGAGGTCGGGCCCGAGGCGATGCGCGTGCGCAAGATCATTCTCAACGCCACCGAGCGTGGCCGTGCCCGTTCGCGTGCGAAGCAGCGCGATAAGTAGGCAGCGTGCTGTGGGCGATCTGGCATACCGCAGGGTAGGCCTGGCGCTCGCCGCCGCGGCAGCGCTTGCGGCCGCGGGCTGCGCGGCGCGCCCCGGCCCGCCCCCGCTCGTGCAGCAGGGGGAGGAATACCCGGGTGAGGCGGAGCCGACAACGACGACGACCCCGGCGCCGCCCAGGCCACAGCGCACCCAGGTGCAGGTGGCTTCGCAGCCCCTGCGCGCAGGGCTCAATCCCCACCTCCTTGCGGATGAATCCGCGCTGGTGAGCGCCATTGCCGATCTCACCTTGCCGAGCGCCTTCTCCGGCGGGGAGCGCAACAGTGACCTCCTTGCGGGCGCGACCGTGCTGCCGAGCTCGCCCGGGGCGATGACGGTGCGCTACGTCATCACCGGGGAGGCGCAGTGGTCCGACGGGACGCCGATTACCGGGGCCGATTTCGTCTACCTGTGGCGCGCGATGAAATCGACCCCGGGGGTCATTGACCCGGCCGGCTACCGGGCGATTTCAGATATCCGCGTCAGCGGCCCGCTAGGCAAGACCGTCGATGTCAATTTTTCAGCTCCGGTGGGGGATTGGCGCGGGTTGTTTGCCCACCTCATGCCCTCCCACCTGCTTGAGCCGGACGCCTCCGATTTCGCCACCGCCGCCGCAGAGACGCTTCCGGCGTCGGCGGGAAGGTTCATGGTGCACGGCGTCGATCGCGCTCGCGGGACGATCACGCTCAACCGCAACGACAGGTTTTGGGGGCGGGGCACGGCGGCTGTCGACGTGGTGAGCATTGTGGCGTCGAGAAGCACGGCCCAAACCACGGACCGCCTCCGCTCAGGCCAGGTCGCGTTCGTAGACATGATCCCCGACCAAACGACGCGGGAGGCGTTCTCGCTGCTCCCCGGGACCCAGGTCCGCATGGTCGACGGGCCCCGCACCCTCGGCGTGAGCGTGTCTGTGACCTCGCCGATCGTGGGGGATATCGAGGCGCGCGAAGCGCTGAGCTCGCTTATCGACGTCCCGCTCGTCGCCCGGCTCGCAGCCGGCCGAGACGCCGACCTTAGCGTCGCTGCGTACGACAACACCGCCTCCCCAAACCCCGGGGTGCTCACCCAGCGCGCCACCCCCTCTCGCCCCCTGCGGATCGCGGCCGACGCCGCGGACCCCGAGGCCACCGCCGCCGCGCGCTCCATTGTTGACCTGGCGGTGCGCCGCGGCGTGCCGGCCAAGGTGGTATCGACGGATGCGTTAAGCATCGTCAGCGGGGGCCTTGCGAGCGATTCGATCGACGCCGTGGTGCACTACGTGCCGGGCACACAAGCCCCCAACGAGCTCGCCAGCAGGCTCTACTGCCAGCCCGCCGACTACCGGGCGGGCAACCTCACGGGGCTGTGCACGCCGCACACCGAGGAGCTCGCCGATGCAATCCTGGCGGGCCGAATTGCCCCGGCGCAGGCGCGCGCGGCCGTCGAGGAGGCGCTCGGGCGGGAGCGGGTGTGGATTCCGCTGCTCTACGAGCGCCGGATCCAGGCCCTCGGTCAGGGTATCGTGGGACCAGACCCTGACGTGGCGAACTGGCCCGGTGGACTTGATACGGCCGCGAGCTGGCGCCTCGCGGAAGGCTACGCCGAGGCGTCGGGGAAGCAGTAGAGACCACCAATGAGAGACCTAAGGAGTCCTCCCTTGACCCAGCGAGACCTTGCAGGCTATCGCGTCGTCGCGGTGCACGCCCACCCGGACGACGAGTCCATTTCTACCGGCGGTGCGCTCGCCAGCCTCGCCGCCCGCGGCGCCGACGTGCTCGTGGTCACCTGCACCCTCGGCGAGGAAGGCGAGGTGATCGGGGAGACCTACCAGGGCCTGGTGGCGGACGAGGCCGACCAGCTCGGGGGCTTTCGCATCGGTGAGCTCGAGCGCGCCTGCCGCATCCTCGGGGTGCGGCAGGTCTTCCTCGGCGGGCCCGGCCGCTACCGCGATAGCGGCATGGTAGGGGCGCCCTCGCACGCCAACCCCCGGGCGTTTGTCAACTCGGGGGAGGCTGCGGTGGAGGACCTCGCGCAGCTGCTTGCCATCGAGCGCCCCCATCTCGTGCTCACCTACGGACCGGACGGCGGCTACGGCCACCCGGACCACATCCGGGCCCACGAGATCACCCACGCCGCCGCACGGCGGGTAGGCGGGGTACCGCGCATCCTGTGGGCGGTACGCCTGCGCAGCGACCTTGAAGCCAGCCTGCCCGCGGACGCGCCCGCGGGGTGGTCCTACCCGGCGCCGGGCGAGCTCGACGCCGTCGAAGCCGCCGACACGTTCGTCGAGCTCGACGATCGGGCCTACAGTGCGAAGGTCGAGGCGATGCGCTCCCATGCGACCCAGGTGTGGATCGCCGACGGCTACGCGGGGCAGACCAACCCCCACTCTGTGCGCGCCGCGGGCCCGGTGACGGCGTATGCGCTATCGAACCTCAAAACCCAGGCGGTGACCCGCCGAGAGTACTACCAGTTCGGGGAGGGCGTGGAGCTCGAGCCGGGCGCAGACCTGCTCAGTGGGATCGAGTGGTGAGAACCCGCGGGGAGGTCGTCGGCGCCTACGTGTGGCTGAGCGCGGGTGCGGCGGCTTCGGCGCTTTTGGAGGTGGCCTCGCTCGATTCGCTGCCCGCGGCGCCCATAGCGGTTACCGCGGCGGCGCTGTTTAATTCCGTGCTCACGCGCACGGCGGCGCTCTGGCCGGTGCCTCGCGCGGCACTATTCATCCCGCTCGCCGTGTGGCTCGCCAGCGCAGTTGCGATGTGTTTCGGCAATAATATTCGCGCCGTATCGGCGGCGACGCTGCTCGTCGCCGGGATGGCCGGAGGTGTGTGGCCCGCTCAACGACGAAGGTGACATAATAGCTGGCATGACTTACATCATTGCTCAGCCGTGCGTCGACGTGCTGGATCGCTCGTGCGTCGAGGAGTGCCCCGTCGACTGCATCTATGAGGGGAAGCGGATGCTCTACATCCACCCGGACGAGTGCGTCGACTGCGGCGCCTGCGAGCCGGCCTGCCCGGTGGAGGCCATCTTCTACGAAGACGACACGCCCGAGGAATGGGCCGACTACTACGACGCCAACGTGGGTTTCTTCGACGAGCTCGGCTCGCCGGGCGGCGCGATGAAGCTCGGTGCACAGGACTTCGACCACCCCTTCATTGCCGCGCTCCCGCCGCAGAACCAGGAATAGGACGCCTATGACCCGCACCCCGCTGGGGGCGCAGCTGCCGGACTTTCCGTGGGATACGATCGCGGAGTACAAGGCGCTGGCGAACGCCCACCCAGATGGCATCGTTGACCTCTCCGTTGGCACGCCCGTCGACCCGGTAAGCCCGTCGATCCAGCTCGCGCTGGCCAATCACGCCGCCGAGCCGGGCTACCCGCAGACGATGGGCACGCCCGAACTGCGCGCCGAGATCGTGCACAGCTTGGAGCGGCGCTACCACGCTGCCGGGCTGAGCGAGAAGAGCGTGCTGCCGGTGATTGGCACGAAGGAGGCCATCGCTTGGCTGCCGACGATGCTCGGGGTGCGAGGCTCCACCGTCGCCATCCCCGAGGTGGCCTACCCCACCTACGAGGTCGGGGCGTTGATCGCCGGCTGCCGCGTGGTGCGCGCCGATGCACCGGCCGACGCCGAGGGTGCAGAAATCGTCTTTATCAATTCCCCGTCGAACCCAACGGGGCGGGTGGCTTCGGTCGAGGAGCTGCGAGCCTGGGCCGGCTTCGCTCGCGAGACCGGCGCGATCATCGCTTCCGACGAGTGCTACATGGGCCTGCCGTGGTCGGCCGATCCCGTCTCCCTGCTCGACCCGCGGGTCACCGGCGGGGACAACACGAACCTGCTCGCGATCCACTCACTGTCGAAGACGTCGAACATGGCCTCCTACCGCGCGGGCATGCTCGCCGGCGACGAGCGCCTCATACAGGAGCTCTTGGCCGTGCGCAAGCACGCGGGGCTCATGGTCCCCGGCCCGATTCAGCACGCGATGGTCGCCTCGCTCGCCGACGACGACCACGAGGCCGCGCAGCGTCTCATCTACGCGAAGCGTCGCGCGCTGCTCATCGACGCCCTCATAACGGCCGGGTTCAGCATCGACTACTCCGAGGCCGGGCTCTACCTCTGGGCGCGCCGTGATGGCCTCGACTCCCGAGGCAGCCTCGACTGGCTGGCGCGCCGCGGAATCCTCGCCGCCCCCGGCGACTTCTACGGCCCCTCCGGTTCCCAGCACGTGCGGGTGGGGCTCACCGCCACCGACGAGCGCATCGCCGCCGCCGCCGCGCGGCTCGGCGGTCGGGGGGCTGATTTCCCAGTTGGCTAGCACTTCTGTGCGGCTTGCGGCAAGCGCGCGGGAGTTCGTCAAGTTCGGGCTCGTCGGCGGTTCCGGGGTCGCTGTGAACCTCGTCGTCTTCTACGTGCTGAAGAAGACGATCGACCTGGGCTTCGGAATCCACGAGGCCGATGTGTTTTTCAACCTCTTCGGCACCCGCTTCAACGTGCGGTGGTACCACGTGCTCTCGACGCTGTCCTTCGTCGCCGCCAACGTGTGGAATTATCAGCTCAACCGGTACTGGACGTTTAAGCACATACCGAGGAAGCCGTGGCTCAAGGGCTTTGTGCCTTTCATCGCCACCGGCGTCCTCGCCTTCGGGGTGTCGTTGACGGTGATGACGCTTCTTATGAATCCGACATCGCCGATCGCGCTGCCCAGCGAGATTTTCGACGACTCCTCGGGCCTGCGCACCAAGTCTTACTGGGCGCAGGCGATCTCGACGCTCATTGCGATGCCGGTGAACTTCGTCATCAACAAGTTCTGGGCGTTTCGCAAACCCAAGGCCGTCTAGCTAGTTCTTGTGTAGCTCGGCGTTGAGCTCAATGCCCTTGGCGCGCAGCGCCTCCACGGCGCCGGTGAGCGAGTTGCGGCGGAACAAGATGCCCGATTTACCGGAGAGCTCGAGCGCCTTGATCTCCTCGCCGTCGGCGTAGCCGTAGGCGGCGGCGATATCTGCGGAGAGTCGCACGCGGGTACCGGCGGTGACGTAGAGCCCGGCCTCGACCACGCAGTCGTCGCCAAGCGAGATGCCCACGCCCGAGTTCGCTCCGAGCAGGCAGCGCTTACCCAGCGAAATGGTCTCCTTGCCGCCGCCGGAGAGCGTGCCCATGATGGAGGCGCTGCCGCCCAAATCGGTGCCGTCGTCGACGGTGACGCCCGCGGAGATCCGGCCCTCGACCATGGAGGCGCCGAGCGTGCCGGCGTTGAAGTTGACAAAACCCTCGTGCATCACCGTCGTGCCCTCGGCAAGGTGGGCGCCGAGGCGGACGCGGTCAGCATCGCCGATGCGCACGCCGGAGGGGACGACGTAATCAACCATGCGGGGGAACTTGTCCACAGAGAAGACCACGACCGGGCCCTTCGCGGCGAGGCGGCTGCGGGTCACCTGGAAATCGGAGACCTCGCACGGGCCGTAGTTCGTCCACACCACGTTGGCCAACAGCCCGAACACGCCATCCATGTTCGCCTCGTGAGGTTTGATCAGGCGGTGGGAGAGCAGGTGGAGGCGCAGGTAAACATCGTAGGCATCGATGGCGGGGGCGGAGAGATCCGCAATCGTCGTCTCCACCTGGACGCGGGCGACACCGCGGTCCTCGTCGGGGCCGACCAGCGCGTCGAAGCGGGGATCCGGGGAGTCAACGCGCTGCGTGCCGGTGCCCTCGACGGCCTCGCCCAGCTTCGGGGCGGGGTACCACACATCGAGGACGGTGCCGTTATGGGTGACGGTGGCGACGCCGCGGGCGCTCGCCGAAGTGTGTAGAGCAGAAGTCATGCCTCACACCTTAGAGCATCAGGCGGGGTTGCTCCCGGAGCGCATGCGGTTGAGGAAAGAAAGCCCAATCAACACTGCGGAGAGGGCGGCGACGGCGAGGATCTGGTAGCGCGCGGAGGCGTCGAAAAGCATGAGCGCGACGATGCCGATGAGCACGACGAGCGTGGCGGGAGCAAGCCACGCCGGGCTGTGCTCCATGCCTGCCGCCGCGAGCCGGGGGCGCAGCCGCCGGTAGCTCAGCGCGATCATCACCCAGGTGACGATGAGACAGCCGCCGACAGCGTTCATGAGAAACGCCAGGAGCCCCGGCGGGTTCCACCACTGCAGGCCCACCGAGCAGAACGCGAAGAACACCGAGACGAGCACGGAATTAATGGGCACACCTTGGGCGTTCGTCGCCCGCAGCCAGGCCGGGGCGTCGCCGTCGAGTGCCTGCTGGTAGGCCATGCGGGAGGAGCCGAAGATCTGCGCATTGAACGCCGAGAGCAGCGCGAGCACGATGATCGCCTCCATGAAACCGGCCGCGCCCGGGATATGCGCCATGCCGAGCACCTGGGTAAACGGCGAATCCGCCGCCGAATCAGCGGCGTCAATCTCTGAGTACGGCAACAGCAGGATGATGATGATCACCGAGCCGATGTAGAACAACCCGATGCGCCAGATGATCGAGTTCACCGCCCGCTTGACCGCAGCGACCGGGTTTTCCGACTCGGCCGCGGCGATGGTGACCACCTCAATGCCGCCGAAGGCAAACGCCACCGCCAGCAAGCCCGCGGCGATACCCGCCACCCCGTTCGGGGCAAAACCCGCCTCGGCGGCATTACCGAAGCCGACGAAGCTCGTACCGGGGAACAGGCCGAAAAACAGCGCCGCGCCCACGATCAGGAAGCCCACGATGACGACGACCTTGATCATGGCGAACCAGTATTCAAACTCGCCGAAGCCCTTGACCTGCGCCAGGTTCACCGCGGCGAAGAACGCCACCGCGATCAGCGCCGGGATCCACTGGGGGACGTCGAACCAACCTGCCATGATCGCCGCGGCGCCGGTGATCTCCGCGCCGCCGACCATGATGAGGAGGAACCAGTAGAGCCATCCCAGCAGGAACCCCGCCCAATTGCCGAAGGCGAGGCGCCCGTAGGTGGCGAACGACCCAGGTGAAGGATGCGCAGCCGCCATCTCCCCGAGCATGCGCATCACGGCCACGACGATGGCCCCGGCGATGACGTAGGCGATGAGGATCGCAGGCCCGGCCGCGCGGATGCCCGCGCCGACTCCAAGAAACAGGCCCGCGCCGACGGCCATGCCCAGGCCCATCAGCGTCAGGTGGCGCGACTTTAACCCCGTGCCGAGGGCGGGGGTGTGCTTAGTTGTCATGAGAGTTCTCCTCGAGGGTGAGTGCAGCGCGTCGGGAAAACGCGCCGGAGGTGGTCCATAAAATACCAGCGAAGGTGATTACGCCGACAACAACGGCGACGGAGAGCATCTGGGCACGGCCAGCGGGGTCGGTAAGCATGAGCACCACGATCCCGCCCGCCAGCGCGATCGTCGCCCACGGCAAGACGGAGGGCCACCACATCCGCACCTCGGTGACCTCACCGCGCTCGGCCAGGCGCGGGTGCAGCCGGATGAACGACAGGGCAATGGCAAACCAGAGCACGATGAGGCAGCCGCCCACCGCATTGAGGAGGAAAGCCAAGAGCCCCGGCGGGTTCCAATACTGCAGGGCGACGGCGACAAACCCGAAGAACACGGAGACAATCACGGCGCGCAGCGGCACCCCGCGAGAGTTAGTGGCGGCGAAGGCCGCGGGGGCGTCGCCACGCAGAGCGAGGTTGTGCAAAAACCGCGACGAACCGTAGATCTGTGTATTGCATGCCGAGAGCAGCGCAATCGCGATCACGGCCTCCATGATGCCTACCGAACCTGGGATGCCCGCGAGCTGGAGCACCGCGGTGAAGGGCGACTCAGATGCATCCCGCGCACCGCCGATCTGTTCGAACGGCAGCAACAGAATGATCAGCGCCACCGAGCCGAGGTAGAACACCGTGATCCGCCAAATGATCGAGCGAATCGCCGAATGCACCGCCACCTCCGGATCCTCCGACTCGGCCGCGGCGATGGTCACCATCTCGATCCCGCCGAACGCAAATGCCACCGCGAGCAGCGCCGTGGCCACACCAGCCAAGCCGTTGGGCATGAAGCCGACCTCAGCAACATTGGACAGACCGACAAACTCAGACCCCGGCAACCAGCCCAACCACAAAAGCAGCCCAAGGGCGAGGAACGCGACGATCACGCTCACCTTGATCAGCGCGAACCAAAACTCGAACTCGCCGAGGTTGCGCACGGCCGCGAAATTGACCACGGTGAACACAGCAATTGCCACCAAAGCCGGAATCCACGGCGAAACACCGAGCCAGCCGGCGATGATTGCCGACGCCCCCGTCACCTCGACGGCCACAATCATGATCATCATGAACCAATAGAGCCAGCCGACCGCAAACCCGGCCCACGGGCCAAAAGCCTGCTCGGCGTATGTGGAAAACGTTCCGGAGGATGGGCGGGCGGCGACCAGCTCGGCGAGCATTTGCATCACGCACACGGTGATCGCCCCGGCAATAAAATAGGCGATGATGACAGCCGGGCCGGCGGCCTGGATGCCGACACCCGTGCCGAGGAAGAGCCCGGCGCCAATGGCGGAGCCGAGGCCCATCATAGTGAGGTGGCGCGTCTTTAAACCGCGGCGGAGCGCCGTCACAGGGTGGGGGGCGGTAGTGGACATGCGAAAAGCATAATCGGGGGTGGGCAGGAGGGTGACCCGGGGGTCTCGACGCCGGTCGTGGGTGGGTTATTGCCTGGGGCGGCCTACCGAGATGTCGCATTTTCGGGGTTGTTCGATGTGGCTGCCTGGGGTTCGCGGCCTGAAAACCGTTCACTGTGACATCTCAGCTGGCTGGCCGAGGGTGTCACGTTGTTCGTGTGTGGGGCCTCTGTGGAGGTGTGTTGGAGCGGTCGGGGTAGGAGGCCGCCATGTGGTTGATGGCTTGCTACCAGCGGGTGACGCGTGCTTATTCGATGAGCCTGCCGGTGGTAGCTCGGGCCTTGCTACCTACTTTGATGCGGCGTCGGGCACGTGTGTCTTCGATGGTGCAGATCAATCAACCACAACGTCTTCAACGTGGACTCATCGTTGGTGAACTGGTCCCTGTTTCGGGTGGCTTGAGGCAGCTCGTCGTTGAACGACCCGATTGAGTTCGTGGTGTATATCAGAGGGTGTCCGATTCTTTGTGTGCGGGGGGGCTTGGTTTACAAGTAGTCCGCGAATCGGTCGGGGTAAGCCACGGCTAGTTGGTTGATGGCTTGTTTCCACCCGGTGGCTTTCGCTCCTTCAATATAGCCGTTGCATTCGATGGCGCGCTTCGCTTTCTTCGCTCGCTGGGCAGCGCGCTTGTCCTCGATGTTGCAGATCATCAGCCACAGCGTTTTCAGCGCCGCGGTATCGTTCGGAAACTGGCCCCGGTTGCGGGTGGCTTTCCGCAGTTCAGCATTCAGCGATTCGATCGAATTCGTGGTGTAGAGTACCCGCCGTGCCGCAGGCGGGAACTGCAGAAACGGCACGAACCGATCCCACGCATCACGCCAGACCTTCACCGACTGCGGGTACTTCTGGCCAAGCTCAGAGGTTTCGAACGCATCTAAGCTGGCACGGGCGGTATCTTCGTTTGCGGCCGTGTAGATCGCACGTAGCGCGCTGGAGACGGGTTTTCGGTCCTGATAGGACACCCACCGGTTCGCCGCCCGGATCAGGTGCACGATGCAGGTCTGCACCATCGAATGTGGCCAGGTTGCCTCCACGGCTTCCGGTAGGCCTTGAAGACCATCGCAGCAGACGATGAACACGTCTTGGACCCCACGGTTGGCCAGATCTGCGCACACAGATGCCCAAAAGGCGGCACCTTCATTATCAGCAATCCACAAGCCCAGGATGTGCTTGATACCGTCCATGTCGATGCCCACCGCCATGTAGCACGCCTTGTTGACCACGCGGTGGCCATCGCGGATCTTCACGCGTAGCGCATCAAGGAAGATTACTGGGTAGAACTCGTCGAGCTGACGGTTTTGCCAGATCATGACCTCGTCTAAGACTGCATCGGTAATCGTGCTGATCGTATCTGGGCTCATATCCACCCCGAGGGTGGTGGCGAGATGGTGCTGAATATCGCGCACGGTCATCCCACCGGCGTACAGCGAGATGATCATGTCGTCGAGCTCTGTGAGCCGGCGTGAGCCTTTGGGCACCATCTGGGGAGTAAACGTACCGGCACGATCCCTGGGCACGGTCACTTCCAACGCGCCGTACCCAGAATTGACGGTCTTGGTGTACGACCCGTTGCGGTGGTTACTACCCTGTGTTGGTTCAACCTGGGCCTTCATCTTCCGGTCGGAATGACCATAGCCCAAATGGGCATCCATTTCCGCCTGCAGACCAGCGTTAATCGATGCCTGCAACAGACCTTTGACCAGGTCGCTGGCGTCATCGGTGGACGTCGACAACTCGCCAATCAGCTTGGCGAGCTCAGGATTTTCCATCAGCTTCTCGCTGATCTCGTTGACCTTGTCCTGGTCATGGTTTTTCTTCGTTGTCACCGTTGTCATTATCGGTGAAACTCCTTCTGGATCAGAGCCTCACACACAAATTTCCTGACACCCTCAATATTGGGGGTGTCACGTTGTTCGTGTGTGGGGCCTCTGTGGAGGTGTGTTGGAGCGGTCGGGGGTAGGAGGCCGCCACGTGGTTGATGGCTTGCTTCCAGCGGGTGACGCGTGCTTATTCGATGAGCCTGCCGCGACGCCACATCGAAGCCCCGCGAGACTGTGACCGCCTGGGCAAATGCAGCCACGATAACCTCAGATATGACGTTTCGGAACCGTAGGGTCACACCGATGCCCTGGCAAGACCCGCACAATCCCGGGGCCCATCGACCGCAGTGAATCGGCAGCACCTACCGGGGCCGCAGCACCGGGCAAGGGGAGTCCGGCTCGTTGGTAATTGCGATGTCGCTAAGTCCGGCGATGGCGCCGGCTGAGATCATGGTGCCGGAGCGTGAATCCATGATCGTGGTTGAAGGCTCGAGCATGACGTTGACTCCGACCTCGCAGCGGTCGCCCAGGTTAACTCCGATGACGCCGGCGGAGGGGTGGAGCTTGCACTCCCGGCCGAGGCGCAGGGGAGTGCGGTTGCGGCGCTCGGCACGGGTGGCCATGACGGTGGTGGAAAGCCCGATGTCGCAGCCCTCGCCGATGACGACGGAGGAGGATAGCCGCCCTTCGATGCGCGCAGGCCCAAGGGAACCGGAGTTGAACGAGACGTAGCCCTCGCGCATCACAGAGGTGCCCGGTGCGAGGTAGGCGCCCAGGCGCACGCGCTCGGCTTCGGCGATGGAGACACCGGTGGGAACGACGTAGTCGACCATGCGGGGCAGGCGCTCGATGCCGTAGACGTGGATCTGGCCGCGGGAGCGCAGGTTTGTGCGCACGTTTTCGAAATTGTCCGCCAGGCACGGGCCCTTGTTCGTCCACACCACGTCGACGAGGTGCTCGAGGCAATCGGCCATGTTGAGCTCGAGCGGGCGCACCAGGCGGTGGGAGAGGAGGTGGAGGCGGAGGTAGACGTCGTGGGCGTCGATGGCGGGGGCGGAGAGGTCGGCGATGACGGTGCGCACCGGGACGAGTTCGACGAGGCGGTCGCGGTCGGCGCCGACGATCTGGAGGAAGCTGTCGGAGAGGTCGCGGGCGCTGACTCTCTCGGAGCCGGGCGAGGGGGCGTCGCCAAGCGAAGTGCTCTCGACCAGCCGTGGCGAGGGGTACCACGTGTCAAGAACCGTCCCGTCGATGGCGATGTTGGCGATCCCTGTCGCGACTGCTCCAAGCGGCATGGTCCACATCTTAAACGTAGGATGCGTGGGGTGGCTGATCTAAACCTATGTGCGGACCCCGTCGAGCTCACCGCGGCGTTGATTGACATCGAGTCGCCGTCCCACCATGAGCGCCCGCTTGCCGACGCCATCGAGGCCGCCCTGCACACACTCGAGGGCGTGGAGGTCATCCGCACCGGCAACACGGTGGTCGCCCGCACCCACCACGGCCTGGGCCAGCGCGTCGTGCTCGCCGGGCACATCGATACGGTTCCGCTGGCGGGCAACACGCCCCACCGCATCGAGGACGAGACGCTCTACGGTTGCGGTGCTGTGGACATGAAGTCCGGCCTTGCCTGCTACCTCGGTGCGTTCGCCCGCTTGTCCGCGCCGGGTGCGAGCGCGGTCGATTTGACCCTCATTGCCTACGAGTGCGAGGAGGTCGCGATCACCGATAACGGCCTCTACCATCTGGAGCGAGACCACCCCGAGCTGCTCGCTGGTGATATCGCCCTGTTGGGCGAGCCCTCCGGCGCAGTCATCGAGGCCGGTTGCCAGGGCACCATCCGGGTGTTCGTCGAAGCGCGCGGCGTGCGCGCCCACTCCGCGCGCAGCTGGCTCGGCGACAACGCCGCGCACAAGCTCGCCGGGGTGCTCACCCGTGTGGCCAACTATTCCCCACGCCGAGTGACCATCGCGGGGTGCGAATACCGCGAGGGCCTCAACGTTGTGGGCATGGACGGCTTCGTGGCCACCAACACCATCCCCGACGCCGCCCGGCTGACCATTAACTTCCGGTTCGCGCCGGACCGCAGCGTCGAGGACGCAAAGGCGCACCTCGTTGATGTCCTCGCCCTCGAGGAGGGCCTCGAGCTGGTCTTCGATGACGTCGCGCCGGGAGCCATGCCCGGCCTGGACCAGCCCGTGGCCCGTGATCTCGTGCGCGCCGTCGGCGGCGAAGTGCGGGCGAAGTTCGGATGGACGGATGTCTCGAGGTTCTCTACCCTTGGAATTCCGGCCGTGAACTTCGGGCCCGGCGACCCGGGCTATGCCCACAAGGTCGATGAGCAATGCCCGACCGAGCAGATCCGCACCGTGGCGCGGGTGCTTGGCGAGTACCTCGCCGCGAGATAGCACGCGATCCAGCAGTTCAACGACAAGCAAAGAGGCAGATACGTGGCGCCCACCATCACCCCCAAGCCAGAACGAGACCGCAAGCTGCGTGGCCCCATCATGCTGCGTAGCGACGCCCAGCAGCCGACCACGCACGACCAGCGCCTGCTGGAATCTTTGGGCAGCAGCGACCACGATTGGAGGCACGCCGACCCATGGCGGGTCATGCGCATCCAATCCGAGTTCGTCGCAGGCTTCGATGCGCTCTCCGACCTGCCCAAGGCCGTCACCGTCTTCGGCTCCGCGCGGCTCGGTGAGGGCACCCCGGAATACGCCAAGGCGCGCGAGATCGGGGAGGCGCTGGTGTCAGCGGGCTATGCCGTTATCACCGGCGGGGGTCCCGGGCTGATGGAGGGGCCGAACCGGGGCGCGCACGAGGCCGGCGGGCTCTCCGTCGGCTTGGGCATCGAGCTGCCCTTCGAGCAGGGGCTCAACGACTGGGTCGACTTGGGGCTCAACTTCCGCTACTTTTTCGCCCGGAAGACGATGTTTTTGAAGTACTCCCAGGCGTTTATCGCCCTGCCGGGAGGCTTTGGCACCCTCGACGAGGTCTTCGAGGTGCTGTGCATGGTGCAAACCGGCAAGGTGACCAACTTCCCGATCGTGCTCATGGGCACCGATTTCTGGGGCGGGCTCGTGGAATGGATCCGCTCCCAGCAGCTCGCCCGCGGCCTGATCTCCGAGGGCGACGACGAGCTGTTCCTGGTCACCGACTCCGTAAGCGATGCCATCGCGTATATCGTTAAGACCCACAAGATCATGACGGACAACCGGCTCAAGACCCCGGAGAAAGGCGCCGAGTAAGCGGTGTCGGACGACTTGGCCACGGTGATGGCCATTATTAACCGCACGCCCGATTCCTTCTACGACCGCGGCGCGACCTTCGGCATCGAGGCCGCGCTCGCGCGGGCCGAGGACGTCGTGGACGCCGGGGCGGGAATCCTCGATGTGGGCGGGGTGAAGGCCGGGCCGGGATCGACGGTGGGGGTGGCAGAGGAGATCGACCGGGTCGTCCCCCTCATCGAGGCGATCCGTAGGAGGCACGCGAGCATCGGCATCTCGGTGGATACGTGGCGCGCTCCGGTCGCCGACGCCGCTATCGCGGCCGGGGCGGACCTCATCAACGACACGTGGGCTGGCTACGATCCGGAGCTTGTCGAGGTCGCGGCGGCGCACAAGGTCGGCTACGTGTGCTCCCACACCGGCGGGGTAGTGCCGCGGACGAGGCCGCACCGCGTCCACTTCGACGACGTCGTCGCAGAGGTCGTGCGCGATACCGTGGCCTTAGCGGAGAGGGCGGCCTCCCTCGGAGTTCCGGAGGGAAAGGTCTACATCGACCCGGCCCACGATTTTGGCAAGAACACCTTCCACGGCTTGGAGATTTTGCGCCGCGTCGACGAACTGGTGGCCACGGGCTGGCCTGTGCTTATGGCGCTGTCGAACAAGGACTTCGTGGGGGAGACGGTCGGCGCGCCGGTGGGCGGCCGCGTCGCCGGAACGCTCGCCGCTACCGCCTGGGCCGCGGCGCGGGGGGTGGCGGTCTTTCGCGCCCACGAGGTGCGCGAGACCGTCGACGTGATCCGCATGACCGCGGCGATCGCGGGTGGGGCGGCGCCGCTGCAGACGGTGCGGGGGCTGGCGTGAGCGGGGCGTCGATTAGCGTGGTCATCCCGGCCCTCAACGAGGAGGACACCGTCGTCGCCGTGGTCCGCGCCTGCCTCGCCTCGGTCGCCAGCGAGGTCATCGTGCTCGATTCCGACTCGACGGACGAGACGGCGCAGCGCGCAACTGAGGCCGGCGCGAGGGTGGTCAACTGGGCGGAGGCGTGCCCAGAGGTGCCCACCCGGCCGGGCAAGGGTGAGGCGTTGTGGCGCGGGGTGCGGGCCGCGGCCGGCGAGATCGTCGTCTTTGTCGATGCCGACGTCACCACGGCCGAGCCGTGGTGGGTAGGCGCGCTCGCCGCCCCGCTCGCATCGCCTACCGTGCACATGGTCAAGGCCTCCTATCGCCGCGCGATGGGGCGGTCCGACTCCGGCGGCGGAAGGGTCACCGAACTCACGGCGAAGCCGTTGCTACGCCAGCTCTTCCCGGAGCTCGCCGGCATCGATCAGCCGCTTGCGGGGGAATACGCGATCCGCCGCTCGACCGCCCTGCGTCTGCCTTTCGTGGATGGCTACGGGGTGGAGGCGGGGCTGCTGATCGATATCGCCCGCGTCTACGGGCCCGCCGCGATCGCCCAGGCGGAGCTGGGCCTGCGCCGCCACCGCAACCGCCCGCTCGAAGAGCTGGCGCGCACCGCGGACGAGGTCGCGGCGACGATCCTCTCGCGTGCGGGCGTGGGCGCGGCGCGGGTTTCGCAGCGGCCCGCCGAGCCACCCGATAGGATATGACCCATGCTCTCTTGGGTCCTGATCATCCTCGGCATCGCGATTGTGTGCCTGCTCGGCATCATGGGCAGCGCCGAGCTCTTCGGCCGCGGCGAGGCCGCCCCGGAGCTGGCGGAGACCACCGATGTCATCGAGCACAACCGGCGCGCGGTTGCCGCCGGTGATCTCGGTCGGATCCAGCTTGAGGTGGTCCACAGAGGCTACCGGATGGATCAGGTCGACGCCTTAATCGCCCAGCTATCCGGTGAATCTGGCGGTGTCGGGGCCGAAAGGCGCGTAGAGTTGGAGCCACACGCCTGCGTTGACAAGGAGTAATACCCATGGCAGCAATGAAACCGCGCACCGGTAACGGCCCGATGGAGGCCGTGGTCGAGAGCCGCAAGATCGTCATGCGCATCCCCTCGGACGGCGGCGGCCGCCTCGTCGTGGAGCTCAACGCGGAGGAGGCCTCCGAGCTGGGCGCCCTGTTGCTCGAGGCTGCCGGAGAATAGCGCGCCGTATGCTCAAAGACGTTGTTGATGTCCTCGCCGACCCGATCGATGGGTCCGCGCTGCGCGGGGCAGACGATTACTCCCGCTTAGTCTCTGCCTCCGGGCATTCCTTCGATGTGGCCAAGCAGGGCTACGTCACCCTCAGCGCCGGATCGGGGTTGAACCACGAGGGCGATAGCTTGGAGATGGTCACCTCGCGCGAGGTGTTCCTCTCGCAGGGCCACTTTGCCCCGTTCGTCGAGTCGGTCACCGAGCATGTGTGTCACGCCGCCGCGGCGACGGGCGCGGCCGAGCCTGTCATCCTCGAGGTCGGCGCGGGCACCGGATACTACCTCTCCCACACGCTCGATAGCATTGAGTCCTCGCGCGGGGTCGGCATCGACATCTCGGTGCCCGCCGCGAAGCGCCTGGCCAAGTCGCACCCGCGCGTCGGCGCGGTCGTCGCGGATGTGTGGGAGGGCCTCCCGCTTATCGACGCCTCAGTGAGCGCCATCGAGGTCGTTTTCGCCCCGCGCAACCCCGCGGAATTCGCCCGCGTGCTCGTCCCCGGCGGGGAGGTTGTCTGCCTCATCGCCTCCCGCGGACACCTCGACGAGCTGCGTGCCCCGCTGGGGATTCTCGGCGTGGAAGAAGGCAAGCTCGAGCGCATGCTCGAGCAGGCGTCCGGCCACCTCGAACTGGCCGCTGATCCCACGCAGGTCGAGTTCACGATGAGGCTTGATCGCGCGTCAATCGCCGCGCAGGTAGGCATGAGCCCGTCGGCGCACCACGTCGAGCCGTCGACGCTGCGGCAACGGCTTGAGAAGCTGCCGGATTTCATGGACGTGACCGCCCGCGGCACCTTGGTGCGGATGCGTAAGCTCTAAGCGCCGCGGTGCCAGCCGTTGATGACCTGGGCCTGGCCGTGGGTGGTTACCCGGAGCCCGGAGCACCCGCCCTCCGGCCAGAAGCGCGAGGACATGGCCACGACACCACCGCCGGCAAAGACTTCGATGGTCGAGCTGTCGACAACGATGGTGATGTTGTCCTCGTCGTCCTCGCCGACGATCGCTGAGGCCGGTGCCCCGTCGAGGCGGTCGAGACGGACCTCGTCTCCCGAGTGGGTGACCACGGCAGCGACCTCGCCCGCGCCGTCGAGTACCTCAGCGACCACGGCGGAGCCTACGGGGATCTCGCACAGCCCGGTCCACAGGTGGGCCCGCTCCGTCTCCGCGACCGCGTCGGGCAGACCGCGCGGCGGGGTCTGGTAGAGCGCGCCGTTTTGCAGCGTGATGCGCCGCGGCAGCGTCAGGGTCCGCGACCAGCCCTCGGCCTCCCAGTTCGGCTCCGCCGTCGGGTCGCCCCCGCGCCCGACGTCCGTCATGAGGCCGTAGATGTAGGCGTGGCTGAGGCGGTCGCCTTCGGAGATGCTGCCCGGGGAGTAGTTCGTACTGCGGGGGCGGGTGAAGTCGTGGCCGAGGTCGATCCGGCGCGCCTCTTTCGAGACGGTGAAGACGTTGCCCTCGAGCGTGCCCACGATGTAGCCGGTCGTGTCCTTCCCGCGGCGCTCAAGGGTAAACATGAGCACGTCGTAGATGCGGGCATCGACCTCGTCGCGCAGCCTGATGATGCGCGGGGCGACGAGGGCCTCAGCGGCGGGATCGAAGCCGGGGTCGCCGGCGAACGTCAAGGGCCCGCTGAGCGTCCACGCGGTGCCGTCTGTCGAGGAGAGCACGACGGGCACGGGGCGCTCGGGCTCGCCGGTCATGGCGAGCATGAGCCAGCCCGACTGGCCTTTGGTGCGATCACCGGATTCGCGCCAGTCGGGTACGACACAGGGGGAGCGGAAGCGGGTGTAGCCGGCTTCGTTGACAAGCACCGCCCCAAGCCTGCGCACGGCGGGGTCGACCTGGTAGGAATCGTCGACGTCCTCGCACAGCGCGTCGAGATTGGGGGTGCGCGCGATCTGGATGGACATCCCCGCCTCCGTCACGGAGGTGAAGTAGAGGTCCGCGCCCTGCTCGTGCGCGACAACCGAGCCCGCACGCACCGCGATCTCGCCGCCGATGGGTACGACGGTGTCGTTGCACTCGACCCAGTCGAAGGCGTTGCCCTCCGAGCAGCTGTGACCCCAGCGGCTCGGGGCCTCGGGCGTTGCGCGGTATTGGTAGAAGATGTGCCAGACGTCTTTCGCCTGCGCGGCGTCGCCGTCGCGCAGGATGCCCGCGGCGGCGTCGAGGATCCCAGCCTCGGCCGTGACATGTAGTTCTGGTCTATAAACGCTCATCATAGGTCCTTCACTTAGATCAAGCTTCGGTATACATCGACGGTCTGGCGTGCGATCGCGTCCCAGGTGAAGTCCTTGTGCACCCGCGCGAGCCCGGCCTGCCCCATCGCCTGCGTGCGGTCGGAATCGGCGGCCAGAGCGTTGACGGCCTCGGCGAGGCCGCGCTCGAATGCGGCCGGGTCAGCTTCGGAGTAGTCCACCAACACTCCGGTTTCGCCGTCGACGACGACCTCTGGGATGCCGCCGACGCGTGAGGCGACCACGGCTGTGCCGCACGCCATTGCTTCGAGGTTGACGATGCCCAGCGGTTCGTAGATTGAGGGGCAGACGAAGATGTCGGCGGCGGCGTAGACCTCTCGGATCTTCTCCGGCGGCAGCATGTCCTTGATCCAGTGGATTCCCCCGCGCCGACGAGAGAGCTCGTCGACTAGAGTCTGGGTCTCCGCGGCGATCTCAGGGGTATCCGGGGCCCCGGCGCACAAGACCAGCTGGATGCCATCGTCGAAGTGAGCGGCGGCCTTGAGCAGGTGGTTGACGCCCTTTTGCCGCGTGATGCGGCCGACGAAGGCGACAATCGGACGGGATTCGTCCACGCCGAGCCCCGCCGCGATGTCGCCCTTGCCCGGGAACCACTTCTGCGTGTCGACGCCGTTGAGCACGACATGGACCCGGGAGGCGTCTATCCGCGGGTAGGCGCGCAGGATCGCCTCGCGCATCCCTGTGGAGACAGCAATGACAGCATCGGCGTATTCCATGGCGTTTTTCTCGGACCAGGACGACACGTCGTAGCCGCCGCCGAGCTGCTCCCGTTTCCACGGCCGGTCCGGTTCAAGCGAGTGTGCGGTGACCACGTGGGGGATGTCGTAGAGCAGGCCGGTGAGGTGGCCCCCCAGGCCCGCGTACCAGGTATGGGAATGGGCGACGTCAAGGTCGCGTGCGGCGTTCGCGATGCGCAGTCCCGTGGACAGTGTCTTGATCGCGCCGTTTGCCCCCTCGAGCTCGGGGTCGACGCCGTGGACGATCACACCGTCCTCATCGCGCGGCGCACCCATGCAGTGCACGTCGACGTCAACGTCGTCGATTCGGCGCATGAAACGGGTGAGCTCGGTGACGTGCACCCCTGCTCCGCCGTATACCTCCGGCGGGTATTCCCGCGTGAACATTCCCACTTTCATGACTGCCGAGCTTAGTGAGGAAACCGGCAGGCTGCATGGATCCCCGCGTTTGCGTGCATGATGACGCGGGATTCAATAAGCTTAATCACTGTGAAGACACAGCCCCGAGTTCTCGCCATCGTCCTCGCGGGCGGCGAAGGGAAGCGGCTCTTTCCGCTGACTGCCGACCGCGCCAAGCCCGCCGTTCCCTTCGCCGGAAATTACAGGCTCATCGACTTCGTGTTGTCGAACCTGGTCAATGCCGGATACATGCGCATTGCCGTGCTCACCCAGTACAAGTCGCACTCGCTCGACCGCCACGTGGCCACGGCATGGAACGTCTCCGGCCCCACGCCGCAATATATCGCCTCCGTGCCCGCCCAGCAGCGGCGCGGCAAGCGCTGGTTCTCGGGCTCGGCGGACGCGATTGTGCAGTCGCTCAACCTGATCTACGACGACAAGCCGGACTACGTCCTCGTTTTCGGCGCTGACCACGTCTACCGTATGGACCCCTCTCAGATGGTCGAGGACCACATCGCCTCCGGCATGGACGCGACCGTGGCCGGCATCCGCGTGCCGCGCCGTGAGGCGACGGCGTTTGGCTGCATTCAGGCCGATGAGACCGGTGCCATTACGGAATTCCTCGAAAAGCCGGCCGACCCTCCGGGTACACCGGACGACCCGGAGGCCACGTTTGCCTCGATGGGCAACTACGTCTTCTCCACCGAGGCGCTCATCGATGCGCTGCTTGAGGACGAAAAGAACGACGAATCCGCCCACGACATGGGCGGGGATATCATCCCTTATTTCGTGGGCAAGGGCCGCGCCCACGTCTACGACTTTTCGAGCAACGAGGTCCCCGGCGCGACAGAGCGTGACAAGGGCTATTGGCGCGACGTCGGCACCATTGACTCGTTCTACGACGCGCACATGGACCTCATCTCTTCGCACCCGATTTTCAACCTCTACAACAAGGCGTGGCCGATCCACTCCACAGAGGAGGACAATCTACCTCCCGCAAAGTTCGTCCTCGGCGGCATCGCGCAGGAATCGATCGTGGCCTCCGGCTCGATCGTCTCCGGTGCGACGGTGCGCAACTCGGTTGTCTCCACGGACGTGCTCGTGGAGGAGGGCGCGACGGTGGAAGGATCCGTCCTGTTGCCGGGCGTGCGTGTGGGTAAAGGCGCAGTGGTGCGCCGCGCCATTCTCGATAAGAACGTCTACGTCTCCGATGGGGAGATCGTCGGCGTCGACCTCGAGCGCGACCGCGGGCGGTTTACCGTCTCCGACAACGGGGTCGTCGTCGTCGGCAAAAACGAAGTGATCTAGCTAGCGTTTCGTTATCAAGGTCAGCCCGCCGTCGAGCGGCAGGCGGGCGATGGTGGCGGCGCCGCTCTCGGAGAGCTCCTCGGCGGCCGCGTCGGCGGCGCGTGCTGCCTCGGTGGCGCGGTCGCGCCGGGTGGGGTCGGCCACGGTGCCGTCGAGAAGCGAGCCCGCGATGACCACAGTGCCGCCCTGCGCGACGAGCGGCCAGGCGACATCGATGGCCGGGCCGAACTCGACCGGGTCGACGTCGAGATAGACCAGGCGGTAGGACGCGGGGGCGAGTCGCCCCATGACGTCGAGGGGGCGTGCGGTGAGGAAGCGCGCGCGGGAGGCAGGGAAACCGGCCAGCCGGAAGGCCTCGCGCGCGCTGGCTTGGTGCGCGGCCTCCGGATCAATGCAGGTCACCGCGGCTTTTTCTGCAAGACCGTGGAGGATGCTCAGCCCGACGGCCCCGGCTGCCGGGGTGACCGCGACCGCGCCGTGCGTGCCGTGTGCCGCCGACCCGCCCGCGGCGAGGGCGCTGAGGAGCGACAACGTCGCCGCGCTTGGCACGCTCAAGGCGTTTTCTTCAGCGTCGGTGCGCGCGAACTCGACCCCGGCGGCCGCGCCGGGCGCGGGGCGCGAAGAAATGTAGTCGGACATTAAGGTAAAGGCGGAATCACTCACGCCCCTATCTTAGGCCACATCTTAGGCCGCACCGCGCGCCCCGCTCCGGTGCACCTGCTCGGTCTACAGGCATTTAAAAGCCGCATTTCTGGATTTTTCGATAGCGGCGTGAAAACATTGGTGCATGGACCCGCTGCCCGCCCCGGATACCGCCCCCGCCGCCTCCTCGCCAGACGTTCTCGAAGGAACCGCCGCGTTCGACGCGGGCGTGGGCCGGATGCCGAGCTGGGCCGAGCTGGTCGAGGAGCACGCCGATAGCGTCTACCGGCTGGCGTTTCGTCTCTCTGGTAATCAGCACGACGCAGAGGACCTCACCCAGGAGACCTTCATGCGCGTCTTCCGCAGCCTGAAGTCCTACAAGCCGGGAACCTTCGAGGGGTGGCTGCACCGCATCACCACAAACCTCTTCCTCGATATGGTGCGCCACCGCGCGAAGATTCGCATGGAGGCCCTGCCGGAGGACTACGAGCGCGTGCCGGGCACGGATATGACGCCGGAGCAGGCGTATTCCGTCGCTAACCTCGACCCTGCGCTGCAGAAGGCGCTCGATGGCTTAGGCCCGGATTTTCGCGTCGCCGTCGTCCTGTGCGACGTGGTGGGGATGACCTACGAGGAGATCGCGGAGACACTCGGGGTGAAGATGGGCACGGTGCGCTCGCGCATCCACCGCGGCCGCACGCAGCTGCGATTAAGCCTCGAGGAACAGGCGGCGCGCGACGAGAGCGCCCGGGAACTCATCCAAAGCCGGTAGCATGGGGTGAGATCTCAACGCTTGATTGAAGGAGGCCCCGCCATGGCGATTCCCCGCCCGGGAGAGCCGCCGCGGAAGAAGCGTCCGTTTTCTTCCACCGACCACCTCAGCCCCGAAGCCGTCGCCGCGTTCGCAGACTCCGAGCTCTCCCCGACGGCGCTGCACCGCGCCCGAGTGCACATTGTCAAGTGCGAGGAGTGCCGCGGGGCGGTCAGCGAGCAGCGCGCCGCCGCGGAGAGGCTGCGCCACTGCGACGCCGACGGGGAGGTCCGTGCCCCGTTGGCGCTGGTGGAAAGGCTGGCGAAGCTGCCGGCCGAATCTGCCGGGCAGGACATCAGCTATGTCGATCGCCGGGAGCCCTACAGCGTTGCCGAGTTCGTGGGCGGGGCGTACCGGGCGCTGCTCGGGCGCGGTCACGGCGGGACAAAGGGGTAGAGTATAGGCCGTGTTTTCAAGCATCGGTTGGGGCGAGATCTTCTTCATCGTCATCATCGGGCTGATCGTGATCGGCCCCGAGCGCCTCCCTGAGGTGATCAAGGACGTCCGCGCGGGCATCTACGCGGCGCGCAAGGCCATCGCCAACGCGCGCAAGGAACTCGATGGCGAGCTCGGGGGTTTCGACGAGTTGCGCCAACCTCTCAGCACCGTTACCGAGTACGCGGCCATGGGGCCGCGCAAGGCGATCACGAAGGTCTTTCTCGATGGTGACGAGAGCTTCTTCGAGGATTTCGACCCGCGCAGCCAGCTTGGCGACGCATCGACGGCCCCGCCCAGGCCCCCGGCGGGCTCAGGACCGCGCCCCCGTCCGGAGCAGGGCGCGCCCGCGCCGAAGCGCGAGGGTGGCGCCAGTTTTTCCTGGGCGGATATCACCTAGCGGGGGCTTACCCCGAGGCTCTTTCCCACCAGAGTGGAGCGGCGCACCTTGAGCTTCGCCGCGATCGCGGCAATCGCGCGCGCCGAAGGCGAATCCGGCTCCGAGAGCACGACGGGGGTGCCGTCGTCACCATGGGTGCGCAGCCGCGGATCGAGCGGAACGGAACCGAGCAGCTCGACATCGGCGGAGTCGGTCAAAGCGCTCAATCGCTGGGCCACGGCCTCCCCGCCGCCGGTGCCAAAGACGTCTAAGACGGTGCCGTCCGGCAAGACCATGGCGGACATGTTCTCGATCACTCCAGCGATGGGCTGCCCGGTCTGCTGCGAGATCGTCCCCGCCCGCTCGGCGACCTCTGCGGCGGCGGACTGTGGGGTGGTCACGACGATGAGCTGGGCGTTGGGGATGAGCTGGGCGACCGTGATGGCCACATCTCCCGTGCCGGGAGGCAGATCGAGCAGCAAGACGTCGAGGTCACCCCAATAGACGTCGCTGAGGAACTGCTGGATCGCGCGGGTGAGCATCGGCCCGCGCCACACGATTGGGGCGTTGCCATCGACGAACTGGCCGACGGAGATGTGCCGAACGCCGTGACTGATGGGGGGCATGATCATGTCGTCGACAAGTGTGGGGGCCTGGCCCGCCGAGCCAAGCAGGCCGGGGACGGAATGCCCGTAGATATCGGCGTCGAGCACGCCCACCGTAAGCCCTTCGGCGGCGAGCGCGACGGCAAGGTTGACCGTCATGGAAGACTTGCCCACTCCGCCCTTGCCGGACGCCACAGCAAAGACGCGGGTGCGCGAGTCGGGGTCCGCGAACGGGATCGAGGGGGTGGCCTGGGTGCCGCGCAGCTTCTGGCTCAGCGCCCGGCGCTGCTCGTCGCTCATCGTGTGCATGTGCACGTCGACGCTACTGACCCCGTTGAGTTCTTCAAGAACGGCCCGTGCGTTCGAGTGGATCGTCTCGCGCATTGGGCACCCCGCGATGGTGAGGTAGATGCCGACGGAGACGTCAGAGCCGTCGATAGAAACCGATTCGATCATGTCGAGCTCGGTGATCGGCCGGCCGATCTCGGGGTCTTCGACACGGGAGAGGGCCTCGAGTACCTGTTGCGTGGAGAGTTGCTCAGTCATTGAGTGCAAGTATAAGCGCGCAGCTAGCGGCGGGCGCCATACGGTCGACCGAAAAATGTGTAAACTCTCACCTATGACTAGTGCACAATCCAATTCCCAGCACAACATTCGCCAGGACATCGCCCGCGTCCGCCCCGCCGGGTGGCCGGTTGGTTCCTTCGACACCTACGAAGAGGCGCAACGCGCCGTCGACGGGCTCTCGGACCACGAGTTTAGCGTTGAAGACCTCAAGATCGTCGGCGTCGACCTCATGCAGGTTGAAAACGTCACCGGCCGGCTCACCTGGCCGCGCATTCTCCTCTCCGGGGCCCTCTCGGGCGCGTGGTTCGGCCTCTTCATCGGCCTGATCTTCGCCCTGTTCGCCCTGCCCGGCACGGGCTGGGGCATCTTCGGCTGGTCCATCCTCATCGGCGCGGTCTTCGGCCTCATTTTCGCGGCCGTCGGCTACGCCCTGACGGGCGGTAAGCGTGACTTCGCCTCGATGACCACCATCGTCGCCGGGCGCTACGACATCATCTGCGACCCGCAGTCCGCACCGCGCGCCCGCGACATGATCGCGGAGATGGGTTTCGCGCCCGCCAAGGACGCGCAATAGCCTCCCGCAGCGAGAACTACCGCCCCGGGTAGGATGAGCCCATGCTCACCCGACCTGGATTCACCACCACCGCCGCCGTCGCCCTGTGCGCCGCGGCGGTGTGTGCGCTCGGCGCGTGCGGCCGCCCCGCGGAGACCGCCGCGGAGGGATACATCATCGGGATTAAGCCCGATTCCGTCGAGCAGGAGGTCTTAGGGGAGATCTACCGCGCCCTGCTCGTCTCCGTCGGCCAGCCCGCCACGGTTGAGCGGCTCCCAGCGGCGGCGGGGACTACGGCTGTTGACCTCGTGGGAACGGGAGAGGCGGACGTGGCCATCGCGTGCACGGGCGAGATCCTCGGGCAGCTCAACCCGGCGCTCGCCGAAGAGACGCAGCGCGACATCGAGGAAGACGAAACGGCGGGCGATATGAACGACGACTCCGCCTCCAAGGCCGTCTACGAAGACGCCGTGGGCACCTTTCCCGGCGGGGTGATGACGATCGACCCCTCGCCCGCCGAGGGCTGCGCCGAAAAGGGCGCTCAGCGAGGCGAGGGGACTCTGCCGATGAATATCATCCCGGTGTTTCGCAAGACCGAACTTAACCGGGGACAGGTCAACCGATTGAACTTTGTCAACCGTGTGATCAGCACCGACGACCTCGACGCGATGGTCGGCGAGGTCGAGGGGGGAGCGCCAGTGCGCCGTGTCGTCGCGTCCTGGATGCTCGAGCACACCAAGGTTGGCGTGGACCCGCAGTCCATCGAGGAAGGCGAGTCCGGCGCCTCGGACAAGCTGCTCGACCAGCCGCCCGTCTAGCCAGCGCGGCAGGAAGCTAGACGGCGAAGGCCTCGTCGATGAGCTGGCGCTCTTCCTGCTGGTGCACCTTGGCCACGCCGGTCGCCGTCGTCGACTGGGAGCGGCGGGAGACGCGGACCATCTCCGGCATATTGTCCACGAGCTGGCGCAGGTGCTCGTTGTAGAACGGCCACGGGCCCTGGTTGGCGGGCTCATCCTGAACAAACCGGATCTGCTTCGCGTTGGGGTAGTTGGCAAACGCGTCGGAGAGGCGGTTGAACGGGATGGGGTGGAGCATCTCGATGCGCACGATGGCCACGTCGTCGCGCTTGTCCTTCTGGCGGCGCTTGTCCAGCTCCCAGTAGATCTTGCCCGAGCACAGGAGGATCGTGGTCACCTTCGAGTGGTCCGCGCCTGCGACCTTGGTGTTTCCGCGCTCGACGAAGAAGGGATCGTCGATGACGGACTGGAATCGATCGACCTCGATGAAGTCGGACGGCTGCGAGACCGCGGCCTTGTTGCGCAGCATCGACTTCGGGGTGAAGACGATGAGCGGACGCTTCATGTCGCCGAGGGCCTGGCGACGCAGGAGGTGGAAGTGGTTCGCCGGGGTAGACGGCTGAGCAACCGTCATTGAGCCCTCGGCGACGAGCTGCAGGAAGCGCTCGATGCGCGCCGAGGAGTGATCCGGTCCCTGGCCCTCGTATCCGTGGGGGAGAAGGGCGATGAGCCCGGAGAGCTGGCCCCACTTCGTCTCGCCGGAGGAGATGTATTCGTCGATGATGGTCTGGCCGCCGTTGGCGAAGTCGCCGAACTGGGCCTCCCACGCGACGACCGCTGAACGGTTGCCAATGGTGTAGCCGTACTCGAAGCCGAGGCCTGCGTATTCGGTAAGCGCCGAGTTAAACACCTGGAAGCGCCCGCCGTTGCCGGCGTTGACCGCGTTGACGTCGAGCGGGTTGAGCAGGTCTCCGGTCTCCGGGTCGTAGAGCACAGCGTGGCGCTGGGTAAACGTGCCGCGCTGGGAGTCCTCGCCGGCGAGACGGACGAGCTTGCCCTGCTCGGCGAGCGAGCCGAAGGCGAGCAGCTCGCCCCAGCCCCAGTCGATGTCGCCTTCGCTTAGCGACGCCCCACGCTTCTTCAACACCGAGTTCAGCCGCTTGTTCGGCGTGAAGTCCGCCGGCAAGTTGGCGTACGCGTCGGCCAGGCGGGCGAAGGTCTCCTTTGAGATGTTCGTGCTCAGGCCGGTGGTCAGCTCCTGAGCCTCGGTGATGCCCGTCTGCTCGCTCGGCTTGCCTTCGCTGGCCTTGACGTCGGAGAAGACGGAATCCAGCTGGTCGTGGAAGTCCTGCGCGGCGATGTCCGCCTCGTCGGCGGTGATGTCGCCGCGGCCGATCAGGTCGTTGGTGTAGCGGGTGCGCACCGTCGGGTGGGCCTGGATCTTCTCGTACATCAGCGGCTGGGTCACCGTCGGGTCGTCGGCCTCGTTGTGGCCGCGCAGGCGGTAGCAGATGAGGTCGATGAAGACGTCCTTGCCAAACTCGCGGCGGTACTCGGTGGCGAGCTGCGCGACCCAGGCCGCAGCCTCGGGGTCGTCGCCGTTGACGTGGAAGACCGGGCAATCGAAGCCCTTGGCCAGGTCGGTGGCGTAGTACGTCGAGCGGCCGGAGTCCGGGGTAGTGGTAAAGCCGATCTGGTTGTTCACCACGATGTGCACGGTGCCGCCCACGGTGTAGCCGGTGAGGTTGGACAGGTTGAGCGTCTCTTGCACGATGCCAAGCCCGGCGAAGGAGGCGTCGCCATGAAGCATGAGCGGCACGATCGGGTGGTCCGTGCGGCCCTTCGTGCGGCTTGCCTCGTCGTCTTTCGCGCGCGCCATGCCCACCATGACCGGGTCAACGGCCTCGAGGTGGGAGGGGTTGGCAGCGAGCGAGACCTTGATCTCACCGTCGCCGAACATCTGGATGTGCTCGCCCTCGAAGCCGAGGTGGTATTTCACGTCGCCGGAGCCACCCTGCTGGGCGGACTGCATGTTGCCCTCGAACTCGTTGAAGATGGTGGAGACGGGCTTGCCCACGATGTTGAACAAGACGTTGAGGCGGCCGCGATGCGGCATACCGATGACGACTTCCTCGAGGCCCTGGCCCGCCGCGGTGTCGATGACCGCGTCCATGAGCGGGATGAGGGTCTCCGCGCCCTCGAGGGAGAAGCGCTTCTGGCCGAGGTACTTCGTCTGCAGGAAGTTCTCAAATGCTTCCGCGGCATTGAGCTTTTGCAGAATGTACTTCTGCTCGGCGTTGGTCGGCTTCGGCATTCCGGCCTCGATGCGGTCGCGCAGCCACTCGCGCTCGTCGCGGTCGAGGATGTGAGTGTATTCGGCGCCAACGTGGAGGGTGTAGGCCGCGCGCAGGCGAGAGAGTACCTCGCGCAGCGTCATCGTTTCCTTGCCGCCGAACCCGCCGACGTGGAACGTGCGGTCGAGGTCCCACAGAGTCAGCCCGTGGGTCTCCATATCGAGGTCGCGCGAATCCGGCTTCGGCAGGCCGGGCTGGTGCCAGCTCAGCGGGTTCGTATCCGCGATGAGGTGGCCGCGGGAGCGGTAGGCCTCGATGAGCTGCATGACGCGGGTGTCCTTGTTGATGCCGGAGTTCGGCAGGTCCTGCGCCCACCGCAGCGGGGCGTAGGGGATGCCCATCGCGGCGAAGATCTCGTCCCAGAATGCGTCATCGATAAGCAGCTGCGAGATGGTGCGCAGGAACTCGCCCGACTCCGCGCCCTGGACCACGCGGTGGTCGTAGGTAGAGGTTAGCGTCACGAGCTTGCCCACACCGAGTTCAGCCAGTCGGTCCTCGGAGGCGCCGGCGAACTCAGCGGGGTAGTCCATCGCCCCGACGCCGACGATGGTGCCGATACCGTTGGTCAACCGCGGGATGGAGTGGCGGGTGCCAATGCCGCCGGGGTTGGTCAGCTGGATGGTCACCCCCTGGAAGTCATCGACGGTGAGCTTGTTGTCCCGGGCCCTGGTGACAATGTCTTCGTAGCCCTCGACGAACTTGTCAAAGGAGAGGTTCTCGCACTCTTTGATCGAAGCGACGACGAGGGCGCGGGTGCCGTCCTTCTGTGGCAGGTCGATGGCGAGGCCGAGGTTGATGTGCTCCGGCTGGACGACGAACGGCTTGCCGTTTTCCACCTTGTAATTGACGTTCATGCCCGGGTGGAGCTGGGCTGCCTTGACCACGGCGTAGCCAATGATGTGCGTAAAGGAGATCTTGCCGCCCCGTGTGCGGGTGAGGTGATCGTTGACCAAGGAGCGGTTTTCGAACATGAGCTTGACAGGCATGTCTCGCACCGACGTTGCCGTCGGCAGCGACAGAGACGCATCCATGTTCTTGGCGATGGACTTGTAGATGCCCTTGAGCTGCTTCTCGCCGGGCTCGCGCTCCACGGAGCCGAGTTTCTCTAACGGGGAAGCTGTCTTCCTGCGGGCCGGTTTGGCCGGCTTTAACGCTTCGTCCACGTGGGTTGCGCGGCCGTCCTGGCTCGGCGCGCCGGTGGTGCGGGAGACACGGGGATCGGTCTTCTTGCGCTCTGCGCCGGCGGACGTCGTGCCCGAAGCGGGGGTAGCAACGCTCCCCCCGGAGGTGACCTTTGATGAGCTGTCCCGTGCAAACAGGTCGCGCCACTCCGGGTCAACGGAGCTCGGGTCCTGTTGATACTGCTGGTACATCTCGTCGACTAACCAGTCGTTTTGCCCGAAAGTGCTGTCGCTGCTCACGGCAGGTGCTCGCCTCACTTCTGTGTTTGATTGCGCTAACGTCATCGACTCTAATGAACAGCCCACAACGCGGGGTAACCACCCCCGCTAGCGGTGGGCGGACCACATCCTGGCGTATTGCCCTCCAGCTGCCAGGAGCTCGTCGTGGGAACCGTCTTCCATGATACGTCCTTGGTTGACAACGAGTATTCGGTCGGCCCGCCGCGCGGTGGCGAGCCGGTGGGCAACGATGATCGCGGTGCGCCCGGCGGCGGTGTGTTCGGTCGCTTCCAGCACCAGCGCCTCGGTCGCGGGGTCGAGGGTGGCGGTGGCTTCGTCGAAGAGCACGACGCCCGGCTCGAGCATCTCTGCGCGCGCGAGCGCGATGATCTGCCGCTGCCCGGAGCTCAAGCCCCGCCCGCGCTCGCCGACGTCGTGGTTGAACCCGCCGGGGATCGACGCGATGATCCCCAGGGCGCCGATGCGCGCCACGGCGGCCTCGATCTGCTCCTCGGTTGCCCTGTCGACCCCGTAGGCGATGTTCTCGGCCACCGTGCCGGGAAAGAGGTACGCCTCCTGCGGCACCTGCGCGAGCGCGCGGCGCCAGTCCTTTAAGGGGAAGCGGGCAATATCGCGTGACGACGCCCGAATCGCCCCTTCCGTCGGGTCGTAGAAGCGCGCGAGGAGTTTGATGATGGTCGATTTCCCCGCGCCCGTCGGCCCAACAAGCGCGACGGTCTCGCCCGGCGCGAAGGTGACGGTCACGTCGCGCAGCACGAGCGCCGCCTCACCCCCGGCCGGGTCGTAGGAAAAGGAGACGGCGTCCATTTCGAGCGGCCCGCGGGCGGCCTCGGCGGCGCCCGGGGCGCGCCCGGTGTCCGCCACGGTCGTGCGCGTGGAGAGCAGCTCCGTGATGCGCCCGAAGCTCACGGTGGCCTGCTGCCATGAATCGAAAAGCGCACCGAGCTGTTGGATGGGCCCGTAGAGCAACCCGAGGTACATCGTGAAGGCGACGAGGACGCCGACGCTCAGGTCCCCGCTAGCCACCCGTCCGGCCCCGGCGCCGACGACCGCGGCCGTCATCACCTGGGAGATAGCCTGCATGCCGGGGAAGTAGAGGGCCAAGAGGTTCACCGAGCGCATCCGCATGCGGCGGTAGGACTCGCTGGCGGCCGCGAAGGAGGCGAGCGAGGCCGCCTCGGCGCGGTGGGTCTGGGTGATGCGGATCCCGCCGATGCGCTCGGCAAACTCCCCGTTGACCAGCGAGATCTGCGCGCGGGCGGCATGGTAGTAGCGCTTGGAGAGGATCCGGAAGACCACCGTCGCCGCCACGATGACGGGCACGGCCGCGAGCGCGACCAGCGTGAGCTGGCGGTCCGTGGCCACGAGCATGACAACAACGCCGACGAGCGTGCCGGCGGCGACGATCGACTGGGCCAAGCCGGTTTGCAAAAAAGACGACAAGGTATCGATGTCCGTGGTCATCCGCGTCATAATCCGCCCGGAGAGGTTGCGCTCGAAGTAGCTCAACCCCAGCTGCTGCAGGTGGGCGTAGCTGCGCAGGCGCAACCCGTAGAGCAGCCGCTCGCCGGCACGCGCGCTAAGCGTCGTAACCAAGGATTCGGCGGCCCACGCGCACACGACGACGCCGAGCGCTGCGGCCCCGACCACCCATAGCGCACCCGTATCGCCGGGGACGATACCCCTGTCGATCGCGGCGCGGATTAAGGTGGGCAGCGCGAGCTCGGCAAGCACGCCGACGACGAGCAGCGCGACGGTTGCGGCGATAAGCCAGCGCACCGCCCGGAACAACCGGGAGAGACTGAACTCGCCGACCGGGTTGCGCAGCGCAGCGCGCGCGCCGGCTCCAAGCCCCGGGTCCTCGGTGGCCGGCGGGAGTGCGCGTATCCGCGCGAGGAGCTCCGGGGTGGCGGTG
The DNA here is from genome assembly GCF_003070865.1 of Corynebacterium liangguodongii. Lineage (NCBI taxonomy): Bacteria > Bacillati > Actinomycetota > Actinomycetes > Mycobacteriales > Corynebacteriaceae > Corynebacterium > Corynebacterium liangguodongii. The sequence goes on from NZ_CP026948.1 coordinate 893,126, forward strand.
CCGACGCGGGGTGTGCGCTGCACTTCCGGCCACAGCTCCTCGCGGGGGATGACGGCGGGGCGAGCGGGCGCATCGTCATCCGGTTCCATCAGCGCGCGGTAGGCCGGCGTGGCCACGACGGCGTCGCGCGGGCCGAGCTCGACGACGCGGCCGCGCTCGACTACGGCGACGCGCTCGGCGCGATCGACGGTGGATTGGCGGTGCGCCACGGCGATGACGGTCACGCCCGCGAGGTGAGCCCGCAAGTTGTCGAGGATGACCGCCTCGGTCTCGGCGTCGATGGCGCTCGTGGCGTCGTCAAGCAGCAACACCTTGGGGGAGGAGAGCAGAGCGCGAGCCAGGGCGATGCGCTGGCGCTGGCCGCCGGAGAGGGTGAGGCCCCGCTCGCCGACGACGGTGTCGTAGCCCTCCGGTAGTTCCTCGATGAAGCTCGCCGCAGCAGCCATCCGGGCAGCGGCGCGGACCTCTGCGTCGGTCGCGCCGCTGTCCATCGCGATGTTGTCCCGGATGGAGGAAGAGAACAAAAACGCCTCGTCGAACACGCAGGTCACCTTCGACCGGATGTCGGCGGAGTGGAGGCGGGAATAATCGGTGCGTTTCCCTGAGGCGTCGAGAAGCGAGATGCTGCCCGCATCTGGGGCGTAGAACGCGCCCGCGAGCGCCACCGCCATCGACTTGCCCGCCCCGGCCGGTCCAACGAGCGCGACGACCTCGCCGGGGCGCGCTTTGAGGCTGAACCCGTCGAGCACGCGTTCGCCGCCGGACGAGTAGGACACGGAGTCGAACTCAATGCCCAACGCGCCGGGCGGAGGGGAGAGCGCATCGGCGGGCTCCGCGCGCTGCGGCGAGAGGGTGAGGACCTCATCGAGGCGGTCGAGCGAGCTCATGCCCATCTGCAGCCGCACGTACTGGTTGGTGAGCATCGACATCAGCGACGACATCGACGAGAGGTAGGCGGTAAACGCGACGAAGCCGCCCACGCTGATGCCGCCTCCCGCCGCGATGAGGCCGCCGAGGACGATGGTGACCACGAGCGCCAGCTTCGGGAGCTGCGACAAAACGGGCTGGAAGCGGGCGGTGAGTCGGGCCGTTCGCATCTTCGCTGCGTAAAGCCTGCGGCCGAGCTCATCGAGCCGGTCGATCTCGCGGTCCTCGCGCCCGAACGCCTTGACCACGCGTACGCCGGAGACCGTTTGCTCAACGTGGCTGGCCACATCCGCGGCGGCGTGTTGGTTGACCCAGGTCGCGGCGTAGAGCGCGCGGCGGGAACGATTGGCTTCCCACAAAATGAGAGGCATGAACGCCAGCGAGAGCGCCGTGAGGCGTAAGTCCATCGCCGCCATGATGACCAGGGTGGCGGCGAGCTGCAGCGCGCGCGTGAGAAACATCGGCGCCGAGCCAAGCACGACGTGGAACTGGTTGAGGTCCGAGATCGAGCGCGAGATGATCTCGCCGGTGACGATGTCGTCTTGGCCCGGCCCGTCGAGTCGCTGCAGCGTTTCAAGCAGGCCTGTGCGCACCCAGTGCTGCGAGCTCGCAGCCAGGTGCCCTGAGCTGTGGCGGCGCACCCAGCTCAGCGCGTAAGTCAGCAGCGCGAGCCCCACCATTGCCCAGGCGATCGGGCCTACCGAACCGGCGGCCTCGCCCGTGGCTACGTCGACAGCGCGCCCGGTGAGCGCAGGCAGGGAGGCCTGTGCAAAAGCGGCGATGATCGCAGCGCCGAACGCCGCAGCCGCGGCGGCACGGTTGGCCGCAAGCGCTCTGTAAAACAGGCGCGGGAAAGGCCTAGCTGCGCCGACGGCGGAAGAACCGCCTGCCGGCCGACGTATCGCTTTCGTTGCCTTGCTCCTTCACTGTCGCTGCCGAGTCGTCGCTGTCGCCGCTGCCGTCGCTGCCGTCGCTCTTGCCGGGCGTGATCGCCGAGACGACGAAACCAATGAACTCCCGCGGCGAGGAGGCCCGCTTGACGTCCTTTTCTTCCTCGCTCTCCGTGGCGGGCAGCGCCTCGGCGAAGCGCTGCGGAAGGGGGCCGAGCGAGGAGGCGATGTTATCGCGCACCACGCGCGCGAGCTTGCGGTTGGCCATGGTGCCCGCCACCGCGCCGACGCCCAAGGGGAGGAACTTGCCCAGCCAGGCGCGGCGCAGGCGCTTGGTCACGCTGCGCAGCGCGGCGCGCGTCAAGATGTTGTTCGCCTCCACGAGGGTCGGACCGGAAAAGCGCGAGAGGGTGCGGAGGTTGCTCACCCCGCCCTGCGCACCGAGGATTGTGTCGACGATCGCGAGCCCCTGGGCGCCGGTGAGGGCGACGAGCACGACGGCGCGGCGGCGCTGCGGATCGTCGATGTCGACCCCGCGCAGGTAGGCGCTGGCCACGGTGTAGAAGGCAGCGAGGTCGAGGAAGACGACGGATTCACTCGCGATCGCCGCGGCCCCGGTGACCAGCCCGATGCCGGGCACGGCCGAGGCAAGCCCCGCGCCGGCGCCCGTGCCGGAGACGGTGGTGCGGAAGTGGCGGTCCATCTTTTCTTGCACCTGCGCCGGGGTCGCCTCAGGGTTTTGGCGACGCAGCCAGTGGACGTAGGCCTTGATGCTGGACGATTGCAGCCGGACGGCGGTATCGACGGCTGTGATGAAGCTCTTGCCCATCCAGCCCGCCTGCGCCTCCAGCGTCGCGGGGTCGGAGTGGATGGCGTCGGTAATAATGTCTGAGGCCGCCTGGCCGTTACCCAGGTGGTGCGATTCAAAGCGCCCGAACATGGTCTTCTCCTTGGATAGGTCTCTGCGGCTCGGTCCATTCTAGAAGATCCGCCCGCGCGCGGCGCGCCGGAGCGGTGTATACCGTATACATTGAGCAATGCGAAAGCGAGGCCAACGCAGTGGCGCAACAAGGTCCCGTGGTGCGCACCTCCTCGGGGCAGGTGCGTGGCGTCGTCGACCCGCTCACCGGCGCGCGCACCTGGCGCGGGGTGCCCTTTGGTGCGTCGACGGCCGGCCCGCAGCGCTTCCGCGCGCCGCGCCCTGCCCCCGAGTGGGAGGGTGTGCGGGAGGCCGTCGAGTACGCGCCCCCGGCGGTGCAGACGACGCTGAGCCTGCGGGAGACCGTGGTGGGCAGCGAGGATTGCCTCACGCTCGATGTGGTGCGCCCGGATACCGACGACGAGCTGCCCGTCGTGGTGTATTTTCACGGCGGTACCTTCGTCACCGGCGCCTCGCACGAAAAGGTCCTGCAGGGCCACTACCTGGCCCAATCGACCAACGTGGTCTACGTTTCGGTGAACTTTCGCCTCGGCGCGCTGGGGTATTTGGACATGCGTTCGCTGGGCGATGATTGCGTGGCTAACCCCGCGCTCTACGATCAGATCCTCGCGCTGCGCTGGGTGCACGACAACATCGCCGCGTTCGGTGGCAACCCCGGCGCGGTGACCTTGATGGGGGAGTCCGCCGGGGGCGCGGCGGTGCTGCATCTGATGTGTGCGCCCGCCGCGCGGGGGTTGTTCCATCGGGCGATTGCGCAGTCGCCGCCGTCGGCAAGCGTGCACTCGCGCGTGCAGGCAGCGATGTGGGTGCGCAAGCTTATCGACGGCCTCTCCCTGCCCCGCGATACAACACTGGCCGACCTACGCGCCGTGCCGGCCGATGATATCGTGCGGGTTGGCCGCTCGATGATGCTTACGGGCAAGGAGGTCGTGCAGTTTAACACTGCGTTTATGCCTACCGTCGATGGGTCGAGCCTGCCCCGCCACCCGATCGATGCGTTCGCCGCGGGGGAGCAGGCTTCCGTGCCGTTGATTATTGGGACGAATTCCGACGAGGCGAGCTTTGCCAAGGCGATGTACCAGACCACACGGTCGCGGCAGCGCGCTGCGCGCCGGGCCCTGGAGGTCTTCGACGCGGAGAACGCCCTCATGGTGCTCAAGGCCTACGGCTACGCAGGCGGGCGCGCCGATTTTGCGGACCTCATCGCCGATGCAGTGTTTTGGGCGCCCTCGGTCATGCTCGCCACCGCGCATCGTGTTTCCGCTCCGACCTGGATGTACAGGTTCGACTACGCATCGACCGCGATGCACCTGCTGGGGCTCGGCGCGATGCACTCGGCGGATCTTGTCGCGGTGTTCGGCGACCCGTATGCCACCCGGGTCTCAAAATTAGATCGCTTCGGATCGAGGGAGGCATTCGAAGAGGTCAGCCGCGAGATGCAGGCGCATTGGGGCGCGTTCTTCCACACAGGCAGGCCGGGAGAGAAGTGGCCGGAGTACGGTTTCCGCCGCGATGATCGCCCGGGCCGCGCGACAGCGGTGTTCGGGAAGGGTTTTGCGGTGGAGTACGACCCGAAGGCGGCGCAACGCAGGGCGTGGGAGGGCTTTGACATGCGCCAGTGGGGAAACAATCGCGATGATCTGATGGAGTCACTGGCGGAGTTCTTCGGCTTCGATATCCCGGAAAGCGACGACGAGTAAAGAGTGTCTGGTCGGCGCGAGTTCTGCGCGTGTATCAGCGGGGCGGGCGTTTCGCCGCTAGGCTGGGGCCGTCGCACGTGACACATCGAGTTTTCCCACTTGGAAGGAATGGTTCGCCGTGAGCTTTTTCGAGGATATCGCCGCCGCATTGGACCGTGACGGCATCGAATCGCGCGTCCACGATGAGACCATGTTCGTCCCGATCACCGCGGACGTGGAGATCCAATTTGTCGAGATTGACCCGCACCTGCCGGCCGCGAACGTCTATATCGCCGCGGCCGACGTCGATGAGGACGACGAGGAGTTTGAGGCCGTGCTGGTCTCCGTCGTGTTCTCTGTCGAGGACGCGGTGAACACAGTGAGCGAGCACGTCGCCACAGACCAAGTGGTGACCGTGCTCCGCGACTTGCACGAGGCGACCGACGAACGGATCAGCGATCTGGAGTTCTTCCCCGACCCGGTCAACACCCAGCTCATGCGCGCTGAGGTGGGACAGAGCGCCGAGCTGCAGGTCTTGGTCGAGGTTGTCGACGGGGAGCCGTGCGCATCTGTGACTTTTGTCGCGCTGGCGGAAAGCTACGATGACCTTGTCGACGATGCGATCGGGGAGCTGTGGGAATCCGACGGGGATGCCGAGCTCACCGACGAGGACCGGGCGCGTCTGTTTGAGACCATCCACGCTGAGGCCGTTGCAGAGGCCGAGGTGCTCGATCTCGGCCGTTTCGCGGATTTCGACAGGCTTTTCGACGTCCTCTCGCTCGCCGCCGACCAAGCCGAGGAGTGGGAGGCCCAGCTCCTGCCCGTTGAAGATGGCTTCGACGAGCCCGAGGTCTACGACATCTTTGGGCGCGACGGCCTCGATGACGAGCTCGAAGGGCTTGACGATGTCGATGATGATGACGAGGAAGGCTTCGACGACGACTTCGATTTCGACGACGAAGACGAAGACAACCCCGCGGCCGGCATCGACCCCGAGTCCCAGGTCCCGCTCAACGACGAGGTCTAGGCAGCCGGCTTAGGCGGCAAACATCCCGTCGAACATTGAGGCTGGGGAAAACACCGGCCGGAACGTCCTATCGGCGAGCCACACGAAGGTAGCCGCTCGCGAGGCGGGTAGCGCGTGCACGGCGTCGGCAAATTCCTCAGTGACCAGTGCGTCGACCCATGCACGGGCGAGCGTGCCGTCGACCGGGACGCCCGTGGGGTCTGCGATGCGGATCTCGATGAGATAGGCGGGCACGTGTTGTTCGCCCCAACCCTGAATTCGCGCCCTCGCTCGTGGACCGACACGACGACGAGTGATGGCCGCGGAGAGCCTCGGTCCGGAATCGAGAGGAGGAAGTGCCTTCACGGGCGGGCGCCACGCGGCGCTCGGGCGCGCGAGCGAACGCGGGTGGTGAATGATGGTGTGGAGGTCTTCGAGGGCGAGGGGATGGCGGTGGGCGATGGCAGTGGTGTGTGTCATGGCTTAAAAAGTAGAACACCGGTGCGACACGGCATGAACGGATGTAGAACATTTGTTCTAAAAAGTTTGTCGGTGATCAACGGATCTCCAGAGCGCGAAGGGCTCTCTGGAGAGGATTGTGACTCTGCAGCTGCAGAGTGGGAAGGGTTTCGGCCTCGGCGGGGGCTCCGCATTGCGGAGTTTTCCGGCCCGTCCCTCGACTCCGCAGCTGCAGAGTGAACCTCCCGCTGACTCCGCATTGCGGAGTTTTCCGGCCCGTCCCTCGACTCCGCAGTTGCAGAGTCACCCCCTGTGGACTCCGCATTGCGGAGTTTTTCCGGCCGCACCTCGACTCCGCAGTTGCAGAGTGAACTTCCCGCTGACTCCGCGTTGCGGAGTTTTTTCGGCCGCACCTCGACTCCGCAGCTGCAGAGTCACCCCCGCAGGCTCCGCAGCTGCAGAGTCATCCAACCTCGAATGAAGCCGCGCGCACCACCCCGCGCCACCGAGATGGCTTGTGAGGGCTACCCTGAGGTCGACATGTCTACACCGTTGCCCTCGCAGTCCTCCGCGCCGAAGATCCCGGCCACCATCTGGGTGCTGACAGCCGCAGCCTTTGTCATTGCGCTCGGATACGGGTTTATTGCGCCCATTCTTCCGCAGTTCACGGCAAGCTTTGGTGTGTCCATGGCCGCTGCTGGTGCTGTGGTCTCTGTCTTCGCCGCCGCCCGCCTTCTTGGTGCGCCGGGTGCGGGGCTTCTGGTGGATAAGCTCGGCTCCCGGCCTGTCTACATAGCGGGCCTGCTCATCGTCGCTGTATCTACGTTCTTTGTTGCGTATGCGCAGGCGTATTGGCACGTCTTCGCCTTGCGCTTTATCGCGGGGTTTGGCTCGACGATGTTTACTCTCTCCGCCCAGGCCCTCATTGTGAGGGTTGCGCCGCCGACGATCCGCGGCCGCGCGAGCGCGGTGTACGCTTCTGCGTTCCTGCTCGGCAACATCATTGGCCCCATCATGGGGGCGCTGCTCGCCTCCCTCGGATACCGCATCCCGTTTGCCGTCTACGGCGCGGGCGTTGCTTTGGCCGCGGGGATCGTGTGGGTGGCCACCTCCTCCCCGAGGCGCCGGGCGCCGCTCCCGCCGAAGCTCCCCCCGATGCGGTTTGCAGACGCCGCTGCGTTGCCAACGTACCAGGCGCTGTTGACCTCTGGTTTTGCTAACGGGTGGGCGAACTTGGGCGCGCGGGTGTCCGTCTTGCCGCTGTTCGCGGCCAGCGTCTTCGCTAATGGCGCCGCTGCCGCGGGTCTGGCGCTCACAGCGTTCGCGGTGGGAACCGCGATTACGTTGCAGTTCTCCGGGCGCTTGGCTGATAGGTTGGGGCGCAAGCCGCTGATTGTCGCAGGCCTGGCCGCTACAGCGGTGTTTACGGGCTTCCTCGGCTTTGCCACAAGCGTGTGGGCGCTGCTTCTTATGTCCGTCTGTGCCGGGGTGGGCGGCGGGTTGATGAACCCGGCTCAGCAGGCGGCGTTGGCGGATATCGTCGGCAATGAGCGCTCAGGCGGTAAGGTACTCTCGACGTTTCAGATGACGATGGACGCGGGCCAGATTTTCGCCCCGATTATCGTGGGCATGTTGGCGCAGTCCGTCGGGTTTGCCGCCGCTTTTGCTTCGTGCGGGGCGATCGCTGCGGTGTCTTTGGCAGTGTGGCTGGTGCGCGGGGTTGACACCCTCGCAGCGGAAAAGAACTAGGGAGGTGCGGGCTATCAAGCGCGTCATCATCGATTGTGACCCGGGAATTGACGATTCGCTGGCGTTGATCTACCTCGCAGCACTGCACCACGAGGGTGCCATCGAGCTAGAGGCGGTGACCACGAGCGCCGGCAACGTCGGGGCGGAGCAGTGCGCCATTAATGCGGCGTGGGTGCTCGCGCAGTGCGGGCTGCGCACGGTCTCGCTTGCGGCGGGTCTGCCGGGCCCCCTCGTCTACAGCTTGACGACGACCCCGGAGACCCACGGCCCGACAGGCGTGGGGTATGCCACGGCACCCGATCGCCACGTGGAGCACGATTGGGATGCCTTATGGTGCGATGCGATCGAGCGCAGTACCGAGGACCTCCACCTCATCGTCACCGGGCCGCTGACCAACCTCGCGGCCTTCGCGCAGCTCCACCCGGGCCATTTCGCTCGGCTGCGCCACATCACCGTCATGGGTGGAGCGTTTTTCTATCCCGGTAACACCACTCCGAGCGCGGAGTGGAATTTCTGGGTCGACCCGCACGCCGCCGCCGAGGTTTTTTCCCGCACGCCTGTGCCGGTGACCGTGTGCTCTCTCGGGCTCACCGAGCAGATGGTGATTGATCCTGCGGCGCTGCGCAGGTGCGTCGATACGCTGGGGCCCGCCCCGATTGCCGCCGAGCTTGGGGAGATGATGCGCTTCTACTTCGAGTTCCACGACGAGATGGGGGAGGGCTACCTCGCGCAGGTCCACGACTTGCTCACGGCGCAAGTGGCGCTGGGCGCCCTGCGTGTCGACGCCCACGCCGCCACCGTCGACGTCGAGGCCGATTCCGAACTCATGCGCGGGACCTCGGTGGAAGACACCCGCGGGTTTTTCGAGCGAGAGGCAAACGCCGTGGTGGTCACGGGCGCCGATATTGAGCAGGCCCATCGGGAGTTCCTGCGGGCCTGCGAGGTGCACGCGAAGTTCTTCGGCGGCAGCCGCGACCTCGAGCGGGCGCGCGACGCCCGCGCCGAGGACTAGTCGGCCGAAGGTGCCCTTATACGCAAGGCGTAGCAAGGCTCTCCCTGGGGGTACCCGCCAGGGAGAGCGTTTTCGTTTGGCAGTGCTTCCCTTACGGACGCTGGCGCTCAGCCATACCTCGTCTTCGCGCCAACGTCCTAACAACTTCATCCAGCAGGCGCAGACGCACACAAGCGTGCGGCTCGGAATCAGCCTCAGTAGGAACGGGCAAGGTCCACGACTGTGTGGACAACATCCCGCTCGATGCGGAAAAGGTCGCATCGGCGCAGAACTGATGAAAGTCAAGAAGCTGGAGACCTGTAGGGCAACTGATCGCGAGTGGGCTATGCGGGAGTTCAGCCGGGTGTCGCTGAGGTTTCGGCAGCCAAACCTATCGAGCGGCATACACAAGGGCGAGAGCCATCGCGGCAGAAACGATTGGGCGAAGTTTTGTTCCCCGCGTCTTAGCTTTCTCAGGCCTCCAGTCCCGAGTCCTCGATGACGCGGCGCAGAGTCGCGGCGGAGGCGTCGAATCGGGCGAACTCACCCGGGTCGAGGCGCAACTCGACGACGTTGCGGACCCCGCCGCGGTTGAGGATGGTGGGGGTGCCGATGAAGACGTCGTCACGCGCGTACTCTCCCTGCAAGAGCGCGGAGACGGGCAGGGCGACGTCCTCGTTGCGCAGGATCGCCCGCGTGATGCGCGCGAGCGCCGAGCCGATGCCGTAGGACGTGTTGCCCTTGCGGCGGATGATGTCGTACGCGGCGTCGCGGGTGGCGCGGAACATCTCGTCGATGCGCTCATGGACGTGCGGGTCCTTCTCTGCTTCTTTCTCCACGATGCGGGGGATGGGCACACCGGCGATACTTCCCGACGACAACACCGGCAGCTCGGAATCGCCGTGCTCGCCGATGACGTAGGCGTGTACGGCCGACGGCGCGATGTCGAAGTAGCGCCCGAGGTTGTGGCGCCAGCGTGCGGTATCAAGAACCGTGCCGGAACCGATGACCTGCGCGGCGGGAAGGCCCGTCTGTTTCCATGTGGCGTAGGAGAGCACGTCGACCGGGTTCGTGGCCACGAGGTAGATGCCGTTGAAGCCGTTGTCCATCACCTGGCGGTTGATGGCGTCGAAGATGGCGATGTTGCGGGCCACGAGGTCGAGGCGCGTCTCGCCCTCGCGCTGGGCGACGCCAGCGCAGTTCACCACGATCGCCGCGTCGCGGCAGTCGGCGTAGGTGCCGACCGTAACCTGGATGTTTTGGCCGGAAAACGGCACGGAGTGGGAGAGGTCTTCGACCTGTGCCCAGGCCATCTCCTCGTCGAGGTCGATAATCGCGAGGTGGTCAGTCAGGCCCTGGTTGAGCAGGGCGTAGGCGTAGGCAATGCCGACGGCGCCGGCGCCAATGAGCACGATCTTGTTGCCGTGGGTGGGCGCGGTCGGGTGCGTGGCAGGACGAGCGGCTTGGGTCATGGCGGGCGGGTCCCTTCGCTGTCTTAACTGGTGGGCAGGGTGAGGGGCACTGACGTCCCAGATAGTAATACTCGCGCGCCTCGCGTAGTGTGGGATAGCAATGAGCACTTCCGAAAACGCTACCGGCAGCGAGTTTGAGCCGGACATGACACTGTCGGAAAATCAGGATGCCCCGCAGGCTGTCGCAGAAGAAGACACCAGGGATGCGGGAGATTCTGAGAACGCCGGCGCTTCGGCCACGCCCGAAGCCACCGCCACTGAGAATGAACACAACGAAGATGACGCCCCGTCTACCGAGGCTGCCCCGGCGAATCCCGCCGACGAGGTAGCTGAAGAGCCCGCCAACGGGTTCGAAGCCCTCGACCTGCCGAAAGACGTCGTCAACGCCGTGAAGAAGGTCGGCTTCGAGCAGCCCTCGCCCATTCAGGCGCAGACCATCCCGCTGCTCATGGAGGGCCGCGATGTCGTCGGCCTCGCGCAGACCGGTACCGGCAAGACCGCCGCGTTCGCGCTGCCCGTGCTCAGCCAGATCGATCCTTCGCTGCGCCACCCGCAGGCGCTCGTCCTTGCGCCGACGCGCGAGCTCGCCCTGCAGGTCGCCGACTCCTTCCAATCCTTCGCCGACCACCTGGGCAAGATCCAGGTCCTGCCGATCTACGGCGGCCAGGCCTACGGCATCCAGCTCTCCGGGCTGCGCCGCGGGGCCCAGATCATCGTCGGCACCCCGGGCCGCGTCATCGACCACCTGGAGAAGGGCTCGCTGGACATCTCCAACCTGCGCTTCCTCGTGCTTGATGAGGCCGACGAGATGCTCAACATGGGCTTCCAGGAAGACGTCGAGCGCATCCTCGCGGATACCCCGGACGACAAGCAGGTCGCGCTGTTCTCGGCGACGATGCCGAACGGCATCCGCCGGATTTCCAAGCAGTACCTCAACGACCCGGCCGAGGTGACGGTCAAGTCCGAGACCCGCACCAACACCAACATCACGCAGCGCTACCTGTTTACCGCGCACCGCAACAAGCTCGACGCGATCACGCGCATCCTCGAGGTCACCGAGTTTGAGGCGATGATCGTGTTCGTGCGCACCAAGCATGAGACCGAGGAGCTCGCCGAGAAGCTGCGCGCTCGCGGCTTCTCCGCCGCCGCGATCAACGGCGACATCGCCCAGCAGCAGCGCGAGCGTACTGTCGATCAGCTTCGCGACGGCCGGCTCGACATCCTGGTGGCCACCGACGTCGCCGCCCGCGGCCTCGACGTCGAGCGCATCAGCCATGTGTTCAACTACGACATCCCGAACGATACGGAAAGCTACGTCCACCGCATCGGGCGCACGGGCCGTGCCGGGCGCACCGGCGAGGCGATCTTGTTTGTCACCCCGCGCGAGCGCCGCATGCTGCGCTCTATCGAGCGCGTGACCAACGCGACGATCGAAGAGATGGACTTGCCGACGGTCGACGAGGTCAACGAGAGCCGCAAGCTGAAGTTCATGGACTCGATCACGGAGTCGCTGGAGTCGAAGGACCAAGACGTGTTCAAGGCCATGGTGCGCGAATACTCCAGCGCCAACGACGTGCCCATGGACGACATCGCCGCGGCGCTGGCCGCGCAGGCGAACGCCGGCGACGAGTTCTTGATGAAGGAGCCGCCGAAGGACAAGCGTGACCGCCGCGACCGCGATTTCGACCGCGACGACCGGGGTGGGCGCGGGCGGCGCGACCGGTTCGACCGTGATGATCGCGGTGGGCGCGGGCGGCGCGACCGGTTCGACCGTGATGATCGCGGCGGGCGCGGTGGCCGCGGGCGCTTTGGCGACGACAGCGAGAACTTCGATACCTACCGCCTCGATGTGGGCAAGCGCCAGCACGTGCGCCCCGGCGCCATCGTTGGTGCGCTCGCGAACGAGGGCGGGCTGAACTCCCGCGACTTCGGCCGTATCACCATCGGCGGTGACTTCACGCTCGTGGAGCTGCCGAAGAACATGGACCGCTCCGTGCTAGACAGGCTTTCCGATACCCGCATTTCGGGACAGCTGATCAACATTCAGCGCGACAAGGGCGGTGCGGCGCGCAGGGATTCCGACCGCGGCGGCCGCGGCGGCGGGTTCCGGGGGCGCGGCGGACAGGGCCGCGGCTGGCGGGACTAGCCAGCCAGCCCCCCGGGCCTACATAGCGCTACAAAAGCGGCCTCCCCACGCACGATGGGGAGGCCGCTTTTGCGCGCGCAGTACTGCCTAGGCGAAGATGCTCGACGGGAGGTACATCAGGATCAACACGATCATGACAAGCAGGTTAAACAGGCCTGCTCCGGCGGTCGCCTTGGCCTTCGTGCCTTCGAAGTTCGAGGTGAAATCGCTCTGGTCAGCCTCGGCGGGATCAAGGGCGTTAATCGCCCCCATCATCTTGCGCTGTTGAGGGATGACCATGCCGAAGAGGACGCCCCAGGCGATGAGCGCGAGGACGATCGCCGTGTGGAGGAAAAAGTTCGTCTTGAACTCCTCCCAGCCGAAGATGAGAACTACCGCGCCGAGCAGGGGCACTGCTGCGGAGAGCATGCCGTAGGTCGAGGTGATGCGGTAGAGGATCGAGGCGCGGCCCGCGGCGTACGCATCGCCCTTGCGGGCCTCCGCGGCCTGGCGCGGGAACATGGAGGTGGCGACGATGACGGGGCCAAGCAGCAGGATCGCTGCGGCCACGTGGAAGACAACAAGAACAGTAGTCATGCACACCACCTTACAGTGCCCTGTCAGAGAGCACGCCTCGCAATCCCGCGCAGGCGCGTCGTGCGGCACGCGCGTCAGCCCGCGGCAGCGCGAGGCCGTAGGCCTGGGCGACCGCGACGAGCTGCCGCGCATACGGGCAATGGGCGCGGCGCCGCGGCGGGAGCCACTCGCTGGGGAGATGGTCGGATTTTTCGCGGTTAGCCTTCGCGGAGGTGACCACGAGGTTTCGCGGGTCGTTGGCGAAGGCGACGCGCTTATCCGCGCTCCATGCATGCGCCCCGAGGTCCCACGCCGCGGCGAGCGGGTATACGTGGTCGATCTCCACCTCGGCGGGGTCGAGCGGGCTACCCGTATAGGGATCCGTAATGGGCGAGGCGGAAAGCGTCTCCCGCCTGCCACACGATGCCGCGCCGAAGGCCGCGGCCATCAGTGCGGAGCGGGTGTCGCACCCGCCGGGGGCCGGGGCCCAGCCCGGCCCGAAGGCGTCGCGCTCGTAGCCGATTACGCGTGCGCGCTGGGGTGTGGAGGGTACGTGTGCCGCAAGCCCGTAAGTAAGCGGCGTGGGAAACGGGACGACGGCAACGGTGAGGGCAATGAGCAGACAGAGATAGGTGCGCATACCCTCTTAGACTGCGCGAGGCGCCTAGCGGTTCCGTCCTTCCACCGCGTCGAGCGCGTCGTCAAAGGATGCCGTGGGGTTGTCCATAGCGTAGTCGTTGACGCGCACCGCGGCGTTGAACTGCTCGATGGCCTCCGGCTTGGCTCGGGTGGCAAGCGAGACAGCGACCATTGCCACGGTGGCGACGATCACGCCGGGCACGATCTCGTAGAGCTCGGTGAGCGCCGAATCAATCGAGCCCCACACGAAGACCGTCACCGCGCCGGAGAGCATCGCCGCAATCGCGCCGGGGGCGGTGAGGCGCTTCCAGTAGAGCGAGGCGACGACGACGGGGCCGAAGGCCGCGCCGAACCCGGCCCACGCGAAGCCGACGAGGCCCAAGACAGTATCGGAGGGGTTGACGGCCAGGGCGACGGCGATGAGCGCGATGGCAACGACCATGCCGCGGGAGGCCAGCAGCAGCCACCGCCCGGACACCTCGCGCTTAGCCACGACGCGGTAGAGGTCCTCGATGAGCGCCGAGGAGGTGATGAGGAGCTGGGAGGACATCGTCGACATGATCGCGGCGAGCACGGCGGTCAAGATGATGCCGGCAATGAGCGGGTGGAAGAGCAGCTTCGCCAGGTCGAGGAAGACGGTCTCGCCGCTGGCGTCGGTAATCTGAGCGCCGGTCTGGGAAAAGTAGACGGTGCCCACGAGCGCGGTAAACACGGCACCGATGTAGCACACGGAGACCCAGGTCGTGCCGGTGCGCCGGGCAGAGGCAGCCTCGGCCGGCGAGCGCAGCGCCATGAAGCGGGTGACGATGTGCGGCTGGCCCATATAGCCCAGGCCCCAGGCGAGGTTGCCGATGATGGTCACGGCTGAGACCCCGGCGAAGAGGTTGAAATAGGTGGGGTTTGCCTCCGGGTAGGGCCCGTAGGGGTTCTCTGCCGCGAAGGAGAAGATGTCCGCCGGGTTGTTGAGCACGAACAGCGCCGTAATCGGCACGGCGAGCAGGGCTGCGAACATGAGCATGCCCTGGACCACGTCGGTGTAGGACACGGCAAGGAAGCCGCCGATGAGGGTGTAGATGACGGTGACGGCGCCGACGATGAGCATGCCGGTGAGGTAGTTGCCGCCGAAGGTCGACTCGTAGTACTTGCCGCCCGCGACCATGCCGGAGGAGACGTAGAAGGTGAAGAAGAAGATGATGATCACAGCCGCGACCACGCGGAGCACGCGGGAGGTATCGTGGGTGCGGTTTTCAAAAAAGCTCGGGAGCGTGATCGAATCCCCGGAGACCTCCGAGAACGAGCGCAGCCTGGGGGCGACCCACTTCCAGTTGGCCCAGGTGCCCATGAGCAGGCCAATCATGATCCACAGCTCGCTCATGCCGGTGGCGAACAGTGCGCCGGGCAGGCCCATGAGGAGCCAGCCCGACATGTCCGAGGCGCCGGCCGAGATCGCCGCTACGAAAGGCGGGAGGTCGCGGCCGCCGAGGACGTAGTCGTCGTATTTGCTTGTCTTACGCCACGAGTAGTAGCCGATGGCGAGCATGACGGCGAAGTAGAGCACTATGGCCGTAATCATCCACGCGTTGTTCACGGGGAGGGTCTCCTTACATTTCTTATGCATGGGTACGGACTTTTTCCAGGGTAACGTGAACCAGTGTCATGGTATAAGGGTGGTTATGCCTAAATTCCTCCTCCACGGGCTCTGGATGCGCGAGTCCGGGCTCAACCTGTGGGTTGAGCAGGTGGAAGGGCGCAAGGTCGTGCTGCCGTCCCAAGTTCCGGAGGGGACGTTCCCGCCCGAGGTCGCCGCGGAGCTCGTCGACGAAAGGTTCCGGCACCGCGAGCGGGTCACGTTGCAAACCCCGCGCGGCAAGCACGTCGAGCTGCGGGTTCCTACCGCGGCGTTCGCGCCGGCAGACGCGGTGGCTTTCCTCGCGGCGCTCGCGCGTTACGACGACCCCTCGGCGCTCGCCCCGCCGCCCCAGGGCGAGTCCCTCGCCCCCGACATTATGTGGCTGGTGCGCCTCTTTAGCGGACTGTCCCGATTTGTTCGCGCGGGCCGGGTGAGCCTCCACGTGCCCTACCGCGACGGGGCGTTCTACGCCCAGTGGCAGCTCGGCACCGGGGTTGACGAGCGCGGGTGGCTTGCGGAGATGATCGCGGCGGCGCCGGGGGTGTTAACGGCGAACAACCCCAGCCTGGACGAGGGTGTCTCGCAGACCCTCGTGCACTGGATTGCCACGGCCATCCTCTCGCGCCTGGACGAGGGGACGCGGCCCTACCCCTGGCACGACTTCGTCCGCTCGCTGCTCAGCGGTACGCCACTGCGCCGCGGCGGGGCCGAGCTCGCCCGCAAGCTCAGTGATTGGAACGGCTCGATTACCGCGGTGAACCTCCAGCTGGTGTTCATCGTCGAGCCGCCTGGGGGCGACGATGATTCGGACGACGTGGACGACGCGGTCGACGCGGGCGATTCGGGGGCATACGAGGCGGAGGCGAGGTGGCCGGTGCGCGCGCAGGTGCGCTCCGGGACGGATTCTCCGCGGCCGGTGGTGCTCAGCGACTTCGACGCCGCCACCGCCCAGACGTTGCGCCGCGAGTTGGAGCGCGCCATCGAGGTGAGCGATCTGGTCGATCCCGTCGCCCACCCGCGCGCTGCGGGCGCGCTGTTTGCCGAGGGCGAGGGGGAGTGGGACGCCTTCCTCGACACCGAGGAGATCGTCCGCTTCGTCCAGCGCGACGCCGCGCGGCTGCGCCACAACAACTTCGCCGTGATGTTGCCGCGGGCTTGGTCCGAGGCGGAGACGCGTGCGCGGCTATCGGTGGCGGATCCCGGCGATCCGCACGATTCCTCCACGGTGACGCACCTCGGGTTCGATACGCTGGTCTCCTACGACTGGCGGCTCT
Organism: Corynebacterium liangguodongii; assembly: GCF_003070865.1. Taxonomy (NCBI): domain Bacteria; kingdom Bacillati; phylum Actinomycetota; class Actinomycetes; order Mycobacteriales; family Corynebacteriaceae; genus Corynebacterium; species Corynebacterium liangguodongii. The sequence continues at coordinate 909,483 of NZ_CP026948.1, forward strand.
CCGTCGGCGACGTCGAGCTCAACGACGAGGAGATGGCACGCCTCATCGAGTCGAAGTCCGGGCTGGTCAAGCTGCGCGGCCAGTGGGTGCTTGCCGACTCCCGCTCGCTGGCCAGGACGCGCCGCTACATGGATAGGCTCGCGGCGGCTCACAAAGACTCGCCTGCCGCAGGGGAGGACGATTCCGCGTTTGGGGGCACCGTCACCGCGGCGGAGCTACGCGCCCTGGCGTTGGAATCGGCGGCCGAGGCCGACATCGACGTCGTGGAGTTCGCCGGGTCGCCGTGGTTTACCTCGCTGGTCTCCGGCACCCAGCGCCCGGCGCCCGAGCGCGTCGAGCTCCCGGGCTGGGTCTGCGCCGAGCTGCGGGAATACCAGCGCCGTGGCGTGGATTGGCTCTACTTCATGTCGCGCTCCGGGCTGGGGGCGGTGCTCGCTGACGATATGGGGCTGGGCAAGACGCTGCAGCTGCTCACGCTGTTTGCCGTGGAGGCCGAGCGCGGGGATCGCATGGGGCCCAGCCTCGTCGTGGCGCCGACGTCCGTGGTGGGCAACTGGGCGCGGGAGGCGGCGAGGTTCGTCCCGCGACTGCGGGTCTTAGTCCACCACGGCTCGCGCCGCCTCGCCGGTGACGAGCTCGCCGCCGCGATCGAGTCGGCGGACGTGGTGGTGACCTCGTACGGTGTCGCCGGGCGCGACGTGGCCTCTCTGGCGCGGGTCGGGTGGGACCACGTGGTGTTGGATGAGGCGCAGGCGATTAAGAATGCGTCGACGAAGGCGTCGAAAAGCGTGCGCGCGATCCCCGCTCGCCACCGCATTGCGCTCACGGGCACGCCGATCGAAAACAAGCTCTCGGAGCTGCGCAGCCTGCTCGATTTCACCAACCCCGGCATCCTCGGCAGCCAGACGTTTTTCCGCAACCACTTCGCGAAGGTGATTGAGTCGCGCCGCGACGAGGAGCTCGCCGCCGAGATGAGCGAGCGGCTGCGCAGGCTCACCACCCCGTTTATCCTGCGGCGTCTGAAGACCGACCCGGCGATTATCGACGATCTGCCGGAGAAGAACGAGCACATCGTCGCCGTCGACATGACAGCCGAGCAGGCGGCCCTCTACACCGCGCTCGTGCGCGACGTCGAGCGCGAGCTTTCGCGCCGCAAGGGCATGGCCCGCAAAGGACTGGTGCTGGCCTCAATCACGCGCATCAAGCAGATCTGTAACCACCCGGCGCACTACCTCGGTGACGGCTCGCCGGTGACGGTGAAGGGCGTCCACCGCTCTGGGAAGGTCCAGATGCTCATGCAGCTGCTCGGCGAGGCCATGGACTCCGGCCAGCGGGTGCTCATCTTCACCCAGTACAAGGCCTTCGGCTCCCTGCTCCAGCCCTACCTCGAAGAACGCCTCGGTGAGGAGGTTCCGTTCCTGCACGGCGGGGTGGGAAAAGAGGCGCGCGACGCGATGGTCGAGCGCTTCCAGGCCGAGGATGGGCCACGCGCCATGGTGCTCTCGCTCAAGGCGGGCGGCACCGGGCTCAACCTCACCTCGGCCTCGGTGGTCATCCACCTCGACCGCTGGTGGAACCCGGCGGTGGAGAATCAGGCCACTGACCGCGCCTACCGCATTGGGCAAACAAAGGACGTCACCGTCTATAAGATGATCACCCGCGGCACGCTGGAGGAATCTATCCAAGACGTCCTCGACGGCAAGATGCAGCTCGCGGGCACGGTCGTCGGCGAAGGCGAGGGATGGATCACGGAGCTCGATACGGAGGACCTCGCTAGGCTTATGAGCTACCGGAATCAGGAGGATTAACCTATGGCCAGGCCGCGCGAGGACAACGTCATCTACGCCAACTTCGGGGCACGACGCCGCGTGTCGACGCCCGAGGAGGCGCGCCATCCCGGCGCCGAGGCCCCGCTTCGCGCCTCCGCGTACTCCCCGGCGGCGATGCGTCTGGTCAACGCCGCGGTGCGCCAGACAGACCCCGGGCGCGTCAAGCGCGGCCACCTCTACGCTGAGGGCGGCCACGTCTTAGAGCTCACCCCGCGGATGGGGGGATGCGACGGGCTCGTGGCGGGCAGCCAGAACGAGCCGTTTACGGTGACCATCCAGCTCCCGGCGCGCGAGAGGGCGGATATCCAGGTCGCCCTGGATATGATGGCGCGCCGGGCGGGATCGGTGGCGCGGGCGCGCGCAGGAGAATTCGACGACGATGTCCTCGATATCCTCATCGCGCCCGATGCCTCGAGCGTGCGCTTCCTCTGTAGCTGCCCGGACCCCGCCGCCGTGTGCAAGCACGCGGTGGCGGTGGCGGAGAAGTTGGCCGAGCTCATCGATACCCGACCCGAGACCATCTTTTCCATGCGCAGCCTCACCCTCGCCTCGATTGAAAATGGCGTGCGCCTGCGCGCGGTGTCGGTAGCGCGGGAGAATTCGCAGGTTGGCTCTGAATTCTTCTGGTCGGGCCGCGACCTGCCTTCCTTGCCGGAGCCGGATATCGCCCCGATGATCGCGGACTCCGACATCGATCTGTTGCACCGCGCAATGCAGTCGGTGTCTTTTACCAACATCGACCAGCTTCGAGCGGTGGCTGACATCGAGGACCTCTACGAGGAGCTGACGAGCCTGGACGCGCGAGAATAGAACGTATATTCGATAGTCGGCGGGCCGCTGTCCACGAGATTTGGTAGAAGTGCACCCATGAGCGATCTCACCTTCATCCACACCTCTGACCTGCAGCTGGGAATGACGAGAAAATTTCTCCCGCCCGAGGCCCAGTCCCGGTTCGACGAGGCGCGGCTGCGCGCCGTCGCGCGGATCGGGGAGCTCGCAAGCGAGCGGGGCGCGGAGTTTATCGTCGTCGCGGGCGACGTCTTCGAGCACAACTCCCTCCAGGCGCTCACCCGTGGGCGAGCGCTCGAGGCGCTGCGGAAGCTGCCCGTACCCGTCTACCTCCTGCCCGGCAACCACGACCCGCTGGTGGCGGACTCGATCTTCCGCCGCACCGAGGAGATCCCCAACGTCACGGTGCTTGGCACCTTCGAGCCGATCGAGGTGCGCCCCGGGGTTGAGATCGTCGCCGCTCCGCTGAAGGCGAAGAAGGCCGCGGAGGACCTGTGCGCGAAGGCGCTCGGCCCGCTCGAGCCGACCGAGGCCATCCGGGTGCTCGTCGCGCACGGTCAGGTCGAGGCGCGCACCGGAGAGTTCGCCCCCGATGTCATCGACCTGCCCAACCTCGAAGCGAGCCTGGCTGATCGCACGATCGATTACGTCGCTTTAGGCGATACCCACTCCACCCGCAGCCTCGGCACCAGCGGCCGCGTGTGGTTTTCCGGCTCGCCCGAGACGACCGACTTCTTCGATCACACACCGGGGGTGGCGGGAGGAGAAGTCGACTCCGGCAACGCCCTCGTCGTGAGCCTGTCAAAGGGCCAGGATACCCGCGAGATCGAGGTGGAGAAGGTCCCCGTCGGCGGGTGGACATTTGACGCGTTGTTTTTCGACGTCGCAGATAGGCGCGATGTGGATGCGCTGCTCGAGCGGCTGCGCGCCTACCCGGAGAAGGACCGCACTGTGGTGAAATACGCCATCAAGGGCACCCTCGGCCTGGAGGACACCCGCCGGCTCGAGCAGGGGATCGGCGACCTCGAGCCGCTCTTTGCCTCGCTGCGCGAGAGGGCCAGGCTTATGGATCTCCACCTCGAGCCCGGGGACGAGGAGCTCGAAAACCTCCCCCTCAGCGGGTTCGCGGCCTCCGCCGCCCGCGAGCTCGCCGCCAGCGCGGCCGACGGAGACGCCGTTGCCCGCGATGCGATCAATGTCCTATTCCGCCTGACCTCGGAGGCCTAGAGCACATGAAGATCCACTCCTTAGAACTGCGCAACGTCCGCGGTGTCGAGCACCTTGTGCTAAGCGATATCCCCGCAACCGGCGTGATGATCATCCACGGGGATAACGAAGCGGGAAAGTCCACCATCCTCGACGGTCTCGCTGCCGTGCTCAACGTCAAGTACAGCTCGAAGGGAAAAGACATCAAGGCGCTCGCTCCTGTGGGCAAAGACGTCGCGCCCGAGGTCACGCTGAAGGCGACCATCGGGCCATACACCTTCCGGATATGGAAGCGGTTTCTCCGCAAACCTAAATGCGAGCTGAACATCACCGCCCCTCAACACCAGCAGTTCGCCGGCCGGGAAGCAGATGACAGGCTAGCGGAGATCATCTCCGGCCACCTGGACGAGACCCTCGCCGAGGCGCTGTTCCTGCGACAGGGGGAGCTCGATCTCGGCATCGCGGCCGCCGGCATCCCCTCGATCACCCACGCCCTCGACGGGGTAAGCGAGGAGGGTGGCTCCGGGACAGAGGACACCGCGCTCATGGAGCGCATCTCGAAGGAATACGGCGAGTATTTCACGGACAAGGGCCAAGAAAAGGCGTCGTACAAGGCACTGGAGGTGGCGGTGAATGAGCGCGAGGCGGAGCTTCGCGTCCTCGCCGAGGAGTGGGAGAGTTTGCGCCAATTCGTCGAGGAGGTTGAACGGCGCGAAGAGGAGCTCCGCACGATCGAGCGGGAGTTGCCTGAAGCTGTCATCGAGGAGGAAGAACGGGGCGCTGAAGCAAAGGCGGCCGCGGAGCTTGCGGAGAAAGCAGCCCGCGCCGGGGAGGAGGAACAGCGCCGCGCCAAGGAGCGCGACCGCGCCGAGGCCGACCTCGCGGCGCGCACGGAGGCCGTAGCCCAACTCGCCGCCTTAGAGAAGGACGCTGTGGCGCAGGGCGCCAAGCTCGCCGAGGCCGCCGAGCAGGCCGAGGAAGAGGCAGGCAAGGCTGCGGAGCTCACGGAGGTGCGAGATGAGGCAAAGGCGGCGGTGGCTCGAGCGCGCGAGGAGGCCAAGCGTGCCGAGGCTGCCCGCCAGCGCTCCCGCTCCCGCGCCAAGCTGGCCGAGCTCGACGCGCTTATCACGCGTCTCGACGAGGCGGACGAAGAGCTCTCCGCCCTCAAGGCGAAGCGGCCCGACGTGGTCGTGACCGCGGCGGACCTCCGCGCGTTAGAGAAGGCACACGAAAAGGTTGCGGTGGCCTCCAGCCTCGCGTCCGCCGCGGCGGCGAAGCTAGAGGTCACGGGCCCCTCGGACGGGACCTTACGCATCGACGGGGAAGAGGTGGCCTTCGACGGACGCGCTACTGTGAGCGCCCTCGAGGGCACGGCCGTCGGAATCGGGGAATACACCGTGACCTACCGTGCCGGCGACGGTGCGGGCGATCGGAATGAGAAGCTGGAAGAGGCGCTGCGTGCAGAGGAGAAGCTTCTGGCCGCGCTCGGGTGCGCCGACCTTGACCAAGCCCGCGCGCGTCGCGACGAGCACGCAGAGCTTCTCACTGCGATCGAGGCGAGCGAGCGCCGCGTGAAAGACCTCCTCGACGGGAGGAACGCCCAAGAGCTAAAGGAGGAGCGGGACCGCCTGCGCGCCCGCGAGGAGGAGCACGGGGAGGCAGGCGTCGGCAGGGGAGCGGCCGACGAAACGGAGGCCGAGGCCGTTCTCGAAGGCGCTCAGCGCCGGCTTGACGAGGCGACGGAGGAGCTCGAACGCGCGGAGGCCGAGCTCAAGCCCTGGGCGGAGCGCAAGCACGCCACCGCCCTGGCGGTGCTGGAGTCGAGGGCGGAATCAACGAGGGCGCAGATCAGCGCCGCGCAGGCGAAGTTGGAGGAGGCCCGCGCCGCCGCCTCGGACGGTGACCTTGAGGCGGCCCGCGACGCGGCCGCCACCGCGCTCGAGGAAGCGCGCCGGGCGGCGGGGGAGTTCGGAGAGCAACTCGCCGCGGCCAACCCCGCGCTCGCCGCGAACCTGCTCGAGGGTGCCCGCACGCGCGTGCGTAACCTCAAGACCCGCCACTCCGAGGCAACGAACCGGGTTGCCGAGCTCAAGGGGCGGATTGAACAGGCCACGGGCGTTGCGGAGGAAGCGGATCAGGCGGAGGCACGGCTCGACGCCGCTCGCACGGACCTGGCGCGCGCGAGAAAGCGCGCCGAGGCGATCAAGCTCCTGCGCGAGACCATGATGCGCCACCGGGACGCGGCGCGGGCGCGCTACGCAGCCCCGTTTGCCCAGGCCTTAACGCGCTACGCCGAGGTGGTCTTCGGTGCGGGCGTCGAATTCGAGCTCAGCGATTCTCTGGAGGTGCGTGCGCGGACCCAGGGTGATACGACGGTGGATCTCCCCCAGCTCTCGGGCGGGGCCCAGGAACAGCTTGCCTTGTGCATCCGCTTCGCCATCGCGGATCTCGTGGGGGCGGGGGAGGACTCGGCGGAGGAGGTCCCGGTGATCATCGATGATGCCCTCGGTGCGACCGACCCCACCAGGCTAAGCCTGATGAACTCACTGGTCGCCCGGGTGGGTGCACGCACCCAGGTGTTTGTGTTGACGTGCTATCCCCAGAGGTTTGACCGCGTGCCAGCCGCCAAGCTCGCCTCGATTGAGGAGCTCAAGGCTAGGGCTTAGCCGAGAGGGGATGTCTACGCCTTGATGGCGGAGCCCTCAATCTCGATGTCGACCTTCGTGGACAGCAGCACGCCACCGGAGTTCAGCGGGGCGTTGAAGTCGATCCCGAAGGCAGTGCGGTCGATGCTGGTGCTGGCCTCGAACCCGGCGCGGACGTTGCCCGAGGGATCGGTCTGCACGCCGAAGGTTTCCACGGCGAGAGTGACAGGCTTGGTCACGCCCTTGATGGTGAGGTTGCCCTCGACGGTGCCGTTGCCAGAGTCGTCGACACGAAAAGCGGTGGACTCGAAGGTCATCTCCGGGTAGCTCTCCGCATCGAAGAAGTCCTCACCGCGCACGTGCGCATCGCGGTCGGCGTTTCCCGTGTTGAGGGAGCCGGTCTTGACCGAGGCAGTGACGCGGGAGCGTTCGGGGGCCTCGCCGTCCACGGTGAGCGTGGCGGCGGCGTCGGTGAAGGTGCCGCGCACCTTGGAGACCATCGCGTGGCGGACGACGAACCCGACAGATGAGTGGGCGGGGTCGAGGTTCCAGGTACCGGTGAGATCGTGCATCTGTGTATCTCCTTGAGTAGTTGTTGACGTGTTAACAAAGGCCATCATAGCCCGTGAGAGTGACGTGTCAACATAAGGGGGATGGCGGACGGTCTATGCAGGTGGAGTGCGTAAATGGTGCCCTCCTCATCGTTCCGATCCGTTTCGTTTTGCGCGCTCGACGATGTAGCGTTGAATGCTATGGCTCAACAACCTCGCTGGCTTAACGACGACGAACAGGACCTGTGGCGCCTCATGCTCTCGGCGTCCCGGAAGCTCAACCGGGTTATCGAGGAGACGCTGCAGGCCACCTCGGACCTCTCCGCCTCCGAATTTGGCGTCCTCGTCGCGCTCTCGGAGGCCCCCGGCCACGAGTTGCGGCTGCGCGACCTGTGCGTCGCGCTCGAGTGGGACCGATCGAGGACCTCTCACCAGGTCACCCGCATGGAAAAGCGTGGTTTGCTGACCAAAAGCAAGTGTCCCGGCGATGCGCGCGGCGTCTTAGTTCAGCTCACCGAGGACGGGATGCGCAGAGTGACCGAGGCCGCCCCAGACCATGTGGAGTCCGTGCGCCGCGTCGTCTTCGACCACCTCGGGCGCGAAGACGCGGCCGCGTTGCGACGCTTCCTCTCAGGCATCATCGAGGTGGACAACGTTCTCGGCGCATCGCCGCGGATCCCCGCGTGCCAACGGGTGCCGGAATCAACGCTGGGATCAGGGGATTAATCAGGGAAAACCCTGATGCGTGCCGGTCGGCGGCGGCGTTCAATGAAGTGTGTCAGAGGCCATGAGGCCACCTAAGACCGCGTCAGAGAAAGGCTTTTCCATCATGTCCACGCCCACCACTCCCACCAACGGCTCTGACCCCATCAAGCGGCTCACGCGCTCGAGCTCCGAAAAGATGATCGCCGGCGTGTGCGGCGGCCTCGCACACTACTTCGCGCTCGATCCCGTCCTCATCCGCCTCATCGTCGCTGCCGCCACTGTTGTCACCGGCTTCGTGCCGGGCATCCTAGCCTACGCCGTCGCCTGGTTCATCATGCCCGAAGGTGTTTAGGGGGGGGCGGTGATTCGCTCTATCCGGAAGCCGGGTGATAACCTCTTTACACGTGCGAGTCGCTCGCGTATGTCTTCGTAGCTCAGTGGATTAGAGCATCGGTTTCCGGTACCGAAGGTCGCAGGTTCGAATCCTGTCGGGGACACCATTGTCATCAGTCGCGTCATGGTGGACAAACCGGCGTCCCAGTGTTTGTGTTCGTGGGGCGCTGGTTTTGTGCGTCAGGCCAGGGGTGGGTCGCCTTGTCGCCAGGATGGTTTTGGTGGTGGCGGGTGGTGTCGATGGAGTGTTCGGCGATGGTATTGCCGGTGTCTTTTAGCGATGTCGTTGCGCACCCGCCATTCTTCGTCCGGTGTGAACGGGGGTGTGGCTTTCGACCCTGTGGTGCAGGCGGTCTCGGGGGTGCGGCGTCCAAGGGATCGGTGTGGGCGTTGTGTGTAGTAGTAGGCGGTGAATTCGTCGAGTTGGTGTCGTAGCTGTGTGATGGTTTTACTGGTGCGTGATGATTCGGCGGATTGTTGATGGTGACGGTGCGCGCAGGCCTTGCCGCTGAAGGTGGAAGGCAATGGTGTCCGGGCCCGCATCGATGCCGGCCCGGGTAAGTTCGGTGCGCATCTCGATGATGCGGTTGCGAAGCCTGTCGGGTATGGCGTGCGGGTGGGTGTGCGGTGCGCGGGATTTCGGGGCGATTGCCGCGGGGCTTCCGGCGTCATAGTCCGCTAGGAGTTTGTAGACGCGTTGGCGGGAGATGTTGAAGCGGGCGGCGACTTTCGCTACGGGTTCGTGTTGTTCTCTGACGGCTTTGACGAGGGCGAGGTTGCGGTTGGGACTGTATACCTTGTCAACCATCACCTCAGGCATGGTCTGTCAACTATGTCGCGCCTACAGACACCTCTGGGCGCACCATCTTGCCCCGGGGCTATGGCCTGGGGGTTTGCGTGTGCGCACCGTGCCATTGAGGGTAAACCCGGACGGGTAAGAATGCCCAAAAAATGACGCTCCGGGCGCATTCTTACCCGTCCGGGTTTAGGCGCATCTGCCTAGAACACGACGACGCATCGCAGCGGGTTTTGGTCCGAGGAGTTCACCACCCCGTGCGAGGTCTTCCGCGACGCGGGCTGGGATGCCACGGTGGCCACCCCCGGCGGGCGCACGCCTGTGGCGGACCCTGTAAGCCTCAACGATGAGCAGGAAGCGAAGCCCGCGGTGCTGTCGTCGGTGCTTGGTGCCCCGGCGGTGCTCGAGGAGGTCGACCCGGATGCCTTCGACGTCGTGTTCTACCCGGGTGGGCACGGCCCGATGGAGGACCTGGCGGTCAGCGAGGCGTCGGCACGCATCCTGTCGAGCAGGCCGGAGCAAGGCCGCACCCTAGCGATGGTGTGCCCGCCTGCGGTCATCGCCGCCACGGGGCGGAAGATGACCGGTTTCTCCAACGCGGAAGCAAGCGCGGGCGGGCTCGCTGAGAAGGCCTCGTGGCTGCTTGAGGACAAGCTCGTCGAGCTCGGCGTGGACCTACAGCGCCGGCGAGCCGTTTACCTCTCATATTGTCGCCGACGGCAACCTCTACACCGGGCAGAACCCGGCATCGTCGCAGGAGCTGGCGACGACGATTATGAAGGGGCTCTAGCGAGCCTCAAAGTAGCCGGGCGCGTCGGTGACCTCGGTGCGCCCGGTGCGCAGGTAGTCGATGACGATGCGGTCGACTGCCTTGTTGCCCAGCCCGACGTGGCCGTGGCCCGGGCCGTGAACCGTCACGAGGTGAGAGCCCATCGCCCCCGCGATGGTGCCGCGGCCGGAGTAGACGGTCTGCGGATCGCCGGTGGCGTTGATTTGCAGCGGGCGCACCGCCAGCTGTGAGCCGTCGAGCTCGACCGGGCCTGCGACGGGCTGCGTACCGGAGCACTGCATCCCAGAGGCCAGCACCGCGTTGGGGGCGGTAAAGAGGTCATTGCTGACGTAGCGCGCCCACAGCGCGGTGGGCAGCAGCCCGTGGTCTGGGGCAGTGATGTTTTCGTTGCACTGTTGCACGGTGGCGAGCTGGATCATCCCCATGCTTTGCAGGATCTGCTCCTCGGCCAGCTTCTTGGTCTCCTCCTCGGAGAGCCCCTCAGTCCCGTCATGAGGGGGCAGCGTCCCGTTGGTCATGCGCGCGAGGCTGTCCCACATCGACGGGGCAGGCAGGAGCGTCCTGGTGGCGTTAAGCAGCCCTGATGCGGCTTGGGTGGCGCCCGGGTGGAGCATGCGGGAGACAATCCCTTCGCCCTCCACGCGTGCCTTGCTTGACGACGTCATTGCCTCCGCCCCGAGCTCGCCGGAGGAGCCCAGCCCGGCGGGAAGGTCGCCCACCTGCGCCGGGGGAGGGGTCACGGTGGGGTTCGTGCCCGTCTCCTCGACGATGCGGGCGGACCAGTACTGGTAGGCCTTTAGCGGCGTATCGCCCATGTGGTAGGTCGCGTCGTTGGCGGCGACGAAGGAGAAGTAGTCCTCTAACGCGCGCTCGTACCCGGCGATCTGGCTTGCCGCGAGCGCCTGCCAGCGCAAGTTCGGGTCCATCGCCGAATCGAGCACGACGCGGTCGGTGTGCTGCGGGTAGAGGGAGGCGTACGCCGAGCCCAGGTAGGTGCCGTAGGACAGGCCCATGATGGAGATCTTCTCGTAGCCCAGCGCCGCCCGCACAGACTCCCAATCCATCGCGTTGGTCTGGGTGGTCATCGTGCTCGGATACCCCGGCTGGCCAGACTCGCAGGCGTCGCGAAGATAGCGCCCGGAGGACAGCTGGGCCTGGGCGATTGTGAGGGGGTCGTCGAGGCCCTGGGCGGGGCAGGCGAGCTGCGTGGAGTGCACCTGCCCGCGGGGCTGCACCGCGACTAAGTCCCACTCGTTGCGGATCTCGGCCGGCCACTCGAACGTCGAGAGGGGTCCTCCATCGATGCCGAAGTAGCTATACGCATCGATGCCGGGACCTCCGGGGTTGCCGAAGAGCACACCGCGTCGGGCGGCCGGGTCGGCGGCCGGGATCCGGATGTAGCCGACCGAGATGTGCGGCCCGGTCGGGTCGTCGTAACGCATGGGCACCTCGACCTGACCGCACTCGGCGCGCGCGGCGTTGACCGTGACCGGGCATTCCTCGCGGGTGACCGCGGGGGCGTCCTGCGCGCCCGCCTGCGGGGCCGCGACAAGCCCGAGCGCGAGCGCGGCGATGCCGACGGCACCGAGGGAGCGTAAACGTTGGCGCATAAGTGAAGCATCCTTTGCTGGGGGAACGGTGGAACAGGGCTAACACACTCATCGTATCTTTTTTGGAACCTCTGGGGCCCGGCTACCCGCGGGGTGCGGTTGTCGCAGCCTGAATTAGACTTGTGCCCCATGACGCCAGCTGACCTCGCATCGGCCATCAAGCAGGCCGCGACCACCGTCCTTCACGAGCACGACCTCGACGCCACCGTCGTCCCCGCCACGGTGACCGTTGAGCGGCCCCGCAACCCGGAGCACGGCGATTACGCCACGAACATCGCCCTCCAGGTGGGCAAGAAGGCTGGCGCGAACCCCAGGGAGCTTGCCGGCTGGCTCGCAGAGGCGCTTGCGACCAGCCCCGCGATCGCCACCGCAGAGGTCGCCGGACCAGGATTTATTAACCTGCGCCTCGCCGCCGAGGCGCAGGGAGAGATCGTCGCCGACATCCTCGCCGCCGGCGAGGCCTACGGCCACAGTGACATGTACGCAGGCGAGAGGGTCAACCTCGAATTCGTCTCCGCGAACCCGACCGGGCCCATCCACCTCGGCGGGACCCGCTGGGCGGCCGTCGGCGACTCGCTCGGCCGCGTGCTCGAGGCCGCCGGGGCGGAGGTCACCCGCGAATACTACTTCAACGACCACGGCGGCCAGATCGACCGCTTCGCCCGCTCGCTGGTTGCCGCCGCGAAGGGGGAGCCCACTCCCGAGGACGGATACGGTGGGGCGTACATCTCGGAGATTGCTGGGGCGGTCGTCGATAAGCGGCCCGACGCCCTTGCCGGCGAGCCGGCGCAGGTCCAGGAGACCTTCCGCGCGGAGGGCGTGGAGATGATGTTTGACCACATCAAGGCCTCGCTCGCGGAGTTCGGCGTCGAGTTCGACGTCTATTTCCACGAAAACTCCCTGTTCGCCTCCGGTGCCGTGGACAAGGCGATTGCCACCCTGAAGGGCAACGGCAACCTCTACGAGTCGGAGGGCGCGTGGTGGCTGCGCTCGACTGATTTTGGCGACGACAAGGACCGTGTGGTGATCAAGTCCGACGGCAACGCCGCCTACATCGCCGGGGACATCGCGTACGTGGCCGACAAGTTCGACCGCGGCCACACCCTGGCCATCTACATGCTCGGCGCCGACCACCACGGCTACATCGCGCGCCTGCGCGCCGCCGCCCAGGCACTCGGCTACGACCCGCAGGCCGTGGAGGTGCTCATCGGCCAGATGGTCAACCTCGTGCGCGACGGCAAGCCGGTGAAGATGTCCAAGCGCGCCGGCACCATCATCACCCTCGACGACCTGGTCGACGCCATCGGGGTCGACGGTGCGCGCTACGCCCTGGCGCGCTCCTCGGTGGATCAAACCCTCGATATCGACCTCGACCTGTGGACGAAGCAATCCTCGGACAACCCCGTCTACTACGTCCAATACGGCCACGCCCGCCTCTGCTCGATCGCGCGGCGCGCCCACGATGCCGGGGTGGTATACGACGAGCCCGAGCTCGGGCTGCTTGACCACGACAAGGAGGGCGACCTGATCCGCACGCTCGGGGAGTTCCCCGCGGTGGTCGGGGCGGCGGCGCAGCTGCGCGAGCCGCACCGCGTGGCCCGCTACGCCGAGGAGCTCGCCAGTTCCTTCCACAAGTTCTACGACGCCTGCCAGATCCTGCCGAAGGCTGGCGAGGAGGCCCAGCCGATCCACTCCGCCCGCCTCGCGCTTGCGATGGCGACGCGCCAGGTGTTGGCCAACGCGCTGGGCCTTGTCGGCGTGAGCGCCCCGGAGCAGATGTAGATGGGATTCAACGAGCTCCCCACCCACGTGTGGCCGCGCGGTGCCGCGCGAGGCGCCGACGGCGAGGTCACCATCGGCGGTGTGCCGCTGCCGGAGATCGCCGTGCAGTACGGCACCCCCGTCATGGTCATCGACGAGGACGATTTCCGTTCCCGCTGCCGCGACATGGCGGCCGCGTTCGGCGCCCCCGAAAACGTCCACTACGCATCGAAGGCGTTCCTCACCCGGCAGATCGCGCGCTGGGTCGACGAGGAAGGCCTCGCGCTCGACGTCGCCTCCGAAAACGAGCTTCGCATCGCACTCGCGGCGGGCTTTCCCGCGAAGCGCATCACCGTGCATGGAAATAACAAGTCCTTAAGCTTTTTGGGCCTGTGCGTGAGCGCCGGCGTGGGCCACGTGGTCGTCGATTCGCACCAGGAGCTGCGCGAGCTCAACGTCGTGGCGGGCCGGGCAGGTGCCGTGCAGGATGTGTTCATCCGCGTCAAGCCGGGCGTCGACGCCCACACGCACGAGTTCATCGCGACGAGCCACGAAGACCAGAAGTTTGGCCTCTCGCTCGCCTCGGGCTCGGCGTATCGGGCCGCGGGGGACGCGATCGCCGCCGATCACCTGCGGCTGACCGGCCTACACTGCCACGTGGGTTCTCAGGTGTTTGATGCAGAGGGCTTCAAGCTTGCCGCGGAGCGCGTGCTCGGGCTCTACAAGCAGATCTACGCCGAGCAGTCCGTGGCGCTGGACTACCTCGACCTCGGCGGCGGGTACGGCATTGCCTACGTCGAGCAGGAAGAGCCCCTCGACGTGGCGGCGGTGGCGGCGGACCTGCTCCGGGCGGTCCGCGAGGTCGCCGACGACCTTGGTATTCCGGCGCCGACTGTGGTGGTGGAGCCGGGCCGGGCGATCGCCGGGCCGTCGACGGTAACTGTCTACCGCGTCGGCACCGTCAAAGACGTCCACACGTCGCACACGACCACGCGGCGCTACATCGCGGTCGATGGAGGCATGAGCGATAACATCCGCCCGTCGCTCTACGATTCGCTATACGACGCCCGCGTGGTCAACCGTCTCGTCGACGGCGCGGAGGTGCCCACGCGCCTCGTGGGATCGCACTGCGAGTCGGGCGACATCCTGGTCAACGACGCGTCCTGGCCCGAGGACGTCGCCCCCGGCGACCTCGTGGCGCTCGCGGCAACCGGGGCGTATTGCTACTCGATGAGCTCGAACTACAACGCCTTCGGCCGCCCCGCCGTGGTCGCGGTGCGGGCGGGGGAGATCACGCCGATGGTGCGGCGCGAGACGGTCGAGGACCTGCTGGCTCGCGAGTACGACCTGCCCGCGATATAGACCGAGCGGTACGTTATGTATGCTGGGGGATACACCCGCGTCACCTGCGAATGACAATGTAAGGACCTCTAGGAACCATGACTTTTTCGAGCCCTCAACCTACCCCAGTTTCGAATGCCGAAGGCCGCAACGGCAATTACCCGGGCAAGGGCATCGGCGAGCCGGTCGGCGTGGCCGTGTTGGGCAAGGGCACGGTAGGCACCGAGGTCCTGCGCCTGTTGGCGGAGTTTTCGGACAACCTCGCCCAGCGCATCGGGGGGCCCATCGAGGTGCGCGGAGTGGCGGTCGCGAACGTCGATAAGCATGTAGGCTCTCCGGAAGTCGCGGGCATTGAGGTCACGGACGATGCCCGCAGCCTCATCGCCCGCGAGGACGTCGACATCGTCGTCGAGCTCATCGGGGGGATCGACTACCCGCGCGAGCTGGTCCTCGAAGCCCTCAAGGCGGGTAAGTCCGTCGTCACAGCAAACAAGGCGCTGGTGGCGGCGCACGCCGATGAGCTCTCGGAGGCCGCCAACGACGCTGGGGTCGACCTCTACTACGAGGCCGCCGTCGCCGCGGCGATCCCCGTCGTGGGCATGCTGCGCCGCTCTCTGGCTGGTGACCAGGTCCAGCGCATCTCCGGCATCGTCAATGGCACCACGAACTTCATCCTCGACGCGATGGCGACGACCGGAATGAGCTACGCAGATGCGCTCGCCGAGGCCACCCGCCTGGGCTACGCCGAGGCCGATCCGACCGCAGACGTCGAGGGCCACGACGCGGCGTCGAAGGCCGCCATCTTGGCCTCGATGGGTTTCCACACCCGCGTCACCTACGACGACGTCTACTGCGAGGGAATCACCAAGATCACCGCCGAGGACATCGACGCCGCGCGGCAGTCGAACCAGACGATCAAGCTTTTGGCCATTTGCGAGCGGCTTGTCGACGCATCCGGCGAGACCACCGGGGTCAACGCGCGCGTCCACCCCACCCTGGTGCCCAACGAACACCCGCTGGCCACGGTGGATAAATCCTACAATGCGATCTTCGTCGAGGCGGAGGCCGCGGGGAGGTTGATGTTCTACGGCAACGGCGCCGGTGGGGCGCCCACCGCCTCCGCCGTCCTCGGCGATCTCGTCGGCGCCGCGCGCAACAAGATCCACGGCGGGCGCGCGCCGGCAGAAAACCCCTACGCGAACTACCCCGTCGTGGCCTTCGGGGAGGTGGACACCCGATACCACATCAATATGACCGTCAACGACCGCATCGGCGTGCTCGCCGACCTGGCGCGGACCTTCTCAGAGTCTGGGGTCTCGCTCTCGGCGGTGCGCCAGGAGGAATCCGGCGACGGCGCGCATCTCATCGTGGTCACGCACGCCGCGCAGGAGAAGCGGCTGCAGGGGATCGTTGATAAGCTAGCGGGCCACGCCGACGTGCAGGCAATCAACTCCGTTATTCGACTCGACGCCTAGGAAGGCAGGTACGACCCATGCCCACCGACCTTCCCGTCGGCCTCAAGGCCACGGTGACCGTTCCGGGTTCCTCGGCCAACCTCGGCCCTGGCTTTGACACCCTCGGCATCGCGCTGGGGATTTTCGACACCGTCGAGGTCGAGGTCACCCCGCACGGGCTCGAGGTGGAGATCTTCGGCGAGGGCGCCGGCGACCTGCCGCGCGATTCCTCCCACCTCGTGGTCAAGGCGATCCGCTCGGGACTCAAGGCCGCTGACGTCAACGCTCCGGGCCTGCGCGTCGTGTGCACGAACACGATCCCGCAATCGCGCGGTCTGGGCTCCTCGGCGGCCGCCGCGGTGGCCGGCGTCGTCGCCGCGAACACGCTCGCCGGCGGGCCGCTCGACACCGCCGCCGTGGTGCAGCTCTCCTCCGCGTTCGAAGGTCACCCAGACAACGCGGCGGCATCAGTGCTCGGCGGGGCGGTGGTCTCCTGGACGGACGTGCCGGTCGACGGGGTGAGCGATCCCTGCTACAAGGCAGTCAGTATTGGCGTGCAACCCGATATCAGGGCGACTGCGCTCGTGCCCGACTTTCACGCCTCGACGAACGCGGTCCGGCAGGTGCTGCCGAGCCACGTCACGCATATCGACGCCCGCTTTAACGTCTCCCGCACGGCGGTGATGACGGTGGCAATCCAGCACCACCCAGAGCTCCTGTGGGAGGGCACGCGCGACCGCCTCCACCAGCCCTATCGTGCGGACGTCTTGCCGGTGACCAGCGAATGGGTCAACCACCTGCGCAACCGTGGCTTTGCCGCCTACCTCTCGGGCGCCGGGCCGACCGCGATGGTGTTGAGCACCGAGCCGGTACCGGAGAAGATCCTTGATTCCGCCCGCGAGGCCGGGTTGCGGGTGTTGGACCTCGAAGTCGCAGGGCCCGTGACTTCGAGCCTTGGCAGGGCCTAGCGGGCCCTACTCGCCGCCGCGGTTTCCCGGCCCCGGCAGCGCGATGATGTCGAAGCGGTCGTTGGCAAGGTGCTTGCGCAGGTCCTTTTTGTCGAACTTGCCCACGGACGTCTTATCGATGGATCTCACGAACGTCCAATACTCCGGGGCCATCCAGCGCGGCAGCTGGGAGTAGAGCTGCGTGCGCAGCATCTGGGCGGTCTCTTGCGTGGCGGGGATGTCCCCGCGCAAAACGGTCACCGCGAGCGGGCGCTCGCCCCATTGCTTATCGGGGTAGCCGATCACCGCGCACTCGATGACCTCTCCGGATTCCATGATGAGGTTTTCCACCTGCGCGGAATAGATCCACTCGCCGCCGGAGCGGATCACGTCTCGGGCCCGGTCATAGAGCGTCATGAAGCCGTCGTTGGTCACCGTGCCCACGTCCCCCGTGCGCAGCCACCCGTCGGCGGTAAATGCCTCGCGCACGTCGGTGACCTGCTCTCCGCGGAACTCGCCGGCGAGCTCCCCGGGTTCTTGGGTGGGCGAGTGGTAGTAGGAGGCGGCGACCATGTTCCCCCGGACCTGGATCTCGCCCTGGGAGCGGTCGGTCGAGGCCATGACCTTCCCGTCGTTGACCACCTGGTACTCCAAGTCGGGCGCGAAGCGGCCCTGCGAGACGCGAAACGCCAAGCGGGCCTCACCGAAGACTCCCGAGGGAGGGCGCGCGACGGTGCCGACGGTGGAGGTCTCGGTCATGCCCCAGACGTGGATCACGTCGACGCCGTAGCGCTCCTCCCACGCCTTGATCAGCGCGGGCGGGACGGGGGAACCGCCGACGAAAATTTCGGTCAAGCTCATCCGGCCCGGTGGGTTGTCAACGTAGTGGTTGATCAGCTGGATCCACAGCGTGGGCACGCCGTGTGCCACCCGCGGGTGAGTCGCCGCGATAAGTGCCGCCAGGGTGGGGGCGGAGACGTCGGAATCGGGCAGTACCAAAGGCGCCCCGGCGAGGAAGGCCGCGAGCGGGACGCCCCAGCTCAACACGTGGTAGATCGGGATGCAACACAAGAAGGTCTCGCCGTGTGTGATCGCCATCGAATCGGTGGCGCGCAGGCTCATCGCCTCAAGCCAAAGGGAGCGATGCGAGTACGCCACCGCCTTCGGTGCCCCCGTCGTCGCGGTGGAATAGACCAGCGCGGCGGCGGTGGTCTCCGGCAGGTCGGGCCAGTCGTAGACGGTCGAGCGGCCGTCGAGAAGCGACTCGTATGACAGCGCCTCGGTGCCGTCCGGCAGCTCAGCGGCGAGGGGATCGAGGGGGCCTAGCCCGGTAAAACACACCGCCGTCACCTGTGGGCAGGACGCGAGAACCCGCCCGAGTTTCGCGGCGAGGCGGGGGTCTGCCACCACCACCCGAGCCTGCGAGTGGTTGAGCACGTATGCGATCTGGTCCTCGACGAGCTGGGAATTCACCGGCGTGAACACGGCGCCTTTTGCCGCCACAGCGAACATTACCTCGAGGTGCTCAGCGCAGTTATAGAGCAGCGTGGCCACCCGTTCGTCCCCCGTGACCCCGAGCGAGTCATTGAGTGCGTGCGCAAACGCCGCAGCGCGCGCCCCCACCGCGCCGAAGCTCGATTCTTCGGCCTCGCCCGAGCGCCACGTGGTAATCCGCGTCGCCGAATGAATGGTCTCCCCATAGGAGAGGATCCGAGCGACGGAAAACGGCACTTCCTGCATGGTGGAGAGCATGCACACTACTCTAGCGCTCGCCATGGCGGGGTTGGATCCATGCGTTTCCGGGCCAATGGGATACAATGCTTGCGAGATCGCCCATCGAGTACTGCTGGGCCGCATGTGCGCCCGGCGAAGACACCCCGATGGCAGCATCGGGCTCAGCCGCTTCGAGGCTGGTTCGAGCGGTCTTCCGTGATTTCATGCCCCGGCTCACGCCACGCCGCACGCTCGCGGGGATCCCAGCCGAGATTGGTTGAGGCCGCCCGCGCGAGGCACGCCGTGGGGCGCGCATACTAAGCGCGCACCGTGAGCCGGACAACAGCACACACATTCATTGCACACGAACGCCGCCGGCCTACGCCGGCTTCGCGCCCCGACACAAAGGGTGCGCGCGGTCGGCGAAGCCGGGGGCGACGAAAGGACTTTCGTGACCGAGACGGGCAACGCCGCACAGGGCCACAACGGCCAAGACCTCACCACCATGAAGCTCCCCGAGCTGCGCAAGTTGGCAGCGGAGAAGGGCCTGCGCGGGGTCTCTACCCTGCGCAAGGGCGACCTGATCCAGGCGATCACCACTGGCGTCGTGCCCAAGCGCGCGGCGGTCGAGCCGGCCGGGGGCGCGGCAGAAGAGGCCGGGGGTGCGGAGGGTGGCGGCGCCGGGCAGCGGCGCCGCGCGGCGCGGCGAGCCTCGGGCGCCGCCGAGGACACGGGGGAGCGCTCGCCTGAGGCCCAGGGCAGCGGAGCCGCGGCGGAGTCTGAACAGCCCGGGCAGTCCGATCGCGGCGAGGCCGAGGAGCAGCGCTACGAGTCCCGGTCGCAGGCGCGCCGGGCGCGCCGCAACCGCGCCAAGGGGGGCGGGGACGAGGCGCAGCACAGCGACGACGCCGGCCGCGACCAGGGAAGCGAGGTCGACAACGACGCCGACGGGCAGCGCGAAAACAGGGATAACCGGGACAACCGGGACAACAGGGAGCGCAACGACGCCGGAGACGGCGACGGGGGCAACCGCCGCGGGCGCCGCGGGCGCCGCAACCGCAACCGCAACGGCGGCGGGAACAACCAGAACAACGGCGGCGGGAACAACAACCACAACAACGGTGGCGGGCAGGATTATTCGCAGGACGACCTGCAGGAGGTCGCCGGCATCGTTGACGTTGTGGACAACAACACCGCCTTCGTACGCACCACGGGCTACCACGCCAGCTCCGCCGACGTGTTCATTAACAACAAGCTCGTCCGTTCCTGCGGGCTGCGCTCCGGCGACGCGGTGATCGGGCAGGTCCGGGCCAACGGCCAGAGCCACACCCACGGAAACGGGCGCAACCGCCAGCGCTACAACCAGCTGGTCCGCGTGGACACGGTCAACGCGATGGGGGTCGAGGAGGCGAAGCAGCGTAAGAACTTCCACAAGCTCACCCCGCTCTACCCGAACCAGCGCCTGCGGCTGGAGACGGAGCCGCACATCCTCACCACCCGCGTCATCGACCTCGTCATGCCGATTGGCAAGGGGCAGCGCGCGCTCATCGTCTCCCCGCCGAAGGCGGGCAAGACGACGATCATGCAAAACATCGCCAACGCCATTGCGACCAACAACCCCGAGTGCTACCTCATGGTCGTGCTTGTTGACGAACGCCCGGAGGAGGTGACCGACATGCAGCGCTCCGTTAAGGGCGAGGTCATCTCCTCGACCTTCGACCGGCCGCCGTCAGAGCACACCGCGGTCGCCGAGCTCGCCATCGAGCGGGCGAAGCGCCTGGTGGAGATGGGCAACGACGTCGTCGTGTTGCTCGATTCCATCACCCGCCTGGGCCGCGCGTACAACAACTCCTCCCCGGCGTCGGGCCGCATCCTCTCCGGCGGCGTGGACTCCAACGCGCTCTACCCGCCGAAGCGCTTCCTCGGCGCGGCGCGCAACATCGAAGAAGGCGGCTCGCTCACGATCATCGCCACCGCGATGGTCGAGACCGGCTCGGCCGGCGATACCGTCATCTTCGAGGAGTTCAAGGGCACGGGCAACGCGGAGCTGAAGCTGGATCGCAAGATCGCCGAGCGGCGCGTGTTCCCGGCCGTCGACGTCAACCCCTCGGGCACCCGCAAGGACGAGCTTCTCCTCGCGCCTGAGGAGGCGCGCATCATGCACAAGCTGCGCCGTATCCTCTCGGCCCTCGACCCGCAGCAGTCGATCGACATGCTGATCAAGCAGCTGAAGAAGACGAAGACGAACGGCGAGTTCCTCATGGGCGTGGCGCAGTCGGCGCCGATGGCGGCGGACAAGAACGAAGAGGAGTACCTCTGATGGCTGGTGAAGTCTCACTCGTTGACGACTACGTCTCCGAATACGAGGGCATCCAGGCCCAGATGGGGGACCCGGATGTGGCCGGGGACGCCGATCAGTTCCGCAAGCTCTCGAAGCGCTACGCCGAGCTGCAGCCGATCATCAACGTCTATAACCGGCTCACGCAGGCCCGCGACGATTTCGAGGCGGCCTCCGAGATGGCGAGCGAGGACAAGGAGTTCGCCGAGGAGGCGCAGCGACTTGAGGGCGAGATCGCGGTGCTCGAGGAAGAGCTGGCCGACCTGCTTGCCCCGCGGGATGAGCACGACGGCGACGACATCATCATGGAGATCAAGGCCGGGGCCGGCGGCGAGGAGGCCGCGCTCTTCGCCGCGGACCTCGCGCGCATGTACCAGAAATACTGCGAGAAGCACGGCCTGAACTGGGAGGTGTTGGACCTCGCGGAGTCCGACCTCGGCGGCGCCAAGGACTTGACGGTGGCGATCAAGGCGAAGACCCCCTCGCGGGACGGGGCGTGGTCGCTGCTGAAGTTCGAAGGCGGCGTCCACCGCGTGCAGCGCGTTCCGGTGACCGAGTCCCAAGGGCGCATCCAGACCTCCGCGGCCGGGGTGTACGTCTTCCCGGAGCCGGAGGAGGTTGCCTCCGTCAACATCGACGAGAAGGACCTGCGCATCGATGTCTACCGCTCCTCCGGCAAGGGCGGTCAGGGCGTGAACACGACCGACTCGGCGGTGCGCATCACGCACCTGCCGACGAACATCGTGGTGACCTGCCAGAACGAGCGCTCCCAGATCCAGAACAAGGCGCGCGCGATGCAGGTCTTGCAGGCCCGGCTCGACCAGCTCGAACGGGAGAAGGCGGAGGCCGAGGAGGCCGAGGGCCGCGCCTCCCAGGTGCGCACGATGGACCGCTCCGAGCGCATCCGCACCTATAACTGGCCGGAGAACCGCATCAACGATCACCGGATCAACTTCAAGGCGAACAACCTCGATTCGGTGCTCGACGGCAACCTCGACGAGCTCATCGCCGCGCTGCAGAAGCATGAGCGCCAGGAGCGCCTTGAAGCAGAGCAGTAGGCAGCTCGTCGCGGCCGCGGCGCGCGTGCTAGCCGACGCCGGGGTCGACACCCCGCTCGTCGACGCGCGCCTCATCGCCGCAGACCTCCTCGGCCTCGCCCCCCTCGAGGTCAACTTCGCCGAGGTTCCCGACGGGTTCGAGGAGCGCTATAGGGAGCGCATCGCGCGCCGCGCGCGCCGCGAGCCGCTGCAGCACATCACCGGCGTGGCAGCGTTCGGCCCCCTCGAGCTTGCCGTCGGCCCGGGGGTGTTTATCCCGCGCCCTGAGACGGAGGTGCTCGCGGAGTGGGCGGTGCGCGCGCTCGCTGGCGTCGACAAGCCGCGCGTGGTGGACCTTGGTACGGGCTCGGGCGCGCTGGCCATCGCTATCGCGCACGCGCGTGGCGACGCCTCCGTCACCGCCGTCGACGCCTCAACCGTAGCCAGGGACTACGCCGCCGCCAACGCGCGGCGCGCGGGGGTAAGCGTTGACGTCGTCGCCGGGGACTTCACCGACCCGGGTCTCCTCGCGCCGCTGCGCGGCCGCGTCGATCTCGTCGTCTCCAACCCGCCCTATGTCCCGGAGAACCCGGGGCTGAGCCCGGAGGTGTATTTCGACCCGCACGAGGCCGTGTTCTCGGGCGCGAGCGGCATGGACGCCATCCGCGGTCTCATCCCCGTTGCGGCCGCGCTGCTGGCGCCGGGCGGCGCGCTCGGGATCGAGCACGACGAGGAGACCTCCGAGCTCGTGTTGCGGGAGGTCGCGGCGCACGGCGAGCTGGGCGAGCCTGCGGTGCTGCGGGACCTCACCGGGCGGGCGAGGTTTGTCACGGCGAGTAAGGTAGTGCGGTAGCTAGAAACCCACGCGCGAAGGAGAACCATGCCGAGCCAGACGTATGACTGCCTGTCCCCTGACGGTAGGGCCCAAGGACTTGCCGCCGCGGCGGACGCGATTCGGGCCGGCCAGTGCGTGGTGCTGCCGACCGACACCGTCTACGGCATCGGGTGCGATGCATTCAACAACGATGCGGTGGCAAAGCTCTTGGCCACCAAGCGCCGTGGGCCCGACATGCCCGTGCCCGTGCTCGTCGGCTCGTGGTCGACCATCCAGGGGCTGGTGCGGGAGTTCAGTGATACCGCGAAGATCCTCGTGGAGGCGTTTTGGCCCGGCGGGCTCTCGATCGTCGTGCCCGAGGCGCCCTCTCTGCCGTGGAACCTCGGTGATACCCGCGGCACGGTCTTGTTGCGCATGCCGAACCAGCCGCTGGCGATCGAGCTTTTGCGCGAAGTCGGGCCGATGGCCGTGTCCTCGGCGAACCTCTCCGGCCACGACGCGGCGGTGACCACATCGCAGGCCCGCCAGCAGTTCGGCAACGCCATCCCGGTCTACCTCGACGGCGGGCGCGCGGAGGTAGGTACGGCCTCGACTATCGTGGATATTTCCGGGCCGCACCCTGTCATTTTGCGCCACGGAGCGGTCAGCGCGGAGCGCATCGGTGAAGTGTTGGGCCTTGACCCGGAGAGCATGAGCAGGGCCAGGTCCTAGGTGGGCGGCGCAGGCGTGCCGCTGCGCGAGCTCGGGCTCGTCCTCCTGACCGCCGCGGCCATTACCTACCTCATGACGGGCCCTGTGCGCTCGCTGCTCGTGCGCACAGGGCGCGTCGCGGAGATCCGCACCCGCGACGTGCACACCCAGCCGACGCCTTCGCTCGGCGGGCTGGCGATGTTCAGCGGGTTTATCTGCGCGGTCTTCCTCGCCGAGCAGCTGCCCGCGCTCACCCGCGGGTTCGCGCCCGTGACCCCGGAGATGACCGCGGTGGTCGCCGGGGCGTTCGCGATCGTCATCGTCGGACTTGTTGATGACCTCTACGAGCTCGGTGCGCTGACCAAGCTCATTGGTCAGTGCCTCGCCGCAGTCTTACTGAGCTTCCTCGGCGTGACGTTTACCGTGTTCTTTGTCCCCTTCGGCGACGGGACCACGCTCATCCTCGACCAGGTTCAGGGGATGGCCGTGGCCGCGCTTTTTACCGTGGTGCTGATTAACGCGGTGAACTTCGTCGATGGCATCGACGGCCTGGCAGCGGGCCTCGGCATGATCGCCGGGGGAGCGATCCTGGTCTACTCGCTGACCATCCTGCACGATCAGGCAGGTGCGGTCTCTGCCTACCCGCCGGCGATTATCTGCGCTGCGCTCGTGGGCATCTGCGCCGGCTTTTTGCCACACAACTTCGAGCCCGCGCGCATCTTCATGGGCGATTCCGGGGCGATGCTCATCGGGCTGCTGCTCGCTGCGGCCTCGATCAGCGCCTCCGGCAAGATCAACATGTCGCTCTACGGCACGGCGGACTTCATCGCGCTCATCAGCCCCGTCATGGTCGTGGGGGCCGCGGTGGCGCTGCCGGTGATCGATCTCGTCTGGGCCGTGGTGCGGCGGGCGGCGAAGGGGCAGAGCCCGGCGACGGCTGATGCCGGGCACATCCACCACCGCCTCCTGCGGCTGGGGCACACGCACCGGCGCACCGTGCTGGTGCTCTACACGTGGGTCTCAGCAGTCGCCTTCGGCGCCGTGAGTTTTTCCATTGTGCCCGTGCGCTTCGCTGTGGGAGTGACCGCCATCGCCGTCGTCGCGGCGGCGCTGCTCACGGCCGTGCCGCTGCTGTCCTCGCGCGAGGCCACCGGCGCTAGCGGGAGAAGACCTCGGAGATCGGGGTCGCGCCGTCGTTAAACTCCACCACGCGACCGTCGGTCGGCGGGTGTGCCACCGCCGCCGCGATGCATTCGGCGACGTTGGCCCGGCTCGTGGAAAAGCGCCCCTCCCCTGTGACGTCGATCTCGTGAGTGGCAGGGACGAACGTGAGCACGCTCGGCCGCAAGACGGTATAGGCCAGGCCCGCGTCTCGCTCGAGGCGTTCGAGATGGCCGTCCGCCACGGTCTTCGCCTGGGCGTAGGGGAAGAAGCCGTCATCGACGGGGACTTCGTGATCGGGCCCGGCGCCGTAGTAGGAGAGTGCCCCCGCGCGCTCACGGCGGCGTGCATCGAGCGAATCGCCGCGTCCCGGTCGACCGCGAAGGTGCGGGCCGGGTTGCCTCCGCCGGACCCGGCGGACCACACCACGGTTCTGATCTCGCGGGTGCGAAACGCCTCGGCTAGCTCGCGCTCGGAGGTCTCCTCGACGTCGAGCAGCAGCGGGGTCGCGCCGGTATCGCGCACCTCCTCGGCGTGGTCGGGGTTGCGGATGATGCCAAAGATCTCGCCATCGGTGACGCGGGCGATCAAGGGCAACGCGAGCAGCGCGACGTGGCCGTGCGCTCCGATCACCGCTACGTTCCCCCGTTGGCGCTACCTGGGGTCTGGCTCGTCATGGTGGGTACGGGTCCCTTTTCTCGCGCCTTGAGGTGTTTCGAGGGTGTTTTCCTCCCAACCTAGTCGCCGAGTTCGCTGCGGGGCGATGAACCGGGTCGGGGCGGGCGTACGCGTGGACTAGGATGGGTGCCCGTGACTGAAAGCAAAGCGACGACACCCGGCGAGCTCGAAGCCCGGGATACCACCGAATACGACGACCCGCGCGCCCCGTTGTTGCGCGCGCTGCGCCTCGGCGGCATCGCGCTGGGGGCGCTCACCGTCGCCTCGTTGATGGGGTGGGGCGCAGCGCGCGGCTTGCCCGGCATTTGGGCCGTGCTCATGGGGGCGGTAATCGGCGGGGGTTTCGTCCTGCTCACGGCACTAACGGTGCTCGTGACCTCGGCGTCATCTCCGACGACGACGATGGCGGTCGTACTCGGCGGCTGGCTGGTCAAGATGGTGGTCTTAGTCCTGGTCTTGATGCTGATCCGGGACCTTACCTTCTACGATCACCTCGCGTTCGGGGTAACCACGATTGCCGCGCTCATCATCGTCCTCGGTGTCGAGGCGTGGGGTGTGATCACCACCCGGGTGGCCTACGTCGGCTAGCGGCCGCGCGGCGCCGCCTCGCGCCGGGCTAGGCACCCCCTGTGAGATAATTAACAATGGCACCTGGCCTGCCAAAAGCGCCCATCTCGCGGTGATCTGGGCCGCATACGAGCCCGCAGGGTAGAGCACATCCCCCCGCTAGTGACCAAAAAGTGATGGACCTGTTAGGCTAACCGCTGGGTTTGCTTGAGGTAACAACCTGCGCACCTGTGCGTTGGTCCAGATCAACCTCGAGGTTCCCCCTGTCCCGCGGTCGCTGATGTGCGACGGAGTCCGCCGCGGTGACAGTCTTTTTGAAGACGTCCATCGCACCGCATTGACATCCATGCAATGCGGCCCGAGAACGGGAGAGAACGCTGAGCGTTACAACTTTGGCCGAGGGCTTTAAGGGTGAATTCCACGCGCCCTCACTTGGTCCAGAATTTTTCCCGGGGCAAACGTACGGCCACATGATCGGCGAGGAATTCGCCAACGGGTGGTTCGCACTGGATCGCATCATGATCGTTCGCCTCTTCGTGGCGGCGATTTTGGTGCTCCTCTTTGTTATTGCTTTTAGGAAGCCTCAGCTGGTTCCTAAAGGTTTGCAGAACGTCGCCGAGATGGGTGTGGACTTCGTCCGCGTCCAGATCGCGGAGGACACGCTCGGGAAGAAGGACGGGAAGCGGTTCCTGCCGGTCCTCGCCACCATCTTCTTCTCGATCTTGTTCATGAACGCGGCAACGATCATCCCGGGGCTGAACATCTCGCCTAACGCGCGCATCGGCATGCCGATCGTGCTGGCGGTCGTGGCCTACATCGCGATGATCTACGCCGGGGTGAAGCGCTACGGTGCTATGTACTTCAAGCACTCGCTCATCATCCCCGGCCTGCCATGGTTCCTCCACATCCTCGTGGTGCCGATCGAGTTTTTCTCGACCTTCGTCCTGCGTCCGGTCACGCTGGCTCTTCGTCTCATGGCGAACTTCCTGGCGGGCCACATCATCCTCGTCCTGCTGTACTCCGCTACCAACTTCTTCTTCTGGCAGCTCAACGCGTGGACGGCGGTAAGTGGCTTGACCCTGATCGCAGCGTTGCTCTTCACCCTGTACGAGTTGATCATCATCTTCCTGCAGGCGTACATCTTCGCGCTTCTCACGGCGGTGTACATTGAGCTCTCGCTGCACGCTGATTCGCACTAACAAAGCGCGAACTAAAGGCCAAACTGAATAACCCCACCTCAATGTCACACGCCCGGTGGCCGCGCGTCGCGCGGCCCTAGGGCACCTAGAAAGGGAACGACTTTCACATGAACGAGATCATCCTCGCACAGGCCGAGTCCACCACCACCGCATTCGACGGCCTCCAGTCCATCGGCTACGGCATCGCCACCATCGGCCCGGGCATCGGCATCGGCATGCTCGTTGGCAAGACCGTCGAGGGCATGGCTCGCCAGCCCGAGATGGCCGGCCAGCTGCGCACCACCATGTTCCTGGGTATCGCCTTCGTCGAGGCCCTCGCCCTCATCGGCCTCGTCGCCGGCTTCCTGTTCTAAAAGAACGCGCACATCAAACCCGTCAACCTTTTAGATCAGGAGCAACCTATGACAAACGTCACTATCTTTAACGTGGCTGCAGAAGGGGAGACTCCGCTCGCCAACGAGCCGTCGATCCTCCTGCCGCCTGCGTACGACGTGGTGTGGTCGTTGGTCGTCTTCGCGGTTGTCTTCCTCCTCTTCTCCAAGTACGTCATCCCGAAGTTCCAGGAGGTCCTCGCGGAGCGCGAAGACCGCATCAAGGGCGGTATCGAGCGTGCTCAGGTTGCCCAGGCGGAAGCCAAGGCTGCTCTGGAGAAGAACAACGCCGAGCTCGCCGAGGCCCGCGCTGAGGCGGCCGAGATCCGCGAAGCCGCCCGTGCAAAGGGCAAGGAGATCGAGGCTGCACTGCGTGCCGAGGGCGAGGCCCAGCGCGCGCGCATCATCGAGGAGGGCGAAAAGCAGCTCCTCGCGTCGCGCGAGCAGGTCGTTGCCGAGCTGCGCAACGAGATGGGCCAGAACTCGATCAGCCTCGCCGAGCGCCTGCTCGGCACCGAGCTGTCGGATTCGACCCGCCGTTCCTCGACGATCGACGACTTCCTGTCCCAGCTCGACAACGTGTCCACGAGGAAGTAGGCGAGATGAAGGCAGCTAGTCGCGAAGCACAAGAGCAGGTACAGGTACGCCTCGAAGACCTGATCCGCAATTCCGACAACTCCGTCGCCGCCGCCGCTCAGATCGGCGCCGAGCTGTTTCTCGTGGTAGACCAGCTCGACGGCGAGCGCGCGCTGCGTGTCGCCGTTGCGGATCCAAGCCTCGAGCCCGCGCAGCGCACGGGGATCATGGGCGACGTCTTCGGCAACAGGGTTGCTGATCAGACGAAGCAGGTGCTCCTCGCCGCGGCGGGTCAGGAGTGGTCGTCGCCGCGCGAGCTGCGTCAGGGGCTGATCAACCTCGGCCGCCGCGCGCTGCTGCGTGGCGCCGAGGGGCAGGGCCAGCTCGAGCAGGTCGAAGAAGAGCTGTTCGGCCTGTCCGTGCTGCTGGAGAACAACAAGCAGCTCACCCAGCTGCTGGCTGACCGCACTGCGACCGCCGAGAAGAAGCGTGGCCTTTTGGCAAACGTCATCTACGGCCACGTGACTATGTTCACCGAGGCCCTGGCGTTGCAGGTGATCGGCCGTCCCGAGAGCAACCCCGTCGACGACCTCGCCGCGCTCGCCACAGAGGTGGCGCAGCTGCGGGGCAAGACGGTGGCCCGTATCACCTCTGCCGAGGAGCTCAGCGACTCGCAGCGGGAAGCCCTCGCCGGCAAGCTGAAGACGATTTACGGCTGTGAGATTGCCATCCACTCTGAGGTTGACCCCAGCCTCCTCGGCGGAATGGTGATCCGCGTCGGTGACGAGGTCATCGACGGCTCCACGCGCGGAAAGATCACGCGCCTGCGGGCCGACCTCGCCGCCACAACGGCCTACTAGACAAAACATATGCTGGAACAATCTACCGAGAGCAGGAAGAACATGGCGGAGCTGACGATCTCCTCCGATGAGATCCGTAGCGCGATAGCGAACTACACCTCGAGCTACTCTGCGGAGGCCTCCCGTGAGGAGGTCGGCGTGGTGACTTCGGCCGCAGACGGCATTGCCCAGGTTTCCGGGCTGCCGGGCTGCATGACGAACGAGCTGCTCGAGTTCCCTAACGGTGTCATCGGCGTTGCCCAAAACCTCGAGACCGATCGAATCGGCGTCGTGGTGCTGGGCAACTTCGAAACCCTCTCCGAGGGCGACGAAGTCAAAAGGACCGGAGAGGTCCTATCCATCCCGGTCGGGGAGAACTTCCTCGGCCGTGTCATCAACCCCCTGGGCCAGCCGATCGACGGCCTCGGCCCGATCGAATCAAACGAAGAGCGTGCGCTCGAGCTGCAGGCGGCCGGCGTGCTTGACCGCCAGCCGGTCGAGGAGCCCATGGCGACCGGCCTGAAGGCCATCGACGCCATGACGCCGATCGGCCGCGGCCAGCGCCAGCTCATCATCGGCGACCGCAAGACCGGCAAGACCGCGGTGTGCATTGACACCATCTTGAACCAGAAGGCTTTCTGGGAAACCGGTGACCCGTCGAAGCAGGTCCGCTGCATCTACGTCGCCATCGGCCAGAAGGGCTCGACCATCGCCGGTGTGCGCCGCACACTCGAGGAGCGCGGCGCGCTGGAGTACACCACGATCGTGGCTGCCCCGGCCTCCGACTCTGCCGGCTTTAAGTGGCTCGCCCCGTTCTCGGCGGCGGCCCTGGGCCAGCACTGGATGTACCAGGGCAAGCACGTCCTCGTCATCTACGATGACCTGACGAAGCAGGCCGAGGCCTACCGCGCGATTTCCCTGCTGCTGCGCCGCCCGCCGGGCCGCGAGGCGTACCCGGGCGACGTGTTCTACCTGCACTCTCGCCTTCTGGAGCGCGCTGCGAAGCTGAACGACGAGCTCGGTGCCGGTTCGCTGACTGCCCTGCCGATCATCGAGACCAAGGCCAACGACGTGGGCGCGTTCATCCCGACAAACGTCATCTCCATTACCGACGGCCAGTGCTTCTTGCAGTCCGACCTGTTCAACCAGGGCGTGCGCCCGGCCATCGACGTGGGTATCTCCGTTTCCCGCGTCGGCGGCGCCGCGCAGACCAAGGGCATGAAGAAGGTCGCCGGTAACCTGCGTCTCGACCTCGCTGCGTACCGCGACCTCGAGGCCTTCGCCGCGTTCGCTTCCGACCTCGATTCCGCCTCGAAGCGCCAGCTCGAGCGCGGCCAGCGCCTCGTCGAGCTGCTCAAGCAGGCCGAGAACAGCCCGCAGTCGGTTGAGTTCCAGATCATCTCGATCTGGCTCGCCAACGAGGGTGTCTTCGACGTCGTTCCCGTCGCAGACGTCCGCCGCTACGAGGCCGAACTGCACGAGCACATCCGCTCTACCGCCCCGGAGGTCTACGAGCAGATCGCCGGTGGCGCGCCCCTCGACGACGCCTCGAAGGAGACCCTGCGTCGCGTCAACGAGGATTTCGCGCGCGGGTTCCGCTCCTCTGAGGGCGAGACCGTGGTGCGCGAGCCGGAGGCGGAGCCGCTCGACTCCGGCGAGGTTAAGAAGCACCAGCTCAACGTCAACCGCTCCAAGTAATAGACCACTTGGATCACTTCTACTTAAGGAAGGGAGGGCAGTAACACCATGGCAACACTTCGCGAATTGCGCGACCGGATCCGGTCCGTGAACTCCACGAAGAAGATCACCAAGGCCCAGGAGTTGATCGCGACATCGCAGATCACCAAGGCCCAGCAGCGCGTCGAGGCGGCCAAGCCGTACGCAGACGAGATGCAACGAGTCATGGAACGCCTCGCGGCCGCGAGCTCCCTCGACCACCCCATGCTCCACGAGCGTGAAAACGGTCGGGTCGCGGCGATCCTCGTGGTCACCTCGGATCGCGGTATGGCTGGCGGCTACAACCACAACGTGTTGAAGAAGGCCGCCGAGCTCGAGCGCATGCTTACCGACGCCGGCTACGAGGTTGTCCGCTACGTCACCGGCGGCAAGGGCGTGACACACTACAAGTTCCGCAGCCAGGAGATCGCCGGGGCGTGGACCGGGTGGTCCCAGCAGCCGACGTGGAAGGACACCCACGACGTACGCACCCACATCGTCGATGGCTTCCTCGCCGGTTCTGACTCGACGGTGCAGTGGCGCGAAGGCGTCAACGCGCCCGAGGGCCAGGCCGTCCGCGGCTTCGATCAGGTCCACGTTGTCTACACGGAGTTCGTCTCCATGCTCGCGCAGGAAGCGGTTGTCCACCAGCTGCTCCCGATCGAGCCGGTGCTCGAGGAGTTCACCTACGAGCAAGAGGATCTCTTGACGACGTCTGGTGAGGTCGCCCCGGACATGGAGTTCGAGCCGGATGCCGATACCTTGATGGAGAAGCTTCTTCCGGCCTACGTCTCCAGGACGCTCTACTCGATGTTCTTGGAGTCCTCCGCCTCGGAATCGGCGTCTCGCCGCACCGCAATGAAGAACGCGACCGACAACGCGACGGAGTTGGCCAACAACCTCTCGCGTGAGGCTAACCAAGCCCGTCAGGCACAAATCACCCAGGAAATCACCGAGATTATCGGCGGCGCTGGCGCGCTGGCCGATAGTGGAGAAAGTGACTAAATCATGACTACAGCTCTATCTACTGATGGACGCGATGAGCCGACGGGCCAGGCCGACACCCAGGCCGAAGCCCGCGAGGCCGTGAACACTCAAAAGCCGGCAGGCTCTGAGAACGGCCGCATCGTTCGCGTCATCGGCGCGGTCGTCGACGTGGAATTCCCGCGCGGCGAGCAGCCCGAACTCTACAACGCACTCGAGACCGCCATCGAGCTCGGCGACCTCTCGCGCACCCTCGTGCTCGAGGTGGCGCAGTTCCTCGGTGACAACCTCGTCCGCACGATCGCCATGGCTCCGACCGATGGTCTCGTGCGCGGCGCGAAGGTGGTCGATACCGGCAACCCGATCTCCGTTCCCGTGGGCGACCAGGTCAAGGGCCACGTCTTCAACGCCCTCGGCAAGTGCCTCGACGACCCTTCGGTCGGCGAGGGCGGCGAGCGCTGGGGCATCCACCGCGACCCGCCGGCGTTTAAGGACCTCGAGGGCAAGACCGAGATCCTGGAGACGGGCATCAAGGTCATCGACCTTCTCACCCCGTACGTCAAGGGCGGCAAGATCGGCCTGTTCGGTGGCGCGGGCGTGGGCAAGACGGTTCTCATCCAGGAGATGATTACCCGTATCGCCCGCGAGTTCTCCGGCACCTCGGTCTTCGCGGGCGTCGGCGAGCGCACGCGTGAGGGTACCGACCTGTTCCTCGAGATGGAGGACATGGGCGTGCTTCCCGATACCGCCTTGGTCTTCGGCCAGATGGACGAGCCGCCGGGGGTGCGCATGCGCGTGGCCCTGTCCGGCCTGACCATGGCGGAGTACTTCCGCGACGTGCAGGACCAGGACGTGCTGCTGTTCATCGACAACATCTTCCGCTTCACCCAGGCCGGCTCCGAGGTCTCGACCCTGCTGGGCCGCATGCCTTCTGCCGTGGGCTACCAGCCGACGCTGGCGGACGAGATGGGCGTGCTCCAGGAGCGCATTACCTCGACGAAGGGCCGCTCGATTACGTCCCTGCAGGCCGTCTACGTGCCGGCGGACGACTACACCGACCCGGCCCCGGCGACGACGTTTGCCCACCTCGATGCGACGACCGAGCTGTCGCGCTCCATTGCCTCGAAGGGTATCTACCCGGCTGTGGACCCGCTGACGTCGACCTCGCGCATCCTCGAGCCGGGCATCGTCGGCGAGCGCCACTACGCGGTGGCCCAGAAGGTCATCGGGATCCTGCAGAAGAACAAGGAGCTGCAGGACATCATCGCCATCCTCGGTATGGATGAGCTCTCTGAGGAAGACAAGCTCACCGTCATGCGCGCGCGTAAGATCCAGCGCTTCCTCGGCCAGAACTTCTTCGTGGCCAAGAAGTTCACCGGCGACGAGGGCTCCTACGTGCCGCTCGAGGAGACCATCGAGGCGTTCGACCGCCTCTGCGAAGGTGAGTTCGATGCCTACCCGGAGCAGGCGTTTTCCAACCTCGGTGGCCTAGACGACGTCGAGGCGGCTTACAAGAAGCTGCAGGAAAAGTAGGAGGGGGATATGGCTGACATCACCGTGCAACTGGTCTCTGTTGACCGCATGATCTGGACCGGTCAGGCCAGCATCGTCACCGCGCAGACCACCGAGGGTGAGATCGGCATCCTGCCGGGCCACGAGCCCCTCCTTGGCCAGCTCAAGGACAACGGCGTTGTCACGATCAACCCGGTGGACGGCGAGCGCATCATCGCCGCGGTGCAGGGAGGCTTCCTCTCTGTCGTGGGCGATAAGGTCACCATCCTGGCGGACTGGGCGGTTTTATCCGACGAGGTCAATTCCTCCGAGGCGGAATCCAACGCGAGCCAGGACGACGACGAGTTGAGCAAGTGGCGCGGGCAGGCAGAGCTTGCCGCGGTGCGCCGCGCGGGCAACTAGCCGCCACCCCCCCCTTGAGAGGGGCTGTGTTTCTACCGCTGCGGCGGTGGGGGCGCAGCCCCTTTTGCGGTTTTCTCACTCATTCCCGGAATGTACAATGAGACAAACACGCCTTCGCAGGTGGGAGGGCTTTATCTTCACCGGAGTTTGACAGGCAGGAGTGGACGCATGGAGGTTTTTGGCCTTGTGTTCGTTGTCGCTGTCGCGGCTGTGGTCGCGGTGGGGGCGGCCGCGCTGTGGCGCTTCTCCACGCTGCGCAACACCGGCTCGCAGGGCCTGATGCGCAGGCTGCCTGCCGAGGACGTACACGGCTGGCGCCACGGCGTGTTTCGGTATAGCGAGGAGCAGTTGAAGTTCTACAAGCTGCGCTCCTTGTCTTTCACCTGCGATGCCGCGGTGAATCGGCGGGGCAGCTCCATCGAGGGTTTCCGTGAGCTCTCTGCGGCCGAGCGGGAGTTCATACCCGGCGTTGATCGCGTCGTCGTGCTGAGCACCGGCGCGGCTCGCTACGAGCTCGCCAGCGATAGCCGGGCGCAGATGGCGTTGGTGTCCTGGATCGAATCCGCGCCGAGCACGCGCTCCGTGCGTAGCGACGCCAAAGGGGCGCAACCCCGCGCCGCCCAGCGCCGTGTGCACCGCCCGTAAGCGCGGGGTTGTAGCCTATTACCCATGCGTCTCGTCATCGCCCGGTGCTCCGTGGACTACGTCGGCCGCCTCGACGCGCACCTGCCGTCGGCGCGGCGGCTCATCATGGTCAAGGCCGATGGTTCGGTCTCCATTCACGCGGACGACCGCGCCTACAAGCCGTTGAACTGGATGACCCCGCCGTGCTCGATGCGGGAAGAGCCCGTGGTGGATGTGGATGGCGAGGACACGGGCGCGCAGCTGTGGATCGTCGAGAACCACAAGGGCGAGCAGCTGCGCATCACCTTAGAGGACGTCGTCAGTGAGACCGAGGTGGAGCTCGGCCCGGATCCCGGCTTGGTCAAGGACGGGGTGGAGGCGCACCTGCAAGAGCTTCTCGCCGAGCACATTGAGACGCTTGGCCGCGGTTATACCCTCGTGCGCCGGGAATACCCCACGGCGATCGGCCCGATCGACATCCTCGCCCGCGACGAGAGCGGTGCGACAGTGGCGGTGGAGGTCAAGCGCCGCGGGGGGATCGACGGGGTGGAGCAGCTCACCCGCTACGTCGACCTGCTCAACCGCGACGACCTGCTCCGGCCCGTCCGCGGGGTCTTTGCCGCCCAGGAGATCAAGCCGCAGGCCCGCACGCTCGCGCTCGATCGGGGGTTCGAGTGCCTCGTGCTCGACTACGACGAGCTGCGCGGGATAGAGTCCGACGAGCTGCGCCTATTTTAGGGGGGATAGGGGAGATGCCGAGGAGGAATAGGCGGTCGAACATCACCGCGTCCTACGTGCTGCCGAGGGATGGCTCGAGCTTCATCGGCACCCAGGAGGTGAGCGGGCCGCGGTGGGCGCGCGGGGAGACATACTGCATGCGGCTCATCGGGTCGTCTGCAGCGAAGAAGTTCTATGTCTGCCCGGGCTGCAACCACAATATCCCGCCCGGGGTGGCCCACGTCGTCGCGTGGCCGCGGGATACGGTGCGCGGGGGAGAGGACAGAAGGCATTGGCACCGGCATTGCTGGGAGCGTCGCTAAGCTAGATGCCATGATTGCCGCGTTTTCGGTCGCGCCGACGACCACAGATAACCCCCGTGCAGAGATGTCCGCCGCCGTCGCCCGCGCGGTGCGCGTCGTGCGGGAATCCGGTCTGCCGAACGAGACCACGGCGATGTTTACCACCATCGAGGGCGAGTGGGACGAGGTGATGGACGTGATCAAGCGCGCGACCCGCGCCGTCGAGGAGGTCGCGCCGCGGGTCGCCCTCGTGATCAAGGCAGATATCAGGCCCGGGCACGACAACATGCTCACCGCGAAGATGGAATCCCTCAACAAGCACCTTGGCGAGCACCCCGCCGAGCACACAGACAACGATCTTTAAGGAGTAGCAACCATGACTCAGGGCCCCAATGAGCGCGGAGCGGTAGACCTCGGCGCGGTAGGCGCTACTGCCGGGCAGCGACCAAGCGCGGGCGGCGGCTTCGCCGGGTTTATCTCTGCCACGGCGTCGAACGTCGAAGAGGAGGTGTTGCGCTACTCCGCGAAGATCCCAGTGGTGGTGCTCGTGGGCACCGACCGTTCGCCCGAGTCCGTGCAGCTCAAGGCTACGTTCGAGGAGCTCGCACGCGACCAGCGCGCCTTCCGCGTGGCCTACGTCGACGCCGATTCAGCCCCGGCGGTGGCGCAGATGTTCGGGGTCAGGGCGCTGCCGACAGCAATCGCCGTCGCGGCGGGCAGGCCGGTGACGAGCTTCGAGGGCAACCAGCCCGCGGCCCAGCTGAGCCAGTGGGTGGACGCCCTTGTCTCGCAGATCGGCCCACAGCTCGCCGGCCTCGGCGAGGAGGACGGCGCGGAGCAGGCGGAGGAGACCGACCCGCGTTTCGAGGCCGCGGCGGAGGCCCTCGAGCGCGCAGATTTCGCCGCCGCGAGGGCGATCTACGATGATATCTTGGCCGCTGAGCCGAAAAACGCCGAGGCGAAGCGCGCACGTGCGATGGTTGCCGTGCTCGAGCGGGTCCACGAGCGCGGGGCGAGCCAGCCGGAGGGGGTGGAGGCCACCCTCGCCGCGGCGGACGATGACGTCGCCCGTGGGGAGCCCGAGCGCGCGTTCGACCTCTTGCTCGAGCTGGTGCGCACAGAGCCGCGCGCGAAGGAGCGCCTCCTCGAGCTCTTCGAGGCCTACGAGCCGGGCGATCGCCGGGTCATCGCGGCGCGCACCCGGCTGGCCTCGGCGCTGTTCTAGCTCTAGCGCATGAGCGTGTAGTACTGCACGCTCATGGCCGGCACGTGCAGCGTGACTGACTGCTCGAAGTTATCCCACTCGACGGGCTCGGTGTGGACGGTGCACGGTAGGTCGTTGTCGGCGCCGCCGTAGATTCCGGCGTCGGTGTTGATCACGAGCTGCCAGTTGCCCGCCTCGGGAAGGCCCAGGCGGTAGCCGAGGTGGGATGCGCCGGAGAGGTTCACCACCGCGAGCAGCGGCTGGCCGTCCACGCCCCAGCGTACGTAGGCAAGAATGTTGTGCTCGTGGTCGTCCCCCTTGACCCATTGGAACCCCATGGGGGTGTTGTCCTGGCTAAACATCGCCGGGGTATCCCGGTAGACGCGGTTGAGGTCGCGCACGAGGCGCATGATGCCGCGGTGGTAGGCGCCCTCTCCCTCGCCGGCGATGTTGTCCCAGTTGACCGAGTGCGCCTCGTCCCATTCGGTGGTTTGGCCCCACTCGCAGCCCATGAACATCAGCTGCTTTCCGGGGTGGGAGAACATGTAGCCGAACAGCGCACGGATCCCGGCCGCCTTGTTCCAGGCGTCGCCAGGCATGCGCTGCCACAGCGAGCCCTTACCGTGCACGACTTCGTCGTGCGAAAACGGCAGAACGTAGGCCTCGGAGAACGCGTAGACCAGCGAAAACGTGATCTCGTTGTGGTGATACGAGCGGTGGATGGGGTCGAGGGAGAAGTACTCCAAGGTGTCGTTCATCCACCCCATGTTCCACTTCAGGGAAAACCCGAGCCCTTCCGCAGAGGTCTGCGCAGTCACGCCCGGCCATGCGGTCGACTCCTCGGCGATGGTGATCACCCCGGGGTGGCTGCGCTGCACCGTCGCGTTGGTCTCCTGCAAGAAGCGCACGGCATCCCAGTTCTCCCGGCCGCCCTGGCTATTGGGCAGCCACTCCCCGGGGTTGCGGGAGTAATCGAGGTAGAGCATGGAGGCCACCGCGTCGACGCGCAAGCCGTCCAAGTGGAACTCCTCGCACCAATACAAGGCGTTGGCGACGAGGAAGTTGCGCACCTCGTTGCGGCCGAAGTCGAACACGTAGGTGCCCCAGTCCTTCTGCTCGCCGCGGCGCCAGTCGGGGTGTTCGTAGAGCGCGGTGCCGTCGAAACGCCCGAGCGCCCAGGCGTCTTTGGGGAAGTGCGCGGGCACCCAGTCGACGATGACGCCGATGCCGTGCAGGTGCAGCTCGTCAACAAGAGCCCGGAACTCGTCCGGGCTGCCCCACCGCGCGCTCGGCGCGTAGTACCCGGTGACCTGGTAGCCCCAGGAGCCACCGAAGGGGTGCTCGGCGACGGGGAGGAACTCGACGTGGGTAAAACCACCCTCCACGAGGTAGGGCACGAGTTCTTCCTTCAGCGAGGCGTAGTTCGAGCCCTGCTTCCACGAGCCGATGTGGCACTCGTAGACGCTCATGGGGGCGTTTTTCGCATCCAGCCCCACGCGCCTGGCCATCCAGTCGTGATCACGCCACGTATACGTGCTCTGCGCGGCGACGACAGAGACGGTCTCCGGCGGGGCGAGCGTCTGCCGCGCCATCGGGTCGGCCTTGTCCACGCGCACCCCGTTGACATCGTGAATGGCGAACTTGTACGGCGTGCCCGCCTCGATGCCCGGGATGAAGACCTCCCACACGCCGGTCGACCCGAGCGTGCGCATCGGGTACTGGTTCGGGTTCCAATTGCAGAAGTCTCCGACCACCGCGACGCCTCGGGCGTTGGGCGCCCACACGGCAAAGGCCGTGCCGCTCACCTCGCCTAAGGCGGTGGTGTAGGTCTTCGGGTTGGCCCCTAAGACCTCCCAGAGCCTCTCGTGCCTGCCCTCGCTAATGAGGTGGAGGTCGAGGGAGCCAAGGGTGGGCAGGAAGTGGTAGCCGTCGGCGGTGGTGACCTCTTTGCCAAAGGGGTAGTGGACGGCGAGGCGGTAGTCGGGCGCGTGCTCGTCTTCAAGCCCGATGACCCAGATGTCGTCGCCGATAGGCGTCATCTCGCGCCGCTCGTTGTGGATGATGAGCTCGACCTTTACCGCCCCGAGCTGGCGGGTGCGCACGACCGATCCGGCCGATAAGCTGTGCCAGCCGTAGAAGTCGTGGGGCGCGTGGTGCTTGCATTGGATGAGGCGCGCGCGGTCCGCTTCCGGAATCGCAAGGTGTGTAGGTGTGCTCTCCATGGTGGTCCTTCGCAGGGGGTGGCTTGAGGGGGATACGCTTATGAGGTAAAACGCTACCGATTTTTATGGGCGGTAGTCGTGGTCAGGGATGGCGCGGAAGGCGAGCGACGCGCGCAGCCGCTTATCGACGTCCGGCAGCCTAAAGATGTGAGCCACGTTCGCCTCCGGTACCAACCGCACGAAGTTATCCGTGCTCCACGTGTAGTCGGCGCCCGTGACAAGGTCGTGGACGGGGTAGCTCTCCCCGGCGCCGACGCCGATGGCCTCGGCGTCTATGCGCACCATCGCTTCCTGGGTGGCCCAGGGGTCGAGGTTGACCACGACTAACACGGCGTTGCCGCTGACGGCATCGACCTTGGAGTAGGCCAGCACCTGGTCGTTGGAGGCGTCGTGGAAGTGCAGCTGACGAAGCTGCTGGAGCGCGGGGTTGCCGCGGCGGATCGCGTTGAGCAGGGTGAGGTAGGGCTCCAAGGATTCACCCCGGCCGAGCGCGGCGGCGAAGTCGCGGGGGCGCAGCTCGTATTTCTCCGAGTCCATGTATTCCTCGGAATCCGGTGCGACGGGGACGTTTTCGTAGAGCTCGAAGCCGGAGTAGACGCCCCACAGCGGGCTCAGCGTGGCGGCGAGGGTGGCGCGGATGGCAAACGCCGCCTTCCCGCCGGTGACGAGGGAGGCGTGCAGGATGTCGGGGGTGTTGACGAAGAGGTTGGGGCGTGAGACGTCGGCGACATCGACGAGCAGGCCGGCGAAGTCGATGAGCTCCGCCTTGGAGGTCTTCCACGTGAAGTGCGTATACGACTGGGAAAAGCCGGCCTTGGATAGGCCGAACATGCGCGGGGGACGGGTAAAGGCCTCGGCGAGGAAGATGACCTCGGGGTTCGTCTCGTGGACGGCGTTGATGAGCCAGTGCCAGAAGTTCACCGGCTTGGTGTGCGGGTTGTCCACGCGGAAGGTCTTGATCCCCAGGCCCACCCAGTACATCAGCACCCGGTAGATCTCCGCGTAGACGCCTTCGGGGTCGTTGTCGAAGTTGATGGGGTAGATGTCCTGGTACTTCTTTGGCGGGTTCTCCGCATAGGCGATGGTGCCGTCGTCAAGCACGGTGAAGAACTCCGGGTGCTCGCGTGCCCACGGGTGGTCGGGCGCGGCCTGGAGCGCGAAGTCGAGCGCGACCTCGAGGCCCAGCTCTCGGGCGTGGGAGAGCATGGCGAGGAACTCTTCTTCGCCGCCGAGCAGAGGGTGGAAGGCGTCGTGGCCGCCGTCTGCCGAGCCGACCGCCCACGGCGATCCCACGTCCTGCGGATCGGGCGTGAGCGTGTTGTTGCGGCCCTTGCGGTTGACCTCGCCGATGGGGTGGATCGGCGGGAAGTAGACGGTGTCGAAGCCCATCGCGGCGACCCGATCGAGGGCCTTCGAGGTCGTCTCCCACGTGCCGTGGATCGGGTTGCCCGCGGCGTCGCGCCCGCCGGTCGAGCGCGGGAAGAGCTCGTACCACGAGTTCACCAGCGCCTCGCGCCGCTCGACGAGGATCTCGCAGATCGGCCCGCGGGTGACCTGCTCGCGCAGCGGGTGCTCGGCGAGCACGTCGGTGACCTCTTTCGCCAGCCCGGCGTTGAGGCGGGTGGCCAGCGGCAATGAGGTGTCGCCAAGCGTGCTGCTCGCCTGGGAGAGGACCTCCGCGGCACCGGCGGGAGCGTTTGCCGCGGCGCGATCGAAGAGCTCCACGCCGTGCGCGATGTCGTTGGCCAGCTCGGCCTCCCCCTGCCCCGCGGCGAGCTTTTTGCTCACCGCGTTGCGCCAGGTCGCCATGACGTCACTCCAGGCGTCGACACGAAAACGCCACGTCCCCTCCACGTGCGGGACGATGAGCGCGTGGACGTAGTCCGGCCGGTAGACCTCTTGCTGCATCAAGGCCGCGCTGCGCGTCCCGTCGGGAGCCTCGGTGACGAGGGTGGCGGCCACCGCGTCGTGGCCCTCCCGCCAGACGAGTGCGGAGACGGGGACGACCTCGCCGACGACGGCTTTGGCCGGCAGGGTGCGCCCGGATACCTGGGGGCGTACGTCATCAATTCCGAAGCGTCCAATCATGTGCTCCACATCCTTGGGTCGGGGGGCGGTGTGCGGCGTGGTATGCCTCCCCACACTAGCCACACAACCGCCAACCGTGCCGGGGGTTGGCGCGCTGCCACCCGGGCGGGCGGATTTAGTCCACAATGGAGGGGTGAGTAATCGTGGAGAAGAACTGGAAACCGACCCGGACCTGCTGATCGATTTCCGCGGCGTGGAGTATTCCCGCGGGGGAGCGCGCCTGGTCGGCCCCGTCGACTGGCAGGTTGAGCTGGACGAGCGCTGGGTGGTCATCGGCCCCAACGGGGCGGGCAAAACCACGCTCATCAAGATGGCCTCCGCGCAGGAATTCCCCTCCGCCGGCACGGCCTTCGTCCTCGGGGAGCGGCTGGGCAAGACCGACATGCGTGACCTGCGCGCCCAGATCGGCCTCACCTCCTCCGCCGTGGCGCTGCGGGTGCCCGGAGAGGAGAAGGTCGGAGACCTCGTCGTCTCCGCCGGCTATGCCATCTTGGGCAGGTGGCGCGAAGACTACGACGAGATGGACTACGAGCAGGCCCTCGAGGTGCTCGAGCAGGTCGGCGCGATGCACCTGATCGACCGCACGTGGGAGACGCTCTCGGACGGGGAGCGCAAGCGCGTGCTCATCGCGCGCGCGATCATGACCAACCCGGAGCTGCTCATCATGGACGAGCCTGCCGCCGGGATGGACCTCGGCGGCAGGGAGGATCTCGTGGCCTACCTCGGGGACCTCGCGATGGACCCCGACGCCCCCGCGATTGTCATGATCACCCACCACGTCGAGGAGATCCCGCCGGGCTTTACGCACGCGCTGCTGCTCGACGAAGGCGAAGTCGTCTCCCAGGGGCTCATCGAGGACGTGCTCACCGCCGAAAACCTCACCCGCGCGTATCATCAACCCATCGAGGTCCACGCCTCGGAGGGGCGCTACACGGCGCGGCGCGCGCGGCGCGGGGGAGTGCACAGGGCAGGCTAGGCGGAAGGAGGCACGCGGTGGCAATCGAGAGCATCGAGAGTTCAGCGCGCCTCGCCTGCACCGTGATACTCACGCGCGATGGCGAGACGGGCCTGGAGGTCTGGGTTTTCGAGCGGGTGATGAGCATGCCGAACTACCCCGGCATGACCGTTTTTCCCGGCGGCGGGGTCGATTCCCGCGACTTCCCGCATGCGGAGAGCGCCGGTGAGCTCTGGTACGGCCGGAGCGCCGAAGACCTCGCCGCGCAGCTCAAGGTGGGCTCGGATACCGCCTACGCGCTGCTGCTTGCGGCGGTGCGCGAGCTGTTTGAGGAAACCGGTACGCTCCTCGCCGTCGATAGCGCGGGCGACCTGCCCGCGGACGCCCACTCCTTCCATTCTCAGCGCGTGCGCATGGAGTCCCATGAGCTCTCGCTCACCGAGGTGTTGCGCGATAAGGGCCTGCGGGTCACCCCGGACCTGCTGCTTCCTTTCGCACGCTGGGTCGGGCGCTCCGAGCGAGGTACCACCTACGATACGTTTACCTGGCTCGCGCGCCTGCCCGAGGGGCAGCAGCCCGACGGGCGCACGGGGGAGGCGGACGACGCGAATTGGTTCCCGCCTGCGCTGCTTATCGACGGCTGGCGGGCCGGGCTGGTGCGCTTTGCGCCCTCGACGTGGGCGCAGCTTCTCGATATCTCCGAGTTTGCTACCACCGACGATCTGTGGGAGGCGACGAAGGGCGCAGAGATCACCCTGGTGCGCGACGACGCCGTGGATAACCCCCGCTACGCCGAGTTTTTCACGCTGCGCCCAGAAGACCGCATCGGGAGGCCCTTTGAGCTTTAGCGTCGAGGAAGTCCGCTTCCTCGCGGCCCACCGTGCCGAGATCGACGAGGTGGCACCCGCGCTCTCTCTCACCCGCGCCGCGATGATTTCCGACCGTAAGATTTTAGACAAGCGCTTCGGCACCTACGCCCGCGCGGTGATGGGCTTGCTCGGCGGGCGGCGGGCCGCCGCGGGGAAGTTCCCCGGCGAGTGGCTCACAGACTTCCACGCCGCGCAGCAGGCCACCCCCGTGCCGGTGGCCCACCTGCGCGCGCGGCGCATCGCCGCTGCCGGGGCCGGCCGCCTCCACGACGTGACCTGCTCGGTGGGCACCGAGGCGCCCGCCGCGGCGGAGGCGGGGCTGGCGTGGCTCGGCTCCGATCTCGACTCGGCCAGGGTGCTCATGGCCAGGCACAACCTGGGCCCGGACGCGTGGCTCGCGCGTGCCGACGCCCTCGCCCCCGTTACCCGTGACGCCGTCGTTGTCGCCGACCCCGCCCGCCGCGACGGGGGAAACCGCATCGCCGACCCCGCGAAGCTCCAACCCCCACTGCCCGACCTCCTCGCGGCGTACCGGGGCAGAGAGCTGGCCGTGAAGTGTGCCCCGGGCATCGACTACTCCGAGTGGGATGGGCTGGTTAGCGTCGTCTCCGTCGACGGGGCGGTCAAGGAGGCCTGCCTCTACACCCCGGGGCTTGCCGGAGGGCTGGCGCGCGAGGCCGCCGTGCTGCGTAGCGACGGCTTCACAGACATCGTCACCTCCGCGTCGCGCGAGGACGAGGCGGAGCTTGAGGTGGGCGAGCCCGGGGCCTACATCGTCGAGCCGGATGGGGCGGTCATCCGCGCCGGGCTCGTGCGCGCCTTCGGCGCGCGCCACGGCCTGTGGATGCTCGACCCCCACATCGCCTTCCTCACCGGGGATGCGATCCCGGCGGGCTACAGCGCATTCCCCGTGCTTGAGGCGGTGCCGCTGCGTGGTTTAAAGGCGGCGCTGCGGCCCTACGGGGCGGGCTCGCTCGAAATCCTGGTGCGCGGCGTCGACGTCAACCCCGACAAGCTGCGGGCCTCACTGAAGCTGAAGGGGAAGCGGCCGATGGCCGTGGTCGTCGCGCGCGTGGGCACCAGCGCGGTGGCGTACGTGTGCGGGGCGCGCGAGCGGGCCTAGTTAAGAGCGCGATCCAGCTCGGCAACGGTCGTGCGGGGGATGAGCAGTGTCGCCGCCGCGGAGACCGCGAGAATGACCGCGCCGACGAGGAATGCTGTCGTATACCCGGCGGTGGAGTCCGAGCCCTGCGGCGAACCGGCGACCATGAAAACGGGAAGCACGGCAAAGGAGATGCCGGCGCCGAGGTTGAAGGCGGCGGAGTTCATACCGGGAAGGAACCCCTCGTTGTCCTTCGGGGAGTTGACCACGCCGAGGTTGTTGAGCACGATGTTGGCCATGCCGGCGTAGGTCACCCCGATGAGGATGACCCCGGCGATGAGGACCCAGAGTGAGCGCACGCCCACCAGCGCCAGCAAC
Organism: Corynebacterium liangguodongii; assembly: GCF_003070865.1. Lineage (NCBI taxonomy): Bacteria > Bacillati > Actinomycetota > Actinomycetes > Mycobacteriales > Corynebacteriaceae > Corynebacterium > Corynebacterium liangguodongii. The sequence goes on from NZ_CP026948.1 coordinate 953,379, forward strand.
ACGAGCAGGACGGCGGTGGCGATGTTGGCGACCCGGATCGAGCGGGCGTAGCCGATACGCGGGGCGAAGCGCCCGGCGAACGGGCCAACCAACCACCCGACGAGCGCGTACGGGGTCAGCAGCGCGAGCGCGGCGACGTCCGCCTCCACACCGAAGCCCGCGGTGGGGTTTTGGGCCAGCGACACCGCCACGCCGTTGACCGCCGCAAAAACACCGGTCATGGTGAGCACCGTGGTGAGCAACAGCGCCCAGGTGTGGCGCCTGGCCAGGTAGCGCGGTGCGACGAGGGGCTGCGTCTGGTGCCCCTCATACCTCCAGAACACGGCGAAGAACCCGAAGCCCAGCACGGCGAGCACGGCCACCGCGAGCCAATTCGCCGCCCCGGCCTTGCCTGCCTCGTTGACGGCGAGGGTCAGCGAGAGCACGGAAACTACGAGAAGGGCGGCACCGCCGACGTCCATTTTTACCCCCGCGGAAGGTTTGGAGTCCGGAGCCCAGAGGGCAACTGCAGCCACCGCGACCAACCCCATGCCCGCGATGAGCCAGAAGACCGAGCGGAACCCGAATTCTTGGGCCATCCAACCGGACAACAGCACGTCAAGCCCGGCGATGCCGCCGTTGACTGCGGCGATAAGACCCATGAGGGTGCCGAGGCGGACCTCGTCTTTGACCTGGCTGCGCAGGATGATGAGGGTGAGCGGGATGGTCGGGCCCGCGATGCCCTGCAGGGCGCGGGCTGCAAGCAGCACCTGAATGTTCGGCGCGAGCGCGGCGAGCACGCCGCCGAGGGACATGACTGCCAGCATGACGACGAGCACCCGGCGCCGCCCGATGATGTCGGACAGGCGCGGCAAAAACAGCCCGCACATCGCCCCGCAGGTGAAAAACGCAGTTTGGGTTAACCCTACGGCGGCTTCGTCGGTACCCAACTCAGCGGCCATGGTCGGCAGGACGGGCGAGAGCATCGAGGCGTTGAGCTGGAATGCAACGGCAGCGGTCAAGAGCACACCCATGAGTAGGGCGATGCCGCCGGGGCGGGAATCAACGGGGTCGCCGGGGGCGGCTGGTCGTGAAGTCAACGGGGGCCTTTCTACCTGAAGTGGGTGTTGCCGATGCGGGTGAGGGCGTCGATAAGCATGTGCCAAAAACCATCAACATCGACGTCGACCCCGACTCTGTGCATCGACATATTCTCATAGTCGTCGGCCACACCGAGTATCGACGGCTCGCCGCCAGCCACATCCCACGTGCGGCGCAGGTCCACCACCGTCATCCCGCGCGTGTACTCCCCGCGGGTTTCTACGCGCACGGGCGCAGCTACTGTCGCGAGGACGGATGGGTCGGCCACCGCGGCGACAGCCAGAGGATCGTGCATCGGCGGGCCGGGGTAGCGGCGCTCAGCCTTGTAGGCCTGACCGAAGAAATCGACAAGCTCGGCGACAAAACCGGCGACGTCGGTTCCCACCCGTGCGATTTGCTCCATCCGCTCGGGTGTGGCCAACACCTTGTGGGTGACGTCGAGGCCGACCATGGTCACCGGCCAGCTCGCGTCGAAGACGATGGCGGCGGCCTCGGGGTCGGCGAGGATGTTGAACTCGGCCGCTGGGGTCATGTTCCCGCCGTGGTGCGCCCCTCCCATCAGCGTCACGCCCGCGACCCGTCCGACTAGGTCGGGGTGGGTGCGGGCGAACAGGGCGAGGTTGGTCAAGGCTCCGGTGGCCACCAGGGTGACCTCGCCTGAGGCGTGTCCGCGCACGGTATCGGCGATGAGATCAACGGCGTGGCGCGGGTCCAGGTCTGCCCCGGGGCCCGGCAGGCGCGGGCCGTCGAGGCCGGACTCGCCGTGGATCTCCGCGGGGATGAGCTGCGGGCCGACGAGCGGGCAGTCCGCGCCCTTCGCGAAGGGGACTCCTGCGATCCCGGCGACCCGCGCCAGTGCGAGGGCGTTGGCCGTGACCTTCTCCAGGGTCTGGTTTCCTGCGACCGTGGTCACGCCGACGAGGTCGATGGCGGGACTTCCCCAGGCCAGGAGCATGGCTACGGCGTCGTCGTGGCCGGGGTCGCAGTCGAGGAGGATTGGGCGTGGGGGCATGGCGGAGCGGCTCCTTGGGGTCTTCCTTCCGGCGCGTGGATAGTACTGCAGTGTAGTTCCTCGGCTCCGAGAGCACCGATGGATCCGAGAGCTGTGGCGGTACGCGCGACTAGAATCGCGCCCATGCCCTACTTCGACCACGCCGCGACGACGCCGATGCGAGACTGCGCGAGGCAGGCCTGGGCCGAGTACTCCGGCCTGCTCAACCCGGGAGGGCAGTACGGCTCGGGTCGCAGGGCGGCTGCCGTGCTCGCCGAGGCACGCGAGGAGGTCGCCGAGCTGCTCGGCGCAGACCCGGTCGAGGTGGTCTTTACCGGCTCGGGTACCGAGGCGGACAACCTCGCGGTGCGCGGCCTCTACCGCGCCAGCAGGGGAGGCCGGGTGGTGGCCAGCCCCATTGAGCACCCGGCTGTCCTCGAGACGGTCAAGTCACTGGCCGTGACCGAGGGGGCGAGGCTCGAGTGGCTTCCCGTCACGCGCGAGGGCCGCGTGGAGGACTTCTCGCTTCTCGACGCCCCAGCGGGCGTCGCCACCCTCATGTGGGCCAACAACGAAACGGGCGTGGTCCAGCCCGTGGCCGAGGCCGCCGCCCGGGCTGCGGTGGTAGGCACACCCTTCCACGTCGACGCCGTCCAGGCGGTGGGCAAGGTCCCCGTGGACTTCCACGAGCTCGGCGCGACGACGCTAGCGGCGAGCGCCCACAAGTTCGGAGGACCCCGCGGCACCGGCATCTTGCTCGCGCGGCGCTCTCCGGCGCCGACCGCCGTGATCACCGGCGGCGGGCAGGAGAGGGGGCTGCGCTCGGGCACGGTGGATGTGGCCTCCGCGGCGGCGACGGCGGCGGCGCTGCGAGAGGCCGTCGGGGAAATGGCGCACGAGGAGGCGAGGCTCATCAGGCTCGGCGAGGCCCTCGTCGCCGGCATCCTGCGCGAGGTGCCGGACGCCCGCGTGACAACGCCCTTGCCCGCCCTCCCCGGCCACGTCCACGTGCTCTTCCCCGGCGCGAACGGGGATGCGCTGATCATGCTGTTGGATTCGCTGGGCCTCGAGGCCTCCACGGGTTCGGCCTGCGCGGCGGGGGTCAACCGGTCCAGCCACGTGCTCGAGGCGATGGGGGTCGCGCCCGAGGCAGCGGCGGGGGCGCTGCGGCTCACGCTGGGGCGCACGTCGACGGAAAAGGACGTTGAGGAGCTGGTGGGGGAGATTGGGGGCGTCGTCACGCGTGCCCGAATCGCGGGATCCCTGTAAGTGGTGTGTCGCGTGTGAAATTTGTGATTTAAGTGCGCTAGCGTGGCGCGCATGCACGTCTCCCGCAGGATCCAACCCGTCCTCGCCGCGCTTGTCGCGGCCGCCCTGACCTTCGTCCTCGCCGTCGTCGTGCCGTTTAGCCCGGCTTCGCGTACCGACGCCGCCGCGCAGACGCTGCCCGGGGTGGTCTCCGGCGTCGACGTCGCGGGCCACCAGCGCCCCGGCGGGCGGCAGATCGACTGGCGCACCGTCGCCGGGCCCGGCGGGCAGCGCTTCGCCTTTGTCAAGGCCTCCGAGGGCGAGGGCTGGAAGAACGAGTTTTACGACGAAGACGCCCGCGCGGCGGCGGATGCGGGCATGAAGGTCGGCGCCTACCACTACGCGCGCCCCGCCGAAGACCCGGTCACCCAGGCCCAGTACTTTGCCTCCGTCATCAATGCCGGTCCCGCGCTCTCCCTCCCGCCCGTGCTCGACGTAGAGGTCGACGAGGGGTTGAGCCCGCAGGCGCTCATCGGCTGGACCCAGGTGTTCCTCTCCGAGGTTGAGCAGGCCACCGGCACCAAGCCGATGCTCTATACTTACCGCTACTTCTGGACAGAGCGCATGGCCAATACGAATGCCTTTACCGGCTACCCGCTGTGGCTCGCGGCCTACCAGAACCAGGCCCCGCGCCCGGTGGGGGGCTGGGACAAGCTGACGTTTTGGCAGCGCTCCGATTCCGGGCGCGTGCCGGGCATGAATACCCCGGTAGACATGAACGTCTTCAACGGCAGCGAGGCCGATCTCTCCAGCTTCTCCGCCGGCAACTACGCCGTGGGCGGCGGGGTCCTCGAGTCCTTCCAGGTCCCTGAGTCTGGGGAGCTCGGCATTTTGGAGCAGGACAACACCGCCCTCGTCGTGGCCATCCTGGGGCTTGCCACCGGGATCCTCGGCTCCCCGCAGGTCCACGACGCGGCTGCGAAATTCGGCTTTAACCCCGAAGACGCCGACAAGATCGCCGCGAACGTGAAAGACCTCGCGGCACAGGGGCAGCTGCCTGTCGGGGACCTGCGCACCATGATGCTCGGCGACTACTCCGTCGGCGACCTGCTCATCCTGCTCGCCAACGCCCAGAAGTAGCTCTACAGCCCGAGCGCGTCGAGCACCTCGTCGGTGCAGCCCGGCAGCAGGGCGTGGGGCACGCCGCTGACGGTGACCACGCGGCCGAGCGTGGATGACCACTCCGGCACCACGCTATCGGCGTCGGAGACGATGGAGACCACCTCGACGCCCTCGGGCAGAGCCGGCTCACCAGCGACGTGCTCGAGGTCGACGAAGGATTCCCCGAAAACGAGCCGCACCAGCCACTCGGGGCGGAGGAAACCGTGGTGGTCGGTGCCGCGCCAGGCCCCGCCCAGCCCGACGAGGGTTCCCACCCGCTCGCGCACGCCAGGCACGGCGAGCGCCCGGAGCGCCACCAGGGCGCCGCTGGAATGCCCGACGATATCGACCCGGTCGACCTCGTCCGGCAGGGCGGCAATGGCGCAGGCGAGCTCGGCCGCTGAGGCGTCGATACGCGCCGAGCCCCGCGCCCCGTGCGCAACCGCTGCCATGTCCACCCCGCGGGAGCCTAGCGCCTCACCGAGCGGGGCGAAGACCACCGGATCTGACAACGTGCCGTGAACCGCTACGACGACCCGGCCAGTGGACTGGGAGGTCGCTGTGGAAGGGTCAGGAAGTACGCGGGGGAGGCGGGAGAGCAGTGCCTTGGGGGCCATGGGGGTCTAGGTTACAAAAGCGTGGAAGGACTGAGAAACTTCTCGCTCGTCTCCGGCGACGCGAGCATTGCTATCTACGCCATCGCGGTTGTGACCTTGCTCGCCGCGCTCGTCCCGCCCAACCGCCGCACAGCCTGGGCGGGCGGGGCGAGCCTTGTGGTGGCCGCGGTGGTGATCTTCGGGCTCGAAGTGTGGCCGAAGCCCTTCCCGGACTCCGTGCCGTGGATGATCTACGCCTCGGGCGCCGCCGCGGTCTTCATCGTGTTCTCCGCGATTGCCCAAAAAGGCCGACGCCTCGTGCTCGGGCTCGTCGCCGTCGTGGCGGTGGCCAACGCCTACCTCGTCTCCAACCTCGTCTACCAGCAGTACCCGACGGCGGGCTCGTTCTATCCGGTGCCGGTCGCCTCGAGCGTGAGCGTCGAGAAGTTCACGACACTGCGCCGCGCACCGTTGAACGACGGCCGCGAGGTCGCCGCCCTGGTCACGGTGCCGGCGGGCCCGATGCGCGACGCCGTGGCCTACGTCCCTCCCGCCTACTGGCGCAACCACGACCTCCCCGTCGTCGTGCTCATGGCCGGCAGCCCCGGCAGCCCGATGGACTGGTTTACCAAGGGCGACGCCGCCGAGGCGCTCGACGAGTACCAGGCCGCCCACAACGGAATCGCCCCGGTGGTCATCAGCGTCGACGCTACGGGTTCGGAGACAGGCAATCCGGCCTGCTCCGATGGTCCCGAATACCAGGTGTTGACCTACCTCAGCGAGGACATCCCGCAGCTCATCCGGGATACCTTCCACGTCAACGAGGACCAGTCCACCTGGACGGTCGGGGGATTGAGCTACGGAGGCACGTGCGCACTGCAGGTTGTCACCAACCACCCGGAGGCCTACGGCACGTTCCTGGACTTCTCCGGCGAGGCGGAGCCGAACGTGGGCAGCCACGACAAGACGGTGCAGCAGATCTTTGGCGGCAGCGAGGAAGATTTCCACAACGCTAACGCCGCGACGCTCCTCGCCAAGGCGCAGGGCACGCCGACCTACCGGGGCATTGCCGGGCGCTTCATCGCAGGGGAAGATGACCACATGTCCACAGCAGCCCTGCCTCACCTCAACGACCTCGCCCGCGCGGCGGGCATGGATACTACCTACGACACGGTGCCCGGGGCGCACAGCTACGGCGTGTGGCGCGTCGCGTGGCGCGATAGCCTCGATTTCGTTGCGCGGCGGGGAGGGATCGGATGAGTGCCTTAAAGAAGGCCGCGTTGAGGTTCCCCGCGAGCGTGGTGGCGCTCGCGGGGATGTGGGTGCTCTATGCGCTCTTTGGCCGCGGCGCCTACCACATTCTTGGGTACCACATCCTCGGCGAAGAAAACATCGCATCCTTCCTGACGTCTGGTCTGACCAGTTGGCACCCGGCCGGGATGGTCTACGCCACCTTCGCGCTGGTGTGTTTCGCGGTGCCGGCCGAAATCTTGCTGGGCACCCGGCGCTTTATCGTCGCTGCGCTGGCCTCCCACGCCCTCGCGGTGCCCATCGGTGCCGTCCTCGCCGCGGCGGTTGAGCGGGCGGGATTCAACGAGTGGGGTGCAAACCTCGCAGCCGGTGCTTACCTGTCGCCGGTGGCGTGGATCTTTGGCCCGCTCGCGTTTGCCACATCCACGATGGGCGTGTTGTGGCGCCGCCGCCTGCGCCTCATCATGGTCGTGCTCACAGGCACGTTGGTTCTCTACAGCGGCTCGCTTGTCGACGTCATCGCGCTCAGCGCCGTCGTACTCGGGTGGGCCGGTGGGAGCTTGGTCCACCGGGAAAGCATCCAACGAGTGCGTGTCTCCCTGCGCGAGGCCCGCGTGCTTATCGCAACCCTTTTCGCCGTGGTGAGCGCGGGCCCCGTTCTCGCTGCGCTCAACCCCCAGGCAAGTGGCCCGTTCGCACAGGTGAGCCAGCTCATGTGGGAGCCCGCGGTGGCGGCCAACGAGATCCAGGCGCGCTGCGTCGATGTCGAGTCCACCGCGTGCCGCGAGGCGCTGCTCATCAACCAACAAGACGGGCTGGGTCCCTTCCTACTCAACATGGCCCCGCTGGCACTGGCACTCGTCATCGCCTTCGGCCTCGTGCGCGGGCGGAGGGTGGCCTGGGTGCTCGCTATCCTCAGCGCGGCAGGCTCGCTGGTCATCATCTTCGCCCAGGTGGGCGGCCCGACGGCGGACGTGCTCAGGGCTGTCAACGTCGTTCTCGTCATCTTGCCGTGGCTGATCGTGCTCGCCGTTCTGGCGGCAACCAGGGCGTTTTTCCGGGTCGCTTCGAGCCTGCGCCCCGCCATCGTGGGCACGGCAGGCGCGCTGGTGGTGTGCACGATCGTGTGGGTCGCAGGTGCGCTGGCCAACCCCGGCTTCCTCTGGCCGCCGAGCCTCGGAGAGGCGCTGCTGGAGGCCCCGGCCCGCTTCCTGCCGCCCGCCGCTGCGGTGCTGCTGCCTACGCACGTCATCCCGCAGCGCTTCCTCGCGTGGGTGCTCTACGAGTGGGTCGGCATCGCCTTTTGGGCCGCGGCTCTCTTCTTCCTGCACCGGGCGCTCACCTCGGCGCCCTCCCCGGCGGCGGAGACGGAGCGGCAGCGGGCGCAGGAGATCCTCACCCGCGGCACAGGGGATCACCTCGCCTGGATGGGGCTGTGGGGCGGCAACCGCTACTTCTTCGCCGGCGGGGGAGAAGGCTACGTGGCGTTTCGGGTGGTGCGCAACGTCGCGGTGACGGTCGGTGGGCCCGTGTACACGGAGGCTTCTACGCGTGACGACGTCGCAGATGCCTTCGAGGCGTACTGCGCGGAGCAGGGCTGGAGAGTGGCGTGGTACTCGGTGGCGGAGGACTTCTCCCGCACCGGGTTCCGCCGCGTCCACGTGGCCGAGGAGTCCCTGCTCTACACCGACAACATCGAGTTTAAGGGCAAGAAGTTCCAAAACATCCGCACTGCCCGCAATCGCGCGGGTAAGGAGGGCGTGCGCGCGGTGTGGACGACCTGGGCGGAGCTCGACGTGGAGATGCGGGAGAAGGTCTTCGCGCTTTCTGAACAGTGGGTGGCAGACAAGGCGCTACCGGAGATGGGCTTTACCTTGGGCGGTGTCGACGAGCTGGCGGTCGAGGGGACGAAGCTCCTGCTCGCCGTCGGCGACGACGGCCGCCTCCACGGGGTGACCAGCTGGTTGCCGGTCTACGAGGGCGGGCAGTGTGTCGGCTACACCCTCGATTTCATGCGCCGCGACACGGCGGGCTTCCGCCCCACGGTGGAGTTCCTGCTCGCCGAGGCCGCCGCGATCGCCGCCGCGGAGGGCAAAGAGTGGGTCTCGCTCTCGGGGGCACCGCTGGCGCGCACGAGCGAGCCGGACTCGCTGCTCGAGGTGCTGCTGGATCGCACCGGGGCGCGTATCGAACCGCTCTACGGGTTCCGCTCGCTGGCGGCGTCGAAGTATAAGTTCCACCCCACGCACTCGGGCTGGTACCTCGCCTACGATGACGAGCTCGCGCTCGGCGCGATCGCGCTCGCGGTGGTGAGCTGCTACCTGCCCACCATGCGTCCGTCCGATTACGCCGGGGTGGTTAGGGAGTTTCTAGCGCGGCGGGATCGTGACGAGCCCGAGTTGCCAGGGCCCGCGCCCACTCCTCGCCCTTGAACTGGGCGGGCACCGCGCCAGCGAGCAGCGCGCGGGTGAGGCGCGGGGAGGCCTCGAGCGCGGTGTTCGCGCCGATGAGCACGATGTTGCCGTAGCGCCGACCCTTGAGCATCGGCGGGTCCGCGATCGCCGCGACGTGCGGCCACACCTCGCACATCCCCGCGAGCTCTTCCTTGGCTTCTTTCAGGTCGGCGTGCGAGCCGCAGTTGGCGATGTAGACGCCGAGCTCGCTTAACGACGCCCGCGCCGCCGCAAAGAACTCCACCGTGGTCAGGTTGTAGGGAGTCTTTGCCTCGGCGAAGACGTCGCGAATGATGACGTCGCGCGTGCCAGGTGCAAATCCCTCGGTCTCGGTGCGGGCGTCGCCCACGCGGATTTTCACCGCGGGGGCGCGGGGGACGTCGAAAAGCTTGCGCGCCAACACTGCGAGTTCGCCGTCGATTTCCACCACCGTGTTGCGGCTGCCCGGCCACGCGTGGGCGAAGTAGCGGGGGAGAGAGCATGCGCCGCCGCCGAGGTGAGTCAGCCGCGGCTTCTCCCAGCGCTTCTGGTTGTCAAGGAAGTCAGCGATCCAGCGCATGTACTCGAAATCGAGGCGCTCCGGCTCGCCCGGCACGATGGAGGAGCTGGGCACGCCGTTAATCAGCAGGGTGAGCGATCCGTCGTGTTCGGCGATCACCTCGGCGATGCCGTAGTCGATCTCGAACGTCTGGCTTTTTGGGGGCATGGGAGGTCAGGGTACACTCCCGGGCATGCGGGTCTTGGCGGCGATGAGTGGCGGAGTGGATAGTTCAGTGGCGGCGGCACGCCTCGTCGAGGCCGGGCATGACGTCGTCGGCGTCCACCTCGCGCTCTCCCGCGACCCCCAGGCCACCCGTGAGTCCGCCCGCGGCTGCTGCTCGCTGGAGGATTCCGCCGACGCGCGCCGGGTCTGCGACAAGCTCGGCATCCCCTTCTACGTCTGGGACTTCTCTGACCGCTTCAAAGAGGAGGTCATTGACAACTTTGTGTGGTCCTACGAGCACGGCGAGACCCCGAACCCGTGCCTGCGCTGCAACGAGAAGATCAAGTTCGCGGCCCTCCTCGACCGCGCGCTGGCGCTCGGTTTCGACGCGCTTGCCACCGGCCACTACGCCATCCTCGACGCCGAGGGCAACCTGCGTCGCAGCGCTGACCCCCTCAAAGACCAGTCCTACGTGCTCGGCGTGCTCACCCGCGCCGAGCTCGACCACTGCATCTTCCCGGTCGGCGACACGGAAAAGCCCAAGATTCGCGAAGAGGCCAAGAGGCACGGCTTTTCGACGGCCACAAAGCCCGACTCCTACGACATCTGCTTCATCCCGGACGGCAACACCCAGGCGTTCCTGGGAAAGTCGATAGGCATGCGCCCCGGCATGATCGTGGATAGTGACGGCACGGAGCTTAAAAGACACGACGGAGCCTTCCAGTACACGATCGGCCAGCGCCGCGGGCTCAACCTTGGCGTCCCCGCCGCTGACGGACAGCCTCGCTACGTCACCGACATCGACGCCGCAACCGGCGTGGTCACCGTCGGCCCGCGCTCGGCGTTGACCGTGCGCGAGATCCGCGCCGACCGGCTCAAGGTTTTGCACCCGGCGATGACCGGCACCTTCGAGGCCAACGTGCAGATCCGGGCGCACGGCGGGGTGGTGCCCTGCGTGGCCACAGTGTCGGGCGATGAGGTGGCGCTGTCGTTGCGCGAGCCGCTGGAGGGCGTGGCCCGCGGACAGGCAGCCGTGCTCTACCTGCCTGATCCGGATGGGCTTGGCGATGTCGTCCTCGGCTCCGGCACCATCTGCGCGACGGCGTAGGGCCCTCGGCTCCCGCCAACCGCGGGTGTTCAAACACGAGCATTGGGACGTTTCGGGGCGATTTCAGCCGAGTACTCGTCTGTGGATACACGGTTGTTCGTAGGGGGAGCACCCCGAGGCGCCCCCACGACTTCTACCTCAACTCGGACGCCTCAACTGGCGGTTGCTCACCCTCAACCCGCGGCATGTTCGGGGTATCCGGGTTGAGGCGGAGAAGCGCCATAGAATCGGACGCATCCCCTCGACACGAAGGAGCAATCGTGACTGCATTCGGCCTCGGAGAGATGCCCGGCACCGATCTGGCCAAGGCCGCCGAGATCGTGCTGGGGGAGAGCCCCACCCCGCACCTGCCGCAGCTGCCCGAGCGGGGATTAGGCTCGGACCTCATCGGGCGCACCGCTGCGCTGCTGGACATCCCCATCGACCGCGGCCCGCGCGGGTGGCGAGTGGCCACGCGGCACCGCGGCGCCAGGGATCAGATGGCGCGCGACTTAGACCGCCTCGAGGAGCTCTGGGCGGGGAAGGTTGAGGAGATAAAGGTCCAGCTCGTCGGCCCGTGGACGCTGGCGGCGCGGATCGAGATGGCAAACGGCCACCGCATCATCACCGACCCGGGCGCGCTGCGCGATGTCACCGATGCGTTGATGGATGCGGTCCGGGCGCACAGAGAAGACGTCGAGAAGCGATGCGCCGCGCGCACGATCTTGCAGCTCGACGAGCCTGCGCTGCCCGAGATCATGGCTGGCGAGCTCAAGGGCGCGACGGACTACGAGGAGATCCGCGCCGTACCCGAGCCCGAGGAGCGGCTTTCGCTTTTCGACGCCCACCTGCTCCACACCGAAGCACTAGTAAACGCGCCGTGGCTCACCGTGGACATCGCCGCGCTCGACGGGGCGGGCAAGGACAGGGTGGCGGCGCTCATAGAGGCAGGCACCCGGCTGGCGATCGCGCCGCAGCAGCCGAAGCAGGTGTGGGCCTTCCTCGACGAGCTGCAGATCGACCCGGCCGTCGTGGGGCTCGACGTGTGGGCGCGCCCGGCGGCGACGCTGAGAGAGGCGGCGGAGAACTACCGGGAGGCGCGCGGCATGTGGGAGGGGCTGGGCTAGGGCTTAGCCCGCCATCGGCCAGCCCAGGTTCACGTTGGAGGCGTCGCGGCCGCGGGACTCGAAGTAGGTCTTGAGCTCGGACTGCATCTTGTAGTACTCCACGGCCTGGTACTCCATGAGTTCGCCGACGTCCATCTGGGCCAGCTCCGGCCACATGCGCACCTGCTTCCACGCGATGCGGGCGGCGGCCATGGCATCGGAGGTGGCCTCGTGGGCGTTGCCAAGCTTGACGCCGTAGAACTCGCACAGGGCTCCCAAGGTGCGCTTGCCCTTGCGGTAGCGGTCCTTTACCTTGTCGATGACGAAGGGGTCGTAGACGGGGCCGGTGACGGTGAAATCCCCGGTCAGGTGCCGCAGCACGGTGAGATCGAAAGAGGCGTTGAACACAATGAGGGTCAGCCCGTCCTCCCAGCCGCGCTTGATGGTGGAGACGGTCTCTGCAAGCACCTCGTCGTGGGGGAGTCCCTCCGAGCGGGCCTTCTCGGTGGTGATCCCGTGCACGGCGGCGGCCTCGGCCGGGATCTCGACGCCGGGGTCGGCCAGTGTTTCCGAGGGGGTGACGGAGGAGCCGTCGATAAGCACTGTTGCGGAGGTGACGATGCGTGCCACGGCGGGGTCGGCCGAGGTGGTCTCCAGGTCGAAGGAGAGCATGCGTGAGGCGTCAAACGTTGGCATGGACCTCACTCTAGACTGGCTTTCCGTGAGCGACATTTCCGCAGACCTGCAGCGCCAATGGGACGACCTCGCCAGCGAGGTGCGCCACCACCGCGACCTGTACTACAACGGCCAGCCGGTGATCTCCGACGCCGAGTTTGACGCGTTGTACAAGCAGCTCGAGGCCTTCGAGGAGGCCCACCCGGAGCTCGCGGTGCCTGATTCGCCGACGAAGGAGGTCGGCGCCCCGGTGGCCAGCGGTTTCAACGACGTCGAGCACTTGGAGCGCATGGCCAGCCTGGATAACGTGTTTTCCGCCGAGGAGCTCACCGAGTGGCTGGCGAAGACGCCGGGGCCCTACCTCACGGAGCTCAAGATCGACGGGCTCTCCATCGACCTGGTCTACGAGGGCGGCGAGCTGGTGCGAGCCGCGACGCGCGGGGACGGCCGCGTCGGTGAGGACATCACCGCCAACGCGCGGGTCATCGAGGACATCCCGCACCGGCTGACCGGGGATTTCCCGCCGCTTCTCGAGGTGCGCGGCGAGGTGTTCATCCGGCCCGAGGACTTCCCGGAGCTCAACGAGCAGCGCATCAAAGAGGGCGGGAAGCCCTTCGCCAACCCGCGCAACACCGCCGCCGGGGGCCTGCGGCAGAAGAACCCTGAGGACGTGAAGAAACGCAGGCTGCACATGATCTGCCACGGCATCGGCGCGCGTGAGGGCTTCTCGCCCGCGACCCAGCACGAGGCCTACGAGAAGCTCGCGGAGTGGGGGCTACCGGTCTCCGAATACACGCGCCTGGCCGGGACGCCCGAGGAGGTCCACGAGGCCGTGCGCTACTGGGCGGATCACCGCCACGACGCGATCCACGAGATGGACGGTCTGGTGGTCAAGGTCGACAGCGTGGCCGCCCAGCGTGGTCTCGGGATGACCTCGCGCGCCCCGCGCTGGGCGATCGCGTACAAGTACCCGCCCGAGGAGGTGACCACGAAGCTTCTCGGCATCGAGGTCTCCGTGGGCCGCACCGGGCGGGCCACCCCGTTTGCCGTGCTCGAGCCGGTGTTCGTCTCCGGCTCCACGGTGTCGATGGCGACGCTGCACAACCAGCACGAGGTCAAGCGCAAGGGCGTGCTCATCGGCGATACCGTGGTGGTGCGCAAGGCCGGCGAGATCATCCCGGAAGTCCTCGGCCCGGTGGCTGACCTGCGCGACGGCACCGAGCGCGAGTTCGTCTACCCGACGAACTGCCCGGCCTGCGGCACGGTGTTGGCGCCGGCGAAGGAGGGCGATGCCGACTGGCGCTGCCCGAACACGCGCTCGTGCCCGGCGCAGCTCGCCGAGCGCCTGACCTACCTCGCCGGGCGCGGCGCCTTCGACATCGAGGCGCTCGGCGAGAAGGGCGCGGCCGACCTGCTCGCGTCCGGCGTTTTGGACGATGAGGGCGGCCTGTTCGACCTCACCGAGGACGACCTGGAGAAATCCAGCGTGTACACGACGAAGGCCGGCAAGGTCAACGCCTCGGGCAAGAAGCTGTTGGCCAACCTCGCCACCGCGCGCGAGAAGGAACTGTGGCGCGTGCTCGTCGCGCTGTCCATCCGCCACGTCGGGCCGACCGCGGCCCGCGCGCTCGCCGCCCGCTACAAGTCCATGGAGGCGCTTATCGACGCCCCCGTGGCCGACCTCGCAGACACCGACGGAGTCGGCACGATTATCGCCGAGAGCTTCAAGGACTGGTTCGAGGTCGATTGGCACCGCGGGATCGTCGAGAAATGGGCCGCGGCGGGGGTACGCATGGAAGACTCGACCGAAGATGCCCCGCCGCAGACCCTCGAGGGGCTCACCGTGGTGGTGACCGGCACGCTGGAGGGGTTCACCCGCGACGAGGCGAAGGAGGCGATCCTCGCGCGCGGCGGCAAGGCGGCCGGGTCTGTGTCGAAAAAGACGAGCTACGTCGTGGTGGGGGAAAACGCCGGCTCCAAGGCGGACAAGGCGCGCGAGCTGGGCGTTCCTATTCTTGACGAGGCGCAGTTTCGGCAGCTGCTGGAGACGGGGCAGAACTAAGAATCCTGGTCACGGTGTAGCCCGCTACCGCCGCCGCGGCAACCGCGAGGGCGAGCCAGATCCACACCAGGCCGAAACTATTCCACGCCACGTTCGAGTTCAGCCCGACGAGGACTAACACGGCGACGGTGATGGTGACGTCGGCAAGCCGGCCCCATCCCGGGTTGGGGGTGCGCCGCGTTTTCAGTGCGCTGAGGATGAGCAGGACTGCGGGGAAAGAGATGACGGCGATCGTGATCATGCTAGCTAGCGCTCCTCGTGTGTGACCTCAACAGTTCGAGCCCGAGGCTGTCGACCCAGGCGGCCGTATCGTTAGCGACGAAAGCAGCCTCGCCTGGCGCGTCCGGTGACCAGACGAGCATCGTCCGAAAGCCCCCGGTCGCGCCGTTGTGGTAGGGGTAATCCGTCCCGTCCGCCGGCGCTTCCGCCCACCCGTATTCCGGGCGTCCGTGGCGCGCGACCCATTCGACGTAGCGGGCCATATCCGCCGCAGTCGAGCGGATCGCGCCCGCGGGGGCGTAGCCGTCCATCACCCATGGCTCGGCTCTGTGCCCGGTGCTGCCGAGCCCGCGCGTCAAGCCCTCAGGGTGATCAGGCAGGTGCGTGTGTTCCATCCCCGCTGGGGCGAAAATCTTCCGCTCTAGCAGCTCGGAGTAGGGCATCCCGGCGCTTTTCGCCAGCAGTTGACCGAGCAGGGCGTGACCGTAGTTGGAGTAGTGCTCCTCGCCGCGCCCGTTGAGTTCGGCCGTGCGCGCGATGTCGAAGATATCCTCGGGCGTTACGTCTGCGTAGGGGTTGCTCAGCGTAAACGTTGCGCTCATGAGGTTGGAAAAAGAAACCCCCGGCAATCGTGAAAGGCCCGAGGTGTGGTTGACCAGCTCTTCCATGGTGACGTTTTCGATGGGAGCGCCGGGGACGTCGATAATCTCGCCCACCGTCGTATCCAGGCCGATCGTGCCCTCCTCGATCTGCTGGCGCAGCAGCTCCGCGTTGAAGGTCTTCGTGATCGACCCGATCTCGAACTCGGTGTTTTCGTCCGCGCCGAGGCCGCCATAGCGGACCTCGCCGTCGGTGTAGACGAAGGCCGCGAGGTTGTGGTGGCCCCGCTCTGCGTGCTCTTGGAGCACGGCAGTGATCTCCGGGTCGCCGGTGGGATCGTTGCTCAGGAAGATCGGGCGGGGGCCGATGAGGACGAGCCCCGCGAGAGTGATTGCCGCCACGAGGGCTCCGGCGATAATCGGCGTACGCAGCATTAGTGTGCCTCGCTTGCGGTGATGATGGTCATGAGGGGGACGATGCGCCCCGGGGGGATCGTGTACCCGCCGTCGCGCTTTGCCACCCAGCCCGCGGCGTGGAGAGCATTCATGTGGTGGTAGGCGGTGCCCGCGGAGGAAACGATGCCTTCGGCGACGAGCTCGGGCACGGAAGCCGGGGAGGCGAGCAGGCGGCGCAGGATCTCGCCGCGCAGTGGGTGGGCGAGGGCGGAGAGGCGCTCGATCTCGTTCTCCCAGGGGCTGTCGGTGACCCAATGGGTTGGTCTGGCCCATTCATATTCGTAGTGGCCAAGTCCTGTATCGACCACGCCGCCGAAGGTGACGGCGCCGTCTGCAAGGTCGTCGTTACGCTTGATCGCCTCGGTGAGTACGAATGCAGGGGGTTGTTGGCCTGTGGGATGGGTGTGGGCTTCGAGGCGGGCAACCCGACGTTCGAGATCGGCGATGCGTGCTGTCTCAGTGCGTGTCACAAATTCTAAAATACCATAATCGTAGAATTTTGTTGGCGGGGTACCACAACCCTATGGCTGGCGTTGCGGGAAAGGGAGGTCCCAGGGGCGACATTTCTGCGGAGAAGCTGTTCGCTGCAGCGGAGAAACTTATCGCGCGCCATGGGCCCGGCGCGTTAACGCAGCGGCGCATCGCACAGCAGGCCGGTGTGAGCCCCAACGCGCTCTACACCTACGTCGCGGACCTGGAGGAGATTCGGATTGAGCTCGGCGACCGGTTCTCGGGCGCGATCGATACCGAGCTTTTACTCATCGGCGACCCATCTGCGGCGTTGATCCAGTTTCTGCGGCACGTGCAAAAACTGTTCACCGACAGCCCGGAGCATGCGCAGCTGCTTGCACAGCAGCGCATTGCGGGCCCAACGCTTTACACATCAACGAGGACCTGCTGGCGTTTTTCCATGACAGGGTCGGTCACACAGCCTCAGCCGCGGCCGGTATCACCGCGTTGCTGACCGAATGGGTCTACGGCCATGCGATGATCTCCGCCGACGAGGTCACACCCGGGTTCGCTCGGGCGCTGAGACGCCAGGAGATGGCGACGTATCCGCCGACCGCCGCGATGTTGGCCGGGGAGAGCAGCGAGACTGCAACCGCGAGAAGCGCCGGGAGCCACCGGGCGACGATGACGTACCAGTTGGCGATGGCGATACTCGCCGCGACAAAGATCACACACACGGCGGAAATGGCCACCATGAACGGCCGCGGAGGTGGCAATCTAGCGCAGCATCGCGCCGATAATCTGGCCGAGGTCGCCGATCTGCGCGACCTCCGAGGCGAGGAAGTCCGGCCCGCCGACGCGGCCAACCACGAGCACGAGGTCCGTGCCCTTAAGCGGGGTAATCGCCAACGTAGTCTCCAACAGCCACCACGATTCCGGTGCCCAGGTGTCGTCCTCCGGGTGGAGGATGCGTGCCGTGGTGACATCAACGAGCTGCGGCGTCGTTCCGTCGTCGCCCGGGGCGGCCTGGGACGCGGCTACGCGCACGAGCCCGTCGGGGGTTTCACGCAACACGACGGCCCACGAGGAGGTCATCGCCTGTGGCATCACCGAGACGAGCTCGGCGGCGGCGGTGACGTCGTGGGTGACCTCCGCGATGCGCGCGAGCATCTGGATCTGCCCGCGCCTATCGACGGTGCCGGTGAACGGGCGGATCGAATCGACCTCGACGCCGCGAACGGACGCGGCGGCGGTAATAAGGGCGTCGACAAGCGTGCCCGTGGGAAGCTCGACGACGATGTCATCCGTGACCACGCCCTCGCGGTCCATCTGGACAATGTCCACCGAGCGGATGTCGGCGTCGACCAGCCCGAAGGCCTCCGCGAGCTCGCCGAGGCTGCCCGGGGTATCCGGCAAGTGGACGCGGATGAGGTAAGACATAGGACAAGTTATATCACCGCCGCTTACACACGCCGCCCACCGGAGCGTCCGCGCTGTGACGTATGATGAGGGGCGTTTATCACACATCATCCGCATTGTTGAAGGGTGGGAACTACCATGTCCGAGATCTCCCGCGACGAGGTAGCGCGCATCGCGCGCCTCGCACGCATCGCCTTGAGTGAGGAGGAGCTCGACGAGATCGCGCCGCAGCTCGATAGCATCGTCGATGCGGTATCAATGGTCCAAAAGGTCGACACCAATGGCGTGAGCCCGATGAGCCACCCGCTCTCCATCGACGCAGGAATGCGCGCCGATGTCGAGGCAAAGACGCTCACCCAGGCCCAGGCGCTCGACCAGGCGCCGGCCGTGGAGGATCACCGCTTTGTCGTCCCGCAGATTCTCGGGGGAGAGGAGTAGAGCATCATGACCAACACCATGACTAACTACGTCATTCCTGCCGAAGGGCTTATCTCCCTCCCCGCCCACGAGCTGGCGGCCAAGATCCAAGCCGGCGAGGTCACCTCCCGCGAGGTCACCCAGGCGTTCCTCGACCGCATTGCCGAGACCGACGGCGAGCTCGGCGCGTTCCTCCACGTCAGCGCCTCCTCCGCGCTCGCCGCCGCCGACGCCGTCGACGCACAGGTCGCCGCCGGCGATCAGCCCGCCTCCGCGCTCGCGGGCGTCCCGCTCGCGCTCAAGGACCTGCTGGTGACCACGGACGCTCCGACGACGGCGGCGTCGAAAATGCTCGAGGGCTACTTAAGCCCCTACGACGCCACCGTGGTGGCCAAACTGCGCGCCGCCGGGATCCCGATTATCGGCAAGACCAACCTCGACGAGTTCGCGATGGGCTCCTCCGGCGAGAACTCCGCCTACAAGCCGACGCGCAACCCGCACGACCTCACCCGCGTGCCCGGCGGCTCCGGCTCCGGCACCGCGGCCGCGCTCGCCGCGGGCCAGGCCCCGCTCGGCATCGGTACCGATACCGGCGGATCCATCCGCCAGCCCGCCTCCTTGACCGGCACCGTCGGCGCGAAGCCGACCTACGGCGGGGTATCCCGCTACGGCGTGATCGCCAACGCGTCCTCGCTGGACCAGGTGGGCCCCTGCGCCAACAACGTGCTCGACACCGCGCTGCTGCACGAGATCATCGCCGGGCACGACCCCTTCGACGCTACCTCGGTCGAGCGCGAGGTCCCGCCCGTGGTTGCCGCGGCGAGGGAGGGCGCCAGCGGGGATCTGCGCGGAGTGAAGATCGGCCGGGTCAAGCAGTTCTCCCGCCCCGGCACCCAAGACGGCGTCAACGAGGTCGTTGAGGCCGCGTTCGCGCAGCTGGAGTCCCAGGGAGCCGAGATCATCGAGGCCGACTGCCCAAACTTCGACCACGTGATGGGCGCCTACTACCTCATCCAAACCTCCGAGGTCTCCTCCAACCTGGCGCGCTTCGACGGCATGCGCTACGGGCAGCGGCGCGGCGACGACGGCACCCGCTCCGCCGAGGAGGTCATGGCGCTCACCCGCGGCGAGGGCTTCGGTGAAGAGGTCAAGCGCCGCATCATCCTGGGCACCTACGCGCTCTCCGTCGGCTACTACGACGCCTACTACCTCCAGGCGCAGCGCATCCGCACCCTTGTTGCGGCCGACTTCGCCCGCGCCTTTGAAGGCGTTGACATCATCGCCGGCCCGGCGGTGCCCACCACGGCCTTCCCGCTCGGGGAGAAGGTGGAAGACCCGCTCGCGATGTACAACTTCGACCTGTTTACCCTGCCCCTCAACCTCGCCGGCCTGCCGGGCATGTCGGTTCCGGCGGGGCTCGCCCCGGATACGAACCTGCCCGTTGGGCTGCAGCTCATCGCCCCGGCGTTTTGCGACGACAGGATCTACCGCGTCGGTGCGGCCTTTGAAGCCGGGCGCCGCTAACGCCCGGATCCTCGCGGCGCTCGCCGCGGGGTACTTCCTGATCATGATCGATCAGGGCCTCATGCCGGTGCTCGCCCCGCACCTGCCCTACCCTGCCCGCGAGGCCGTCTGGCTCACCAGCGCCTACCTCATCTGCGCGGTCGTGCCCATGCCGCTGGCTGGCAGGCTCGGCGACAGGTTCGGGCAGCGCCGGGTGTTTGTCGTCGGCATGGCACTCTACGCGGCCGGCCTCGCGGCGGCCGCCGCCTCGCTCTCGCTCGGCTGGCTCGTCGCCGCCCGCGCGGTGCAAGGCATCGGTTCCGCGGTGTTCATGCCGCAGGCGTTCGGGCTGATCAGCAGGGTCTTTCCCGCGAGCGGGCGGGGCCCGGCCTTTGCCGCGTGGGGGGTGGTCGGCTCGGTCGGCTCGCTGCTCGGGCCAGTCCTCGGAGGGGTTGTCGTCGAGTCGGGGTGGCGCGTCGCCTTCGCCGTGCAGGCCGGGTTCGCGGCGTGCGTCGCCGCGGCGGCGCTCGTGTGGCTGCCGCGGCTTCCCACCTCGCCCGCGCGTATCGACGCCTCCTCCACCGCACTGTCCTTCATCGGGCTCGGGTCCCTCGTGTACGGAATCCAGTTCCTTGAACCGGCGGCCGTGGGCGTCGGAGCCGTGGTACTCGCGGTGTTTTGTGCTCTCCAATTCAGGCGCCGCGGCGATGCGTTCGTGCCGGTGCGCCTATTTGCGGACGGTAACTTCGCCGCCGGCGTCTTAGGTGTCGCCGCGATGGGTTTTGCAGTGGCTTCGATGTTTATTCCGGTGATGTATTGGCTGCAGGGGGCGGCGGGGGTGGCGTCGTCACGCGCGGGCCTCGTGGCGGTGCCGATGTCGCTCGTGGCCATGGTGCTCACGCCGCTTGCGGGCAGGCTGAGCGAGCGCATGGACCCGCGCGTGCTCACGGCTGCCGGGTTCGGGTTCATGCTCGCCGGGCTGGGCGCGGCGTGGTGGGTCATGGCCGTAGGAGCCAAGGCGGGGTGGCTCGCGGGAGCGACCGCGCTGCTCGGCGTGGGCAGCGCGCTGTTTTGGGCGCCAAACGCGGCCACGACCATGCGCCGGATTCCGGCTGAGGCGGCGAGCGCCGCCAGCGGGGTTTATAACACGGTGCGCCAGCTCGGCTCCGTCACAGGCGTTGCGCTCGTGGGCCTCGTGCTTGCCTCCGGTCCCGTCGAGAGCTCCGCGCCCGCGGCGGTGGTGGTCGTTGCCGCGTCGATGATCTTCGGGCTTTTCACCGTGTTGCTGCTGCGCAGGGACGTGGGGGCGAAAAACGGCTAGGGTTGAAGCCATGAAACTTGCCACACTCACCTCCGGCGGAGATTGCCCGGGGCTCAACGCTGTGATCCGCGGAATCGTGCGCACCGCCAGCTCCCAGTACGGCTCCACGGTGGTGGGCTACGAGGACGGCTGGGTCGGGCTCATCGAGGACCGCCGGGTCGACCTTTACGACGACGCGTTCATCGACTCCATCCTCCTGCGCGGCGGCACCATCTTGGGCACCGGCCGCCTCCACCCGGACAAGTTTAAGGCCGGGCTAGAGACAATCAAGCGCAATCTTGATGACGCCGGGGTCGACGCCCTCATCCCCATCGGCGGGGAGGGCACGCTCAAGGGTGCGAAGTGGCTCTCGGACAACGGCGTCCCCGTCGTCGGTGTGCCCAAGACCATTGACAACGACGTCGCCGCGACCGACTACACCTTTGGCTTCGACACCGCTGTCTCGGTGGCCACCGACGCGATCGATCGCCTCCACACCACGGCGGAGTCGCACAACCGCATCCTCATCGTCGAGGTGATGGGCCGCCACGTCGGCTGGATCGCGCTGCACGCCGGCATGGCCGGAGGGGCGCACTACACCGTGATCCCGGAGCAACCATTCGACATCGCCGAGATGTGCAAGGCGATGGAGCGCCGCTTCCAGATGGGGGAGAAATACGGCATCATCGTCGTCGCCGAAGGGGCTGTGCCCAAGGAGGGCACCATGGACGCCGGGCTAGGGGAGGAAGACGAGTTCGGCCACAAGACATTCAACGGCATGGGCCAGATTATTGGCGACGAAATTAAAAAGCGCCTCGGCTACGACGTGCGCACCACCGTCCTCGGCCACATCCAGCGCGGCGGCACGCCCACCGCCTACGACCGCGTGCTGGCCACCCGCTACGGGGTCAACGCCGCGCGCGCCGCCCACGAGGGGAACTTCGATACCTGCGTGGCGCTCCACGGCGAACACATCGAGCTCGTCCCTCTCGCCGATGCCGTCGCGCACCTCAAGCAGGTCCCGGAGGGGCGCTACCGCACCGCGCGGACCATGTTCGGCTAGTTCATCTGGCGGGACTAAGATTCCGCCTTATGGAAGCATCTCAGGAAGACCGCTCAGCATACCTCGCCGCCCTTGGCTTTCCCCTTCTCGTCATCGCCGGAGGTGCTCTCGGCTACCTCGCCCCAGCCGCCGTCGAGCCCATCTCGGGGTGGACCACCTGGCTGCTCGGCATCGTCATGTTCGGGATGGGGCTGACCCTACGCCCGGCCGATTTCGCGCTCGTGGCCCGGCGCCCCCTGCCGGTGCTCATTGGCGTGGTGGCGCAGTTCGTCATCATGTCGGCGCTCGCGGTCGTCGTCACGCTGCTGTTACGCCTGCCGCCGGAAGTCGCGGCAGGGGTCATCCTCGTCGGCTGCGCGCCGGGTGGGACCTCCTCAAACGTCGTGAGCTACCTCGCGCGTGGCGACGTCGCACTCTCCGTCACCATGACATCCATCTCCACCTTGCTCGCGCCGCTTGTGATCCCGGTGCTCACCCTTTGGCTCGCCGGCGAATACATGCCGGTCAGCGCCTCGTCGATGGCGCTGTCCATCCTGCGCATGGTTTTCCTCCCCGTCGTCGCCGGGTTGCTACTCCGTCTCGTCGTGCCGAAGGCCATCGAGGCCGTGCTGCCCGCACTGCCGTGGGTCTCCGTCGTGGCGATCTCGCTGATCGTCGCCATCGTCGTCTTCGGCTCCCGCGACAAGATCGTGCAGGCGGGGCTCATCGTGCTGGCCGCTGTTGTGATCCACAACGCCCTCGGTTACGCGCTGGGCTACGCTACGGGTCGACTGTCCCGCCAGCCCGAGCCCGTCGCACGCACCATGGCCATCGAGGTGGGCATGCAGAACTCCGGGCTCGCCGCCACGCTGGCCGGGGCCTACCTCAGCCCGCTCGCCGCGCTGCCCGGGGCGGTTTTCTCGGTATGGCACAACCTCTCCGGAGCCCTGCTCGTCCTCATCGCGCGGCGCGTAGACTACTCCCATGACTGAGCACGCGGTGGTGATGGAAAACGCGCTGGTCCGGCTCGAGCCCCTGGGCGGTGCGCACGCCGAGGACCTGCGCGCCGCCGTCGGGGACCTGGGGAAGACGTGGTACGTCGACCACGTTCCCGCGCCTGAAGGGGTCGCCGCCCAGATCGAGTTCTTGCTCGGCAGCGACAACTACGTTCCGTGGGCAGTCATCGACCGCGCGGCCGGGCGCGCCGTAGGCCTGACCTGCATGTACAACATCGACGACCACAACCGGCACTGCGAGTTGGGCTACACCTGGCTGAGTACGAAGGCACAGGGAAGCGGTATCAACGCGGCGCTCAAGCTCCTCGTGCTCACCCGCGCCTTCGAGGAGCTCGGCTTCATCCGCGCGGAGTTTCGCTGCCACGCCATGAACTGGCAGTCGCGCCGGGCCTTAGAGAAGCTCGGCGCCACCTACGAGGGCACCTTGCGTCGCCAGCGCATCATGAACAACGGCACTGTGCGCGACTCCTGCATCTACTCCATCCTGGATTACGAGTGGCCGACCGTGAAGTGCGGTCTGGAGGCGCGGGTCGGGAGGTAGTCACTCTCTTGCGGGTGTTCTAGACGGGAAGGGGGGTTGGGGGGGTGTTTTGGGGTGTTGGGTGGTGTTCCGGTCTAGGTTGTCGTCGGTTGAGTGAGAGAGGAACGCCCGCATAGTATGCGAAGGCCGAACACGCGCGCCCGAGAACTACACTGTAGGCCATGACTGCCTATGACCTGATGGATTTTGACGACGTCCTGGAGAAATACGACCCGGTGATGGGTCTGGAGGTGCACGTCGAGCTGGCGACGGAGACGAAGATGTTCTCCACCTCGTCCGCGCACTTCGGCGCGGAGCCGAACACCAATATTGACCCGGTCTCCCTCGGCCTGCCGGGCGCGCTGCCCGTCGTCAACGCCAAGGGCGTGGAGTGGGCCATCAAGATCGGCCTGGCGCTGAACTGCACGATCGCGGAGAGCTCCCGGTTCGCGCGGAAGAACTACTTCTATCCGGACCAGCCGAAGAACTACCAGATCTCCCAGTACGACGAGCCGATCGCCTTTGATGGCTACCTCGACGTCGTCCTCGAGGACGGCACCGAGTGGCGCGTGGAAATTGAGCGCGCGCACATGGAGGAAGACACAGGCAAGCTCACGCACCTAGGCTCGGCGTCGGGCCGCATCACGGGGGCCACCGCGTCGCTGGTGGATTGCAACCGCGCGGGCGTGCCGCTCATTGAGATCGTCACCAAGCCGATCATCGGTGCAGGCGAGCGCGCTCCCGAGGTGGCCAAGGCCTACGTCGGCGCGCTGCGCGAGCTGGTCAAGGCGCTCGGGGTGTCCGACGCGCGTATGGACCAGGGCTCGATGCGTTGCGACGCCAACGTCTCGCTGCGTCCCATCGGCCAGGAAAAGTTTGGCACCCGCACCGAGACGAAGAACATCAACTCTCTGAGATCTGTCGAGCAGGCGGTGCGCTTCGAAATGCAGCGCCAGGCCTACGTGCTCGACCACGGCGGCGAAATTGTCCAGGAGACGCGCCACTACCAGGAAAAGGATGGTTCCACCTCGAAGGGGCGGCCGAAGGAGGAGGCCTCCGACTACCGCTACTTCAACGATCCGGACCTGCCACCGGTCATCGCCCGCCCCGAGTGGGTCGAAGAGATCCGGGCGACGCTGCCGGAGCTGCCGTGGGTGCGCCGTGCGCGCATCCAGGAGGAGTGGCAGCTGCCGGAGAAGGAGTTCCGCGACCTTATCAACGCCGGGGCGCTCGACCTCGTCGTCGACACGGTCGAAGCGGGCGCAACCCCGGACGAGGCGCGCGCCTGGTGGGTCTCCTACATTACTGCGAAGGCCAACGAACAGGGCAAGGACCTAGACGCCATCGGAGTCACCCCGCGGGATGTGGCGCGGGTGGTCGATCTGGTCAAGGAGGGCAAGCTCACCACGAAACTGGGCCGACAGGCGATCGATGGCGTCATTGCGGGCGAGGGGAGCGTCGACGAGGTCGTCGCAAAGCGAGGGCTCGAGGTCGTGCGTGACGACGCCGCCATCGAGCGCGCCGTCGACGACGCGCTGGCCGCCAACCCGGACATCGTGGAGAAGTACCGCGCCGGGAACAAGAAGGTGACCGGCGCGATCGTCGGCGCAGTGATGAAGGCGACCCAGGGCAAGGCGGACCCGGGCCAGGTGAACAAGCTCATCGCCCAGAAGCTGAGCTAGCCTTTCTTCTCTGGGCTCTCTGGGCTCTCTGGGCTCTCCGAGCCGTAGATGGAGTCGTAGGCCTCCCAGGCGATCGTGCTCCCGCTGGAGGGGGAGGGGGCGCCGTCGTAGTGCTCGGAGGAGGGGTCGAGGGCGGGGGCATCGGTAAGTTCGAAGTCGCACTCCGAGTCGGCATCGAGGTCGGCGGCAACGCCCTCTTGCACTGTGTGCCACAGCTCGTTGTCGTCGATGTGCGAGGACGTGGCGAGCTTCTCCACCTCGGCGCGCTGCGTGCTCGTAAGGTCGTCCTCCCCGGGGTCGAGGGCTTGTCCGGCAAGCGCCGTGAGGCGCTCGCGGCGCTGCGTCTCCTCCTTGATCTCGTCGCGGTGCGTGGCCCAGGCGTAGACCATCACGACGATGACCGCCATGCCGAGGTAGCCGATGACGGGGTAGACCCAGCTAAGCAGGTCCGCGAAGCCGATGAAGGACAGCGCGAAGCCGATGAGCACGACCGTGAAGTAAATGGGGCGGAAGCGCTGCGGCTTGCTGGCGGAGAGCCGGCGGGCCATGCCGTAGAACATGCCGACGGCGGTGTTGTAGATCATGAGGTAGATGATCAGCGAAATGGCCACGCCGACGGCGGGGTGCATGTTGTCGAAGACCTTGAGCAGCGGCAGGTCGGCACCGAAGACGCCCTCCATGTTGGCGAAAATCACGAACGCCAAGATGACGAGCATGATGGCGAAGACGATCCCGCCGATCAGCCCGCCGAGACCGGCCTTGCCGGGGTTGAGCTCGGAGCCGGCGATGACGAGGATCATGGACACGCCCACGAGGATGCACAGCGCCGCGTAGTTAAGCGCCGAGAGGAACCAGCTATTGCCCACGCCCGCGGCGGAGGAGTTCTGCAGGGAGAGCTCGTTGAGCGCGCCGAAATCCGACGGCATGTTGACGATGGTGACCATGAGCGCGCCGATGACGGCGATGATGAGCAGCGGGGTGATGGCCGAGATGACGCCTGTGAGCTTGTCGACGTCGAGGAAGCCCGAGGCGATGAGCGCGAGCGTCATGATGACGGCGCCGACCCAGGTGGGGAAGCCGAATTGTTGCTCGAGGTTGGATCCGGCTCCCGCGACCATGACGAAGCCGATGGAGAAGAGGGTGAACATCGTGGCGATGTCCATGAACCCGGCGACGATGGGGCGGGAGACGGATGTGAACACGGCGCTGTGGTCGTCCGCAAGGTAGTAAGACCCCTGCTGGAACAAGATCGTTCCGACGACGACGATGGCCAGGCCCGCGACGATGGTGCCGGCGAAGCCCCAATACCCGAAGGAGAGAAAGTACTGGATGGTCTCTTGGCCAGAGGCGAAGCCGGCGCCGACGAGCAGGCCGACGAAGGCGAGGGCGACTTTAATCGAATGGCTCATATTTATGTCCCGTGGGGTACGCGAAGATTAAGGTTTTTCGAATGCGTACCCGAGGGTAGCAAAACGTCGACACGTGGCCCTCATTTGCCGCTGTCCGCCTCGCCGGGCTTGACGGCGCGGAAGCTGCCGGTCTGGTAGAGGGAATCGTAGGCCTCCCAATCCACCGGGGCCTCCTTCGTGGAGGTGGGCGCCCCGCTGTAGTCGTCGGAGTCGGGATCGAGGTCGGGCATGTCGTGCAGGGAGAACTCGCTGTCAGGGTCGGCGTCGAGTTCGGCGGCAACGTCTTCTTGCACGGTCTGCCACAGGTTCGCATCGTCGACGTTGGACTGGTTGAGGAGCTTCTCCACCTCTTTGCGCTGCTTCGGCCCGAGTGTGGAATGCGTTGGGTCCAGGGCGTCGCCCGCGAGCGCGGCGAGTCGTTCGCGTCGCCGCGTCTCTTGCTGGATGGCTGCGCGGTCGCGGACCCAGGCGAGCAGCATGACGATGATGAGCGCCATGCCGAGGTAGCCGATGACGGGGTAGACCCAGCTGACGAGGTCCGCGAAGCCGATGAAGGACAGCGCGAAGCCGATGAGCACGACCGTGAAGTAGATGGGGCGGAAGCGCTGCGGCTTGCTGGCGGAGAGCCGGCGGGCCATGCCGTAGAACATGCCGACGGCGGTGTTGTAGATCATGAGGTAGATGATGAGCGCGACCACGACCCCGACGGCGGGGTGCATGTTGTCAAAAACCATGAGCAGCGGCAGGTCGGCACCGAAGACGCCCTCCATGTTGGCGAAGATGATAAAGGCGAGGATGACCAGCAAGAACGCGAAGATCATCCCGCCGATCAACCCGCCAGTGCCCGCCTCCCTGGGGTTGAGTTCGGTACCGGCGATGACGAGGATCATGGACACGCCGACGATGATGTTGAGTGAGGCGTAGTTCACCGCGGAGAGAAACCAGTTGCCGAACAAGCCCGCCGCCGGCTCGTTGCGCATGGCCAGCTCGTTGAGCGAGCTGAGGTTATCCGGCATGTTGACGATGGTGACCATGAGCGCGCCGATGACGGCGATGATGAGCAGCGGGGTGATGGCCGAGATGACGCCTGTGAGCTTGTCGACGTCGAGGAAGCCCGAGGCGATGAGCGCGAGCGTCATGATGACGGCGCCGACCCAGGTGGGGAAGCCGAATTGTTGCTCGAGGTTGGATCCGGCTCCCGCGACCATGACGAAGCCGATGGAGAAGAGGGTGAACATCGTGGCGATGTCCATGAACCCGGCGACGATGGGGCGGGAGACGGATGTGAACACGGCGCTGTGGTCGTCCGCAAGGTAGTAAGACCCCTGCTGGAACAGCGTCGCG
Source organism: Corynebacterium liangguodongii (assembly GCF_003070865.1). Taxonomy (NCBI): domain Bacteria; kingdom Bacillati; phylum Actinomycetota; class Actinomycetes; order Mycobacteriales; family Corynebacteriaceae; genus Corynebacterium; species Corynebacterium liangguodongii. Next base: position 981,168 of record NZ_CP026948.1, read on the forward strand.
CCCAGGATGATCATGATCAGCCCGGCGACGATGGTTCCAACTATGCCCCAGTACCCGTAGGAGAGGAAGTATTGGATGGTCTCTTGGCCAGAGGCGAAGCCGGCGCCGACGAGCAGGCCGACGAAGGCGAGGGCAAGTTTGATGGCTTTTTTCATGCGCTTTCCCGCTATTAAGGTGTGAACAATTGGACTATCTTCTAATCAACCAATAATAGCGAAGCCTCTCGCCCCCGCCTGCTTACGGCAGCGCCAGCTGGAACGGCTCCGGGTTTTTAACCTCCTCGCCGGCCAGCACCGGGCCGGGCGCGGTGACCCCTGCGGCGAACGGCGAGCCGCCGAAGCGGTCGCGGTCGTGCGGCTCGGCGATCCAGGACAGATCGGGGCCGACCGGGACGACACCGGTGGGGTTGACCTCTTCGTGGGTGATGTAATAGTGCTGCTTGATCTCGGTGAAGTCGGTCGTATCGCCGAAACCGGGCAGCCCGAAGAGCTCCTGGGTGTAGCCGCGGAGGTTGGGCAGCTCCGCGATCTTGTGGCGAGAGGCCTTGAAGTGCGCGTAATAGACCGGATCGAAGCGCACCAGGGTGGGGTAGAGGTAGACGTCGGCAAGCGTGACGTGCTCGCCGACGAGGAAGCGCTGCCGGCCGAGCCGCTCCTCGAGCCAATTGAGCCCGTCCCACAGCTCGCGGTAGGCCCCTTCGTAGGCCTCCTGGCTGCCGGCGAACCCGCACCTGTAGACGCCGTTATTGACCTGCTTGTAGACGCGGTCGGCCACCTCGTCGATCTCGTCGCGGAGATTCTCCGGGTAGAGGTCGGGCGCGCCGTCGCGGTGGTAGTCGGACCACTCGTTGTTGAAGTCCACGGGGATCTGGCGGAACCAGTTGGTCACCACCTGCTTCGAGTCCACCTCGACGATCGCCGGGACGGTGATGCCCTTGGGGTAGCCCGGGAACCGGTTGTCGTAGGCCTCCTTGAGCCGGTGCAGGCCCGTCGCGGGGTCCCGCTCATCCGGGTCGAGGTCGAAGACCCAGGAGTCGGCGTCGTGGGTCGGCCCGGCGAGGCCGAGCGAGATCGCGCCTTCCAGGCCAAGCAGCCGGCGGGCGATGACGGTGCGGTGCGCCCAGGGGCACGCCCGGGCGGCCATGAGGCGGTATCGCCCCGGCACGACCGGCCACAGCTCAGCCTCGCCGTCGCTAGCGCGAGCGGTGTCGCGCACGATGCGGTCGTGGATGTAGGTGGTATCGCGCACGTACGCCCCGTCGGGCGAGGCGTTGCGCGGGGGTGTCTTCCAATCCTTTTTGTCCATGGCACCCAGTGTGTGCCACATCAGGTGACAAGTCAACAAAGTTTTCGTGAGGCGCGCCGGGGGCAATCACGCTCGAGCGCGCCGGCCTGCAATACTTTCGAGGCTATGACGAATATAAACCCGCGCAACCACCGCGACGTCACGGCAGACGACCTCACCGGCCTCGACGGCGTTCCCACCTACACGGGCCAGGCGGGCGGCTCGAACATCTACGAGCGCACCGGCAAGGCCGCGCCGACGGAGGTCTTCCCCCGTTCCACACCCGGCAGCACAGGCAGCACCGGGACCGCCGCTGGCACGGCAGACGAGGCGACGGGGCGCTACCCGGCTCCGGCGCCCGCTCCCGTCGAAGCGTTCGACCCGACCAGCGCCGATGCCGCTCCGGATCCCGTGCCAGCCGGACCGGCGACCGCCGTCGAGCCGCGGGCCCGCCGCGGCACGATCGACCTCGGCCTGCTCATCCTCCGCCTCGTCCTCGGCGGCTACCTTGCGTTCCACGCCACCGCGACGTTTTTCCGCCTCGGTGCCTCCGACGGCGTGACGGGGCTGGAAAACGCCTTTAGCGGCTACGCCTTCGGCGATGCCCTCGCTGTCGTCGTGCCCACGCTTGAGCTCGCAGCCGGCGTTTTTATCGTCCTCGGCCTCGTCACCCCGGCTGCGGCCATGGTGGCCATCGCTGTGACGGGCTTCTACGCCGCGCACTCGGCCGCGGCCTCCGGCGCGGGAATCAACGCGCTGATGTGGGACGCAAACGTCTGGCTTCCCGTCGTGCTCCTCGGCCTTGCACTGGCGCAGCAGTTTACAGGCCCCGGTTTCTACGCCGTCGACGCCGGGCGCGGCTGGGCGCGGCGCCCGCTGGCCTCCTCCTGGATCTTCGCGGTGCTTGGCATTGCGGCGGCCGGGCTGATGTGGTGGTTCGGTACCGGCATCAACCCCTTTGCCTAAGCGGCTGGCGCAACCCGCGCGCCCTGGTTCTCTTTTTCGTCCACGCGGCGCAGAGCGAGTGCCCACGCAGCGAGGAGGGCGAAGCCGAGCCAGACGAAATCATCTACCAACACCTTCTGCCAGAGCGTCAGCGCGTAGACGTCGATCTCGTCGCCGAACCACCACTTCGGCGGCACCGTCAGCGTGAGCGCGGCGGTCATCGCCGCCACCGCGGTGAGCGCCGCGGGCCACCTCAGCACCGTCGCGCAGCGCCACGCCGCCACGGGCAGGATGAGGGCAAGCCAGACCCAGTGGTGCGACCACGAGACGGGGGAGATGAGCAGCATGATTACGGCGTTGACCAAGGTGGCGTCGACAAGCATGCCCCTCCGCATGAGCGCGACCATGAGCCATGCGCCGAGCACTACCGTGGCCACCGAGGCCGCAATCCAGATGCCTCCCGCCAGCGCCGAGTGCGCCGCGAGAGACTCCGGGCTGGGGAAAAACCGCATCACCGCGCCCTTGATTGAGCTGTTCGACTGATAGGTCGTGTCCACCCCGAACTCCGATTTCGTGCCCATGTTGAGCAGCGTGGTGCCGAAATATTCCGCAGTGGCGTCAAAGCGCACCACCGCGGCGAGCGCGGTGGCGACGAGGCCGGCAACGCCGGCCGCGACAATTGCGCGGAAGTCACGGCGCAGGAGGAAGAACAACAGCATCGCCAGCGGGGTGATCTTGATGGCGGCGGCGATGCCGATAAGGCTGCCCTGGGGCAAAAACCGCTTCCGCGGCACCACGTCGAGCACGACGAGGGCCATGATGACCACGTTGATCTGGCCGTAGAGCGCGTTGGAGCGCACCGGCTCCAGCCACACCCCAACCGCCCACGCGGCGAGCACCACGGCGGCGAGCCAGGGGCCGCCGAGGCGCCCCCGCGTCACAGCCCGCAGCACGACGTACACGCAGGCAAGCAGCAATGCCGAGGAGAGCACGATGACGGCGTTGCCCGCGGCGTCATCAGACAGCCAGCTCGCCAGCGCAAGCGGCGTGAGCACGAGCGCGCCGAAGGGCGGGTAGATGAAGGGGAGCGCGACATCGGCCGCGTACATCGGCTCCGAGTAGAGAGGGCGGCCCGCGAGGAAAGCGCGGGCCCCCTCGCGGTAGATGATGGTGTCGATGGGGAAGTCGGTGCCGCGGATGAGCAGCCAGGTGGCCACGCACCCGAAAACGGCGCCGAGGGCGGCGACGAGACGGGACAGGTGCTTCGAACTCACCCGCTCGAGCCTAATCCACGACCCGGACAGCACCCTTATCGGCGGAGGTGGCCATCTTCGCGTAGGCGCGCAGCGCCTTGGTCACCTCGCGGGTGCGGTTCGGGGTCCACGGGTGCTCGGAGGCCTCCATGGCGGCGCGGCGCTTGGCCAGCACCTCCTCGTCAACGTCAAGCTTGAGCTCGCGGTTGGACACGGAAATCGAGATCGTATCGCCGTTTTCGATCAGCCCGATGAGGCCGCCGTGCGCGGCCTCGGGGGAGATGTGGCCGATGGAGAGACCGGAGGTGCCGCCGGAGAATCGGCCGTCTGTAATCAGCGCGCACTTCTTGCCCAGCCCGGCACCCTTGAGAAAGGAGGTCGGGTGGAGCATTTCCTGCATGCCGGGCCCGCCCGCGGGGCCTTCGTAGCGGATCACCACAACCTCGCCCTCTTGCACCTCCCGGGCGAGGATCATGGAGACGGCCTGCTCCTGCGAATCGACGACGTGGGCGGGGCCGCTAAACTCCCACAGGCCCTCCTCCACGCCTGCGGTTTTTAAGATCGCTCCATCGGGGGCGAGGTTGCCGCGCAGCACGACGAGGCCGCCGTCGGAGGTAAACGGGTGCTCGACGTCGTGGATGACACCGTTGGCGGCATCGGTATCGAGGCTGTCCCACCGGGCGGACTGGGAGAACGGCGTGGTCGTGCGCGTGCCCCCGGGGGCGGCGTGGTAGAGCTCGATGGCTTCCGGCAGCGGGCTGTCGGAACGGATATCCCAATCGCTCAGCCACGCGTCGAGGCTGGGGTAGGCCACCGAGTGGACGTTCTTGTGCAGCAGGCCGGCGCGGTTGAGCTCGCCCAGGATAGCCGGGATGCCCCCGGCGCGGTGGACGTCTTCGACGTGGGCCTCCCCGTTCGGTGCCACCTTGGACAGGCAGGGGATGGTGTGGGAGAGGTCGTCGATGTCGGTGAGGTCGAAGTCGACCTCGCCCTCCTGGGCGGCGGCGAGGATGTGCAAGATGGTGTTCGTCGACCCGCCCATGGCCATATCGAGAGCCATGGCGTTGCGGAAGGCCTCGACAGAGGCGATGGAGCGCGGTAGGACGGATTCGTCGCCCTCGCCGTAGTAGCGCGTGCACATCTCTACGATGGTGCGGCCGGCCTTGACAAACAGCTCGCGGCGCGCCGTGTGGGTGGCCAGCGTCGTGCCGTTGCCCGGCAGCGAGAGCCCGAGCGCCTCGGTGAGGCAGTTCATCGAGTTGGCGGTAAACATCCCGGAGCACGACCCGCAGGTCGGGCACGCGTTGTTCGCCACTTCCTCGAGCTCGGCATCGGAGACCGCGTCATTGGCGGAGAGCGAAATGGCGTCGATGAGGTCCGACTTCGGCTTGGTCACCCCGCCGACGGAGAAGGCCTTGCCGGCCTCCATCGGGCCGCCGGAGACGAAGACCGCGGGGATGTTGAGCCGCATCGCCGCATTGAGCATGCCCGGGGTGATCTTGTCGCAGTTGGAGATGCAGACCATGGCGTCGACCGTGTGGGCGTTGACCATGTATTCCACGGAATCGGAGATGATTTCGCGCGAAGGCAGGGAGTAGAGCATGCCGGAGTGCCCCATGGCGATGCCGTCGTCGACGGCGATGGTGTTGAATTCCTTGGGCACGCCGCCAGCCGCGCGGACGGCCTCGGCGACGATGTCGCCGACGTCTTTGAGGTGGACGTGGCCGGGAACGAACTGCGTGTAGGAGTTGACGATGGCGACGATCGGCTTGCCAAACTCGCTCTCCCCGGTGCCGGTGGCGCGCCACAGGGCACGCGCCCCGGCGGCCTGCCGGCCGACAGTGGTGACTCGTGAACGAAGCGGAATCATGGTTGTTACTCCTTAAATTTTGGTGCTCCCTGCCGGGCGGGGGCCGTAGAGGTCGGGGTGCACGCGCACGTAGGCGTCGTACTCATCGCGGGTGAGCAGGACCTTGTGCCCGGCGCGGTCGATGATTTCGTATTTGCCATCGGCGGCCTCGGCGCTTTGCGTGATGACGTCGGTGATGGCCCCGCCCGAGGCTTCGGAGAGCTCGGGGATGGTGTTAAACGTTACACCGGGTAGCGGGTAGGTGGAGCCGTCCTTGGTCGTTGCGAGGGCGCGTGCACCCTGAAAGGCGATGCCTGCGAGCTCGCCCCACGCAAGCGAGGCGTTGCGTCGCATCAGGTAGCGGGTCTCGATGCCGCGGGAGGAGACGGTGGTGGACGAAGAGAGCACCCACGCCAGGTAGGCAGCGGGAAAGAGCAGGATCCAGCCGAGTACGAGCGGGGCCCAGGCGATGCCGATCAGGGCGATCGCCGTCATGAGCACGATCGCGAGGATGTGCTCGCGGGTGGGGCGAAAGACCTGGGGCGAATCAGTCATGGCTACATGCTAGCCAAGCGGGTTCGCGGGCTGCGAAGCGGGAGCGCCGACCGGCGGCGCGCTATCGGCATGGGCAGGGGGCACGCTTGGCGACGCCCCACCGGCCTCCCCGGTGCCCGACTGCGGCGCCGGTGCCGTGGAGCCCTCCGGGGCAGGGTTCGGCGGCGTTGCTTGCGGGGCCTGGCTGGAGGGTTGTGCGGGGACGGTCGGTGGGGTTGTCTCCGCCGGCACTGCGGTGGAGGAGGGCGTGTCGGCGGGCACGGTGTCTGTCACAGAGTCTGCGCCGGTAGTCGGTGTGGCGTGTGTTGTCGGCGTGGCGGGCTCCGTCGAGGCTGGTGGCGGGGCGAGCACGCCCCGGTTGTCGGCGCCGGCGGGGTCGAGGGTGAGCCCGCGGGCAAGCAGCAGGATGAGGAAGGCGGCGAGGAGGAGGGCCGTCGACAAGCGAATCCTGCCCCCGAAAGCCATGCGCGGCAGCTTCTCCTCGGCCCCGCTATCGCCCGTCAGTGTCTCGGTCGCCGGGTCCTCCTCCGCCTCGCCCGCGGCGGCGGGCGCGGTCACGGCCTGTGTTTCTGAACCTGCCGCTGAATCCATCTCTGAGTCCTCGGCAGGCAGCTCGAGGGGGTCCATGTACTCGGTCGGCGGGAAGCCGTCGAGCTTCTCGCTTTCGTCGACGACGTGGGCGATGCGGGTGCCCTCGATCGTGGTGGCAGAGCCGTATTCCTCCCAGAATTCGTTGAGGATGGCCACGCGGATGGCGCGCTCGACCATCCACTGGGACAGCGGCTCGACGCGGACGACGAAGCGCATGTCGACGGTCCACGGCATCCCCACGGTGGCCGGCGGGTTGATCTCAACGGCGGGGTGGACCGCAAGCTCGTCGCGCACGTTCACGCAGATCTCGGGGCGGGCCAGCGCCCGGCGCGCGGCTGCCTCCGAGCGTGCGATCGCCTCGTCAGCGGAATCGGAGCCGAGCAGCGGCACGGGGACAACGACGACGGCGGAAGACCAGTAGTTTGACTGGTTGATGCAGATGCGCGCGGTGGAGTTGGGGATGCTGATGGTCGACTGCTGCATCGTGCGGATCTGGGTGGCGCGCATCGTGATCTGGATGACGTCACCGGAGACGTCGATACCGTTGCCCTGGAAGGTGACGAAGTCGCCGACGCCGTACTGCTTTTCAGAGAGGATGAAAAAGCCGGCGAGGAAGTCGGCGATGATGCTCTGTGCGCCGAAGCCGATGGCGGCGGAGACCACGGTGGCGGGGATGGCGGCGCCGGCGAGGGAGAAGCCGAGCTGCTGCAGGAAGAAGACGAGGATGAGGAAGTAAGCAATCGCCTGGGCGATGTAGATGCCCACGCCGGCGATGGCGAGGTGGGACTTGCTCTCGCCGGAGTCGGGCAGCTCCGCGGCGCGGCGCTCCGCGATGCGGTTGGCGAAGCGCCCCGCGCGCGGCACGAGCAGCGCGAGGAGGATCAAAAGTGCGAGGTTGATGCCGGTGTTGGCGAACCAGCGCCACAACCCGACGGCGATGTACTCAAAAGGCATAGTGCTTTCCTAGGGTAGCGCTTCGTTGACGCTAGGTAGCTGTGTATGATGAGAGACCATGATCACGACTCGGCGAGTAGTAGGGATTAGCGTACGGCGCTTGCCGTAGCGGCTCTGACCTTAACCCTCAGTCCCCGTCACCAAGCGCCCTCGACAGCACCCGCGTGCTGCTCCGAGGGCTTTTGTTATCTGATCTGCACCTTCCACGCCCTCACACACCACTCATCAGAGATACCAGAGATCCTAAGGAGCTATTTTCACGTGGCAGCTTCCATAAAGCCCTCGAAGAAGGCCCCGAAAACCCCTGAAGCGCCCGCGCCCGAGCGTATGACCGGCGCGGACGCGGTTGTCCGCAGCCTGGAGGCTCTCGGCACCGACATCGTCTTCGGCCTGCCCGGCGGGGCGGTCCTCCCGCTCTACGAGTCCTTGTTCGCGGCCCACACGCTGCGCCACGTTCTCGTGCGCCATGAGCAGGGCGCCGGGCATGCGGCGACGGGCTACGCGCAGGCCACGGGCAAGGTCGGCGTGTGCATCGCCACCTCCGGCCCGGGCGCGACGAACCTGGTGACTCCTTTGGCCGATGCCTACTTGGACTCCGTTCCCATCCTCGCCATCACCGGCCAGGTGGGATCGCCGTTGATCGGCACCGACGCGTTCCAGGAGGCCGATATCCGCGGCATTACGATGCCGATTACGAAGCACAATATGATGGTGCGCTCGGCCGCGGACATCCCGGCGGCGATCGCGGGAGCATTCCATATCGCCTCGACCGGCAGGCCGGGGCCCGTGCTCGTGGACATTCCGAAGGACGTCCAAAACGAAGAGCTCGACTTTAGCTGGCCGCCCGTGGTGGACCTCCCCGGCTACAAGCCCAACACCAAGCCCCACTCGCGCCAGATTGTGCAGGCGGCGAAGCTCATCGCCACCTCGAAGCGGCCCGTGTTCTACATCGGCGGGGGCGTGATTAAGGCTGGGGCCCACGAGGAGCTGCTTGCGCTTGCGGAGGAAACCGGGGTGCCCGTCGTCACCACCCTGATGGCTCTTGGCGCGTTCCCCCAGTCGCACCCGCTCTACATGGGCATGCCCGGCATGCACGGCTCCGTGCCTGCGGTCGGCGCACTGCAGGAGGCCGACCTGCTCATCGCCGTGGGCACGCGTTTCGACGACCGCGTCACCGGGGACACCGAGACCTTCGCGCCCCTCGCGAAGACCATCCACGCCGATATCGATCCCGCCGAGGTGGGCAAGATCCGCGAGGTGGATGTCCCCATCGTCGGCGATGCCAGGCGGGTGCTCTCCCAGCTTCTCGACGTCTTCAAGGAAGGCAAGGCCAACGCGCCGAAGATCGGCGCGTGGATCGAGCGGCTCAACGAGCTCAAGGAGCGCTTCCCGCGCGGGTATGACCCGCAGTCCGATGGATCGCTCTCCCCGCAGTTCGTCATCGAGACCCTCGCCTCGCAGGTCGGAACCGATGCGATCTACGTCGCGGGCGTGGGCCAGCACCAGATGTGGTCGGCGCAGTTCCTCAACTTTGACAAGCCCCGCACGTGGCTGAACTCGGGCGGGCTGGGGACCATGGGCTACGCCATCCCGGCGGCGCTCGGCGCGAAGGCGGGCTGCCCCGACAAGGAGGTCTGGGCGATCGACGGTGACGGCTGCTTCCAGATGACGAACCAGGAGCTCACCACCGCCGCGATGGAGGGCTTCCCCTTCAAAGTGGCCCTGATTAACAACGGCAACCTCGGCATGGTGCGGCAGTGGCAGACGCTGTTCTACGACGGCCACTATTCGCACACCAAGCTCGGCGGCGAGGTCTACGTGCCCGACTTTGTCAAGCTCTCCGAGGCGCTCGGCGCCGAGGCGATCCGGGTAACCTCCGAGGACGAGGTCATCCCGGCGATCCGCCGGGCGCGAGAGATCAACGACCGCCCGGTTGTCATCGAGTTCATCGTTGGGGAAGACGCGCAGGTCTGGCCGATGATTTCGGCCGGCGCTTCGAACTCGGATATCCAGTACGCACTCAACATCCGGCCGTTCTTCGAGCAGGAGGAGTCCGTGGGCACCGCGCCGGAGGACATCGATGACGTTGTAGAGCTAGGCAGCGAGCAGGAGAAGGGAAACTGATCATGAACCGAGACGAGACCACAAGAAACATCCTCTCCGTCCTCGTGCAAGACGTCGACGGCATCATCACCCGCGTCACCGCGCTGTTTACCCGCCGCGGCTACAACCTGGTGTCCTTGGTCTCCGCGAAGACAGAGACGGAGGGCATCAACCGTCTCACTATCGTCGTCGACGCCAGCGAGTACCACATCGAGCAGATCACCAAGCAGCTGCACAAGCTCGTCCAGGTGCTCAAGGTCTTGCGGCTTGACGACGACAACACGATCGCGCGGTCGCTGATGCTGGTGAAGGTCAACGCCAATAACACCAACCGGCCGCAGGTCGTCGACGCGGCCAACATCTTCCGCGCCCGCGTCGTCGACGTGGCCCCGGAATCCGTCGTCATCGAGGCCACCGGCACGCCGTCGAAGCTCCGGGCGTTCCTCGACGTGATGGAGACCTTCGGCATCCGCGAGCTTGTGCGCTACGGCCAGGTGGCGCTGGGCCGCGGCCCGAAGTCCATGTCGACGTCGAAGTAGCGCGGTCTTGTGGCATAATGTGAAACGTCTATCTCACATACTAAGAAAGGTGCGTGGTTAACCCATGGCAATCGAAGTCTTCTACGACAAGGACGCCGACCTGAGCCTCATCCAGGGCAAGAAGGTCGCCGTGATCGGCTACGGCTCGCAGGGCCACGCCCACGCCCAGAACCTCCGCGAGTCCGGAGTCGAGGTCGTCGTCGGCCTGCGCGAGGGCTCCAAGTCCGTGGAGAAGGCGAAGGAGGCCGGCTTCGAGGTCAAGTCTAACGCCGAGGCTGCGGCCTGGGCCGACGTGATCATGCTGCTCGCCCCGGATACCTCCCAGGCCGAGATCTTCACCAACGACATCGAGCCGAACCTCAAGGACGGCGACGCACTGTTCTTCGGACACGGCCTCAACATCCACTTCAAGCTCATCGAGCCGGCTGAGAACATCACCGTCGCGATGGTCGCGCCGAAGGGGCCGGGCCACCTGGTGCGCCGCACCTTCGCCGACGGCAAGGGCGTTCCCTGCCTCATCGCGGTTGAGCAGGACCCGAACGGCAACGGCCAGGACCTCGCGCTGTCGTACGCAGCCGCGATCGGTGGCGCCCGCGCCGGCGTCATCCCGACGACCTTCGAGGCCGAGACCGTCACCGACCTCTTCGGTGAGCAGGCCGTGCTCTGCGGCGGGCTGGAGACGCTCATCATGAACGGTTTCGAGGTGCTCACCGAGGCCGGCTACGAGCCGGAGATGGCCTACTTCGAGTGCCTCCACGAAATGAAGCTCATCGTCGACCTCATCTACGAAGGCGGCATTGCCAACATGAACTACTCCGTCTCCGACACCGCGGAGTTCGGCGGCTACCTCTCCGGCCCGCGCGTGGTCGACGAAGGCGCAAAGGAGCGCATGCGCGAGGTGCTCAAGGACATCCAGTCCGGCGAGTTCACCCGCCGCCTCGTGGCCAACATCGACAACGGGAACACCGAGCTGGAGGGCCTGCGCGCGAAGGTTGCGGAGCACCCGATTGAAAAGACCGGCGCCCAGCTGCGCGACATGATGAGCTGGGTGAAGAACCCGCTGAGCGAAACCGCGTAATTACCGTGGGGCACGCTTAAATTCAGCGAACCAGCCCCGCGCGCTCGATGCATCATCCGTCGAGCGCGCGGGGCCTTTTCCTGCCTGGACGCTCCCACAAACCCCGCCTTGCACGCGGGGGCCGGGGCCCTGCGGCATGAAAAACCCCGCCTCGCCGTAAGCGGCGGGGGCGGGGTAGGGGGGGCGTGCGCGGACTAGTTGGTCGGCACAGCGTTCTGAACGGCGTCGCCGACCTTGTTGGCGGCCTCGCCAGCACCCTCGGTCGCGCCCTGGACGGCGTCGCCGGCCTTGTTGGCGGCCTCGCCGGCGCGCTCGGTTGCACCCTGGACGGCGTCGCCAGCACCCTCGGTTGCGCTCTGTGCCGCGCCCTCGGCACCGCCCTGGGCGCCCTCGGTCTCGGTCACGTCGACGGTCTCGGTGGCCACAATGGAGGTCGAGGTCTCACCCGTGGTGCCCTCGTTGTCCTTGTTGCCGGCGAAGATCGAGTAGAGCAGCCAGCCGATGAGCAGCAGCGCGAGCAGGCCCAGCAGCCACTTCCACCAGCCGCCGCCCTGGTTCTCGGCCACGGCGGTCGAACCAGCGGTCGTCGTCGGGGTGCCGGTGGCCTTCGTGGTGTCGACGGTGGGCCCTGCGTTGGTGGCGGGGACCTTCGCGTCGTCGCGGACGCCCTCGACTCGGTGGCTAACCTCTTCGTTGTTGAGGTTGTTGAGCTTGTTCAGGTCCTTGGGATCATGGTTGTTGTTCGTCATTGTGTCGATCCTTTCGCTTAAGAGGTCTAATGCGTAGGGCACCCACGCGGTCGCGCGGCGCTCACGCGCTCCCGGCTGGTTAGCCGGAGGCGTACATCCACGTTAACAAAAAATGACTAAACCATGCGCTTACGTTTGTATAACGATGTCCTAATCGTGAAAAACAGGCAGCTCAAGAGGGGTGACGGGGGATTGGCCGCTCGGCGTCATCGGTCAGGAGGAGGGGGGAATCGGGGACGCGCCGGTCGCCTGTACCGCGGGCGCGCCGCTGTGTCGCGCGCGATACCGGCGGATTCCTTAGAGTATGGGGCATGGGCTTTACCACGCCGAGCTACTCGCTGACTGACCTGTTCTCCCGCGCGGGCCGCGGCGAGCTGCAGCTGCCTGACTTCCAGCACGACGTCGTCTTCGACGTCGACCGCGTGCGCTCGCTGGTCACTACGGTGCTGCGCGGCTACCCCGTCGGCGCCTTCCTCGCCCTCGATACCCGCAACGTCGCGCCCCGGTTCGCGTCGCGGCCCATCAACGGGGTCGCGGGCTCGCTCGCGGAGCCCGGGCTGTTGCTTCTCGACGGCCAGCAGCGCCTCACCGCCCTCTACCAGGCCTTCGGGGGTGACGGCACCGGCGACGGGGGAGTGGAGACGTTCGACCTGATGGGCCGCCGCATTGTGCGGCGCTTCTTCGTCGATATCCGCCGCGCCGTCTCTGCCGACCCGATGCCCGTCGAGGCGGTCTTCGCCGTCGACGAGAAGGGGGCGGTGCGCTCCCACTTCGGCCCGGAAATCCCCGGCGGGATCGCGGGCACGGACGACATGATTGCCCACGGCGTCATTCCTGTCTCGCTGTTGCTCCACGCCCGCGGCAGCGAGTTGCTCTTTGACATCGCGGCGGCAACAGCAAACCCCGAGGTGCGCGGCGCAGCGGCGGCTTTCCACGCCCGGGTGGCCAGCCAGCTGAACGCCTATTCCATCCCGGTCATGCGCATCGAGCGCGACACGCCGCTGACCGGGATCGGCCAGATCTTCGCGCACGTGAACTCGGCGGGCGTCAAGATGGATGTCTTCGATCTGCTCACGGCCGCCTTTACCCTGGAGGACCCGGAGTTTTCTCTCCCGGCGCACTGGCAGGGCGTGGAGCGGCAGCTGCGCAGCCACCCGGCCCTCGAGGGGATCGGGCGCATTGAGTTCTTGCGTGCGGTATCGCTGTTCGTCACCGCCGGGCAAGGGACGGCGAGCGGGCACCGCGGGGACATCTTGAGCCTTACCGTGGCCGATTACGTGGCCGCCGCCGACGAGGTGGTCGAAGGCTTCGCCGCTGCGGCGCGGTTCCTCTCCGAGCGTTTCATGTTCCACGCCAACCAGGTGCCCTACACCGCGCAGATCGTCTCCCTGGCGGTCGTGCTCGCGCGCCTCGGTGGGCAGCAGGGCGCGAGTGAGGGCGGCGGGGTCGACGGGGAGTCGCAAAGCGCGCGCGATCGGCTCAACCGGTGGTTTTGGTCGGGCGTGTTCGGCGAGCTCTACGGAGCGCACTCGCCGATGATTCGGGCCGCGAGCGACGTCGACGAGGTCACCCCGTGGGTGCGGGGCGAGACAGATCAGCTCCCGCGCACCGTGGCGGACGCGCGGTGTGAGCGCCAGCGCATTGCCACGGCGGGGCCCGAATCGGGGGTCTACCGCGCCCTCGGTGCACTCCTCATGGCGCGCGGCGCCCGGGATTGGCGCACCGGTATGCCCTTTACCAGCGACACCATTGCGGAGCTCGAGCCCTCGCTGGAGCTGGTTTTCCCGCCGGAGGTGTGCCGCGCTCAAGGGGTCGACCCGGCGCTGTTGCGCTCGGCGGTGGGCCGCACCCCGATGGGCATTCGCACGCGTCTCATCATCGAATCGACCGAGCCGCGGCGCTACCTGCCGAGGCTGCAGTCCAAGAGCCTGCTTGACGACGCCGAGTTTGACGCCGTGATCCGCGGCCACGACATCGCACCGGAGCACCTCCTGGCCTCCGACGCGGCGGCGTTTTTCGCGGACCGCCTCGACCGGCTCGTCGCGCTGGTGGAGCACGCGATGGGCACACGCGTGGCCGCTGACGAGGCGTGACGGCGCGCATGACGTGGGGCATGTGGCGCGGGGTCATCGCGCTGGCAGCCGCAGCCGCGCTGGCCTCCTGCTCGGTCAACCCGCTCGCCGGGCCCGCCTCGCCGCTTGATAGCGCGCGGGCGCGCAACCAGTCGCGGCACGTCTCCGAGCGCTTCGAGGACCACCCGGTCGTGATTGATGACCCGTCCGGGGTGGAGACCTCAAGGCTGTTTTTCTCCGCCTCGGAGACGGTGGTGGTCACCGACGGCACGGTGGAGGCGCAGCTGCGCGGGGCCTCAGTCGCGGTAACGGCGCACGCCCCCATGATCTCCTATAGCCCGCAGCGGCACGTCGAGGTCATCCGCGAAATCGAGCGGCTCAAGGCGCACACCGTGCTTACGGTCGGCCAGGTCGCGCTCGCCCCGACCACCGGCGCGCTGCGCCTCCAGCGCGACCCCGGCGGGCTGGAGGCCCTGCATACGATGACGAGCCTGCGCTTCGACATCCGAGACGTCCCCGGCTCGGGTGACCCGGGCGCCGCCGTGAGCGCGGTGGCCGGCCTGCCGGGGGACCCGCCGACGTGGCTGCGTACACCGGACGCCCCGGCGATCATGCCTGGGGCAGCGGCACGCCCCTTCCCGTTGCAGTCGCGCAGGGATGCGGATATGGCCCCCGTGGTCGTCGCCACGCGCGAGAGCTCGCTTGCGTCCGTGACCAACGCACGCAGCTTCGGGGCCTCCGTCGAGGTGTTAGACGAGCCTGATCCGCGCCGCTCGGATGGCGCGCTCTACGCCATGGCCGGGCTTGCCGATGGCGCGCTCATCGCCCTGGGGCCGCAGTTTGGTTCCGCCGCGGAGCTCACGCGCAACATCATGCAGGCGGAAGAATAATATTAATACCGCGGTGTATCGCCCCGCGCGCCGGAGCGGGTAGGATGGGCGGAAATCCGGCCACCCGGGCTTAGACATACACATCGCATTCACTGCATACCCTAGGAGACCCCACCCGTGACTAAACCAGTCGTGCTCATCGCAGACAAGCTCGCACCCTCCACCGTAGACGCCCTCGGCGACGCCGTGGAGGTTCGCTGGGTCGACGGCCCGAACCGCACCGAGCTCCTCGCGGCCGTCCCCGAGGCCGACGCGCTGCTCGTCCGCTCCGCCACCACGGTCGACCGCGAGGTCATCGAGGCCGCGCCGAAGCTGCGCATCATCGGCCGCGCCGGTGTGGGGCTCGACAACGTCGACATCGACGCCGCCACGGAGCGCGGCGTCATGGTGGCCAACGCCCCGACCTCGAACATCCACTCCGCCTGCGAGCACGCCATCGCGCTGCTGCTCGCCACCGCGCGCCAGATCCCCGCGGCGGATAAGACCCTGCGCGACGCCGAGTGGAAGCGCTCGGCCTTTAAGGGCGTCGAGGTCTTTGGCAAGACCGTCGGCATCGTTGGCTTCGGCCACATCGGCCAGCTCTTCGCGCAGCGCCTCAAAGCGTTCGAGACCACGATTATCGCCTACGACCCCTACGCCAACCCGGCACGCGCCGCCCAGCTCGGCGTCGAGCTCGTTGAGCTCGAGGAGCTCATGGCAAAGTCCGACTTCGTCACCATCCACCTGCCGAAGACCAAGGAGACCGCGGGGATGTTCAACGCGGACCTGCTGGCCAAGGCGAAGGAGGGCCAGATCATCATCAACGCCGCCCGCGGCGGGCTCGTCGACGAGCAGGCGCTCCACGACGCCATCCTCGCCGGCCGCATCCGCGGAGCCGGGTTCGACGTCTACGCCTCCGAGCCGTGTACGGACTCCCCGCTTTTCGCGCTCGACCAGGTCGTGGTCACCCCCCACCTGGGCGCCTCGACGATCGAGGCCCAGGATCGCGCCGGCACGGACGTGGCCGATTCCGTGCTCAAGGCTCTGCGCGGCGAGTTCGTCGCGGACGCCGTGAACATCACAGGCGGGCGGGTAGGGGAGGAGGTTGCCGCCTGGCTCGATCTCGCGCGCAAGCTTGGCCTACTTGCGGGCAAGCTTCTCGACGCCGCCCCGGCCTCCCTGCGCGTCACCGCGCGCGGCGAGCTCTCGACCGAAGACGTTGACACCCTCGGGCTCTCCGCGGTGCGCGGACTGTTCTCCGGCATCATTTCCGAGCCCGTCACCTTCGTCAACGCGCCGTCGATCGCCGCGTCCCGCGGCGTGGAATACACCGTAGATACACACAGCGAGGCACGCAGCCACCGCAGCGCCTTGGAGGTCCAGGTCGTCTCCGCCACGGGCGAGACCTCCACCGTCACCGGCGCGCTCACCGGCCTGGAGCGGGTGGAGAAGATCGTCAACATCAACGGCCGCGGCCTTGACATGCGCGCGGAGGGGCGCAACCTGTTCCTGCGCTACACCGACGCGCCGGGTGCGCTGGGCAAGGTCGGCAGCCAGCTTGGTAACGCCGGGATCAACATCGAGGCAGCCGCGATGACGCAGACGTCGAAGGGCGACGGGGCAGTGCTCATCCTGCGCGTCGAGCGCGAGGTGGGCGAGGAGCTCGAGGCCGCGATCGCCGAGTCGATCGGTGCCTCCTCGATCCAGATCGACCTGAGCTAGGAGCGCCCGCGGCGGCATAGGAGGCCGCAGTGCAGGAAATCCGGGGGTAATTCCCCGGATTTTTTGCGATTTCGCCCAATGTTCGCTCATTTTATGAGACCATGTGTCCCGCGGTATAAGACGCTATGAGACTGAGACGCAGCGTCACGCGGAAAGGAACATGATGAGCACGACGGTCAGCGGCCGGGGCCCACGCGCCCGCGAGGGAGAGGACCGGTTAGAGAAATCAATCACCCCGGACGGGCAAGAACACATCGTGGGGATCACGCCCGCCCGCGCCATCGGGACGGCCGAGCGCATCGGCATCGGGTGCGCGGCGGTACTCGCCGCCCTGGGGTGGGCGGCGATCGCGCTCGGGCGCCACGAGGAGATCAACGCCGTGTGGCTCGTCTGCGCCGCGGTGGGCTCCTACGTAATCGGGTTCACCCTCTACGCCAGGCTTATCGAATACAAGGTGGTCAAGCCCCGCAGCACCCGCGCCACCCCGGCGGAGTACGTTGACGACGGGGCCGATTTTGTGCCCACGGACCGCCGCGTGCTCTTTGGGCACCACTTCGCCGCCATCGCCGGCGCCGGGCCCCTCGTTGGACCCGTGATGGCGGCGCAGATGGGCTACCTCCCCGGCACGCTGTGGATCATCCTCGGGGTGATCTTCGCCGGCGCGGTCCAGGACTACCTCGTGTTGTGGATCTCGACACGCCGCCGCGGCCGCTCGCTGGGCCAGATGATTACCGACGAGGTCGGCCGCGTCGGCGGCGCCGCGGGCATTATCGCCACGATGACGATCATGGTGATCCTCATCGCGGTGCTCGGCCTCGTCGTGGTGGGCGCGATGGCCGAATCGCCCTGGAGCGTGTTCTCGCTGGCGATGACGATCCCAATTGCCGTGTTTATGGGGTGCTATTCGCGGTTTGTGCGCCCCGGTCGGGTGGTCGAGGTCTCCGCGATCGGCGTGGTGCTGCTGCTTGCAGCGATCATCGGGGGCGGCTTCGTTGCCGATACCGCGTGGGGTGCCCAGGCTTTCACCCTGTCGAAGACGACCCTGGCCGTCGCGCTCGTGGTCTACGGTATCGTCGCCGCGGTCCTGCCGGTCTGGCTCCTGCTCGCTCCGCGTGACTACCTCTCGACGTTTATGAAGATCGGCGTCGTCGTGCTGCTTGCCGTGGCGATCCTCTTCGTCCGCCCGACGGTGCAGATGCCGGCCGTGACCAGCTTCGCGCTGGAGGGCAACGGCCCAGTCTTCGCCGGTTCGCTCTTCCCGTTCCTCTTTATCACGATTGCCTGCGGGGCGCTCTCGGGCTTTCACGCGTTGATCTCCTCCGGGACGACGCCGAAGCTGATCGAGAAAGAGTCGCACATGCGCGCCATCGGCTACGGCTCGATGCTGATGGAATCCTTCGTCGCCGTCATGGCGATGATCACGGCGGTCATCATCGACCGGCACATGTATTTTGCGATCAACGCTCCGGCGGGGCTGACAAAGGGGACGGAGGAAGGCGCTGCCCAGTTCGTCGCCACGCTGGGCCTGCCCGGGGATCCCGTCACCGCAGGCGAGCTCGCCGAGACCGCGAGCGCGATTGGGGAGCCGACCATCGTCTCGCGTACCGGCGGCGCGCCGACGTTTTCCCTGGGCATGTCGGAGATCATGACAGACGTGTTTGGCAACCCGGCGCTGCAGGCGTTTTGGTACCACTTCGCGTTGATGTTCGAGGCCCTGTTCATCCTCACGACCGTCGACGCCGGTACCCGCGTCGCCCGGTTTATGATGTCGGATTCCCTGGGCCACATCCCCGGCCTCGGGCGGTTCAAGGATCCATCGTGGAGGCTCGGCTCGTGGATCTCCACCCTGATCGTCTGCGCAGCGTGGGGCCTCATCCTCGTCATGGGCGTGACGGACCCACTGGGCGGAATCAACGTGCTCTTCCCGCTCTTCGGCATTGCCAACCAGCTCCTCGCCGCCATTGCTTTGACGCTGGTGACCGTCGTGGTGGTGAAGAAGGGGCTCTACGCCTGGGTGTGGGTGCCCGCGGTGCCGCTCGTATTCGACCTCGTGGTCACCCTGACGGCGAGCTGGCAGAAAATCTTCCATTCCGACCCGGCGATCGGCTACTTTGCCCAAAACGCCCGCTTCCGCCAGGCCCGCGAGCAGGGGTTGAGCGAGTTCGGCAGCGCGAAGAGCCCCGAGGCGATTGACGCGGTGATCCGCAACACCTACATCCAAGGTGGCCTCTCGATCCTCTTCGCGGTCCTCGTCATCGCGGTGGTGGTAGCCTCCATTGTCACCATCGTCAAGGCGGTGCGGGCGCGCCGGGTGGGCCGGCCGCTGGCGTTGAGCGAGGAGCCCGATCGCCCCTCGACGTGGTTCATCCCGCGCGGCATGGTGGCCAGCGCGGAGGAGCGCGAACTCGCGCGCGTGCTCGGCGGGGCGCGCGCGGGAGCGAAGGGAGAATCCTAGGGTGGCGGCGGCGTGGTGGAAGGCCGCGGGCTGGTACCTCAAGGAGCTCATGGGGGATAACGACTACCGCAGGTATTGTGAGCACCTTAGGCGGCAGCACCCGGGGGTCTCGCCGATCAGCGAGAGAGAATACTGGAAGGCGAGGTGGGCGCGGGAGGGCGCCAGCCCGCAGGGCCGCTGCTGCTAGGGCTGCTAGGCTGGTCGTGATCGTCCACAATGTGAGAGAGGAATTCCAAAAATGAAGATTGCGGTCATCGCAGGCGACGGCATCGGAACCGAGGTCATGGCCGAGGGGCTCAAGGTCTTGCGCGCGGTGCGTGGCGACGTCGAAACGACCGACTACGACCTCGGTGCGCGCCGCTACCTGCGCAACGGTGAGCTTTTGACAGACGCGGACTTGGAGAGCCTGCGCAGCCACGACGCCATCTTGCTCGGAGCTGTGGGCGACCCGCAGCGCGTCCCGGCGGGCGTGCTCGAGCGGGGCCTGCTCCTGCCGCTGCGCTTCAACCTCGACCACTTTGTCAACCTGCGCCCCTCCCGGCTCTACCCGACGGCAGTGAGCCCGCTGGCCAACCCCGGTGAGATCGACTTCGTCGTCGTCCGGGAGGGCACGGAGAGCCTCTACGCCGGAAACGGCGGCGTGCTGCGCGCGGGCACCCCGCACGAGGTGGCCTGCGAGGTCTCCCAGAACACGCGCTTCGGGGTGGAGCGCGTCGTGCGCTACGCCTTCGAGCTGGCGATGACGCGCCGCAAGCACCTCACCCTC
This sequence comes from Corynebacterium liangguodongii, assembly GCF_003070865.1. Classification (NCBI taxonomy): domain Bacteria; kingdom Bacillati; phylum Actinomycetota; class Actinomycetes; order Mycobacteriales; family Corynebacteriaceae; genus Corynebacterium; species Corynebacterium liangguodongii. The sequence continues at coordinate 1,000,952 of NZ_CP026948.1, forward strand.
GTTCACAAGACAAACGTGTTGGTCAACGCCGGTGGGCTGTGGCAGAAGACCGTCGACGCCGTCGGCGCCGAATACCCCGAGGTCACCGTCGATTACAACCACATCGACGCGACGACGATCTACATGGTCACCGACCCGTCGCGCTACGACGTCATCGTCACCGACAACCTCTTCGGCGATATCATCACCGACCTCGCCGGCGCCGTGACCGGTGGTGTGGGCCAGGCCTGCTCGGGCAACATCGATGCTTCGCGCACCAACCCGTCGATGTTCGAGCCCGTCCACGGCTCCGCGCCCGATATCGCGGGACGTGGCATCGCGGACCCGACGGCTATGATCCTCTCCGTCGCGATGATGCTGCGCTGGCTCGGCGACGAGGCGGCCGCGCAGCGCATCGAGGACGCCGTGGCCGCGGACGTGTCGGCGCGCCCGGCCGGGCCCGTGGTGACATCGGAGGTTGGTGACAGGATCGCCAGCGCGTGCGCGTAGGGTAGTTTAGCGACCCAGAGAACCGACACACGAAAGTCGCATATGAGCACCTCAACGCCCCCCGTCAGGATTGCCGCCGGAGCGCTTTGCGCAGCGCTCGCCCTCACCCTCCCCGCGTGTGCCCAGCAGGAGGAGGGGGCGGGGGAGCCGGTCCGGCTGGAAACAAACGGGCCCGAGGTGATCTCGGACGCCGACGGCAGCGGCGTCGAGGTATCCAGGCGGCTTTTCGGCTCCTCGGAGGCGGTGGTGGTGGCGTCGCCAAGCAGGCAAGACCAGCTCCGCGCGGCCGCGATCGCTTCCTCGCTCGGTGCGCCCATGCTCGTGCGTAGCGACGCCACGGCGCAGGCCGTCGATGCCGAAATCGCGCGCCTCGGCGCCGAGCGCGTCGTGGAGGTGCCCGGCGACGACGAGGCTGTGGCGAAGACGGAACCGGTTGCCTCCCCATCGCCAGAGGGCGACGTTGCGGCCGTGGCCGTCCTCGCGCCTGCCCGCCCCGTCGAGCTCGTGCTGCCCCCGATGCTGGCCACGGCGCAGACCTCCCTTGCCGCCGCAGCCACGGCGCGCTCCGCCGGCGCGGAGGTAGAGGTGCTCGATGCGCCGGACCCTCGCTCGAGCGCCCAGTCCATGCGCACAGTCTCCGAACAAGACACCATCGCGCTCGGCGCGCAGTGGGGCGGCGCGCAGCGCTACAGCACCCTCGTAGACCTGGCGGATAACGGAGAGCTGCCCGGCGGCGGCGGCCTCGTCTTCCCCGGACGGCGCATGGTCGCGCTGTACGGCCACCCGTTTGCCCCCGAGCTCGGGATGATGGGGGAGCAGGACCCGCAGGCAGCGGCGCAGACGGCAAAGGACTACGCCCAGCGCTACCAGCAGCTCGAGGAGCAGCCGGTCATCCCGGCCTTCGAGATCATCGTCACCGTCGCCTCGAATTCCCCCGGCGACGACGGCGACTACTCCAACGAAGCGCCGGTAGAGGCGGTGGTGCCGTGGATTGACGCGATCACGGCCGCGGGCGGTTACGCCGTGCTCGACCTCCAGCCCGGCCAGGGCGACTTCCTCGCGCAGGCCAAACTCTACGAGGAGCTGCTCAAGCGCCCCAACGTCGGCCTTGCCCTCGACGCCGAGTGGAAGCTCAACCCCGGCGAGCAGCCGCTGTCCCGGGTCGGTTCCGCCAGGGCCGAAGAGATAAACGTCGTCGCCGACTGGCTCGCGGAGCTCACTCGGGCGAACAACCTGCCGCAAAAGGCGTTCGTGCTCCACCAATTCCAGGTGGGAATGTTCCCGGACCGCGAGAACATCAGGACCGATCACCCCGAGTTGTCCTACGTCCTGCACGCCGACGGGCACGGCAGTGCCGAGCAGAAGTTCGACACCTGGAATGTCCTGCGCGAGGGGCTTAGCCCCTCCTTCTTCATGGCGTGGAAGAACTTTATCGACGAAGACCAGCCCACGTTTACCCCGGAGCGCACCTACACCGAGGTGCAGCCGCGGCCCTGGTTCGTGAGCTACCAATAGCCCCGGCCGGCCCCGGGGACCGGCTCCTCCGACGGGGGAGTGCTTCGGGTAATCTCGCAGGCATGCGTTTTGGACGAATTGCAACCCCCGAGGGAATGGCCTTCGCGGTGATCGACGACGAGGCAACGACCGCGAAGGCGATTGCCGGGACCCCCTTTACCCCACCCGAATACACAGGCAAGGAGTGGCCGCTTGCCGACGTCAGGCTCCTCGCCCCGATGCTGCCGTCCAAGATCGTGGCCATCGGCCGCAACTACGCCGACCACGTCGCCGAGGTGTTCAAGCAGTCCGCCGAGCACCTTCCCCCGACACTCTTCCTCAAACCCCCGACAGCGGTGATCGGCCCCGAGGCCGCGATCAAGATCCCGGAGTTTGCCACCAAGGTCGAGTTCGAAGGCGAGCTGGCGATGGTGATTGGCAGGCCGTGCAAGAACGTCAAGGCTGCGGACTGGAAGTCCGTCGTGTGCGGCGTGACCATCGTCAACGACGTCTCCTCGCGCGACCTGCAGTTCGCCGACGGGCAGTGGGCCCGGGCAAAGGGCATTGACACGTTCTGCCCGCTCGGCCCGTGGATCGAGACCGACTTAGAGAAGTTCGACTTCGGGCACACCCCGATCAAGGCTCACCTCACCCACGACGGGAAGACCGAGACGAAGCAGGATTCGAACTCCGATCAGATGATCATGGACCTCGGTGAGATCATCGAGTTCATCACCGCCTCCTTCACCCTCCTGCCGGGCGATGTGATCTGCACCGGCTCTCCGGCGGGCACCGCAGAGATGGTGCCGGGGGACCGCATCGAGGTGGAAATCCCGGGCATTGGCACGCTGGCCAACCCCGTGGAGCGCGCTTAGCTGTGATGAGTTCTTATTAGGGGAGGCTCCGCCTGGGCGAGCTAATCCTCGGCGAGGCCGAGCGCGCGCATGATCGTGCGCAGCTTGGCGGTCGTCTCGTCGAGCTCGTCGTGCGGGTCCGAGCCGGCCACGAGGCCGCCGCCCGCCCACGCCCGGGCGGCGGTCCCGTCGCCGTTGACCTCCGCGCACCGAATCGCCACGACGTACTCGCCGTCGCCGGCCGCGTCGGTGTGTCCCACCGCGCCCGCGTAGAAGCGGCGGTCCGTCTCTGCGGTGCAGATCAGCGCCTTGGCCGCCTCCGGCGGGGTGCCGCACACCGCAGGGGTGGGGTAGAGCGCCCGCGCGAGCTCGAGCGCGCTGGGGGCGGGATCTCGCAGCGTGCCGGTAATCGGGGTGGCCAGGTGCCACATGCCATCCGTCCGGTGCAACTCCGGGGCGCTCGGCACGCGCAGCTGCGTGCACAGTGGAGCAAGCGTTGCCGTGATGTGATCGACCACGAAGGCGTGCTCGGCTAAGTCCTTCGCGGAGGCGGCGAGGGCCTCGCCGGCGGCGCGGTCGGCGTTGGCGTCGCCAAGAATGCGCGGGGTCGAGCCGGCCAGGGGATATGAGGAGACCGCGCGCCCGCGGCGGCTGACCAAGACCTCGGGGGAGGAGCCGACGAGCATGTGGCCGCGAAAACCCGCCGGGGTGAGGTCCGCAATGAAGCCGTCGCCGGTCGGGGAGTGGTCGATGAGCCGGGCTGCGACAAGGCGTGGGTCGACGGCGGGATCGAAGGCTATATCCACAGCGCGGGCGAGGACGACCTTCTCCAGCGCGGAGCCCTGGATTGTTGAGACGGCCGCCTCTATGCGCCTGAGGTGTTCTCCAGGGGCGGGGTCAAATCCCTCGATGCGAGCGGAGAGCCTCGAGCCCGGGCCGGTGCGGTAATAGGTGTGCGGGTTGAGAGGGCCGGGCTCGCGGATGATGGATTCGGGCACCGTCAGCGCGCAGTCGGCGTCTTGATCGAAGGGCAGGGCGCCGACGATCATCTCGGCTCGCCCTTCGCGCAGCGCCGCGGCGGCCTCCGCGGCGTCGCTATACCCCGTCCGCGCCCCCTGGGTACGCACGGAGCCGGAGCTGCGGGAGAGCAGGAAATCGGGCGCGGTTTCGGGACGAGCGGAAAGCATGTTTGGAAAGTCTACTGCGAGACCCCACGGCGAGGGTGAGGGGGCGGGAGAGGGAGCGCTACGATTGGGCGCATGACTGACACCCCCCAGACGACCGAGATGCGCGTCCGCTTCTGCCCTTCGCCCACCGGCACACCCCACGTGGGCCTGGTGCGAACCGCCCTGTTCAACTGGGCGCAGGCGCGCCACAGTGGCGGCACGCTCGTCTTCCGCATCGAGGACACGGACGCGAAGCGCGATTCAGAGGAGTCCTACCGCGCGATCATTGACGCGCTCACCTGGCTCGGCCTCGACTGGGATGAGGGTGTAGAGAAGGGAGGCCCGCACGAGCCCTACCGCCAGTCGCAGCGCATGGACATCTACGCGGACGTGTTGCGCAAGCTTATCGACGCAGGGGAGGTCTACCCCGCCTACTCCACGGCCGAGGAGGTCGCCGCGCGCCACCGCGCCGCCGGGCGCGACCCGCAGCTCGGCTACGACAACTTCGATCGCGACTTAACCGAAGAGCAGATCGCCGCGTACAAGGCGGAAGGCCGCGAACCGGTGTGGCGCCTGCGCATGCCCGAGAAGGATTGGACCTGGGTGGACCTGGTGCGCGGCGAGGTGACCTTCAAGGCGGCCACCCAGCCCGACTACGTCGTCGCGCGCTCCAACGGCGCGCCCCTCTACACCCTGGTCAACCCGCTCGATGATGCCTTGATGGGCATCACCCACGTCCTGCGCGGCGAAGACCTGCTCTCCTCCACCCCTCGCCAGCTTGCGCTCTACGAGGCCCTCATCCGCCTCGGCATCGTGGAGCGGGCCCCCCAGTTCGGTCACCTGCCTTACGTGATGGGGGAGGGCAACAAGAAACTGTCCAAGCGCGACCCGGAATCCAACCTGTTCAACCACCGCGACAACGGCATCATCCCCGAGGGCATGCTCAACTACCTCGCGCTGCTCGGCTGGTCGCTCTCCGCGGATAAGGACATCTTTAGCGTCGAGGAGATGGTGGAGGCCTTTGATGTCTCCGACGTGCTGGGCAACCCCGCGCGCTTTGACCAGAAGAAGCTCGAGGCGATTAACGCCGACCATATTCGTCTGCTTGCCCCGGAGGATTTTGCTTCCCGCCTGCGCGCCTACCTCACCGAGCACACGGACTTCCCCGCCGATTACCCGGCCGAGAAGTTCGCCGTCGCGGCCGACCTTGTGCAGACCCGCATCAAGGTCCTCTCGGACGCCTACGGCCTGCTGAAGTTCCTCGTCACCGCCGACGACGACCTCGTGCTCGACGAGAAGTCCGCGAAGAAGAACCTCAAGGACGACGCGGTGGAACCCCTGGATGCTGGTATCGCGGCGCTAGAGCCCATTGAGGACTTCTCCACCGCCACCATCGAAAGCGCGCTCAACGCCGCGCTCATCGACGACCTCGGCCTCAAGCCCCGTAAGGCGTTTGGCGCCCTGCGCGTGGCGGTCACCGGTGCCGCCGTGTCCCCGCCGCTGTTCGAATCGATGGAGCTCTTGGGTAAGGAATCGACCCTGGCCCGCCTGCGCGCGGCCCGCGCCGTCACCCCGTTTGAGGCTGTGCAGTAGCCTCTAGCTGGCGATTTGTCCCTCGCGGGGCGGGCTGGTTATAGTAATCAACGTTGTTCAGAGCGGGCGGTGAGCGCCGGTTCTGGAAAACGATTGGCCTATGGTGTAATTGGCAACACAACGGTTTCTGGTACCGTCATTCTTGGTTCGAGTCCAGGTAGGCCAGCAGCGGAGTTCCTCCGCTAGCTCTATGCCCCGTTCGTCTAGCGGCCTAGGACGTCGCCCTCTCACGGCGGTAACACGGGTTCAAATCCCGTACGGGGTACAAGGATAGCTCCCAGCCTGATCCATCGGGCTGGGAGTTTTCTATTGGCAGTATTCGGGTAAGAAACATTAAGGTTGGCTCTCGTGTTGCGCACCATGCTCAAGTCCAAGATCCATCGGGCGACCGTCACCCAGGCGGACCTGCACTACGTCGGTTCGTGCACCATCGACGCCGACCTCATGGAGGCCGCGGACATCTACGAGGGTGAGCAGGTCGATATCGTCGATATCAACAACGGCAACCGGCTGACCACCTACGCCATTACGGGCGAGCGCGGCACGGGGGTCATTGGAATAAACGGTGCCGCGGCACGGCTTATCAGCCCGGGCGACCTCGTCATCATCATCGGTTACGCGCAGTATTCCGAGGACGAACTCGCCGCCTACAGCCCGCGGGTGATCTTCGTCGACTCCGATAACCGGCAGATCGAGGCGGGAGAAGACCCCGCCCATGCGCCCGCGGGCTCGGGGTTGCTCAACCCGCGCCACCCCGAGTAGGAGCAGCGAGGAGGATGGCTACGAAACCAGCGAACGGCAGCGCACTCGAGGTATTTGCCGTCTTCCTTCAATTGGGCCTCACCTCGTTCGGCGGGCCGACCGCGCACCTGGGGTTCTTCCGAGACGAATTCGTCGGCCGCCGCAAGTGGTTCAGCGAGAAGTCGTATGCGGACCTCGTGGCGCTATGTCAATTCCTCCCCGGCCCCGCCTCGAGCCAGGTGGGCATGGCAGTCGGGCTCCAGCGTGCAGGCTTTGCGGGCATGTTGGCGGCGTGGGTGGCCTTTACCATGCCGTCGGCACTCGCGCTCGTGCTCTTCGCGCTCGGGCTCGCGCAGCTTGGCGACGTCTCCCAGGCCGGCTGGCTCGTCGGCCTAAAAGCCGCCGCGGTCGCCGTCGTGGCCCACGCGGTGCTCGGCATGACGCGCTCGCTGATCACGGACAAAGTCCGCGCAGGGATTGCGCTGGCCGCCTTCGTCATGGTGCTGCTGGTGCCCACTCCCTTCATCCAGGTCGGCGCGATCGCGGCGGCGATGATCGCCGGTGCGGCGCTGTGCGAGCGGGTGCCTGACGCGGGGGAGAGCTCGGGGCTGAGCGTGCGGGTACCGAAGGCGGTCGCGGGCGCATGCCTCGCCGCGTTCGTCGTCCTGCTCGCGGGTCTGCCCCTCCTCTCCCGCGCCGTCGGCGGGAACGCAGCGGGGATCTTCGATACCTTCTACCGCGCCGGGGCCCTCGTCTTCGGCGGCGGGCACGTCGTTCTCCCGCTGCTCGAGGGCGCGACGGTGCCGACGGGGATGGTGGGCCACGACACCTTCCTCGCCGGCTACGGCGCCGCCCAGGCGGTTCCGGGGCCGCTGTTTACGTTTGCGTCCTTCCTGGGGGCGTCGGCAAGCGGCGTGCACTGGCTCGTCGGCGCTTCTGTGGCGACAGTGGCGATCTTCCTCCCGGCGGCCCTGCTCGTCCTCGGCGTGCTCCCGTTTTTCGACGAGCTGCGGCGCCGGCCGCTGGTGGCCCGGGCAATCGCCGGTGCGAACGCCGCGGTCGTGGGCATTTTGGGCGCGGCCCTCTACACCCCCGTGTTCACCTCGGGCGTGACAGGGGCGGCCACGATGTCGCTTGCCGCCGCCGCGTTGACCGCGCTGCAGGCCTTCAAGGTTCCGGCCTGGGCCGTCGTCATCGGCGCGGCACTCATCGGGTGGGCGCTTTTATAGGGCATGACGTGCTGATTTGTGCAGGCGGGTGGGGCTCCTCTATGTTTAACAAGTCGCAAACACCAAGCGAACGCGCCCCGTTCGTCTAGCGGCCTAGGACGTCGCCCTCTCACGGCGGTAACACGGGTTCAAATCCCGTACGGGGTACAGTAAATCCCCCCCACCTCGCTACTGAGGTGGGGGGATTTATCGTAGCGAGCGTCGTTCTCTGCGTATGGTAGGACTGTGGGGGGTTGCTCCACCAAACCACACGAAAGGATTGTTCATGACTCGCATTTCTCACGTCAGCGTGATTGGTTCCGGGGTACTCGGGGCTCAGATCGCGTTTGTTATTGCTCACGCGGGGTTCAAGGTGACTGCCTGGGATCTGAACGACGACGCCGTGGAGGCTGCCAAGAAGCGCTTCGACATCATTGGCAAACGGATGATCGAAGAGCTCGACTACGCGACGGAAGAATCGATCTCGATTGGGCACGAAAACCTTACTTTAACCACCGACTTGGACTCGGCCGCGAAGTCAGCTGACCTGATTATTGAGGCCGTGCCGGAGAAACTCGAGTTGAAGCGCTCAACGTGGGAGAAGCTCGGCGCATCCGCATCCGAGAATACGATATTTTGCACGAACACGTCCTCGCTTCTCGGCAGCGAGATCGCCGATGCCTCCGGTGCACCGGAGCGATTCCTCAACACCCACTTCGCCAACCGCGTCTGGGTAAAGAACATTGTAGAGATCATGCCTAATCCCGAGACCGACCTGAAGTATCGCGATATCGTCGAGGAGTTTGCGCGCGAAGCGAACCTCGAGCCGGTAGTTATGAAAAAGGAGCAACGTGCGTACCTTCTCAACACTATGATGGTGCCGTTCCTACAGGCTGCCCAGTACCTCTACGTCAACGATGTGGCCGACATTGAGCAGATTGACAAGGATTGGAAGATCGCCATGTCAACCGATCAAGGGCCTTTCGAGATCATGGATATGATCGGGTTGCGTTCGATCGTCAACGTCGCAGAAGGCTCGAAAGACGAGCAGCCGGAGTGGAAGAAGGAATTCACAGCTCGGGCCAAGAGGATGATTGAAGAAGGCCGCTCGGGTGCAGGCGATGGTGAAGGGTTCTACAAATACGACAGTAACGGCAACATCGTGCGCTAACTCTTTTTCGGCCCAAGCTCTGCCTCCAAAACATCCTGGGCCACCTTCATCGCCGAGAGCGCAGCGGGTGCCCCGCAGTACCCGCTGGCGTGGATGATCGCCTCCGTGACCTCTTCGCGTGTCAGGCCGTTAGCAAGCGCCCCGCGGACGTGACCGCGCAGCTCCTCGGTGGCGCGCAGGGCGACGAGCATGCCGATGTTGAGCAGGCTGCGGTCGCGGCGGCTGAGCCCCTCGCGGGTCCACACGGAACCCCACACGGTGGCGGTGATGTGGTGTTGCAGTTCCTCGCCGTCGGACCCTGCGGCCTTGGCAAGCGCGGTATCGACGAAGTTGTCGCCCATCACGGCACGTCGCACCGCCATGCCGGCCGCAAAGCGCTCATCTTTGCTGGCGGTGGTGGCATCGTTGTCAGTCATGGGCCCAGTCTAGGCCCGCGCCCGCGGCGCGTGCGGCTAACGCGAGGACAGCGACGATCGGGTCGACGAAGCCGGGCTGTCCTCCGTGGCGGGGTCCTGCGGCCGTGGCATGGGGGTCGCTTCCGGCATGCGCACGTAGTCGGGCAGCGGCAGGGGGGCGTCGATAGGCTGCTTTGCCGGAACCATGTCCGCGCCAAGATCCTTGGCAAAGACGAGGCGGGTCGACTCGTAGACACGCTCGGAGTTCTCGTTGAGCTCGAAGATGCGGGCCCCGCGCAGGGTGTGCTGGTCGCGTGTGCCGTCGTGGAGCCCGTAGGGGGCGAAACCGGTGCCGGGGCAGTACCCGAGCTCCACCCCGTAGTAGTCGCCGTGGTAGCTGTTGATGTGGTCGTGGCCGCAGTAGATGCCGAGCACATCCCCGCGATCGCGCACCGCGGCGTAGATCCCGGAGTTAAACGAGCCGAAGTAGACGTCCTCGTGCTTGACGCCGTCGATACCGTGCTTATCGGCCGCGGCGTTGTGGTCGATAAGGCCGTCCTTGCCCGGCCCGCCGAACCACATATCGCGGTGCTCGTAGGTGGGGATGTGGAAGTACATCAGGCCTGGGATCTTGCGGCCGAAGCGTTCCTCGGCCGCGCGGGAGGCCTTAAGGTACCACTCGACCTGGGCGGGCCGGATGTAGTCGTAGTGAGGCAGGTCCTCCTTCGCCTTGTCCTTGAACTCCCCGGGCATGTAGTTGCCGGAGTCGAGCAGCCACACCGCGAACTGTGCGGTCCCCGGCTCGGCGGAGCCGGAGATGAGGAGCTGGGTGTCGGAGTGCCCGAACGCCCGGTCGCCCGCAGGCGGGTTGAGGTTGTGGCGGTAGGTGCGCACGAAATCGGCCATCTGCCGCTCGAAGACCCCGGTGCCGGCGTCCTCGACGGAATCTTCGTCGTGGTTGCCAAACGTGATCGCCCAGGGGATGTCGCGGGATTCCATGGGCATGACCACGTTGTTGATGGCCTGGTAGACCTGCTCTGGGTTCTGCGGGCCGCTGGTGATGACGTCGCCGTTGATAAGCGCGAGACCGGGGCGCTCGGCATCGAGTACGCGCCCCATGAACTCGATGGTGCGGTAGTCGGTGAGGTGGTCGTCCTGGGTGTCGTTGAACTGGACGATGGTGAAGCGGCCGTCGGGCCCGAAGCGCAGCGGAATCTCGGCGTGCGCATCCTCTACCCCGAGCCCAGTCTGCGCGGAGGCCTCTGGCGCGCCGAGGCGGGAGGCGGCGGCGCCTGCGGCGAGCGCCGTGCCGCCGAGGAGCAGGGAGCGCCGGGAGATCGAGTGGCGGCGGGGCTGGGTGTGGTCGTTTGTGGCGGCTGCGGGATTGTTGGGCATGCGGAGCGGAGTCATTTTCTGGCGAAGGGTGAGGCGGATTGGGGGTAGCTGGACGAGCGAAATCCTAGGCGGTCGCTGTAAACGGTCGCTTAAGGTGGAATAAACGGCGAGTGAACGGTGGACGGTGAACGCTGTGAGGGGTGATTGTCGAAAAATTATTCGTGAAATGGCTCACGTTGGGCGGTGGGGAGTGTATCGTATCGGCAGCGATAGTTAGTTCGCGCGAGGGAAATAGCGCTAGCAATAGGCAAAGGGAGGATGTCTCATGGGACACCTGAGGAAGGGGCGCTTTGCCGCCGTGCTAGGGGCGGGCTTGCTCATGATGGGGGCAGAGACCGCGGTGATGGCGCAAACGGGCCTGACTGCAAACATCGCGCTATCGAACGTGATCTTTACCCAGACGGTTGGTTCGATTAAGGGGCAAGAGTTCGATCTCTTCGTTGATGCTGAGCCCATGCAGAACGGAAACCTAGGGGTCTCACGCCTCCACATCAGCGAAGCGATGATTGCAGATCTGTGTATGTCCGCTCCCATCGACCTTCCAGGAATCGGTCCGAAGAAGTTCCAGATGCTCGTGCCGGGGGAGTCGACCACCGCAAGCAACCTGGTCATTGGCGCCAAAGACCTGGCAGGTGAGATGACGATGATCAACCCGCACATCGGTATCGACGCCCAACAACTCAGCGACAAAGCACTGCCTGGCGCTTTCGGGCTCAACGCCGAAAAATTAGAGGCAATCAACCAGACCATCCACGCCTCTTCGATTTCTGCGGACAGTCTAACTGCGCGGGGCGGCGTTATTACGGTTGAGGATGTCGACAATGCACAGTGCTAGTAGATTTCGCCGCTGGGCTTCCCACCGTCCTTTTGTCGCGGGTTTGCTCATGGTCATCTCCGGCCTGGTTGTCCTGACCCCGGCCTACCTCTCCTTCGAAATGTCCAACATCCAGGTCCACCTGTCGACGATGTCCGGGGTCTCTACGCTGCTTATTGGTGCGCTGCTTCTGTGTTGCGGGGCGATGGTGTGGTTTCAAAGCGAGGGCCGGCTCCTGGCCGGCATTGCGGCAATGATTCTCGCTGTCGTGGCTATCCCGACGTCGAACTTCGGTGGATTTTTCGTCGGCTCACTGTGCGCCTTGATCGGCGGTGCGCTGTCGTTGGCGTGGGCGCCCGGGCCGCGGCCGGACGGGAACAAGAGGGCACGCCGGGACGGGGAGGAATCTTGATTCGTCGGGGCGGGCTCGCAGCGCTAGCTGGTATCGTGGCGGTCGGTATTCTTGCGCCCGCGTCGACGTCCGCGCTTATGCCGCGGGAATCCCCGCTCGAGCAGCTCATGTCTGTTCCTGCACTTCCCGCACCCCCCGTTCCACTCGGAACACCCGCGCCTCCCGGACAGCTCACGCTCCCGCCCATCGCTGGGCTCGACTTTGCCCCTCCAGAGCCGATTGCGGGTATGGGCACGCCTTCGGGGACGACGTATACCGTGCAGGCGGACTCCACCGCACTCACGGGTGGCGTCAAGCTCTCCTACGTCAACATCGAGACAGCTCAGGGGCCACGCTCCGCGATCCGGATCGACGCCGACAAGGTGGTTCTGGACAACCTTCGGGTGCGCTTTCCCAGCAGCGTTGCCGGCGTCCCAGACGAGTGGCAGCGCTCGGGACCCGGAGTGAAGACGACTCTGAGCGGCCACTTCCACATCATCGTCAAAGAAATGACGGTGACCCCGCAGATCGCCGGGGTAGCGCTGCCGGCGCCGATCACCATTGACGCGGACATGGCTACCGAGGACATCGCGAACAGGCTCAAGCAAGTTGGAGCCGGCATGCCCGACGCGATATCAGAGCACGTGGTGATGCTCAACGGTCAGATGGAGGCGTACTACATTTCCGCGGATCGGTTCACGGGGGAGGCCCTCACCATCGGCCAGTAAGCCGGACGAAGCGATTACGCATAAGATTGTTGTTATGCTCAGCGATCCACGACCGGACCTTCTCGCCGCGGTCGGCCACACACCGCTCGTCGAACTCGCCGTCTCGCCCCGCGCCCGGGCGTGGGCTAAGCTCGAATCCTTCAACCCCTCGGGCAGCGCCAAAGACCGCACGGCCCGGGCGATGGTACGTGACGCCTACGAGAAGGGGATCCTCGGGCCTGGCACGATTGTCGTCGAATCCAGCTCCGGCAACCTCGGGGTGGCGCTGGCGAGGGAGGCCTTGATCGGGGGGTGGAGCTTCCACTGTGTTGTCGATACGCGCACAAACGCCCAGACGCTGGCACACATGCGCGCGCTCGGCGCGATACTCCACGAGGTCACCGCCCCCGACCCGGAGACCGGAGACTGGCTCGTGGCGCGCCGGGCCGCGGTGGACGAGCTCGTCGCCGAGCTCGGGGCCATAACCCTCGACCAATACTCCAACCGGGCGGCGATTACGGCGCATAGCGAGGGCACGATGTGCGAGATTATCGACGCCCTCGGGCACGCTCCGGACTTCATCGTCGCGGCGGTGAGCACGACGGGGACTATCGGCGGGTGCGCGCACTTCGTGCGCAGCCACGGCCTGCCCACCACGGTGGTCGCGATCGATGCTGAAGGCTCCGTGCTCTTCGGCGGCACCCGCGGGAGCCGGATCCTGCCCGGCTACGGCGCCGGTGTGGTCACCGAACTCTCCACCCACGTCGAGCCCGACAGCGTGATCCGCGTGAGCGCGGGCGATGCCGTGCGCGCCGCCCGTACCATGGCGCGCGCCTCGGGGTTTTTACCGGGGGCCTCCGGCGGGGCGGTTGCCCATGGCGTCGATACGCTTGCTGCGCGGCACCCCGGCGCGGAGATCGCCGCGATCTTTCACGATGACGGCCGCGCCTACCTGGACACGGTCTACAACGACGAATGGGTGGAGGCGAACCTGTAGATGAAAGTTGCCATTATCGGGGCAGGCCCGCGCGGGCTGTGGGCGTGCGAAGAGCTCATGGGCACAGCGCGCGAGCGCGGCGCATCAATCGAGCTCACCGTTTTCGACACCGCCCCGCGCGGCGCCACGAGCGCCACCGGCGCGTTCCAGCCCGACCTTCCCGCCCAGTGGCTGCTCAACGTGCCCGCCAGCGCTATTGCCACCCGCCTCGGCAGTTTCGATCAGTGGCGCACGCCGGGCGGGGATTTCCCGTCGCGCGCGCAGGTTGGGGAGTTCATCGCCGCCTCGTGGCGCGCGGCCCTCTCTCGTGTGCCGCGCGGGTGCGCGCTCGATTTTCGCCAGCACAGGGTCGAGCGCATCGTGCCGGCGGGCGGTGGGTTGAGGGTCGACGGCACGCTTTTCGACGAAGTGATGATCTGCACCGGCCACGAGACCGCCACCCCGGTTCCCGGCGCCATCGCCGCCTACCCGCACACCAACCTCGATGCCCTGGGTCCCTCAGACGTGGTGCTCGTCCGCGGCGCGGCGCTGTCGTTCATGGACGTGGTGCGCTACTCGGGCGCCAAGACGTTCTTCCCTGTTTCCCGCAGCGGAAGGTTTATGGAGGTCAAGGCCTATCCCGAGGACGGGCCGGTCGCCACCGCCGCGCTCGAGCGCGCCGGGGCCGAGATTGCCCGAAGCGCCGACCTCGTCGCATTCACCCGCGCCCTCGCCGAGGCCGCGGACGCCGTGCTCGAGGCAGTCGGCGGGAGCGGGGAGACCCGCCCCGTCATCGAAGGCACCGACTTTAGCGGTGACGCCGTCGCCGAGCTGCGCGCCTCGCTGGCCGGCGCGCAGGGCCTGCGCCCGTGGACCCCCGCCCAGGCGGTGGGCTACGTGTTTCGCGAGCTCTACCCTCGCGTCATCGAGCGCGCATCCTTTGGCGGGCGAGCCAGCCTGGGAGGGGAGCGTTTCGACGCGCTCACGCACACCCTCGAGCGCGTCGCCTTCGGCCCTCCCGCGGTAACCGCTCGGGACCTCGTCGCCGCGATCGATTCCGGCCGCGTGCGCACCGATGTGCTCGGGCGCGGCGCGGAAGACATCGGTGCGCTCGCCCGCGAGGTCGGAGCCAGCGCTGTCGTCGATTCGGTCACCGCGCCCCCGGGGGTTCACCCGGATTCGCTCGTCGGCCGCCTCGTCTCAGATGGGCTCGCGCGCACCGAGGCCGGTGCCCTCATCGTCGAGCGCGACGGCACCGTCTCCGGGCAGAAGCACCTCGCCGCCGCGGGAAGGATGTGCGAGGGATGGATCCTCGGCCACGACACGCTGCGCCGGGGCCCCGATGATGTCATCCCTGCCTGGGCGCGGCGCGTCTCCGCGGCGGCGGCCCCGAGCGGGGTGCACGGCATCCCGCCTCTGACCGCGCGCACCGAGGCGTGGGCGGATGGCCTCCTCGCCGATGCGCAGGCGTGCCACAACCTCATCGAGGACCATTCCAGCCCGGTCAACGTCCTCAACCCGGAGCCGATGGAGCGCAACATCACCCAGCTCGTCGACGCCGCGCGCGGCCACGGCGTCGAGCTCAAGGTGTTCTTCGCCCGCAAGGCCAACAAGGCCTTAGCCTTCGTCGATGCGGCGCGCGATGCGGGGCACGGGGTGGACGTGGCCAGCGTCGGCGAGCTCACCCAGGTGCTCGGCCGGGGAGTGAAGGGCAGCGATACCATCGTCACCGCCGCGGTGAAGACCGACGGGTTGCTGCGCCTGGCCATTGCACACGGCGCCGTCATCTCGGCCGATAGCCGCGACGAGCTCGACCGCATCGCAGCCATCGCCGAGGAACTGGGGGAGCTCGCCCTCGTCGCACCGCGCCTCGCACCCGACCCTGAGGTGATGCCGCCGACCCGCTTCGGCGAGCGCCGTGAGGCGTGGGCCGAGCACATCGGCGCACCCGGGAGGTGGGTGCGCATCGTCGGGGTGCACGCGCATCTCCACGGCTACGCGGCACGGGACCGCAGACACGCGCTGCGCGAATGCATGGAGCTTGTGGACGCGCTTGCGCGGAAAGGCCACGCGCTAGAGTTCATCGACATCGGCGGCGGGGTGCCCATGAGCTACATCGACAGCGCCGCGCAGTGGGAGGGCTACCGCGATGCGATCGACGCCCAGCGCGCCGGATACGCCGAGCCCTTTACGTGGAAGGCCGACCCGCTGACCAACACCTACCCCTACCACCAGCGCCCCACCCGGGGGCGGTGGCTCGACGAGGTCCTCGCAGGCGATATCGCCGCGGGCCTGCGGCGGCGCGGGCTGCGGCTCCACCTCGAGCCGGGCCGCTCGCTTCTCGACGGCTGCGGGCTCATCCTCGCCGCCGTTGCCTTCGTGAAGCAGCGTAGCGACGGCCTGCCCCTCGTCGGCCTGCACATGAACCGCACCCAGTGCCGTACCACCTCGGATGACTATCTCGTCGACCCGATCCTGGTCAAGCGCACCGACCCCAGCGAGGAGATCGAAGCCTTCCTCGTGGGGGCCTACTGCATCGAAGACGAGGTGATCCTGCGCCGCCGCGTGCGCTTCCCCGCGGGAGTGAGCGCAGGGGACATCATCGCCATCCCGAACACCGCCGGCTACTTCATGCACATCCTCGAATCCGCCTCGCACCAGATCCCGCTCGCGAAAAACGTCGTGTGGCCGGGCGGTGCCCTCGACCCGATCGACGCGCCCGGCGCCTAGGGCTCGCCCACGTGCGCCGCCACGATCACGCTGCGGTGCGCCTTCGCGCCGGGCAGGGGAGCGGTGAGCAGCATGCGCAGGATCTTCCCGGCGTCGTCGGGGGTGAGGTGGGCGGTGGGTTCGTCGATAAGCAACACGTCGGCCTCGCTACACAACGCGCGCGCGACGAGCAGCTTCCTGCGCTGCCCGGCCGAGAGCGAATCAGCCCCGGCGGCGAGGTGGAAGTCGAGCGGGAAGGGAAAGCCCACCGCCTTCAGCGCCGCGTTGGCGACGTCGTCTTCGAGCATGGGCGAGCACACGCGCAGGTTCTCCCGGACGGAGGTGGCAAACACCCAGGCATCCTCGGCGAAAAACCGGGTGTTAGGGGCAGCGGTGCACGAGCCGGCGGCGGGGGCGCGAAGGCCCGCGAGCGTCTCGAGCAAGGTGGTCTTGCCGCACCCGGACGGCCCGCGAATCACGAGCCTCTCCCCCGGGGCGAGTGAGAAGTTCCACTCCACATCCCCGTGGTCGCAGCGCAGGCCGCGGGCCGAGACGGTGGCAGAGGGAGCCGGCGCGCCCGCCGGGCGCGGGGCGGAACCCAGCAGGGCGCGAAGCCGGTGCGCGCTGCGCACGGCGTCGCTTTCGTGCTGCGCGGCCGCGGCGAGCGGCGCGTGGGATTCGAACGCCGCGAGCGGCACCATGACGAGCATGCCCAGCCACGTGGGATCCCCGTTGTAGGTCCACGCACCGACGGCCGCGACGCCGACGGCCGCCGCCGATACCGCCCAGGTCTGCAGGGCTTCGGCGGCCACCGAGGAGCGCTGCGCTTCAAGGGCCGCGCGGGTGGCCGCGGCGGAGGAGCGCGAGGCGCGGGCGATGAGCGCGGGCGCCACGCCGGCGGCGGCGTATTCCACCCTGTGCCCCAGCACCTGGTCGATGTCGACGGTGAGCTGGCTGGCTGCCTCGACGCTCGCCTCGCGCCGGTAGGAGCGCAGCGCGAGGCGCGGCACCGCGAATCCGGTCACGGCCAGCGCCGCGGCGAGGACGGCCGCGGACAGCGGGCTCAAGATCGCGGTGATGCCCACCGCGATGACGGAGACGACCCAGGCCACGGCGCGCGGGATGAGGCTGCGCACGAGGTAGTCGGTGACGCGCTCGGTCTCCTCCACGAGGTAGACGTGCCCGCGCCCGCGCGGGAGGCTGGCACCTGCGGCGAGGGCGTCGTAGACGAGAACGCGCAGATTACTCAGCGCGCGCAGGGCAATGCGGTGGGTAAGCAGCCTGTCGAGGTAGCGGAACACCGCGCGCGAGATCCCGAGCGCGCGCACGGCGGTGATCGCCACCGACGAGGTGAGCACCGGCGGCATCTGCCAGGCCCGCGTGATCAGCCAGCCCGACAACACCGTGAGCGTAAGCGCCGCGATCAGGGTGACAGAGGCCGCCGCCACCGCCGCAGCCACGGAGGAGGCCTTCACCTCGGCCGCGCGCAGCAGGGAGGCGATGGCACCAGGGAGAATCCTCATAGCTCCACCACCTGCTCGGCCGCGGCGGCGAGGCGGGCGTCGTGGCTGGCCACGAGCACGGTCTTGCCTAGGTTCGCCTGCGCCCGCAGGGCGGCGAGGACATCGCCGGCGAGCTCGGGGTTGAGGTGCGCGGTGGGCTCGTCGAGCAGGAGGATCGGGGCGCTTTTGGCAAGCGCTCTCGCCAGCCCAATGCGCTGCAGCTCGCCGGCGGAGACCCCGCGAGCGCTGGGGTCGATGCGCCGCTCCATGCCGACGCCCGGCACGAGAGGGACGGATTCGCCCGCGGCGGCGCCGAAGAGCTGCAGGTTCTCCCGCACCGTGCCCGGGACGGTCGCGGGGCGCGCGGAGAGGTAGGACACCTCCCCGCCGAGGGCGATCGAGCCCGTCACCGCATCGTCGGGCAGGGCGCCGAGGATGGCGTAGAGTGTCGTCGTTTTCCCCGTTCCGTTGGCCCCGCGCAGCACCGTGATCTCGCCCGGGCGCGCGCGGAAGGACAGCCCGGCGGGAAGCCGCCCGTCCCGCCCGCTCACGCTGAGCTCGCGCACCTCCACGCCCGGTGATCCGGCGCGCAGGTAGGAACCGGTGGTTGCGGCGGGGGCGTCGATAAGCGTGAGCACCCGATCGATCGCCTCGAGCCCGTCGGCGGCCGCGTGGTAGCGCGTGCCCACGGATCTCACGGGGTTAAAGACCTCCGGGACGATGATGAGCACGACGAGCGCAGGCAGCAGAGCGACCTCGCCGTAGACGAGGCGCAGCCCGATGCTCACCGCGACCAGCGCGACGGAGAGGGTGGCGAGGAACTCCAAGGCGAAAGACGACAAAAAGGCCAGGCGCAGCACGCCCATCGTCGCGGTCTCGTGGCGCCGGCCCGCCGCGCGAATCACCTCACCCGGGCGCCGCGTCGCGCCGAGGGCACGCAGGGTGGGCGCGCCCTGTAGAAGGTCGCCGACCTGCTGGCCCAGGCCCGCTGTGACGCGCAGGCGCTTACTGGTGCGCTGCGCGGTCAGGGTGCCAATGAGCGCCATGAAGGCCGGGATGAGCGGCAGCGTCGCCAGCGCGAAGAACCCGGAGGTGCGGTCGAAGAAAAATACCGTGGCCAGGGCGATCGGGGTGGTGATGGCGACGGAGACGAGGGAGGGGAGGAAATCCGTGATGTAGGGCCGGAAGTCCTCCATTCCGCGCGTGAGCACGTGCCGCCACAGCGCGTGGTCTCGCTCGACGGCCCGTGGGTCCTGGCGCGCCAGCGCGGCAAGGGCTTGGCTGCGCAGCGTATCGACGCTCCACCCCGCCGCCCGGAGCGAGCCCCGCCGCGCCGCTGCCGCCGCCGCACCGTGGGCGAGGGCAACGGCCACGAGGCCGACAAGGACGGCCCCGATGCGCTCGGTGCGGCCCTCGATAGCAGCCGCCGCGGTCGTGCCGAGGAGCACCCCGCGAGCGATCACGAGGATGGTCGTGGTCGCCTGCGCCACCCCCGCGCGCACGATGAAGCGGCGCACGGGGGGAGCGAGGCGGAGCAGGCGGGGATCGATCGGGGAGGCCACGTGCTTAGACCGCGACCCTCTTCCGGAACGACCAGTACGACCAGGCCTGGGCGATGATGACCGCGGGCAGCACGATGATTCCTGCCCAGCTCATGACCTTCAGCGTGTACGCGCTCGACGCCGCGGTGTAGATGTCCCAACCCGCGAACTCGCTCGTCGAGGGCACGACGAACGGGAAGAGAGAGCCGAAGAGCAACACGCTCACGGCGGCGATGGAGGCGGCGGTGGCGAAAAACGCGGCGCCGTCGCGCCCGGCGATAGCCGCCCACAGTGCGAGGGCGAGCGCGGCGATGGCTGCGGCAACGGCCCACAACGTCCACCCGTGGCCGGCGACGATGTGGATCCAGACGACAAACACGGCGGCGGCGATTGCCGCGGGGGCCGCGAGGTAGCGCAGCGCCAGCGTGCGCACTCGTCCGCGCAGCGGCTCCTCCGCCTTAAAAGCGACGAAGAGGGCCCCGTGGAGCATGAAGACGAGGACGAAGGCGAGCGCGCCGACGATGCCCAGCGGGTTAAACAGCCCGAGGAAGCCGTCTGCGAAGGAGTTGATGCGGCCTTGTTCGTCGAGCGGCATCCCGACGACGAGGTTCGTCATGGCCAGCCCCCACAAAAAGGCGGGCAGGTACGAGCCGAAGGCGGTGCCCGCGTCGCAACGCTTGCGCCAAGCCACGGTCTTGCCCTTGGAGCGCCACTCGAGGCAGACCCCGCGCACGATGAGACCGACGAGGATGAGCACGAGCACGAAGAAGAACCCGGAGAACATCGTCGCGTACCACTCCGGGAACGCCGCGAAAATCGCTGCGCCGGCGGTGACGAGCCACACCTCGTTGCCGTCCCAGAGCGGGCCGATGGTGCCTACCTGGGCGGTGCGCAGCTTATCGTTCTCCTCCTCGCTCTTCCCGCCAAGGAAGGGCAGGAGCATTCCGACCCCGAAGTCGAAGCCCTCGAGCACGAAGTAGCCGAGGAAGAGGAAGGCGATGCCGAGAAACCAAAAGGTATTGAGGTCCATTAGTTGTCCTTCCCGTGGGGCGTGGGCGCGTCAGGCGATGACGCGTGGGCGTGGGCGGGTCCGAAGGTGAGCGGTTCGAGCTCGTCGCTGTCCTGCGGCGCGGAGTGGGCATCGCCGTGGGCGTCCTCGAGCGCGATGCCGGGCTGGTCGAGCCCGTAGCGGGCGTAGCGACGCATCAGGTGAAACCAGACGATGGCGAGCGCGCCGTAGAGGAGCGTGAAGATGGACATGCTCACCAGCACCTGCCAGGGCTGGTGGTGGGACACGCCGAAGTCGACGAGGAGGTTGATGGAGTCCTCACCGTTCGGGGCTGGGGCGCCCTGGAACGCCGGGTTCGGGTGGACCACCCAGGGCTGGCGGCCCATCTCGGTGAAGACCCACCCGGAGAAGTTGGATAGCCACGGCGCCGGGAGGGCGGCGAGGCAGGCCAGCTCGATCCACCGCTGCGAGGGCACCCGCCGGCGGCGCGTCATCCACAGCGCGATGATGGCCATGATGACGGGCACCACCATGAACCCGATCATGAGGCGGAACGACCAGTAGGTGACGAAGAGGTTTGGGATGTAGTCACCCGGGCCGTAGAGCTGCTGGTAGTACTCGTTGAGGTCCATCGCACCCTGAAGCGTGACGCCGGAGAATTCGCCCTTGGCGAGGAACGACAAGACGTAGGGGACGTCGATCAAGTGCACCGCGGTCTCGCAGTTGTTCATCGTCGAGACCGACAGGACGGAAAATGCCGGGTCGGTCTCGGTGCGGCACAGCGCCTCCGCGGAAGCCATTTTCATCGGCTGCTGGATGAACATGAGCTTGGCCAGCGCGTCGCCGGTGAGGGTCACCCCGGCGGTGGCAACGAGGATCACCCAGGCCCCGAAACGGGTGCAGGTGCGCCAGGTGCGTGTGGCGATATCCACGTTGCCGCGGCGCCTCTCGCGTACCATCCACCAGCCGGAAATCCCGCACACGAAGGTGCCGGCGAGCATCCAGGATGCGAAGACGGCGTGGGGGAAGGCCTGCAGCGCGGTGCTGTTGGTCAGCAGCGCCCACAAGTCGGTGAGCTCGGCGCGGCGGGTCTCGGGGTTAAACCGGGCGCCCACGGGGTGCTGCATAAACGAGTTGGCGACGATGATGAAGTAGGCGGAGACGTTCACCGCGACGGCGACGGTCCAGATCGAGGCGAGGTGGGCCCAGCGCGGGATGCGGCCCCACCCGAAGATCCACACGCCGAGGAAGACCGATTCGAAGAAGAAGGCGGCGAGGCCCTCGAAGGCGAGCGGGGCGCCGAAGACATCGCCGACGAAGCTGGCGTATTCGGACCAGTTCATGCCGAATTGGAACTCTTGAACCAGCCCGGTGACGATACCCATGGCGAAGTTGATGAGGAAGAGGTTGCCAAAGAAGCGGGTCGCTCGGTACCACTGGCTGCGCCCGCTGACCTGCCAGACCGTCTGCATGATGGCCACGATGGGGGCAAGGCCGATGGTGAGCGGGACGAAGATGTAGTGGTAGACGGTGGTGATACCGAACTGCCACCGTGAGAGGTCGACCAGGTCTAGCTCCATGGTGCGGGGCTCCTAGCTTGTCAGGGACGGGCGTAATAATAGGAAGAACTGTACGTGTTAATAAGTACAGCTATGTCATAGTAGTCGGCCGCGGGGGCTGTAAAGTTCCCGCACGCCGCTGCGACGCCGCACAGCGGCGCCCGGGGCGCTATAGCGCGGCGCTGACCTTGGTGGCGGCGTCGATAAGTGTTTTTCCCCACTTCGCCCCGGGGCTGGGCGCGAACCTCTCCGTCGGGCCGGAGATGGAGAGCACCGCCACGAGGATGCCTTGGGCGTCGAAGACCGGCGAGGAGACGCTCGCGAGGCCTACCTCGCGCTCGGCGACGGACTCGGCGAGGCGCTCCGCGCGGGCGAGGTCGAGCTCGGCGGGGGTAAACGGGTGGTCGCGCACTGTGTCGAAGGCCGCGAACACGCGCGCGGCGGAACCCGCCGTGAGGGGGAGCTGCGATCCCACCGGCACGGTGTAGGTCAGCCCGCTCGGCGGCTCTTCCGCGGCGATGCACGTGCGGGTCGCGCCGGTCAGGACGTAGAGCTGCACCGATTCCCCGGTCGAGGCGACCAGCTCGCGCATGATCGGCTCTGCCGCGGAGATGAGGCGTGGGGAGGCCTTGGCGGAAAAACCCGCTAGCGCGGGCCCGATCGTCCATTCGCCCGCCGGGGTGCGGGTGAGCACCCGGTGGACCTCAAGCGCGGAGGCGATGCGGTGGGTCGTGGCGCGGGGCAGGCCGGTATCCTCACTGAGCGTGGCAAGGGTCTTGTCGCCCGTGGCCACGGACTGGATAATCGTAATGGCGCGGTCAAGGACTTTGATCCCGGAGTCTTCGCTATACTGTCTCACAACACGGATTCTATCATCCCGCATAATGGGAATGTGGGGGCTTGAGTGAGAGGAGGAAAGCAATGGGCGATACGCCTATGACGCTCGCGGAAAAGGTCTGGCGAGACCACGTCGTGACCAAGGGGGAGGGTGGGGACCCCGACCTGATCTACATCGACTTCCAGCTCCTCCACGAGGTCACCAGCCCGCAGGCCTTCGACGGTCTGCGCATGTCGGGGCGCACCATTCGCCACCCCGAACAGCACCTGGCTACCGAGGACCACAACGTTCCCACCCTCGGCATCCACACCGGAAACCTGCTCGAAATCGTCGAGCCGACCTCGCGCACCCAGGTCGAGACCCTGCGGCGCAACTGCGAGGAGTTCGGGGTCAAGCTGCACCCCATGGGCGACGTCAAGCAGGGTATCGTCCACACCGTCGGCCCGCAGCTCGGCATCACCCAGCCCGGCATGACCATCGTCTGCGGCGATTCGCACACCTCCACCCACGGCGCCTTCGGCTCCATCGCGATGGGCATCGGCACCTCCGAAGTCGAGCACGTCATGGCCACCCAGACGCTTTCTCTCAAGCCGTTTAAGACGATGGCCATCGAGGTCTCCGGCGAGCTCGCCGAGGGCGTGACGGCGAAGGACCTCATCTTGGCCATCATCGCCAAGATCGGCACGAATGGCGGCCAGGGCCACATCATCGAATACCGCGGCGAGGCCGTGCGGAAGCTCTCCATGGAAGCGCGCATGACCATGTGCAACATGTCCATCGAGGCCGGCGCCCGCGCAGGCATGGTCGCCCCCGACGAGAAGACCTTCGACTACGTCAAAGGCCGCGAGTACGCGCCCAAGGGTGCCGACTGGGACGCCGCCGTCGAATACTGGAAGACGCTGCCGACGGACGAGGGCGCGAGCTTCGACACCGTCGTGGAGATCGACGGCTCCGCGCTGACTCCCTTTGTCACCTGGGGCACCAACCCGGGCCAGGGCCTGCCGCTGTCCGAGTCCGTGCCGGACCCGGAGGATTTCACGGACGAGACCTCCAAGCGCGCTGCCGAGAAGGCGCTCAGGTACATGGACTTGACCCCGGGCACACCGCTGCGCGAGATCAGGATCGACACCGTCTTCCTCGGCTCCTGCACCAACGCCCGGATCGAGGACCTGCGCGCCGCCGCGGAGGTGATTAAGGGCCGCCGCATCGCCGAAGGCACCCGCATGATGGTCGTGCCGTCCTCGGCGATGGTCAAGCAGCAGGCCGAGGAGGAGGGCCTCGATGCCATCTTCACCGAGTTCGGTGCCGAGTGGCGCACCGCTGGCTGCTCAATGTGCCTTGGTATGAACCCCGACCAGCTCGCGCCCGGGGAGCGCTCGGCCTCGACGTCGAACCGCAATTTCGAGGGCCGCCAGGGCCCCGGCGGGCGCACCCACCTCGTCTCCCCGCTCGTCGCCGCCGCCACAGCCGTCGCCGGCCACCTTGCCAGCCCCGCCGACCTGAAGTAAGGAACACAGACAATGGAGAAGTTTTCCACCCACACCGGCGTCGGGGTCCCGCTGACCCGCTCGAACGTCGATACCGACCAGATCATCCCCGCCCGCTACCTCAAGCGGGTGACGCGCACGGGGTTTGAAGACGGGCTGTTTTCCAACTGGCGGAGCAACGAGCCCGACTTCGTGCTCAACCAGGAGCCGTATAAGAACGGCTCGGTCCTCTTCGCCGGTCCGGATTTCGGCACCGGGTCTTCCCGCGAGCACGCCGTGTGGGCGCTGGGCGATTACGGCTTCCGCGCCGTGTTCTCCCCGCGCTTCGCCGACATCTTCCGCGGCAACGCGGGCAAGGCGGGCCTGCTCGCGGGCATCATGAGCGAGGCCGACATCGAGCTCATCTGGAAGCAGCTCGAGCAAAACCCCGGCATGGAGGTCACCGTGAGCCTTGTCGATCGCACGGTCACGGCGGGGGAGAACACCTACACCTTCGACATCGACGACTACACGCGCTGGCGGCTCATGGAGGGCCTCGACGACATCGGGCTCACGCTTCGCGACGCCTCCGCGATCGACGCCTACGAAGCCACGCGCCCGGCCTTCAAGCCGAGCGTGTAGCCGCAGACCTTTCTCGCTGCGGCTAGCGCACCGGCAGGGCGGAGGGCATGTAGTCCGCCCCGGTGAGGTCCTCCCCGCTGAAGGAGAGGACCCACACGCCGCCCTTTTTCACGTTGATGGGGGCGTCGATAGGCAGCCTGCCCGAATCCGAGAGCCAGGCGATCATGTCGGGCATGACCTGCCCCTGGGCGCAGATCACGCTCACCCCGCCGAGGCGCACCACGTCCATAAACGCCTCCTTGCAGGAGACCTGGTTATCCACCCAGGCGGCATCGCCGAAGCGGGGGTCGACGGTGACGTCGAGCCCGAGCTCGTCGGCAAGCGGGGCGACGGTCGTGTGGCAACGGTCCGGCTCGGCGGAGTAGATCCGCTGCGGGGCGAACGGCGCGAGCTCAGGCACGAGCATCTCCGATTGCCGCCGCCCCTTCTTATCGAGCGGACGGAGGTTATCGTCGCCGCTCCACTTCTCCCGCTCGTGGGCGCGGGCGTGGCGCACGTAGAGGATCCGCGCGGTCGCGGGGAGGCGGAAGCGCTTGAGCGCCTTATCCAACACCTCGCGGTCGAGATCGTAGGTCAACAGCTCGCGCGCGGCAGCGATGGTGAGCCAGCGGATCGCATCGACCTCGTCGTTGGCAACGAACTCGCCGCCTACCACCTCGCCCGTCCAGTAGTAGACGACCTTGGTGGTGTTCTTCACCGGGTAGATCGTCTTTCCCAGAAGCTTGCCCAGGCGCACATCGAACCCGGTTTCTTCCTTGATCTCGCGTACAGCGGCGGCCACCAACGACTCGCCGGGGTCGACCTTGCCCTTGGCCAGGGACCAGTCGTCGTAGCGCGGCCGGTGGATGCAGGCGACCTCGATCGCCTCGACATTTTCGAGGTCCCCGCGCCACAGCACCGCCCCCGCCGCCAGCGTGGTCTTGTCGAACTCGCGCTCTGGGTGGCGGGGGATCTCTTGGTGGCGCCCGGTCAAAAACTTCTCGCCGTTCTCGTCCTTATCGGTCTCGTGCAACTTCGCCATGCCAACATTGTTGCCTAAGGTGGCCCCGATGGCGAACTTGGCGCGGCACGGGCTCGCCGATGTTTTCGCCCCACTACTGTTGGGTGGCGGCGCACGGAAGAAGGGGCCGAGGAGTGTTTCGAGAAGGAGAGGGGAGCAAATGGTAGGCGTAGCGGTGATGGGTGCGGGCTCGTGGGGCACGGCCCTGGCTAAGGTGTTCGCGGACGCGGGTAACACGGTCGCCCTCTGGGCGCGCCGCGGCGAGCTCGCGGAGGCGATCAACGCCGGCCACGAAAACGCCGACTACCTACCTGGCATCGAGCTGCCCGCGGCGATTCACGCTACCGACGACCCGCAGGCAGCGCTCGAGGGCGCAGACATCGTCGTCTTCGCCGTCCCCAGCCAGACCATGCGCGCGAACCTCACCGCGTGGGCGCCGCTTTTGCCCGCGGATGCGACGCTGGTGTCCATCTCTAAGGGCATCGAGCAGGGCACACACCTGCGGATGAGCCAGATCATCGCGGCTATCACGGGCGCGAACGAGGAGCGCATCGCAGTGCTCACCGGCCCAAACCTCGCCCGCGAGGTCGCCGAGGAGCAGCCCACGGCCACCGTCATCGCCTGTACGAACCTCAACCGCGCCAAGCTCGTGCAGGCGGCCTGCGCGACGCTGTATATGCGCCCCTACACCAACACCGACGTCATCGGCGCCGAGTTCGGCGGCGCCTGCAAGAACGTCATTGCGCTCGCAAGTGGCATGGCCGTGGGCCTGGAGCTGGGGAGCAACACTCAGGCCACCTTGATCACCAGGGGGCTCGCGGAGATCACGCGCCTGGGCGTCGAGCTCGGCGCCGACCCGCGCACCTTCTCCGGGCTCGCCGGGATGGGTGACCTGGTGGCCACGTGCACCTCACCGCTGTCGCGCAACCGCACCTTCGGCGCCGCCTTGAGCAAGGGCGCTAGCGTCGATGAGGCGCGTCGGCAGACCAAGGGGCAGGTCGCCGAGGGGGTCATCTCCTCCCAGTCGATCCATCAGCTGGCCCAGGAGGCGGGCGTGGATATGCCGATCACCGCCGCCGTCCACGCCGTCTGCCACGAAGGCGCGGTGGTCAAAGACGCCATCGTCGCGTTGATGGGTCGCTCCAAGAAATCCGAATAGGGCGCTGTAGTGTCCAAGGGGTGATTCGCGTAGCAGTAATTTACGGTGGACGCTCCACCGAGCACTCCATTTCCTGCATCTCGGCGGGGGCGATTATGGCAGAGCTGCCCTCGGACACCTTCGAGGTCTACCCCGTCGGCATCACGCGAGAAGGCGCCTGGGTGGAAGGGCAGCTCGACCCGGTCCGCGGGGAGACGCTGCCCGTCGTCGGCCCCGGCCGCGAGATCGCGTTGTCGCTCAACCCCGACCGCCGCGGCCAGTTCAACGACGTCGAGACCGGCGAGCACCTCGCCACCGTCGACGTCGCCTTCCCCGTCCTGCACGGCAAGTACGGCGAGGACGGCACGATCCAGGGCTTCTTCGAGCTCTCCGGCCTGCCGTTCGTCGGACCCGGGGTGCTCGCCTCGGCGTGTGGGATGGATAAGGAATACACAAAGAAGCTGGTCAAGGCGGCGGGGATCGACGTGGCCGACGAGGTGGTGCTGCGCCGCGGAGAGGAGCTCACCGACGCGGACAAGGACCGCCTCGGTCTGCCCGTCTTCGTCAAACCCGCCGAGGGTGGATCCTCCATCGGCGTGTCCAAGGTCGAGGATTGGGCGCTGCTGCCGGAGGCGCTTGAGCTCGCCTTCGCCTCGGACGACAAGGTCATCGTCGAAGCCGAGCTCGTCGGGGACGAGGTCGAGGTCGGCGTCATCGAGCACCCCGACGGCCGAGTTCAGGCCTCGGTGCCCGCGAAGCTCAACGGCACCTCGGAGGCGGAGGAGGGCTTCTACGGCTTCGAGGCGAAATACCTCGACGAGGGCGTCACGGCGACCATCCCGGCGCCTTACGACGACGCGACGATCGCCGAGGTCCAGAACCTGGCGGTGAGGGCGTTCCGTGCGCTCGGCTGCCGCGGGCTGACCCGGGTGGATTTCTTCCTCACCTCCCGCGGCCCGGTGCTCAACGAGGTCAACACCATGCCCGGCTTCACCTCGATTTCGATGTACCCCCAGATGTTCCAAGCCAGCGGTCTGAGCTACCCGGAGCTAGTGTCAATCCTGGTCAGGACCGCTCAGGCACGGTCTCCTCGATAGCCTCGGTCAGCTCGGTGACCACGGCGTTGCCCTCCTCGCCGGGCAGGTAGGCCGCCACGACTGCCTCCCGGCCGAGAGCGAACCACGTCGAGGAACCGCCGCCGGCGCTCAGCGTCTCGTCGACAAACCACGGCACGGAGTTGATTTGGTAGAGCTGCGCGCCGGGGGCGTAGTTCTCCGGGTGGGCCACGCCGCAGCGCACGACGATGGGCTCTTTGCCGGGGGCCTGCCACGCCGCCGTGAGCCGCTCGGGCACATCGATGCGCTCGTAGGTCTCCGCGAGGCGGGCGGGGAGGGTCTCGATGAGCGCGCGACACGCCTCTCCGTCCGCCTCAGGCGCGGCGGCCAGCTGGCTTAGCGGCGCGGGTGCAGGGGAGGGATCAGCGGCGGGCAGGCTATCCGCCAGCACGCCAGCTCTCGGGTCTATCCGCGCAGCGTCCCGGTCAACCGTCACGGCGACGGCCGGGGCGCGGTCGGTGGTGTAGAAGGTGGTGAGAGTGGAGCCGGGCACGGGGTCGTCGATACGCATCCAGCTCGCGCCCCCGACCATCTCGATGGGGGTGTATGCGGTGTATTGCAGCGGCATGTCGACCCCGCAGCGCAGGGTGACGCGTTCGCGTGTCGACGCCTGCCACGCCGCCGCCCCGGCGGGTGCCGGTTCGGCGAGCTCAGCGCGGGTCAACCCGGCTAACCGCTTGGGCATCGCGGCGATGAACTGCGCGCATTCCGGCGAGTCGGCCTGCGGCGAAGGCAGCTGCGGCATGGACACTGGCTGGAGCGCAACGCGGTTGAAGTAGACTTTGGCACCGGCGAGCACGCCCACCACGAGCGCGAGCGCGAGGACCAAGCTGATTGCGATGAACGGTTTCGCGATCGGGCTAGCCTGGAGCTTGTTGCTTTGGCTCATAAGCGTCACATCCTATCGAAAGGCCCACCTCACCGTTGATTCGCACAGGCTTTAGCGCTGCCGGGCCCACCCTTGCAGAGGTGGGCGAATACGAGGTCATCCGCGCGATTAGGCAAGCCGCGCCCTCGGCGCTCAACGGCGACGACGCCGCGGTCTTTACCCCTTCCGTGCCGAACTCGCGGGTCGTGGCCACCACGGACATGCTCGTGGAGGGGCGCCACTTCACCCCTGAGTTCACCACGCCTTTTGACCTCGGGCGCAAGGCCGTGGTGCAGAACTTCGCCGATGTCGAGGCGATGGGGGCGCGCCCGATCGCGGCGGTGCTCGCCCTCTCCGCGCCGGGCTCGACGCCGCTGGAGGTGGTGCGCGAGCTCGCCGCCGGGATCCAATCGAAGGTCGGCGAATACTCCTGCGAGCTCGTCGGCGGCGACGTGACCAGCGGAGAGCAGCTCGTGCTGTCGCTCAGCGCGATCGGCTCGCTCGGCGGCAGTCTGCCGCCGCTGCGCCTTGCGGGAGCGCGTGCCGGCCAGCGCGTCGTGGCGCACGGCAACATCGGCTACTCCGCCGCCGGCCTGGCGCTGCTGCAATCCGGCGCGCAGATCCCCACAGCTCTCTACCCGCTGGTCCACGCCTACCAGTGCCCCCAGCTCACCCCCGGCCGCGGGCTCATCGCGCGCGCCGCCGGGGCGACCGCGATGACGGACAACTCAGATGGCCTCGTGCGAGACGTCTCCGCGCTGGCGTCGCAGTCGAACGTGCTCATCGACCTCTACTCCGCAGCATTGGCCCCGGACGAGCTCCTCTGCGCAGCGGGCGAGCTGCTCGGTGAGGACCCGTGGGCGTGGGTGCTCACGGGCGGGGAGGATCACACGCTTGTGGGCACGACCGAGGGCGATGCGCCGGTCGGCTTCCGCACGATAGGCAGCGTGCGCAAGGGATCTGGCGTGCTTGTCGACGCCTTAGAGCCCGCCTACACGGACGGTTGGGAGAGCTTCTTATGACGCTTCCTGTCCACGAGTCTTGGCAGTCCCCGCTCGCACCCGTAGAGGAGCGCATCCACGCGATGGGGCAGTTTTTGCGCGCGGAAGGTGCCTACCTGCCGCGCGGCAACGACATCCTGCGCGCGTTTGCCGACCCTTTCGACGCAGTCCGCGTGCTTATCGTCGGCCAGGATCCCTACCCGAGCCCCGGGCACCCGATGGGACTGGCGTTTTCCACCCAGCCCGGCGTCGCCGCGCCGCGCTCCCTGGTCAACATCTACCGAGAGCTCGAGGCTGATCTCGGCATCCCGCCGCGCGCAGACGGCGACTTGAGCAGCTGGGCAGGCCAAGGGATCATGCTGCTCAACAGGGTCCTCACCGTGCGCCCGGGCAAACCCGCCTCGCACCGTGGCAAGGGATGGGAGGCGGTGACCGAGGAGGCGATCCGCGCGCTGGCGCGGCGCGATCTGCCCCTCGTGGCCATCCTGTGGGGGCGCGACGCGCAGGGCGCGGCGGCCTTTTTGGGCGATATCCCCCGCATCGAATCGCCCCACCCTTCGCCGCTGTCGGCCAACCGTGGGTTTTTCGGCTCGAGGCCCTTCTCGCGCGCCAACGAGCTGCTCGAGGCGCAGGGGGTCAGCGGTGTCGACTGGTCGTTGTAGACTGTGTGTCCATGGCTAACCCACCCGCGTTCGACGGCCCCCGCCTGCTGTCTTGGGCACAACGCTCGGCCGCCGAGCTCGAGCGCCGCAGGGTGGAGATCAACCAGCTCAACGTCTTCCCTGTGCCCGATTCGGATACCGGTTCCAACATGGCCCATACCATGGCGGCGGCGGTGCGGCAGGCCGCCGAGCTCGCCCCCGGTGCCAGCGCCGCCGAGGTGGCGGAGGCACTGGCCGTAGGCAGCATGCGCGGCGCCCGCGGAAACTCGGGCGTGGTGCTCTCCCAGGTCATCCGGGGGGTAGCGCAGTCGGTGGGTGAGGCACCCCTCGGCGGCGAGGCGGTGGCCGAGGCGCTGACAAGCGCGGTGGATTTCGTCGACCGCGCGATCGCGGAGCCCGTCGAGGGCACGGTGGTCACCGTCTTGCGCGCCGCGGCGGAAGCGGCCGGTGCCGCGCGCTCCTTGGGCCTCGAGGCGGTCGCAGCCGCGGCGAGCGATGCCGCGCGCGAGGCGCTCGCCCGCACCCCCTCCCAGCTGCCGGCACTGCGCGAGGCCGGGGTGGTCGATGCCGGGGGGACCGGACTTGCCATCCTGCTCGAGCAGCTCGTCAACGAGATCGCCGGGCGCGGCGGCGCGGTACCGGTCCCCCTACCAGATGAGGATGGCCAGCCCGCGCCCTACCTCGAGGTCATGTTTTTCTTCGACGGGCACTTAGATGCGCTCGAGGCGACGCTGCGCGAGCTTGGCGGCGATAGCATCGCGGTGGCCCGGGCGAGCGAGACCAGCGGCAGGGTGCACGTCCACTCGCGCCGGGCCGGTGCCGTCATCGAGGCCGCCTTCGCGGCCGGACAGGTCAGCGGCCTGCGTCTCGAGGTGTTGCCCGATGATGACCCGGCAGCAGGGGCGGGGGAGGCCGCGCCCCGGCGGATCATCGTCGCGCTGGCGCCGCCCGGATCGGTCGCCGAGATCTTCCGCGAGGCCGGAGCGCTTGCGGTGGACGCCGGGGAGGACCCGGCCGGGGCTGTGCTGGAGGCGATCGCGGGGTCCCGGGCGCGGGAGGTCATCGTCTTGCCCAACGGCCTGATGGGGGCCGAGGAGATCGCGGAGGTGGAAAGGCGCGCCGGCGTCGAGCCCGGGGCGCTCAGCGTCGCCCCGACGGTGCGTTTGGTCAACGGCATCGCGGCCTTGTCTGTCTACGAGCCCGAGCAGCCGCTCGCCAGCGCCGCCTACACCATGGCGGAGGCGGCTGGGGCGATGCGCACGGCCGTGGTCCAGCGCACCAACGGCGGCATTTCCGTGGCCACGGCGGCGGGCGTGAGCGTCGAGGGCGGGTCGGCGGCCGAGGTGATCGCGCTCGCGTGCGAGCGCCTCCTCGGCCAGGGCGGTGAGCTCGTCTCCATCCTCTTCGACCCGGATCAGGTCGCCGCGGCGGAGATCGCCGCGCTCGGCCAGCCGGCGGCGGAGCTGCGTGCCCACCCGGCTGATGGGCTCGGAGTGATCGCGGAGATCGGGGTGGAGTAGGCAGGTGCTAGGTAACGTCGACACGCGCCCGCTCAACCTCGTCGTACCGCTCAAGCAGGCCCGTGCGCTCCACCGACACCTCGGCATGGAAACCTGCGGGGACCTGCTGCGCCATTACCCGCGCAAGTACCTGCACTACGGCTCGGGCGGTGCGCTCGAGGGCACCAGCGAAGGCGATACCATCAGCGTGATTGGCGATATCGTCTCCGCCAGGTCGAACCCCAAGGCGGCGAAGCCGATGCACATTATCACCGTCTTCGACGGAACGGCCACGATCGAGGCGACGTTTTTCGGTTCGCGGTACGCCGCTGGCGTGCTTACCGAGGGCCGGCGGGTCATGCTTACCGGAAAGCTCGGCTACTACCGCGGGGCGCCGCAGCTCAAGCACCCCGACTTCGTGCTTCTCGACGGCTCCGCGGAGGCCACCGGCGCGCTGCGCCAGCTCGCTCACTTCGGAAAGATCGACGACATCCTCGCCGGGCGCGAATGGCTGCCCATGTACCCAGCGACGTCGAAGGTGAGCACGTGGACGATCATGGGGGCGGTCCACGCCGTGCTCTCGACCCTGCCGCGCATTGAAGAGCCGCTCGGCGCGACCCCGATCGGGTTCTGCTCCCTCGACCTGGCCATCCGCGGCGTCCACGCGCCGCCGCCCGAGGGGCCCGGCCGGGCGCTGGCGAGGCTGAAGTACGAAGAGGCCAGCGGGGTCGCGCTTGTTATGGCCGTGCGCCGTGCCGAGCAGGCCCAGCGCGTGACCACGGCGCTGCCGCACGTGCGCGGCGGCGACATGGACACGCTGCTCAACCGCCTGCCCTACACGCTCACTGACGGGCAGAGTCTCGTGCTCGGGGAGATTAGCGCGGACCTCTCGCGCCCGCGGCCGATGAGCCGCCTGCTCCAGGGCGAGGTCGGTTCCGGAAAAACCATCGTGAGCCTTGTGGCGATGCTCCAGGCCATCGATAACGGCGCCCAGTGCGCGCTGCTCGCGCCCACCGAGGTGCTCGTCGCCCAGCACGCGCGCTCGCTCCAGGAGACGACGATGCGGGCGGGCCTTCCCACCCGCATCGTGGCGCTGACGGGTTCGATGTCAGCGGGGCGTCGCCAGGAAGCGCTGCTCTCCATCGTCTCGGGCGAGGCGGATATCGTCGTGGGCACCCACGCCCTGCTGCAAGAGGCCGTGGAGTTTTTCCGCCTCGGCCTCGTCATCGTCGATGAGCAGCACCGCTTCGGCGTGGAACAGAGGGATGCCCTGCGCGCGAAGTCCCCGGATGCCCCGCCGCACATGCTGGTGATGACGGCGACGCCGATCCCGCGCACCATGGCGATCACGGTCTTTGGCGATCTGGAAATCTCCACCCTCAAGGAGCTGCCGGGCGGACGCAAGCCAATCCAGTCCTCGCTGGTGCCCGAGTTCAAGCCGCGGTGGGTGGCGCGGGCGTGGGAGAAGATCCGCGAGGAAGCCGCGGCGGGGCGCCAGGCCTACATTGTTTGCCCGCGTATCGACGGCCCCGGCGGGGTGACCGAGACCGCAGAGGCGCTGGCGGACACCGAGTTTGAGGACCTAAGCGTCGGGGTGCTCCACGGCCGCCTCCCGGCGGAGGAGAAGGACGCCGTCATGGCAGACTTCTCCGCCGGCGGGATCGACGTGCTCGTCTCCACCACAGTCATCGAGGTGGGGGTGGATGTGCCCAACGCGACCGTGATGATGGTGCGCGAATCGGAGCACTTCGGGGTGAGCCAGCTCCACCAGCTGCGCGGTCGCGTCGGCCGCGGCGGCAACGCCTCGTTGTGCCTGTTTCACACGCGCGCAGAGCCGGGCACGCCGGCCTTCGAGCGCGTCAGCCAGGTCGCGGCGACGTCCGACGGCTTCGAGCTCGCCGAGCTCGACCTCAAGGCCCGCCAGGAAGGCGACATTTTGGGCGCGGCGCAATCCGGCAACAGGCGCACCCTGCGGCTGATCAACCTGGTTGCGGACTACGACATCGTGCGCCGCGCCTACGACGACGCCGAGGAGTTCGTGGCCCGCTTCCCCGCGCAGGCGGCTGATGCGGCGCGGGAGCTCGTCACGACGGTGCCGGAGGAGTGGGAATACCTGGATAAAACCTGAGACCGGTTAATGTGGTGTGCATGAATCGCATCATTTCCGGCGAGGCGCGGGGGCGCAGGATCAAGGTTCCGCCCGAGGGCACCCGCCCGACCTCCGACCGCGCCCGCGAGGGCCTGTTTTCCTCCCTGCAGGTGCGCTTCGGGTTCCTCGACCAGACGGTGCTCGACCTGTTCGCCGGCTCGGGTGCGCTGGGGCTGGAGGCGGCCTCACGGGGCGCCGCTGAGGTCGTCTGCGTGGAAAACGACCCGCTCGCCGTCGAGGTGATCAGGTTTAACGCCGGCGTCGTCGGCCACCCGAACGTCCGGGTGGAGCCGGTGAAGGTCTCCACCTACCTCGCGCGCGCCCCGCGCGAGCACTTCTCGATGGTGCTGGCCGATCCCCCCTACGCGCTGGCGGACGAATCCGTCGCCGAGATGCTCGTCGCGCTTGAGCCCGCGCTTGTCGACGACGCCGTCGTCGTCGTCGAGCGCCACCGGGAGAGCCCGGAGACCGCGTGGCCGGAGTCCTTCACGCCGACGACGCAGAAGCTAAAGAAGCGCCTCTACGGCATCGCCCGCATGGACATGGCCGTCTACTCGAAAGGAAAAAACGCATGACAACCGCAGTCTGCCCCGGCTCCTTCGACCCGGTGACCAACGGCCACGTCGACATTTTCACGCGCGCCGCGCGCCACTTCGACGAGGTCGTGGTCCTCGTTACCGGCAACCCCACGAAGTCCTCCGGTCTCTTCAGCGTCGAGGAGCGGGTCGCCCTCATCGAGCGCGTGCTTGCCGGCGCCCCCAACATCCGCGTCGATTTCTGGGGCGGCCTTCTCGTGGACTACACATCGAAGCACAACATCACCGCCCTGGTCAAGGGCCTGCGCTCCTCGCTCGACTACGAATACGAGCTGCCGATGGCGCAGATGAACCGCAGGCTCTCCGGCGTGGACACCTACTTCCTGCTCACGGACGAGAAGTACGGCTTTACCTCCTCCTCGCTGTGCAAGGAGGTGGCCAAGTACGGCGGTGACGTCACCGGGCTCGTGCCCGATATCGTGGTGGAGGCGATGAAGGCGAAGTTCCGCTGACGGCGTCCCCGGCGGCAGCCCGCCGTCCTTTCGTGCAATACTCGCTGCTGAAGCCTCGGTTGTGGAGCAACGAGGCGACGCAGAGCCCCTCCTTGTCCTAAAAAAGCGTGGACAAGAACGCCTGCGTGCGCTCCTCGCGCGGATTGTCCAGCACCTCGGCAGGGGTGCCGTATTCGACGATGCGGCCTTCAGCCATGAACGCTACGCGGTCGGCGACCTCGCGGGCGAAGTTCATCTCGTGGGTGACCACGAGCATGGTCATTCCCTGTTCGGCAAGCTTCTGCATCACGCTGAGCACCTCGCCGACGAGCTCCGGGTCGAGGGCGGAGGTGGGTTCATCGAAAAGCATGAGCTTGGGGTCCATCGCGACGGCGCGGGCGATGGCCACGCGCTGCTGCTGGCCGCCGGAGAGCTGGATGGGGTAGGCCGACGCCTTGGATTCGAGGCCGACCATGGCGAGCAGCTCCCGCGCCCGCTCGGTGGCGGAGGCGACGGACTCGCCCTTGACGTGGACTGGGGCCTCGATGATGTTCTCGAGCACCGTGCGGTGGCCGAAGAGGTTGAACTGCTGGAACACCATGCCGATGCCGCGGCGCTGCCGCGCAGCGTCGCGCTCGGACATCTCGTGGAGCACGCCGTCGCGCTCGCGGTAGCCGATGAGCTCGCCGTCGACGAAGAGGCGGCCCGCGGTGACCTTCTCCAGGTGGTTGACGCAGCGCAGGAACGTCGACTTGCCGGAGCCGGAGGGGCCGATGAGGCAGGTCACGGAGCCGGGGGCGACCTCGAGGTCGATGCCCTTGAGCACGTCGAGGCTGCCGTAGGACTTCCACACGTCGACGGCCTTAATCATGGGTGTGGTCATGGGTATCTAGCGTCCCTTCGTCTCGGTGGCGTCGATGACGCGCACGTTATGGGGGATGGTGCCCTCGGCGTCGGCAAGCGAGGCGAGCTGGCGCGCCGTGAGCTGGCGGGTGGCGCCGCGGTCGAAGCGCTTCTCCAGGAAGTGCTGGCCCACCATGAGCACGGAGGTGATGGCGAGGTACCAGGTCGCAGCAACGAGCAGCATCGGCACGGGCTCGAAGAGGGCCGCGGCGATGTCCATCGAGCGGCCGTAGAGCTCGAGGGAGTAGGGCACGGCGACGACGAGTGACGACGTCTTGAGCAACGAGATGAACTCGTTGCCCGTCGGCGGGATGATGATGCGCATCGCCTGCGGCAGCACGGTGCGCCGCATGGTCTGCGCCCAGCTCATGCCCAGCGCCTTGGAGGCCTCGACCTGGCCCTCGGGGACGGAGGAGACCCCGGAGCGCACGATTTCGGCCATATACGCGGCCTCGTTGAGGGCGAGGCCGAGCACGGCGAGGGCGAACGCAGAGGAGGTCAGCGGCTCGAGTGGGACCTGGGTGAACCCGAGGTTGATCGTGTCGTAGATGGAGCCCAACAACCCCCAGAAGATGAGCTGGACGTAGACCGGGGTGCCGCGGAAGACCCACAGGTAGACCCAGGAGGTGGCGCGGAAGATCGGGTTGGGTGACATGCGCATCACGGCGAGCGCGACCCCGCCGATCACGCCGGCGAGCATCGCCAGGATCGTGATCACGAGTGTGTGGCCGGCGGCGGTGACGATGCGGGTGTCGAAGAGGTAGCGGAAGTAGGTGGGCCAGCCGTAGGCCTCGTTGCGGGCCGCACCGATGGCGAACCACACGGCGAGGGCGAGGAGGATGGCCGCGAGGATCCAGCGGCCGGGGTGGCGCAACGGCTTGGCGTTGATGCGCTCGGGGCGTGTGCTCATGGCTGTCCTTCCAGGGGTTGCTCGTTGATGAGTGCCTGATCGAGCAGGCCGCTATCGATGTTCCACTGCCGCAGGATGCGGGCGTAGTCGCCGGTATCGATGAGGTGCTGCAAGGCGGCGGCCATGGCGGGGGCGAGCG
Organism: Corynebacterium liangguodongii; assembly: GCF_003070865.1. Classification (NCBI taxonomy): domain Bacteria; kingdom Bacillati; phylum Actinomycetota; class Actinomycetes; order Mycobacteriales; family Corynebacteriaceae; genus Corynebacterium; species Corynebacterium liangguodongii. Next base: position 1,038,023 of record NZ_CP026948.1, read on the forward strand.
GGGAGTCCTTCGGCACTGCGATGCCGTAGGGGGCCGCGTCAAACATTTCGCCGACGAGCTCGAGGTCACCGCGGGAGCGCTCCACCGCCCACGCCGTGACGGGGGAATCGGCGCTTAACGCATCTGCCCGTCCGGTGAGCGCAGCGAGAGCGGCGTTATCCGAGGTGTCGAAGGACAGCACCGTGATCGGGTCTTCTCCGCGCGCGAGGCAGTCGTCGCTCTTCGGCCGCACGTCGTCGGTCTCAGAGACGGTGGTGCGCTGCACCGCCACGGTGAGCCCGCACGGGTTGGCCGGGTCGACGTCCGAGCCGGGCTGCTGGGCCCACTGGATCCCGGCGTAGAGGAAGTCAACGAAGTCGTAGCTCTGCCTGCGCTCCTCGTTGTCGGTAAAGCCCGACATGCCCGCATCGAGGCTGCCTGCCTGCACGGCGGGCAGGATCAAGGAGAAGTCCATCTCCTGCGGGTCGAAATCGAGGCCCATGACGGCGGCGAGAGCTCTGCCGAGGTCGAGCTCCACGCCGATGAGGGTGCCCTGGGAATCCTTGAACTCGAAGGGCGCGAACGGCGGGTTGGTGCCCACGGAGAGTGTTCCATCGGCGGCGACGGGGGCGGGCACGAGCGCGGCGATCTCGGGAACCTCGGCCGGCACGATCGGCTCCCATCCCTCGGGGTTGCCGCCCTCAGTGTTGGTCACGCACGCAGCAGACAAACTCGCGCTCGCGATGGCCAGGGCGGCGGCACCGCGGCGCGTGAGTGCGCGGCGCGTCATCGCAGTGTGCGGATGCCGCGCATGACCAGCTCGGCGAGCTGGCCGAAGATGATCGTGGCGAGCCCGACGATGATCCACGAGGTGGTGAGTTGGCTGGAGCCCTGCGCGCTCATTTCGACGTCGCCGGAGAACAACTTCGACGACGCGTTGATCTCTCGGCTGGCCATATCGACCGGGTGGAGGGTGTCCGGCAGAGAGGACCCGGCCACCCACGCGTCGAGCACGGGGGTGTCGTTGTCGGAAGAGGCGAGCGCCTTGCCCATCCAGGTGGAGGACTGGACGGTCTCGCGCGCGTCCCGCGCGCCGTCGCTTTCGGAGGAGAGGTTGACGTAGGCGTCGGTACCGAAGCCTTCGACCGAGCTCTTTTCTTCCTGCGCTCCAGCGGTGGCGGGGGCGAGGAGGGTGGCCGCCGTCACGGCCGCAATGAATCGTTTGCGCATAGCAGCATAATAGCCACCAGGGTATGGGTTCGCCCAATTATGCGCCCCGCGGGCTCCCGCGCTACGACGCTTGGGCCACGATGACCCAGATTGCAACGAAGTGCAGGATCGCGGCCACGATGGTGAGCGTGTGAAAGTGCTCGTGGTAGCCGTAGACGCGCGCCCGCCGTCCGGGCCACTTGAACCCGTAGAGGATCGCCCCGATGGTGTAGGCCAGGCCGCCAAGGAAGAGCAGCCAGATCACGCCCGGATCGACCTCGTCTCGTAGTACGGGCAAGAGCGGAACGATGAGCCAGCCGAGGGTGATATAGACAACCACGTCGAGCCAGCGCGGGTGGTTGATCCACACCAGGTTGAGGATGGCGCTGCCGATTCCTCCCGCCCATGCGGCGATGAGCATCCACGTCGAGTACGGGGAGGGGATGAGAAGGACGCACATGGGCGTGTAGGTTGCGGCGATAAAAATGGCAATGGTGGCGTGGTCAGCGCGGCGCCACCACTGCACGGTCTCGTGGGTCTTCCACGGCCAGCGGTGGTAGAGCCCGGAGATGGCGAAAAGCTGGAACAGGCCCGCGCAGTAGATGCTCACGCTTGCTGCCCCGGCCGTGGGAAGGGTCATCCACGCATACGTCATCAGCACCGCCGAAGCGATCGCTGAGATAAATGCGGCGACGAGGTGGGCCCAGCCGCGCGTGATCGGGCGATGGCCGCGGTCCGCCATCGTGTAGGTCCGCTCGATAGTGCTCACCTTACCAATGCTACGCCTGCGTAGGTTGTTCCGTGCATGGGAAAGACCGTGGGGTAGAGGCGGATTTCCTGGGTGCGGGGCGCTGCGCTAAGCTTGTTGTGTTGCGCCCCAGTAGCCCAATTGGCAGAGGCAACGGATTCAAAACCCGTCCAGTGTGAGTTCGAGTCTCACCTGGGGCACAAAATAGCTGGTCAGGAAGTCTTCGGCAATGCTGCGGCACCCGCTCGGCGCCCGTTTGATTTCACCACTGCGCAAAAGTCCAGGTCAGCGCGAGATGAAAGAGTGCCCGGATCGACGCTGCGACCGGGGCGGTGTAAAACGGGTTGACGACACTGCGGGGGTGGTCTCGGGGTGAGTCACCGCAGTGGAGCCGTCGAGCTCGGCGGCGACCTGGGCGGGGGGATCACGGGGGCTAGGCGTTGTCATTGCGCGCCTCCTCCGCGGCGTCGGCGAGGGCTGCCACCGCGGCGGGTGACGCGGCGAGGGCCATGAGCGTGGCCGTGGCCAGCTGTCCCGGCCGCAAGCCCAGGCGCAGAGCGGTGGCATGCCACACGGCGCGGGTCTCGCGGGGCAGGGTGAGCGTGGCTAGGTGGGCATCTGGGTGGAATCCGTATTTTGCGCCATGTCCCTATTATCCGTAGAACGTGTAGTTGAGTGCAAGGGTGATGTGCCCATTAAATCCCCGGCGCACAGCGTGGGCGGGGGCTGTGGCGTCGAACTGGTGTGTGTAGTACGCGGAGGCTAGCGCGGAGCCGTAAACTACGTTTACAGTCAAGGTATGAAACTGGACACCAAGACCAAGACCGCCGCAGCGGGAGGTGGTGACACCCGACACCACCCTGGTCACGCTGCAATTCGGGGGTAATCCACACGTGATCTGGCCGGTGGCGCCCGCGTGTGTGCCCGCGGCACTGGGCGCGCCCGCGCAGCTGTGCGAGGCCGCGGTGGCGGGAGTGGACACCGCGGCGACCACTGCGCAGTTGCGCGCGATCGTCGCCGATGTGAAGGCACGGGCACCGCAGGCGAAGGTGTTGTTGGTCGGTTATCTCCTGCTGGCCCCGCGCGGTGGCGTGGCCTGCCCTGCGCTAGGCCTGGGCGATGGCCGGGCAGCCGCGGCGGAGGGGGCGGAGTTCGTCGCCCCGCCAGACGATGGCCAGAGCGCGTGTGCGCCAGTGGCGACGCGAAGGGTCTCGGCGCTCGGCACGGTGACGGGGGATGAGGCGGTGGTGCAGGAGGGGGTTGGCTGCCGTGCGAAGTGTAAAAGTGGTCTCCTGCGACAACACCGTGAGGGCTTACGGTGTGTAGCTCGCCTCCTACTTGTGCTTCGAGGCCCAGATGAAATTAGCGAAAGGGTGACGTTGGCAGCTTGTGCCCTGCAAACCTGGGCAAGAACTGCTAGAGTTCTGACCTGAGTGCTCTAGCGCTCACTTGTGTTTATTCGATAGAGCGATGGCTTGTATGATAACCATCGTGATCAGGGTGATTATGGCCACGATGCCCGCGGCTTTTGCATGTCCGGAAAAAGAGAGTACGGCGATTGCAGCGAACAAAACCATCGCGAGCATCCGAGCCTTATTCATTCTGGGAGCCTTTCAAGGAGATCTGCATGTTTACCCGTAATACCCCGTAATACTAGGAGCCGCTGGGCGACGATTGCAACGTCCGTAATGCTGAGCATATCCGTCACAATGGGAGCGGCTCCCGCCGCCATGAGCGCACCTGTTCCGTCGTCTCCGGGAGCGCTTCAGCAAAAAGAACTCGACCCGGAAATGGAAAAAGCCTTCGTCTTCATCGAATCGATTCCGGACGAGGTATTGAAAGATGACGAAGTCTATCAACAGTGGCTTCAGGAGAACATCCCCGCGGAGTGGACGACGTCCTTACGAGTGAATTGGCTCGAATGTGGGACTGCTGTCGGTGCCGCGCTGATCGGGAGTCTTCCCCCAGCTAAAATCTTGAAATTGAAAGAGACTTTCAAAGCGGCCGGTGGAGCCGTTAAGTTCTTCCAAAAGTTCAAGTCTGCGTTCGATGATGCACGTAAATCTGGACTGTCTTATGCAGACGCAGTAGGTGTGGCGGCGAGGGTTTCTGGTGGGCAAGCTTGGCCAGAGGTCCAGCAAGCTCTGTTGGATTTCTTTGCGGTCGGCGCGGTAGCCGCTGCTTGCGGAATCGGCGGGTAACTAAAGAGAGGCAGCTGCACAAAAAGGCGATGGGTCTCGATTGTGCTCGAGATATCATCAGTGCTACCCCCGGTAATTTTGGTACCCGCCAGGGGCTTAGCTCTTTTGTAATGGCGTCAACACGGTCAGTTGCGTACAGCTAACAGATACGATTTGACGCTGCTCGGGATGCAGACTGAGGGAAGAACCCCGCCCAGATAAGACACCGTGGGCGGGGTTCTCCATGCGCATGCGATTACCCGAACGACGCTAGTCAAACGCTTGCAAGGTCATTGCGGTCAAACAGTGGAGTCGATCTGGGCACTGCGGTGCACAATCATCAGACTTCGGATGGGGTGAAGTGGGCCAGGATCAAGGTTAAGGCCGGGGTATATGCGGCGATGTAGCTATAGCGTGGCGGTGCCTGACCGCCTTTGCGCTCGAGTGGTTCGAGTTCATTCTCGAGTTTTTGCTCCGGTAGAGCGGACATGTGCTTTGGCCCAGAGTCCAGGTGCGCGTGCGCATCAGTAGTCGGCGTGCGAAAATCCTGCGGGAGTTGCTCGCAGGTGGGGACGCGGGCAGGGTCTCGACGGCGTCCGCGCAGGTGACGGCCCAAGCGAAGAATTGGGCGGTATCACGGAAATGCCAGCGGGGCCAGTGTGCGGGAAACTCTCGCACCCGCCAGCGCCCGACGCCACCGCTGGATTAGGTGGGGCGGCGGCTCCAGTGCGACGCAAACCCAGCTGCCGGCGGGGCCCGCGTGATTTCTGCGCCAAGGACTGGCCAAACAACTACAACGCCCCCGCATCGCAACGGAGGTGTTCACGGAGCGCGTCACAACACCCGCACACGGTAACAACGCCCCCGCATCGCAACGGAGGTGTTGTTGCGTCGACGTATGCTCACGCGCAAGCAAGGACAAATCCGCACGTCGAATCCCGTGGCCGTTCGCCTCGCCCCCGCTCGCCGCGCCGACCGCCCGGGCCGCCATCGGGATGTGGTCATACGATTGCGTGACTTTTCGGGGTGCCGGCGCCACCGGGTCGCTACCGTCTGTTATCCTGCACGGAACATTAGTCACTTCCTGTCGCCCAAAACTCACTCAGCAAGACGGCGGCCGGCTGCACGTAACGAATGGAGTCCCTCATTTTCCACGGTGTCCGCAAGCGCAGGGCCATTGCTTCACTCTGCGCAGCACTGGTGCTCGCGGTCGCGCCCGCCTCCCCAGCGCACGCAGGGGGAGTCGAGGACGCGTTCAACCAGATGAGCAGCTCGATCGTGACAGGTCTGAAGATGTCACCGCTCGGCCTCGCCGCCGCGCACGCTGCGCTGCTCGACCCCCACGTGCCCATTATCGTCCTTGGCGCTCGCCTTGATCCTGGCTGCTCCGCCCCGGCTGTCCTCGACGACAGGCTCGCCACCGCCACTGTCCTCGCTCACCTACACCCGGCAAACCCGGTCGTGGTCACGGGCGGGTATACGCAGCCGGGCTGCCAGGCGGAAGGGGAGTACATGCGCGACAAGCTCGTCTCCAGCTGGGTCAACCCCAGCCGCATCATCGTTGATACGACCGCCGGTTCGACCGTGGGCAACGCGCAGGCCACGGCGCGCTACGCCGGCAGCGTCGCTGGAATCGCTCAGGCAGGCGTGCTGGTGACCTCGCCGAACCACGCGCCGCGGGCAATGGACACCTTCGCGGACGTGGAGAAATCCGCGTTGTGGCTGGTTGTTCCCTCGACGGTGAATTAGGTGCCGCCAAGCGGGCTAGGCGCGGGCAGAATTGAGCCGCTTGCTCGCCCAGCCGAGGACGATGGGCAGGAGCGAGGTGGGAACCCGACCTGATCGCCGAGGAAGGCGGTGATGAGGAGAGAATCGCCTGGTAAGAAGGGGAAGAGATCGCGCGACTCGACGAAGACGATGACCCCGAGTCCGAGATCCGCATTGTTGCCTACCACGACATCGTTGGTGACCCGATCCAAAGCTGCGTCGAGCTCGGCGGCCTGTCCGTGGAAGGCAGGCAAGCGCTCAAGGACTATGTAGCAGGGCTTAACGACGTCGGGCGGAGCGTCGCCCAAGCGGCCAACACCGTGTTTGTGGAGCAGCCGGCTGGCAGCCAGGGCATGTGCGCCGATCCTGCCGTGAGGGAGTCGAGCCCGCTGGGAATTCTCAGCGGCGGGTCTGGCCGATGCGGTCTTATCCTCCCTGTAAGCCGGTAAAGAATCCCGCCTAACCTCCGATCTCGCTCATCGAACGCTCCGGCGGGACATAGCCGGGGGTATTGAGCGTGACTGTGTCGGAGCCGTAGGCCCGCGGCTTCGCCCACATCGCGCCGGCCCAGATCTCGGCGATCTCCTCGTCGCTGGCGCCCGCGCGCATGGGGCCGAGTAGGTCGGTCTCCTCGTTCGAAAACAGGCAGCTACGCACGTGACCGTCGGCGGTGAGCCGGGTGCGCGAGCAGGCGGCGCAAAAAGACTCTGTGACCGAGGCAATGATGCCGACCTGGCCGAGTACATCAGATCCGCCGAGGTGGCGCACGTCCCACAGCTGGGCCGGGGCTGATCCGCGCGGCTCGGGGTGGGGTGTGAGATCGTAGCTCTCACGGAGCCGACCGCGGATCTCGCGGGCGCTCACGAGGTTGGCGCGTGCCCAGAGGCGGTCGGCGTCGAGCGGCATCTGTTCGATGAAGCGCAGCTGCAGGCCGCGGCCCAGGCACCACGCCAGCAACTCGGCTTCTTGAGTGTCGTTCAGCCCGCGCATCATGACGGCGTTGACCTTGATCGGGTGAAGTCCGGCGCGGCGCGCGGCGTCTATGCCGTCGATGACTGCCTCGAGTCGGTCCCTGCGGGTCATCGCGCGGAAGGTCTCGCGCCGCACCGTATCCAGGCTCACGTTGATGCGGGTCAAGCCGGCGTTAACGAGGGCGTCGATACGCTTGTCCAGCCCTATTGCGTTCGTCGTCAGCGAAATGGGTACCGCCGGGTGGGCGCTTCGCACCCCGGCGATGATGTCTTCTAAGTCCTTGCGCACGAGCGGTTCGCCGCCGGTGAAGCGGATATCCTTGACCCCGAAGATGCGCACGCCGATATCGGCGATGCGCACCGCCTCGGACGCCGACATGAGGTGCTCTTTGGGGAGCCACGTCATTCCCTCGGCCGGCATGCAATAGGTGCAGCGCAGGTTGCATTTGTCGATGAGCGAGATGCGCAGATCGTCGGCGATCCGCCCGAAGCGATCCGCGAGCTCGCGCGTTCCACTCACGATCTCCCCCGCCTCCTCTACACATTTGACAGACCCGGTACAGACCCGGTTCGGCTCTAAGCGCCCCATGGTAGTCCTATCCGGCTGATAGGTGATTATGGAGGGCGTCCGGTGCGGCGGCCATACGCCACGCTGCACCGGAGAGGGAGCCAGCTGCTAGCCTTAATCCCACCATGACAGCCACCGCATCGCGCCTTGCCGCCCTCGCGCTCGCCGGCGTGGTGGGTCTGGTTTTCCTTATCGGCTGCTCGGCACCTGCGGGAAGGAACGAGGTTTCGGTCTTCGCGGCGGCCTCGCTGCGCCCCGCGGGCGTGGATCTCGCCCGCGCTTTCGCCCAGGAGCACGCCGGAGCCTCGGTCTCGTGGAACTACGCAGGCTCATCCGACCTTGAGCGTCACATCGCACAGGGCGCGCCCGCGGACGTCTTCATCAGCGCTGACGAAGACACAATGGAGCGCGCCCTCGCTGGAGAAGACTTCGCCGGGTCCCAGCCCAGGGTTATCGCGAGCAACACACTTGTCCTCGCGCTGGCGAAGGACAACCCTGCGGGGATCCGCTCCCTGGCCGACCTCGGGGGCGCGCGCGTAGCCGTGTGCGCCCCCGAGGTTCCCTGCGGCAAGATCGCGGCTGAGGTGCTCGCGCGTCACGGAATCGAACTCGCGCATCCCACCGAGGAACCAGATGTCGCCGCGGCCGCCACAAAGGTGGCCACCGGCGGCGTCGACGCCGCCTTTATTTACTCCACCGATGCGGCGGCGCAGGCCGACAAAGGCGTCACCACCATAGGGATCGGCGACGTTGAGCCCAACGCCTACCCGCTCGCGCTGACGCGCCGCGGGCGGGACAAGGAGGCCGCGGCCCACTTCGCAGACTGGATGTCTGGGCCCACGGCGCAGCGCATCCTGAGGGAGCACGGGTTTGCGCAGGCTCTCTAGATCGGCGCGCAACCTCGCCGCCCCGCGAGCACTGCTGCCGCTCGTCGGGCTCGGGGTCGCCTTTGTGGCGGGCCCGCTTATCGCGCTGCTCGCCGCGATTCCTTGGGCGCGGGTGCCGGAGCTCGTGGCCACGCGGGAGGCCCAATCCGCTTTCGCGCTTACCCTCCTCACTGCGAGCGCATCCACCGCGGCGTGCGCCACGATCGGCGTACCCATGGCGCTGTGGATGCGGCGCTGGTTGGAGATCGGCCGACCAACGCTCGTCGGGCTCGCACAGGTGCTTATCTACGCCCCCTTAGTCCTCTCCCCGGTTGTCTCGGGCCTCGCACTGACCTTCGTGTGGGGGCGGCGCGGAGTGCTGGGAGAGTGGCTCGATGCCGCCGGCATCCCTCTCGCCTACACGCCGTGGGGAGTCATCGTCGTGCAGGTGTTCGTCTCGCTTCCCTTCTTCGTCGCCACCGCCGTTACCGCCCTGCGCGCCATTCCCCGCAGCCTCGAGGAGGCCGCCGCGACCGAGGGCGCAACGAGGGCGCAAACGCTGCGCCACATCGTGTTGCCGCTCGCCGCCCCCGGCGTGGGCACGGGCGCGGTGATTAGTTTCGCCCGCGCGGTGAGCGAGTTCGGGGCGACAATCACGTTTGCGGGAAACGTCGAGGGCCAATCGCGCACAATCCCGCTACTTATCTCCTTGGGGCTTAGCTCGGGGGACATGGACCAGGCACTCGGTGCGTGCATCCTCCTGCTCGGGGTCTACGGCATTGCCCTTGGGATGCTCGCTGCGGCCCGCATGCTCCCGCGCGGGGGCATGCGGGGGTAGGAAAGAAGCCATGAACGATCCCGTCCGCAGCCCGGAAGACCACGCCCGCGCCGCCGCCGCGATGATCCCGCCCATCCCCGTGGAGCAGGTGCCCGCGGCAGGGGCGATCGGGCGCCGCCTCGCCCGAGATGTCCCGGCACCGGGCCCGCTTCCCGCGTTCGATAATTCGCAGATGGATGGCTACGCCCTCGGCAAGGAACACCTCGGCGGGGGAGCGTTCCCCCTCGGCCCGGTCATCGCCGCGGGCGCAGATCCCGCTGCGCTCTACCCCGAGGGTCTCTCCGGAGCCATCGCGCCGATTATGACCGGCGCGGCGCTGCCTCGCGGTGCGGCCGCCGTCGTGCCGGTCGAGGCGTGCGAGCCGGGGTACTTTGACGACGGCGCGACCGCCGCGATCGTGCCGGCAGCACCCCGCGGGCAGTTTATCCGCCGCCGCGGCAGCGACATCGGACCCGGTGACCTGCTTTTTCCTAAAGGCCACCGGGTTAACGCGCGCACCGTGGGAGCGGCGGCGCTCGCAGGGATCGAGCACCTGCCGGTGCGCCGCCAGGCGCGGGTGCTCCTGTGCACCGGGGGAGAGGAGATCGGGGGCGCCGGCCCGGCTCAGATCCCGGACGCGAACGCTCCCATGCTGCGCGCCCTGTGCGCCCGGCACGGCATCGACGTTGCCGGTCACATCAGCACTGCCGACGACCCGGCGCGGCTAGGCCGAGCGCTCGTCAGCGCTGTGGCGGACCTCGCCCCCGACGTGGTGGTGACGAGCGGCGGGATTAGCCACGGCAGGTTCGAGGTCGTGCGCCAGGTGCTCGAGCCGCTGGGGGGCTGGTTCGGCCACGTCGCCCAGCAGCCCGGCGGCCCGCAGGGGCTCGCCGAGCTGCCGACCGAAGCAGGATCCACCCCCGTGATCTGCCTGCCGGGCAACCCGGTCTCGACGATGGTGAGCTTCAGGCTTTTCGTTGCGCCCCTGCTCGGCGAGGCGGAGGAGGCCTTCGAGGCCGTCGCGGGAGAGGATCTGGTGGGGATCGCCGGGCGGGAGAACTTCGTGCGAGGGGTCGTCGAGAAGCGAGAAGGAAGGCTCGTCGCAACCGCTACGGGCGGGCGCGGCTCGCACCTCCTCGCGCAGGCGGTTGACGCTAACGCCCTGCTGCGCGTGCCCGCTGGGCGCACCGTCAAGGCGGGCGATACGGTGAAGGCGTATTCCCTCTAGCGCTATGATGCGTGGGCATGGACCTGACCCACAGCCCGAGCCACAGCCAGACCTACGAGCAGATCGCCTACGACAAATGGGTCCGCCGCCGCCAGGGCTCGGAGGCGATCAACCTGCCCGAAAGGGATGGCCCCTTCGAGTTCGACCCCGCGCACCTGAGCCTCATCCGGCGCGCGGATTTCTTTTTCCTCGCCACGGTGACGGGCTCGGGCTGGCCCTACGTGCAGCACCGCGGGGGCCCGAAGGGCTTTGTCAAGCAACTCGGCCCCACGACCCTGGGGTGGCTCGAGTTCGTGGGAAACCACCAGTACGTCACCACGGGCAACATCGATCGAGACGGGCGGGTGGCGATGTTCTTCGTCGATTTTCCCACGAGGATGCGCCTGAAGGTCTTTGGCCGCGCGAGGGTCGTGGAGCTCGACGAGGACCCGCAGCTCATCGAGCGGCTGCGCGATGGTGGTGAGACCCGAATAAACTCCCTGGCCACCCACGCATTCGTCGTCGATGTCACCGCCACGGATAAGAACTGCACCAAGCGCATCAAGCCGCGCTGGGACGCAGAACAGGTCAACGAGCGCATTGACCTCTACCGCGCTGACATCCGCGCGCTCAAAGAGCGAGTCGCGCAGCTCGAGGAGGAGCTGGGGAGCATGCGTACCGACGACGGGAGAAACGCATGAGCATACCAATACGCCGGTTGGCCTACCTGGGTGACCGTGGCGCTGGGGATTGCGCTCCTCGCGGCTGTCTTTGCGCCGCGGGAAGAAAAGTAGGCGGCGCTAGAGGGGCAGGTAGCAAACCGGCGCGTGACGCGCTGCGCCGCCTTCGCCCACCACGAGGAGAGCGTCGGCCGCCGCGTACCCGCTGAGCATGTGCGAGCGCGTCTTGGTCAGCACGAACGCCTCGTCGGTCGAGCGATTCAGCCACGCCGGAATCAGCCTCACGCGCCGCTTCGTCATCGGTTCGATGTCCTCCCCGGCCCGGCAGGTCTCGGCGGCGGGGAACTCGCGGCCGGAAGCGACCGCGATGGCGGGCGAGACGAACGAATGCAGCGCGACGTGGGCGGCCAGCGGGTTGCCGGGCGCGCCGACGAAGAGCTGCGGGCGCCCATCGCCGCGGTCGCGCGCGGCCACGAGGGTTGGGTGGCCCGGTGCGCAGCGCACGGATTCTGCGAGGATGTGATCCGCCCGCTCGGTGATCGCTCGGCGCGCAAAGTCTTGCCCGCTGTGCCCCGTCCCGCCGGTGACCACGACGATGTCGGCCGTCGCCCGCTCGAGCCAGGCGGAGAGGTCTAAGGGGTCGTCTGCAAGCCGATCGAGCCGCCCCACCTTCGCACCCAGGGCCTCGATGAGGGCGGGGAACGAGCGTGAAAACGCGTCGCGCACCTCGCCGGGCGCGGGCACGCCCGCGGTGATCACCTCGTTGCCGGTGAGCGCCACATCCACCGACACGCGCGGGTACGCGCTTATGCGGTCGACCGCGCAGGCATCGAGCAGAGCCGCGTGGCGCGGGCCAAGGCGGGTGCCCGCGCGCAACAGCACCTCGCCGCGCCGCAGCTCCTCGCCCGCGCGGCGGATATCCGCGCCGGGGGCCGGGTCCGCGTCCGCCACGACACAATGCGAGCCCGAGCTCGAGTCCACGCGGCATCGCTCCGAGCGCACGATGGCCGTGGCACCCCTCGGCAGCAGAGAGCCGGTCAAGATGGGCAGCGCCTCGCCAGGGCGCAGTTCGCCGCCGGCGCGGTGGACATTGCGGCCCTGCGCGCCTGCCTGGGGATGGGCGAGGAGGCGCCACGGGCTCGGGCCGGCTATGGCGAAGCCGTCCATTGCTGAGGAATCGTAGTGGGGAACGTCGGTGGGTGCCACGACGTCCTCGGCGAGCACGGTCCCGATAAGCGGTGCGGAAGCGACCGGCTCGCCGATCATGCTCGCCGCCGCCGCGGCCACCCTGTCGCGGGCGGACACCCAGGTTGCCGGGCCGTCTGGGAGGCCGATGCGCCGCGCCGAGGCGTCTTCCCACGTGTCCGCGTCGGCGGCGTCCACCTCGACGCGGTAGGTCTCTAAAGGCGCGAGCGCCCGGCGCACGGAGCCCCCGGTGACGTCGGCATCGGTGAAGGCCTCCCGCGCCGCCGCGAAATCCAGCAGGCTCGCAAGAGGCTGGTCCACGCCGTCGTGGCTGCCCACCCACGCCTGCGCGCCCGGGTGGCGGCGGGCCGCGGCGAGCAGCGCGTTGACCGCGCCTGCGGGGGCGATGAGGTCGGCGGCGAGCACGAGCACCCGGGTGGGGGAGAAGCTCTCGAGGTAGCGGATGCCTGCGGCGATCGCCGCGGCCGGGCCGGAGAAGGGAGGGTCTTCGCGCACTCGTGCCACGTGCGCGGGAAGATCGATCGGGGGGCCGACAACGACGATGCGCTCGGCAGCATCGGCGGCGGCGATGGAGGCGTCGACAAGCCGCGGTTGCCCCGGCAACCCTCCATGCTGGAGAAGCGGCTTCGGCGGCGCTGAGGTGGGCGCGGTCTCGCTCATGCGCTGCGAGCGCCCGCCGGCGACGATGATGGCGGCGAGCACGCTAGCCCCCCGCGAACGGCGGGAGCACGTCGAGGCGATCGCCCGGCCCTAGCTGCGCATCAAGGTCCACGCGCGCGCCGTTGAGCAGAAAGCTGCAGCGCTCGAAGACCTGCGCGAGCGTCATCCCGCCAGCGGTGCGATCGGTGTATGTGGTGCCCAGCGCAGCGACGAGCCCGCCCAAGCTCCCGGCGTAGTCCACCTGCTCCGAGGATTGGCCGCGGGCGGCGCGCGCGGCGGCGAAGTACCTGATGGTGAGCATACGCCCCAGATTATACGTCCGGCCCCGAGGTGTAGCGTGGTGGGTGTTTGTGCACGAGACGAGCGGAGGGAAAGATGGAGCCTAGGGCCACGCTAAGCCACGTGCGGGAGGACGGGTCCGCCCACATGGTCGACGTCACCGGCAAGGCCGAGACCTCGCGGGCTGCCACCGCGACCGCCACTGTACGCACGCGGCCGGAGGTGGTGGAGATGATCTTTCGCGCGGACCTGCCCAAGGGCGATGCCCTGCCCGTCGCGCGCGTCGCGGGCATCATGGCAGCGAAGAAGACCCCGGAGCTGGTTCCCCTGTGCCACCCGCTGCCGCTTGGTGCGATCACGGTGGACTTCACCCGCCATGACTCCGCCGTGGGCATCACCGCAACCGTGAAAACGCGCGGGGTGACCGGTGTGGAGATGGAGGCGCTCACCGCCGCAACCACGGCAGCGCTTACCGTCTACGACATGATCAAGGCGGTGGACAAGCACGCCGAGATCACGGACGTGAAGGTGGTGGAGAAATCCGGCGGGAAATCCGGCGATTGGTCCCTGCGGGAGGGGTAGCAATGAGCCAGACGAGAGATGCGCTCGTGGTCGTCGCCTCGACGAGGGCCGCGGCCGGCGCACTGGAAGACACCTCCGGTGCGCTCGCCGTCGAATGGCTGCGCGGGCGAGGATTCGCCTGCCCGGAGCCGGTCATTGTGGCAGACGCGGACATTCCCGGATACCTCGACGGCCTCTTTCGGGCGCCCGCATCGCTTCCCGACGTCCTGCTCACGTCAGGAGGAACCGGATTAACCCCGGATGACAACACGGTGGAGGCCATTACACCCCACCTGGATAAAGAGCTCCCCGGCCTTGTCGCCGAGTTTTTCCGCCGCGGCGCGCACAACGTCCCCACCGCAGTCCTCTCGGGCGCGGTGGCGGGGGTCGCGGGGCGCACCTTCGTCATGGCGCTGCCGGGCTCGCGCGGGGGAGTATCCGACGGCCTGGCCGTGCTCGAGCCCGTGATCGACCACATCGTCGACCAGGTGCGCGGACGCCGAGCGGGCCACCCGCCGGCCGACCCCGGCTACGTCGCCGAGCAGACGGGAAAGGTGATCCACACCGCGATCACCGAGGCTCCGCTGGAAGACCTCGTGGCGCAGGCGCGGCGGGAGACCTCGACGCGGGCCATGGGGGCGCTCGTGTCCTTCGACGGCGTAGTTCGAGACCACGACGGCGGCCAGGGCGTATTGGGGCTGACGTACAGCGCGCACCCGGACGCGCCCCGGGTGTTGGCCGAGGTGGTTGGCGGGGTCGTCACCGAGCACCCGGCCGTGCGAGCGTGGGTTGCGCACCGCGTCGGGGAGCTCGCCATCGGCGAGATCGCGTTCCTCGTCGTCACCGCGGCGGCACACCGCGGGCCCGCGTTTGCTGCGGCAGAGGAGATCGCCGACCGGGTCAAGGCGGAGGTGCCGATCTGGAAGGAGCAGGTGATGGCGGACGGAACGACGCAGTGGGTGGGGCTGTAAGCCATGGACGCGCAGTGGATTGCCCGTTACCGTCGGCAGATCACGCTGCAGGGCTTCGGCCAGCGCGCGCAGGAGCGCCTCGGTCGGGCCCACGTCGTCGTGGTCGGCGCCGGCGGTCTCGGCGCCCCGGCGCTGCTCTACCTCGCCGGTGCCGGGGTGGGCAGGTTGACAATCGTGGACGCAGATTCCGTCGAGCTGTCTAACCTCCACCGACAGGTCATCCACACCGAGGGTGGGATTGGCACCCCGAAGGCGTCCTCCGCCGCCGCGGAGGTCCGCCGGCGCAACTCCGCCATCGAGGTGCGCGCGATCGCCCGTGATGTCACAGCGGACAACGCCGCCGAGCTGATCGGGGGAGCAGACCTCGTGCTCGACGGGACCGATAACTTCGCCGCACGCTACGCCATCTCGCGGGCGTGCGCGCGGGAGGGTATCCCCCACGTGTGGGCCTCTATCCTGGGGTTCGACGCTCAGGTCTCCGTGTACTGGGCCGGGCACGGGCCCTGCTACGAGGACATCTTTCCCACCCCGCCGCCTCCCGGCGCGGTGCCGAGCTGCGCCGACAACGGGGTGCTCGGCCCAGTCGTCGGCGTCGTGGGCACGACGATGGCGCTCGAGGCGGTCAAGGTGCTCGCCGGCGTCGGGCAGCCGCTCATCGGGCGCATCGGCTACTTCGATGGCCTGCGCGGCGAGTGGGAATACATCGAGCTCGAGGGCAGCTCACCCGCCGCGCGCGAGGACAATACGGCCGCAGAGTCTACGGGCAGCTCGCTTATCGACGTCCGAGAGCCCGAGGAATACCGCACCTTCCATCTCCCCGGAGCGAGAAACGTGCCGCTGAGCCTCTTGCGCGCAGCGGTCCCCCCGGACCTCATCGAAGAGATCAACCGGGAAGGCTCCGCCACCGTCTACTGCACGGCCGGGGTTCGCTCCGCTGAGGCCATCGGGCTCCTCGAGGGCGCTGGGGCGAGGGGGCTTGCCCAGCTCGAAGGCGGGCTTAACGCCTGGCTGGATGCTCAGGAGAGCACGCCGGAGTAGAGGTTGAAGCGATCGGGGCGGGTGAACCCGGCGAGGAAGAGCCCGGCCTCTCGCGCCGTCTCCACCGCCAGCGAGGTCGCCGCAGAGACGGCGACGAGTCCGGAGAATCCGGCGAGCACGGCCTTTTGCACGAGCTCGAAGCTCGCCCGCGAGCTCATCGCCAGGTACATGCCGGTAGCCGGCACGAGGTCTTCCATGAGCATCCAGCCGATGACCTTGTCGGCGGCGTTGTGCCGGCCCACGTCCTCGCGCACCGCCACGACCTCCCCGTGCGCGGTGACCGCGGCTGCTGCGTGGATGCCCCCGGTGCGGCGAAACGCCCGCTGGCCCTCCTTGAGCTTCTCGGGCAGTGAGACGACGAAGTCCGGAGTGGGCGCGACCGGGGCGAGGGGGTAGCGTGCGGTGCGCGTGACGTCATCGATGGATGTGGTGCCGCACACCCCGCACGCCGACGTGGTGGTCAGCGCGCGCACCGGCAGGCGCCCGGCGGCGGGGCGGGACAGCGCGACATCGACGGTGTTGTAGGTGTTGCTTCCCCCAGGTCCCGTCGCGCCTGCGCAGTAGCGCAGGGTCGAGAGGTCCTCGCGAGTCGTGATGACTCCTTCGGCATGGAGCAGGCCGTGGACGAGCTCGAAGTCGTGGCCGGGGGTGCGCATTGTCGTGGAGAAGTCCTCGCCGTCGACGCGGATCTGCAGCGGCTCTTCCACCGCGAGCGTATCGGCGCGTGTGTCTGCCTCCGGGTGGTCCTGTCCGAGGTAGCGGACCTTGGTCACCCGGAGGTTGCGCGTGAGTCGCCGCGCCATGTGCTACTTCTCCGCCCGCGCGAACGCCGGCATGTCCTCGGCCCGCTTGCCGGTGGGCTCGAGCCGGATGATTGTGGACTTCGATACAGGGGTGTTCGAGCCCTTTGCCGTGTGGTCGAGCGCGATGAGCTGGTTGGCTTCGGGGAAGTAGGTGCTCACGCAGCCGCGTGCGTGGTCGTAGGCGATGACGCGGAAGCTCGGCGCGCGGCGTGTCTCTCCCTGGTACTCCGCGACGAGGTCGACGATGTCGCCGTCGGCCAGCCCGATGTCGTCGAGGTCTTTCTGGTTGACAAAGACGACGCGCCGCCCGTCGTGGATCCCGCGGTAGCGGTCGTTGAGCCCGTAGATCGTGGAGTTGTATTGGTCGTGGGAACGCACGGTGTTCATCATGAATTCGCCGGGGGCGAGTTCGATTCCCGCGGTCTCGTTGACGGTAAGGTGCGCCCTGCCGTCGTCGGTGGTAAACCGCCGCTCGCGGGGGCCGTTGGGAAGGTAGAACCCGCCGGGGATCTCGATGCGCTCGTTGTAGAAGTCGAAGCCGTCGATGGTGGCTTCGATGTGGTCCCGGATCACTGCGTAATCGTCGATCATCGGCTGCCAGAAGTCGTCGCCGAAGGTCTCGCGGCCGATCGAGCAGATGATGTCGACCTCGCTGCGCAGATCGAGGTCCTTGTTCGCGGTGCGGTGGCCCTCGGAGGCGTGGACCTTGCCCACGGAGTCTTCCACGGTGATCTTTTGGGGGCCAGATTTCTGCATATCGACGTCCGTGCGCGCCCGCACCGGCAGAATGAGGGACTTCTCACCCGGCCAGGCGTGGGACCCGTTGGGCTTGGTCGACAGGTGCACGGTGAGCTTGTTGGAGGCCATCGCGTTTTCCACCACCCCCGTATCGGAGGCGACGCGCACGAGGTTGCCGCCGAGCGAGATGAAGAACTTGGTCTTGCCCGCGCGCATGGCCTGGAGCGCGGCGACGGTGTCGAAGCCGTGCTCGCTCGGGACGGGGAATCCGAAGCGCGACTCGAGAGCGCGCAGGAAGTGATCCGGCATCTTCTCCCAGATGCCGACGGTGCGGTTGCCCTGCACGTTGGAGTGGCCGCGCAGCGGGCCGGTGCCTGCACCGGGCTTGCCAATATTGCCGGTGAGAAGCAGGGTGTTGACCATCTCTTGGATGGTGGCCACCGCGTTTTCGTGCTGGGTCACCCCGAGCGTCCAGGTGATGAGCACAGACTTCGCCGCGACGATCTCATCGACCACCGCATCGATCTCGGCGGCGGAGATGCCGCTGAAGTGCTGCAGAGAGGCGTCGTCAAGCGAGAGGAGGTGCTCTTTGAGCGCGTCGAACCCGGTGGTGTATTCCGCGATGAACTCCTTGTCAATCGCGTCGCGCTCAACGAGCCTCTTGTTGATGGCCTGGAACAGCGCGCGGTCGCCGTCGAGGCGCACCTGCAGGTAGCGGTCGGCCAGCTTGTTCGTGTGGCCGAGGACCATCGTGGGGTCCTGCGGCTCGCGGAAGTTGAGCAACCCGGCCTCAGGCATGGGGTTGATCGCGATGATCTTGCCGCCGTTGTGCTTGCACCGGGTAAACGCGGTGAGCGAGCGCGGGTGGTTCGTGCCCGGGTTTTGGCCCACAGAGATGAGCAAGTCGGTGGTGTGGAAATCGTTGATGGTCACTGAGCCCTTGCCCAGCCCGAGGGTGGAGGATAAGGCCACGCCCGTCGACTCGTGGCACATGTTGCCGCAGTCCGGCAGGTTGTTGGAACCGAATCGCCTCGCGAGGAGCTGGAAGACGTAGGCGGCCTCGTTGCTCGCGCGGCCCGAGGTGTAGAACACCGCTTCCTCGGGGGTTGTGTGGTGCAGCTGCTCCGCGATGATGCTCATCGCCTTGTCCCAGGAGACGGGGCGGTAGTGGTCGTCGCCGCTCGAGCGGTCGTAGAGCATCGGCTCAGTAATCCGCCCGCGCTTGCCCAACCAGTGGTCGGTTTTCTCCCGCAGCTCGGTCACTGAGTATTTTGCCCAGAAATCTCGGGTGGCGCGGGCGCGCGTGGTCTCCTCAGCAACAGCCTTCGCACCGTTTTCGCAGAACTCGACGATGTTGAGGTCGTTCTGCTCGGGCTCCGGCCAGGCGCACCCGGGGCAGTCGATGCCTTTGTGTTTGTTGATGGTGATCAGCGGCAAAAGGCCACGGTTGGGCACCGCGTGCGCCATGGCGTGGAGGACCGCCGGGATGCCTGCGGCGACGTGCTTCTTTGCGGAAACGCGCGGGTGGTCGAAGCGGTTGGCCACGGCGTTGACGGCGTTACCTGTGTTGCCAACGTTGTCAGATGTGCCCGACTGCGGGGTGTGTTGCCGATTGTTGCCCTGTTGTCCCATATTCGCTACCTTATACCTTCCCGCGACCGAACCAAGCGGTGCTTAATAGGATGCGTTCTGCCTTGTCGAGGCCGCTGCGCGCACGGCTTCGACCGCCCGTGAGATCGCCGCGTTGAGCTCGTCGTCGGACCCCGATGCGGCCCGCCCGGCGGCGAGGCCGACGAGGAACGCAGTGACCGGGGCAGCGGGGCGCGAGCGATTGTGGGCGACATCCTTCGTGAGATCGAGGATGGGCCCCACGCTGGAGCGCTCCACGCCCGCGGGCAGCTTGAGGAGCTCGACGACGCGGGAGAGCCACTCGTGGGCGCTGCGCATCTCCGCCGGGTCGTCCTTCTTGCTTTTCTTGTCTGTGGTGTGCTCGTGGCTGTGGTTGTGCTGATCGATGCTCATACCGCCAGGGTAACAACCGGAGCAGACACCACGCTGCAAGCAGATTTAGGCCCGCACGGTCTCCGGCTCGCGCTCCCAGGCTTGCTCATCGATGATGCCCTCCCGCTTGGACACGACGGCGGCAACCACGGCCTGGCCGGTGACGTTGACGGCGGTGCGGCCCATGTCAACGATCGGCTCGACGGCTAGGAGCAGGCCCACGCCAGACAGCGGCAGTCCGAGCGCCGAGAGCGTGAGGGTGAGCATGACCGTCGCCCCAGTGGTGCCGGCGGTGGCGGCGGAGCCGAGGACAGAGACGACGATGATGAGGAAATAATCCGCCACGCCGAGCGGGATGCCGTAGAACTGTGCGACGAAGATCGCGGCGACGGCGGGGTAGATCGAGGCGCAGCCGTCCATCTTCGTCGTGGCCGCCAACGGCATGGCGAAGGAGGCGTACTCCGTGGGCACGCCCATCGACTTCTCCACGGTGCGCTGCGTGACGGGAAGCACGCCGAGCGAGGATCGCGTGACAAACCCGAGGGTGGTCACGGGCCAGACATGACGGTAGAACTCGCGGACCGGAATGCGGTTGAGCGCGAGCACGGCGGGGTAGAGGGCGAAGATCACTAGCGCAAGCCCGATGTAGATGGCGAGAACGAACATGCCCAGCGAGCCGAGCGCTTCCCACCCATAGGTGGCGATGGCCTTGCCGATGAGCGCCGCGGAGCCGATCGGTGCGAGCCGGATGACCCACCACAGCGCCACCTGGATGATCTCGAGCAGCGATGCGGAGAACTCGATAAACGGCTGCGCCTTGCGCCCGGCCTTCACCGCGGCGACGCCGACGACGAGGGAGATCACGAGGATCTGCAAAACGTTAAAGCCGATCGAGATCGCGCCGTCTTCCGACGCCTTGGCGGTAAGCCCCAGGAAGTTGGCCGGGACGACGGATTCGATAAACCCGAGCCAGGACCCGGTGGTCGATGGGTCGCCCGCCGCGGCGGGATCCACGGTTGAGGTCTCACCCGGGCGCAGCGAGAGGGCCACCGCGATACCGATGAGGACGGAGACGAAGGCGGTGATGGCGAACCAGATCAACGTCTGTCCAGCGAGCCGCGCGGCGTTGGTCACCTTGCGCAGGTTGGCCACGGAGGTCACCACTGCCGTAAAGACGAGCGGCGGGATCAGGAGCTTGAGCAGCTGTACGTAGGTCGAGCCGACCCAGGTGAGGAAGTTGGCGAGCCACTCGAACCCGCCGGCCCGGGCGACGAACCCGAGGATGAGGCCGACCACCAGGCCGGTGAAGACCTGGGCGCCGAAGCCAAACTTTTTCATGATGTTCTCCACTTTCTATGAACCAGTCAGTCTAGTAGGTGAACGATTCCACCTAGTTGTTACGTAATTTTTACCAGGCTTATTCCCCTTGCCAATAATGCACCGCTCTGTCTATTCGGGACCGTTACTGGGGGAGGCGCGGGTCATTTCCGCGCAATGGCGTGCCCGAGCGCACAACCCGGGCGGCGGTGTGATGAACTTCTACCTATGGCAACAGATTCTCACTTTGTAGCCGGCGCGGCGGACGCCCCGAAAGAGCGCACGTTCTTCGGGCATCCCTGGGCGCTGGCGAACCTGTCGGGCGTGGAGATGTGGGAGCGATTTAGCTTCTACGGCCTCCAGGCGCTTTTGGCGTACTACCTCTACTACACGGTCGACCAAGGAGGGCTCGGCCTGAACAAGGAAGCCGCCCTATCCATCGTCGGCGCCTACGGCGGACTGGTCTACCTCACCAGCGTCGCGGGCGCCTGGGTGGCAGATAGGATCCTCTCCGCCGAGCGCACGCTGTTCTACTCGGCGATCCTCATCATGATCGGCCACATCTCCCTGGCGCTTTTGCCCGGTCTCGCCGGGGTCGGCGTGGGCCTGGTGTGCGTCGCTGTCGGCTCGGGCGCGCTCAAGACCACGTCCCAGGTGTTGCTGGGCAGCCTCTATGATCGTGAGGACCAGCGTCGCGACGGCGGGTTCTCCATCTACTACATGGGCGTGAACATCGGCGGATTCTTGGGCCCGATCCTCACCAACGCGTTTTGGGGGTGGAAGGGCTTCCACTGGGGCTTCGGTACCGCGGCCGTGCTCATGGCCATCGGCTTGATTCAGTACACGGTCATGCGTTCCCACACGGTTGAGGTTGCCGGGCACGAGGTGGCCAACCCGCTACCGCGCTCGCGCTACCTCCCGGTGGCGCTGGGGTGCCTCGCGGTCATCGTCGCCGTCGTCGTGCTCTTCGCCACCGGCGTGCTCCAGCTCGGCCACCTCTCGACCGTCGTGGCTGCACTTACCGTGCTCGCTGCCGTGGCGCTGTGGGTGCAGATGTACCGCTCCAGGCTCGTCACCGACGGCGAGCGCGCCCGCCTGGTTGGTTTTATCCCCATGTTCGCCGCCTCGGTGGTGTTCTGGTCAGTCTTCCAGCAGCAGTTCACTGTGATCGCGCTCTACTCCGATGAGCGGCTCAACCGCACTGTGCTCGGCCACGAGCTGCCGCCGGGTGTCGTGCAGTCGCTCAACCCGCTTTTCGTCATCATCTTCGCCGGCGTCTTCGCGGCGATGTGGACCCGGCTCGGGAAGCGTCAGCCGTCGTATGCCGGGAAGTTCTCCCTCGCGCTCGCGATCATCGGCGTGGCCATCTTGCTCTTCCTCCCGTTCGCCGGAGGCGGCGTGAACTCGACGCCGTTTTTCGCCATCGTCGCCATCTTGTTCCTCTTCACGATGGGAGAGCTCATGCTCAGTCCCGTCGGCAACTCGATGGCAACGCTTGTGGCGCCCCAGGCCTACCCCACGCGCACCTTTGCGCTGTGGTTGCTCTCGGTCGCGCTGGGCACCACGCTCTCCGGCACGCTTGCCGGGTTCTACGACCCGTCGAGCGCCTCCGGCGAGCGGACCTACTTTGTGGCCACCGCGGCGGTCTGCTTCATCCTCGCCGTCGTCGTCTTCACCTCGCGCGGCTGGATCACGCGCAAGCTAGGGGAGACGGCTGAGAAGCCCCACAAGGCTCAAGCGGAAGGCCACGACAGCAGACACCGCGGGTCCGCGTAGGCCAGCGGCTGCTTATTTACCTCCTTCCGCGCGGTGGGCGATTGCGGCGGGCGAGCGCGCCCGCCGGGCTGTCCCTATAGTCTCACTTGCGAATGCTGTGAGAGGTAAGAATCAATCTGGGGTCGCGTTCCCACTCACTCCTGGGGGATCGATATAGCGCCTCGCTAGACTGGTCGCGTGACTCAACGCCTCTTGCTTATCGACGGCCACTCCATGGCATTCCGTGCCTTCTACGCGCTCCCGGCGGAGAATTTCTCCACGTCCGGTGGGCAGCACACGAACGCGGTCTACGGGTTCCTCTCGATGTTTTCCAACATCCTCGCCGAGGAGCAGCCCACGCACGTGGCTGTTGCCTTCGACGTCGGGCGGACAACGTTTCGGACCGAGAAGTTCCCCGAGTACAAGGCCCAGCGCGAGGCCTCCCCGCCGGAGTTCAAGGGCCAGGTCCCGATCATCGAGGAGGTCTTAGACACCCTCGGTGTGGTGACCTTATCCAAGGAACACTTCGAGGCCGACGACATCGTGGCCACCCTGGTGACCGAGGCGCGCGCGGAAGGCGGGTTCGATATCGTGCTCGTCTCCGGCGACCGCGACTACATCCAGCTTGTTGACGCCAAAACGACCCTCCTTTACCCAACCCGCGGCGTGTCCACTATGACGCGCTTTACCCCGGAGAAGGTCGAGGAGAAATACGGGCTCACCCCGGTGCAGTACCCGGATTTCGCGGCGCTGCGCGGCGACCCCTCGGACAACCTGCCCTCGGTGCCGAAGGTGGGGGAGAAGACCGCGACCAAATGGATCGTCGAACACGGCGACCTCGAGAGCCTGATCGCGCACGCGGACGATATCAAGGGCGTGGCCGGTGCGAACTTCCGCGAACGCATTGACCAGGTGCGCCTCAACCGCGAGCTCACCCAGATGGTCACGGACGTCGAGCTGCCCGTCGGCCCCGCGGATCTGGCGCTCAAGCCCGCCGACGTCGCCGCCGTGGCCGCGGCGTTCGACGACCTCGAGTTCGGCGTGAACCTGCGCGAGCGCGTCCTCGCCGCCGTGCCGACGCTTGGCGAGGTACCCGCGGGCGAGGAGGCGGAGCTCGCGGAGATCACCGTCGAGTCGGCGCCGCTTGATCAGTGGCTCTCCGCGCGCGAGGGCCAAGGCCTCGCCGTCTACCTCACGGGATCCGGCGCCCCGGGCATGGGGGACGTCTCGGCGCTGGCGATCGTCGATAAGCAGCGCCGCGGGATCCAGAAGGAGGCCGCCGAGCTGAGCCCCGCGGAAGATGAGGCGCTCGCGCGCTGGGCGGAATCGGCTGACCCGAAGTTCTTCCACGACGCCAAGGCCGCCTACCACATGCTCAAGGGCCGCGGGATCACTCTCGGAGGCATCGCGCACGACACCGCGATCGCCGCGTACCTGCTGCGCCCCGGCCAGCGCACCTACGAGCTCGCTGACGTCTACCAGCGGCACCTGCAGCGCCAGCTCGACCAGGGGGGCGACCAGCTCAGCCTGCTTGGCGATTCGACGCTGATCGATTCCGCGGCCGCGATCCTCGAGCTCGCCGCCGAGCTGGCGCGGCAGCTGCGCGGAATCGATTCCTACGAGCTCTACGCTGACCTGGAACTGCCGCTGGTGGCAATCCTCGCCGAGATGGAGAACGCCGGCATCGCCGTCGACGTCGACGTGCTCGAGGACCAGCTCAACGACTTCCGCGCCAAGGTCGACGAAGTCGAGCAGCACGCGCGCCAGCTTGTGGATGAGCCCTCGCTCAACCTCTCGAGCCCGAAGCAGCTCCAGGTCGTGCTCTTTGACAAGCTGGGTCTGCCGAAGACGAAGAAGACCAAGACCGGCTACTCCACCGCGGCCGGCGAGATCGAAGCCCTGGCAGAGAAGAACCCGCACCCGTTCCTCGACGCGCTGCTCGCGCACCGCGAGTACCAGAAGATGAAGTCCACCATCGAAGGCCTCATCAAGGCAGTGCTTGACGACGGCCGCATCCACACCACCTTCAAACAAACCGTGGCCTCGACCGGCAGGCTCTCCTCGACCGATCCAAACCTGCAGAACATTCCCGTCCGCACGGAGGCTGGGCGCAAGATCCGCTCCGCGTTTACCGTAGGCAAGGGATACGAGTGCCTGCTCACCGCGGACTACTCGCAGATTGAGATGCGCGTTATGGCCCACCTCTCCGGCGACGAAGGCCTCATTGAGGCCTACCGGGCGGGGGAGGACCTGCACAACTTCGTCGGCTCCCGCGTTTTCGACGTGCCCATCGACCAGGTCACCCCCGAGCTGCGACGCCGCGTTAAGGCAATGTCCTACGGTCTTGTCTACGGGTTATCCGCCTACGGCCTGTCCAACCAGCTCTCCATCTCCGCCGGCGAGGCGAAGTCCATCATGGAGAGCTACTTCGAGCGCTTCGGCGGGGTCAAGCGCTACCTTGACGAGGTCGTGGAGAAGGCGCGGGAGGTGGGCTACACCTCGACCGTCTTCGGCCGGCGCCGCTACCTGCCGGAGCTGACCAGCGACAACCGCGTCGCCCGCGAGAACGCCGAGCGCGCCGCTCTCAACGCGCCGATCCAGGGCACCGCCGCCGACATCATCAAGGTGGCGATGATCCGCGTCGACCGGGCGCTTGCCTCGTTTGACTCCCGCGTGCTGCTGCAGGTCCACGACGAGCTCGTCGTGGAGGTCGCACCGGGCGAGCTCGACGAGGTGCGCGAGATCGTCGAGCGCGAGATGGATAGCGCGATCGAACTACACGTGCCGCTGGAGGTCTCGGCCGGCACTGGCGCGAATTGGGACGAAGCAGCGCACTAGGGCCTCATTGCCCCCGTGTAACAAAGATCGCCGTACCCGGAAAAATGCGCCCTCGCTCCGGGGACCACTGGCCCCAGGGAATGGATACTCCTTCGGGCCATTCGGGCTCGAGGACGTCGAGTAGCTCGAGGCCCGAGCCGCGAAGGGCGCGCACCCAATCGCCGAATGTCCGGTGGTATTCGGCGTAGGTAAGCGTGCCGGTATCGTCGTACTCTTCGTAGGCGCGCGCGAAATAGCTGATCTCCGCGGTCAGCGAGCCAGGATCGTCGGGGAACACCCAGCGCATGGGGTGTGTCACGGAGAACACGAAGCGACCGCCCGGGACGAGGACGCGGCGGATCTCGGCGAGCGCTGCAGCGACATCGCGCACGAACGGCAGCGCGCCGAAGGCGGAGAATGCGACGTCGAACGACGCGTCCCGGTAGGGAAGCGCGAGCACGTCGGCCTGGGCGAGGGAAACGTTGTGGCGCGCCCGCGCTAGCATCCCCGCCGAGATGTCGAAACCCGTGACGAAGCCGACCCCGTCGTCGGCGAGCCAGGACGCGCACGGAGCTGAACCGCAGCCGATCTCGAGGACGCGGGCTTGTGAGACGTCGCCAAGCAAACGCGCGTCCTTCTCCGAGAGCATCTCGGGGCACCAGTAGAAACCGTCCAGATACTCCGGGTGCTCTGCGTGGTAGCGCCGCGCATCGGCGTCCCAAAAGAGGCGGTTGGCCGCTACTTCGGGGGCGGGGGAGACGTCCATCGGGTGCACCTTTCGCGTATTTGCTCTACTAGGTTATTTTGACTACCCTGTCAAGGGCGTGTCTGCGTTACGGGGCAATTTTGGCTGTATAGGAGGGCCAAAATCGCGCCCGCGATGAGATCACAACCGTGAGAGACGCGCTCCTGTCCACTTTCGATCTCCTATCTTTTCGGAGCACTTTACAAACATGCCCACTTCCAACGCACCCCAGGTTGCCATCAACGACATTGGCAGCGCTGAGGACTTTCTTGCCGCCGTCGACGCCACCATCAAGTACTTCAATGATGGCGACATCGTCACCGGCACCGTCGTCAAGGTCGACCACGACGAGGTTCTCCTCGACATCGGGTACAAGACCGAAGGCGTCATCCCGACCCGCGAGCTCTCCATCAAGCACGACATCGACCCCGATGAGGTCGTCGAGGTCGGCGACGAGGTCGACGCGCTTGTCCTGACCAAGGAGGACAAGGAAGGCCGCCTCATCCTGTCCAAGAAGCGCGCGCAGTACGAGCGTGCCTGGGGCACCATCGAGGAGCTGCAGAACAACGACCAGCCCGTCACCGGCACGGTCATCGAGGTTGTCAAGGGCGGCCTTATCCTCGACATCGGCCTTCGCGGCTTCCTGCCGGCCTCCCTCGTCGAGATGCGCCGCGTGCGCGACCTCGACCCCTACATCGGCCAGGAGCTCGAGGCGAAGATCATCGAGCTGGACAAGCACCGCAACAACGTCGTGCTCTCCCGCCGCGCATACCTTGAAGAGACCCAGTCCGCAGTCCGCTCCGACTTCCTGCACCAGCTGCAGAAGGGCCAGGTTCGCAAGGGTGTCGTCTCCTCCATCGTCAACTTCGGTGCCTTCGTCGACCTCGGCGGCGTTGACGGCCTCGTCCACGTCTCCGAACTGTCCTGGAAGCACATCGACCACCCGTCCGAGGTTGTCACCGTGGGCGACGAGGTTACCGTCGAGGTGCTCGACGTCGATCTAGACCGCGAGCGCGTTTCCCTCTCGCTCAAGGCAACCCAGGAAGATCCGTGGCGCGTCTTCGCCCGCACCCACGCCGTGGGCCAGATCGTCCCGGGCAAGGTGACCAAGCTTGTGCCGTTCGGCGCGTTCGTCCGCGTCCAGGAGGGCATCGAGGGCCTCGTCCACATCTCCGAGCTGGCCCAGCGCCACGTCGAGGTCCCGGACCAGGTTGTCACCGTCGGTGAAGAGGTCATGGTCAAGGTCATCGACATCGACCTGGACCGCCGCCGCATCTCGCTCTCGCTCAAGCAGGCAGACGAGGACTACTCCGAAGAGTTTGATCCGTCCCGCTACGGCATGGCCGACTCCTACGACGAGCAGGGCAACTACATCTTCCCGGAGGGCTTCGACCCGGAGACCAACGAGTGGATGGAAGGCTACGACGAGGCACGCCAGGAGTGGGAGGCCCGCTACGCCGAGGCCGAGCGCCGCTTCCAGGCGCACACCGCCCAGATCGAGCGCCAGCGCGCTGCCGCCGCCGAGGCCGCCGAGCAGGGCGCAGGCCAGTCGAACTACTCCTCCGAGTCCGCTGACGCCGCAGCTCCGGCAGCGTCCGCGCCCGAGGAGTCCATCGGCTCCCTGGCTTCCGACGAGCAGCTCGCGGCCCTGCGCGACAAGCTCGCCGGCAACTAGGTCCGTGCACTAGGGCGCTCCCTGAAGGGCACCTGCGCGAAAGCCCCACCCGGTCTTACCCGGGTGGGGCTTTTTTCGTGCGTCAGGGCTGGGGTGGGGAGCAGTATCTGGTGTGTCCTAGACGGGAAGGCCCCGGCACTGCGAGCGACGGCCGAATAGTAGCCCACCCGGAAAAGTCCGCAATGCGGTGTCCACACCCAGACCGAACCCGCCTCACTCTGCAGCTGCAGAGTCGAGTCATGTCCATACTGGGCTGCTTCCGAAGGTGTGCCAGTGAGCGAGGTTTTTAGGAAGTGTTCCGGCGCCTCGGGAGAAGGCACTAAGAGCCGGTCTCGCTTAAACCCGCTGCGCTAGCATGGCAGGCATGTTCACAATCGGTCTTACGGGCGGCATCGGCAGCGGAAAGTCTACGGTGGCCAAGATGTTCGCTGATGCTGGGTTCCCGGTCGTCGACGCTGACCAGGTGGCCCGCGACAACATGGCGCCAGGCTCGCCAGTGTTGGCGGAGGTGGCCAGGGTCTTCGGCGAGGATCTCATCGGCGCAGGCGGGGAGCTCGATCGCGCGGAGCTAGCACGGCGAGCGTTCGCGAGCGAGGAGCAGACGCGCAAGCTCAACGAGATTACGCACCCGGCGATTCGGAGGGAGTCGGATCGCCGCTTCGCTCAGCTAGAGCAACGGGGGGTTAAAGCGGCGGTCTACGATATGCCGCTGCTCGTCGAGCTCGGCCTCAATGAGGAGATGGACCTAACGGTCGTGGTGGATGTCGCTGCGGAGGAGCGGGTTCGGCGCCTCGTGGAGCACCGCGGGTTGGACGAGGGGGATGCGCGAAACAGGATCGCTCGGCAAGCCGGGGACGAGGAGAGGCGGGCGAGGGCCGATATCGTGATCGATAACAACGGCTCGCTCGAGGAGCTTCGGGCGCGGGTTGAGGGGGTCGTCGATAAGATTGAAAAAATGTTATGAACAGTTAAACTATTGGACAAGTCCCATTAACAACGGTTGTTTATTATCACCCCTCATGGGAACGTGGAACTGGGGGCCATTCGACAATGACGTGGCCGAGGACACCGTGAGGCGGCTGGCCGACGGGTCCTTCCGCATGGATCAGTTTCGGTTCGATTGCTCCGATGCGCACCTGGATACGGAGCAGGTCCAGGCGCTCATCGCGCTGGCCGCGGTGATGAACGGCCATGGCCCGGCCGGCAGCGTGCCTCTGGCGCCGCGCTTGAGCTTCGAGGATCGCCGCTGGGTCGAAGCCAAGCTGCGCGAGGCGATGAGCCCGGAGGGCTCCGAGCTCTACGGCATGTGGAGCGATGCCGGCGAGCTGCACCAATGGCTGGAGGCGACGGCGAAGGCGGTCCACTAAGGGCGCGCTGCCAGCACTGGCGATACACTGGAGCGCATGGCATTTGCTGCAGAGCACCCGGTCCTCGCGCACTCTGAGTTCCGCCCGGTCGGCGAAATTGAGCGCCGCGAGAAGCCCTTCGAGGTCGTCTCCGAGTACGAGCCCTCCGGTGATCAGCCCGCCGCGATCAAGGAACTCGACGAGCGCCTCAACCGCGGGGAGAAGGATGTGGTGCTCCTCGGAGCGACCGGTACAGGTAAGTCGGCCACGGCGGCGTGGCTCATCGAGAAGCAGCAGCGGCCCACCCTGGTCATGGCCCCGAATAAGACGTTGGCGGCCCAGCTGGCCAACGAGCTGCGCCAGCTCTTACCTAACAACGCGGTGGAGTACTTCGTCTCCTACTACGACTACTACCAGCCGGAGGCGTACGTCGCGCAGACGGATACCTATATTGAGAAGGACTCGTCGATTAACGACGACGTCGAGCGCCTGCGCCACTCCGCAACCTCGGCTCTGCTTTCTCGTCGCGACGTCGTGGTGGTCGCCTCGGTCTCGTGCATCTACGGCCTGGGCACCCCGCAGTCCTACCTCGATCGCTCCGTTGTCTTGCGCGTGGGGGAGGAGGTCGAGCGCGATCGCTTTTTGCGCCTGCTCGTGGACATCCAGTACGAGCGCAACGATGTCTCCTTCACCCGCGGGACCTTCCGCGTGAAGGGCGATACGGTCGACATCATCCCGGCCTACGAAGAGGTCGCGGTGCGCGTGGAGTTTTTCGGGGACGAAATTGACTCCCTCTATTACATCCATCCGCTCACCGGCGAGGCGCTGAGCAAGGAAGACGAGCTGCGCATCTTCCCGGCGACGCACTACGTTGCCACCGACGAGCGCATGGAAAAGGCCGTGGAGGCGATCAAGCTTGAGCTGGCGGATCGCCTCGAGGAGCTCGAGGGCAAGGGCAAGTTGCTCGAGGCGCAGCGGCTGCGGATGCGCACGGAGTACGACCTGGAGATGATCCAGCAGGTGGGTTTTTGCTCCGGGATTGAAAATTACTCCCGCCACATCGATGGCAGGCCGGCGGGCTCGGCGCCGGCGACGCTGATTGATTACTTCCCGGAGGACTTCCTCACCATTATCGACGAGTCCCACGTCACCGTTCCGCAGATCGGCGGCATGTTTGAAGGCGACATGTCGCGCAAGCGCAACCTCGTGGAGTTCGGCTTCCGCCTGCCCAGCGCGGTGGACAACCGCCCGCTGACGTTCGACGAGTTTGCCTCGCGCATGGGCCAGGTCGTCTACATGTCGGCTACCCCGGGCGACTACGAGCTCGAGGCGAGCGGGGGCGAGTTTGTCGAGCAGGTCATTAGGCCGACCGGCCTGGTGGATCCGAGCGTCGAGGTGCGCCCGACAAAGGGGCAGATCGATGACCTCATCGAGGAGATCCGCCAGCGGGTGTCCAAGGATGAGCGCGTCCTGGTGACCACCTTGACCAAGCGGATGGCGGAGGATTTAACGGACTACCTGCTCGATAACGGCATCAGGGTGCGCTACCTCCACTCCGATATCGACACGCTGCAGCGCGTGGAGCTCTTGCGCCAGCTCCGCCTCGGCGAGTACGACGTCCTCGTGGGCATCAACCTGCTGCGCGAGGGCCTCGACTTGCCCGAGGTCTCTCTCGTGGCCATCCTCGACGCGGACAAGGAAGGCTTCCTGCGCTCGACGAAGTCGCTGATCCAGACCATCGGCCGCGCGGCGCGAAACGTCTCGGGTGCGGTGATCATGTACGCCGATTCGGTCACCGATTCCATGCGGGATGCGATCGAAGAGACGGAGCGCCGCAGGGAGAAGCAGCTCGCCTACAACAAGGAGCACGGCATTGACCCGCAGCCTCTGCGCAAGAAGATCGCCGACATCCTCGACCAGGTCTACGACAACGACAGCGAGAGCGAGGGCGCTGTGTCCGGGGGCGAGACTGCGGTCGTCGATAAGCCGGACGTGTCCGAGATGACGTCGGGCGACGTGCAGAAGCTTATCGACGACCTCACCGGGCAAATGGGAGCCGCGGCGCGCGAGCTCAAGTTCGAGCTCGCCGGCCGGCTGCGTGACGAGATCGCGGATTTGCGCAAGGAGCTGCGTGGTATGAAAGACGTTGGGGTCTAGGACACCCTCAAAAGGAAAGGACAGTGAAGAGATAATGCACGGCTACACCTCGATCGCGGTGGGCACCGATGGATCACCGACCTCGCTGGTGGCGGTTCGCTCCGCCGCGAGCCTGGCCCGCGCGTTCGACGCCGACCTCACCGTGATCTGCGCGCACTATAGCGCCAACACCTCTCTGCTCAACACGGCGAACGGCGAGCAGGCCAAGGTCGACATCGTCTCGGTCGACGATGCGAAGCGGGTGCTCGAGGTTGCGGAGCGCATCGCGAAAGAGGAGCAGGCGCCGAGGGTGAACCTGCAGATCAAGTCGGGCCAGCCCGCGCAGGTGATGATTGACGCAGCGCAGGAGTTCGGCGTCGACCTCATCGTCGTCGGGAACAAGGGGATGCGCTCCCTGGCGGGCCGCGTCTTCGGCAACATCCCCGGCAACGTGGCCAAGAAGGCCCCGGTCGACGTCCTTTTGGTGGACACCCGGGCGGAAGGGCACGACTGAGACCATGTCCGACGACTACTCAACCATCGTCGTCGGCACCGACGGCTCTGAGTCGTCGCTGCTGGCAGTAGCTAAGGCGGCGCGCCTCGCGGCTGCGCTGGGCGCCAAGCTCGTCATCGCCACCGCCTACTACCTCTCGCCCGAGGACGCGGCGAGCGCCAACCGGAGCGGATCCGCGACCATTCTTGGCGACGCCCAGGCGCGCGCCAACCTCGCCCAAGCGCGCGAGCACGCCCTCGGCGCGGGGGCACACGACGTCTCCGTCGCGGCGAGGGAGGGCACCCCGGTTGAGGCGCTCGTCGGCATCGTCAGCGACGTCGAGGCGGACCTCCTCGTCGTGGGCAACCGCGGCATCAACACGCTGACGGGCCGGCTACTCGGTTCCGTGCCCGCCGACGTCGCCCGCCAATCGGACTGCGACGTCATGATCGTCCACACGGTGAGCTAGCTCGCCGGGTCCCACCCCAGCCCGTCGCCGATCACGCTGAGCGTTTGGGTCGCCCTGGTCACGGCGACGTAGAGGTCCTGCCACCCCTGCGGCGAGGAGCCGACGATCTCGGCGGGCGAGACCACCACGACGTGGTCGAACTCGAGGCCCTTGACGGCGGCGACGTTGCCGCGGCTGATCACGCCCACCGAGCGCTCGTCATCGCCCTTCAGCCCCGCGGCGATGCGATCCGGGTCCGTCCCGGGCGGAAAGAAGCGCACCGGCACTCCGGTGGAGCGGATGGCGGAGGCGGGGGTGGCCTCAGGATCGATGCGCTCGAGGATCCGGTTTGCCAGTTCCATGATCTCCACCGGCGTGCGGTAGTTCACGGTGAGCTCGTGGAGGCGGTAGCGCGTGCCCACAAAGGGCCCCAGCGCCGCGCGCCAGTCGTCGGTCCCCGCCGGCGCCGAGGTCTGCGCGGTATCGCCCACCAGCGTCATCCACCGCGAGGGGCAGCGCCGGAAGATCATCCTCCACTCCATCGCGGTGAGCTCCTGGGCCTCGTCGACGATGACGTGACCGTAGGCCCACGTGTGGTCCTCCCGCGCGCGCTCCGCCGTGCTGCGGTGGGCGGAGACCCGCTGGCGGTTCGCCAGCGTCTCGGCGTCGATGACGTCGTGGGCGGAGAGGATCTCCGCCTCGAACTGGTCATCGTCGTTGTCGGTGGACTCCGAGGAGGAGAGAATCTCGAGCGCGTCCTCCGCCTCCGCGACGAGCTGGCGCCACTGCTCCTCCTCGGCCTTGCGGCGCTGCTCCGGGTCAACGACGCCGATGAGGATGGACAGCTCGTCGATGAGCGCGGCGTCGGAGGGCGTGGTGGGGGAGCCGGGAGCGCGGTAGAGCGCCTGCCGGGTGTAGTCGTCGTAGTCGCCGGCGGCGGCTTCGATCGCCTCCCGCGAGGTCAACAGCCCCTCGAGCACGGAGGCGGGCTCGAGTGCGGGAAAGTAGGTATCGATGAGCTGCGCGACCTGCGGTTCATCGGCGAGCTCGTCGTGGAGCTCGTCGATATCCGCGGTGCCCAGCAGGTTCTCCCCGCCGAGCGGGTCCGCCCCGATGCGCTCGGCGAGCGCCTCCGCGAGGGACTGGGTGAGGTGTTCGGCGAAAACGGCGCGGGCCTCGTTGTGCGGCTTGCGCGAGCGGCGCGCCCGCGTCCGCGCCGCCTTGACCATCCCCGGCGTCGCGCTCAGCGGGATCGAGCCGATGGTGAGCTCGACGGGAGCGGCGGGGACGGTTTCGAGTGCTTGGACGGCCCGCTTGAGTATGGTGACCATCTCTTCTGAGCCCTTCACCTCGCGGGCTGCCAGCTCCTCTCGCTCGGTCTGGGGGTGAAATCCTGGCACAAGGGAGTCGATGGTGCCGAGCACGACGCCGGTTTCGCCGAGTTCGGGCAGCACCCGGGAGATGTAGTCGAGGAAGGTGCGGTTCGGCCCCACGATGAGCACACCGGTGCGCGCGAGCTGCTCGCGCCAGGTGTAGAGAAGGTAGGCGACCCGGTGGAGCGCCACCGCCGTCTTCCCCGTGCCCGGGCCGCCCTGGACGACGAGCGCGCCGCGCGTCGGGTCGCGGATAATCTCGTCCTGCTCGCGCTGGATCGTCTCCACAATCGAGCGCATCCGCCCGGTGCGCGCGGAGTTCATCGCGCGCCGCAGGGCGGCCTCGGAGCCCACGTCGGACTCCCGCCCGAGCTCGGCGTCCGCGCCGGAGAGGACCTCGTCGTCCACGGCGAGGACCTCGCGGCCCTTCATCCGGATAGTTCTCCTGCGCTCCACGCCCTCCGGGTGCGCTGTCGTTGCCAGGTAGTAGGGCCGGGCGAGGGGAGCGCGCCAGTCCAGCAAGAGGCTGCGGTAGCCCTGCGCCCGGTCTTCCATCCCGATGCGCCCGATGTAGCGGCGGTCCATCCCCTCGCGGCCCTCGATCGGGTTGTCGGGGTCATCATCGGCGATGTCGAGGCGACCGAAAACGAGGCCGACCTCGGCGATGGCGAGGGTGTCGAGCTTGGAGTTCAGCGCGTGGTAGCGCGTCTCTCGGCGCACGAGCGCGTCCGGGTCCGGGTTATCGGGGTCGACGTCGGCTTGGACGGCCTCAAGCTCCGCGCGCGCGGCGGCCACTGCGTCATCGAGGCGCGCAAAAAGCGTATCGACGTACCCTTGCTCGCGTTCGATCTCGTCCGAACCGCTCACCCATGCACCTCCGTCAGGCGATTCCCGCGCCGCGCGACCTGCGGCCGTAAAGGGCTCATTATACCAGCCAAAACAGCGAAACCCCGCGGCCGCCGGGGGGCGACGCGGGGTTCTAGCGGCGTGGAACGGCCGGGGTTAGCCGAGCTTCTTCTGGGCCTGCTTGACGGCCTTCTCGGCGCGCTTGCGCAGCTGTTTGACGGTCTTCTCCGCCTTCCGCTTCTGGCGGCGCGACGGGGCCGCATCGAGGTTGTCGAAGGCGTCCTTCAGTCCGGAGACGGCGTCTTGCGCGCGGCCCTGAAGCTTGCTTGCCTTGCGCTTGGCCTTGACCTTGTCCAGGGTCGAGGGCTCAAGGGCGTCGAGGGAAGACTGCAGGGTGGAGACGACGTCGGAGGCAACGCCCTTGACCTTGCGCTTCGCCTTGGCCTGCTCGCGCTTGCTGGGCTTGGCGTCCTTGTAGGCCTCCTGGGCCTGCTCGGTTGCGTCCGAGATCCAGTCGGAGGCGTTGTTGAGCAGGGAAGAGGTCTGCTTCTTCGCGTCCTGCGCCAGCGACGAGGCGGTCTTCGCCCAGTCGTCCTTGTTGTCATCGACGTAGGACGTCACCTGGTCGGTGGCATCGGAGATCCAGGAACCGGCCTTGTTCAGGGCCTTCTCGGACTCCGACTGGGTGGGCAGAGCCTGCTGGACGTTCTTCTTCGCGGTGCGGGCGGCGTTCTTGGCGCGCCACGACAGCCCGGGGTTGCCGTCGGTGTCGACGGTGGCGAGGAGGACGCCGCCGAGCAGGGCAGCATCGGTGATCGCGCCGCTGCGGCGGCGGGCCTTCTCTTCGTCGTCGCTCGCTTCCCAGAACGCGTGGCGGCCGACGATGGAGGGCACGGCGGTCACGGCGAGCAGGGCGGCCGCGGTGCGCGGAGCCTTACCCAGCGCAAAGAGGGAACCCGCCCCGGCCTTCACGCCGCCGACGATCTGCGCTGCGGTCTCCGGGGAAGACGGGAGGTAGGAGCCGTAGGGGGCGGGCACGACGGAGCGCACCTTCTTGAGCACAGACTCCGCGCTCTCGCGGTGGGAGGAGGGGTTAATGACGGTCTCGACTCCGTCGACCACGTAGACGGAGGCGAGCAGCGGTCGGGCAAGCTTGCGAATCATAGGATCACGTTCCTTTACATGATTGTTCGGTTATCTATCACGCCAGTTTAGACAAAATTGCTCACCAGCGTCGCTGCCACCACTCGTCGAGGCTTTCGCGCTCGTCCCCGAGCGTCGTTGGGGCCCCGTGACCGGGGTGGACGACGGTGGAGTCCGGGTAGGCGTCGAAAAGCCTCTCCTTGACGTCGGTGAACAGGCGCACGAACTCCGCCTCGCCGTCGGTCTTGCCCAGCCCGCCGGGAAAGAGGCTGTCGCCGACGAAAGCGTGGGGGACGCCGTCGATTACCGCAACGAGCGCCAACCCGCCCGGCGTGTGGCCGCGCAGGATCAGCGTGTCGAGGGCGCGGCCGGCGAAGTCGATGTGCCCACCTTCGGAGACCTCGACGTCGACGCCCGCGGGCAGCGCCGGGGCATCGAGGTGGGAGGCGACGTGGGTCGCGCCGGTGCGCTCGAGGACCTCGGCGAGCGCGCCGGTGTGATCGGCGTGCCGGTGCGTGGTGAGCACGGTGGTGATGCGCACCCCGGCCTCGCGCGCCATGTCCATGATCGCGGCGGCGTCCGCGGCGGCGTCGATAAGCAGGCCCTCGCCGTCGGCCGCGAGAAGGTAGACGTTGTTGTCCATAGAGGAGACGGACATGTGATGGAGCGTCAATGGTTGCGTCATGGCACCCAGGCTAGTAGCGCCGGCGCTTGGCGTGGTGGGCCGCCTCGCTGGTATGTTCGGGGTCTGTTGTTTTCTCAACAGTTCTCTTACTGACCGTTTCGGCGAATCCTTAAAGTTCGGCCTTCATGAAGGGTGGGCATCCGTGGCTGACCGCTTGACCGTGCGCGGGGCGCGCGAACACAACCTCAAAGGGGTAGACCTCGACCTGCCGCGCGACACCATGATCGTGTTTACCGGGCTTTCCGGTTCGGGTAAGTCCTCGCTGGCCTTTGACACGATCTTCGCCGAGGGGCAGAGGCGCTACGTCGAGTCGCTCTCGTCGTATGCGCGCATGTTCCTCGGGCAGATGGATAAGCCCGACGTCGACTACATCGACGGTCTCTCCCCAGCGGTGTCGATCGACCAGAAGTCGACCAACCGCAACCCGCGCTCCACCGTGGGAACCATCACGGAGATCTACGACTACCTCCGCCTGCTCTACGCCCGGGCCGGTACGCCCCACTGCCCGGTGTGCGACGCCGAGATCAACCGGCAAACCCCGCAACAGATCGTCGACCAGGTCTTCGACCACAGGGAGGGGGAGCGGTTCCAGGTCCTCGCCCCCGTGGTACGCAAGCGCAAGGGCGAGTTCGTGGACCTGTTCGCGGACCTTGCCGCGCAGGGGTTCGCCCGCGTCACCGTCGATGGGCAGACCTATCAGCTCACCGACCCGCCGAAGCTGGAAAAGCAGATCAAGCACACGATTGACGTCGTGGTAGATCGCCTCCAGGTCAAGGAGAGCCAGAAGCAGCGCCTCACCGATTCCGTGGAGACGGCCCTCGGTCTCGCAGACGGCCTTGTCGCCTTCGAGTTCGTCGGGCGCGAGGACGACGACCCGGAGCGCTACCGCATCTTCTCCGAAAAGATGGCCTGCCCCAACGGGCACGCCCTCAACGTCGAGGAGTACGAGCCGCGCGCGTTTTCGTTCAACTCGCCCTTCGGCGCGTGCCCGGCCTGCGACGGGCTGGGCACGCGCAAAGAGGTCGATATCGACCTCATCGTGCCGGACCCGGATGCCCCGGCCGTCGACGCGTTCCAGCCTTGGAACTCCTCGCCGAACAAGGGCTATTTCACCAAACTCATCGAGGCCCTGGCGGCAGAGGAGGGCTTCGATGCCCACGCGCCGTTTTCCTCGCTGACAAAAACGCAGCAAAAGCACCTCACCCACGGGTCGAAAACCAAGGTGGGAGTGCGCTACAAGAACCGCTATGGGCGCTCGCGGGGCTTTACCGCCGAGTTCGAGGGCGTCATCGGCTACCTCGAACGCAAGCTCGAGCAGGCGGAGTCCGAGCACCAGAAGGAACGGCTGCTCGCCTACACCCGCGAGATCCCGTGCCCGACATGCAAGGGAGCCCGCCTCAAGCCGGAGATCCTCGCTGTCCGCCTCGCCTCGAAGACCCACGGCGAGCTCTCGATCGCGGGGTTGGCCGAGCTCTCTATCGAGGAGGCCTCGGAATACCTCGACAACCTCGTGCTTGGCAGGCGCGAAGAGATGATCGCCGGCGCGGTGTTGCGCGAGATCCAGGCCCGGCTGCGCTTTCTTCTCGACGTCGGGCTGAGCTACCTCACGCTCTCGCGCTCCGCCGGAACGCTCTCCGGCGGCGAGGCCCAGCGCATCCGCCTTGCCACGCAGATCGGATCCGGGCTCGCCGGGGTCCTCTACGTCCTCGACGAGCCGTCGATCGGGCTGCACCAGCGCGATAACCTCCGCCTCATCCGGACGCTGAAGAAGCTGCGGGATCTCGGCAACACCCTCATCGTGGTCGAACACGACGAAGACACCATTAAGGAAGCCGACTGGCTTGTCGACGTCGGCCCGCAGGCCGGGGAGTACGGCGGCGAGATCGTCTACCAGGGCGAGCCGAAGGGCATCGTGTCGGCCGAGGGATCGATCACGGGGGACTACCTCTCGGGCCGCAAGGCCATTGAGGTGCCGAGCGCGCGCCGCCCCGTCGACTTCGACCGGGCCCTCACCGTCGTCGGCGCGCGGGAGAACAACCTCGACAACGTCGAGGTGTCCATCCCCCTCGGCGTGCTCGTCGCGGTCACGGGCGTCTCCGGCTCGGGCAAGTCCACGCTGGTCAACCAGATCCTGGCTAAGACGTTGCAAAACCAGCTCAACGGCTCGCGGCAGGTGCCGGGCCGGGTGAAAAGGGTCGAGGGCCTGGAGCACTTGGACAAGCTCGTGCAGGTAGACCAGAGCCCGATTGGGCGCACGCCGCGTTCCAACCCCGCGACGTATACCGGCGTGTTCGACAAAATCCGCAACCTCTTCGCCGAGACCCAGGAGGCGAAGGTGCGCGGGTATAAGGCCGGCCGGTTCTCCTTTAACGTCAAGGGAGGGCGCTGCGAAGCCTGCCACGGCGACGGCACGATCAAGATCGAGATGAACTTCCTGCCCGATGTCTACGTCCCCTGCGAGGTCTGCGAGGGAGCGCGCTACAACCGGGAGACGCTGGAGGTGCGCTACAAGGGCAAGAACATCGCCGAGGTGCTCAACATGCCGATCTCGGAGGCTGCGGAGTTCTTCGAGCCGATCGCCTCGATCCACCGTTACCTCAACACGCTCGTTGATGTCGGGCTGGGATACGTGCGCCTCGGGCAGGCCGCCACGACGCTCTCCGGCGGCGAGGCGCAACGCGTCAAGCTCGCAGCGGAGCTGCAGAAGCGTTCGAACGGCCGCACGATCTACATCCTCGACGAGCCGACGACCGGCCTACACTTCGAGGACATCCGCAAGCTCATGGTCGTGCTCAATGGCTTGGTGGACAAGGGAAACACGGTCCTCGTCATCGAGCACAACCTCGACGTGATCAAGTCTGCGGACTGGATCATCGATATGGGCCCGGAGGGCGGGTCGGGCGGCGGAACCGTCGTCGCCGAGGGCACGCCGGAGGACGTCGCTCGTGTCGATGCCTCATTTACCGGCCAGTTCCTCGCCCCCATACTGGGGCACTAGGGCCACCCCCTAAAGGGTGGAGACGAAAGTACCCTCCGGTTGTCGCCGCGGCGGAAACCCCGTGGGTACTGTCGCTGCGCGCAGGAGGCCCACTATGCACTTTCGTTCCCCCGGCCGCGGCGCGCTTCCCCAGCACACGCGCATGGTAATACCCTCTGATCAGCACTGCAGAGACGAGAAGAGGGATTGGCATGACAAGGACTTCGGCGCCCCGGGCGGGCGTGTGGGCGGCAGCCGCAGCGGCGGCCGTGGTGATCGGCTCGCTCGGGTCGCAAGCCCCGGCGGGCGCGGCGACCGTGCCGCCGATGCCTCAGGGCTACCCCATTGAGAACCTCTACCAGACGTGCACGCAGGACGAGGCGCACAGCGCCGGCTACCCCGCGTGGCACTACGGCGAGACCGCCAGGCGCTACCTCAGCGACGGCGTCGTCGAGTTTAAGAACACGACGAACCACTCCGTCGACTACACGGCGAAGGTGGAAAGCGGCACCAACCACGTCATCTCCGCAAACTCCCGCGCCGAGCTGCCCTCCGGCTGGAACACGACTGCCCGCTCCGATATCGGCTTGACCACAGACAACGGGTGGGTCCAGGGCGAGACCTTCGGCCCCATCACCCTCGCCCCGGGCGAGACCTTCCGGGTGGAGTTCGGCGTGTTGGAGAAGGACTTCATCTCGATGTTCGTCACCTGCGAGGGCGGTTTCTACCAGAACATGGCTGGCACGGACGTCGTGCGCGGTACGGGTCCCGCTGAGCGCTACGCGTTCGCCAACATCATTCGTGCCGACGGCACCGTCGACCAGCAGGCCCTCCAGATCCCCCCGCGCGCACAGGGCGCCAACAGCAAGCCGATTGACCGTCCCTACAACGCGATTACCGGGCCGAGCCTGGAAAAGATCGCAGACTCGCGCCGCGACCGCATCGTCGAGCCCGTGACCACGCCGCAGCGCGACCCCAATTGGCCGGCGTACGGCGCGAAGTGCGATACCGCGTACCCGCAGTGGTACCCGCACGACATCCACGGCATCGCGCCGACGTTCCGCAAGCCCGGCTACTCCCAGGACTTCCTCAACTGGGCCGACGGCGAGCAGACCTACACGCCGGTGGTCGACCACATCGTCGGCGCCCAGATGAACGTGGAGATGAACTACCGGGGCAACGGCGGGCGGCTGCCCGCCGGGTGGCTCGAGTCGGTCGGCGCCGTGCACCGGGCCTACATGCCGGTGGGCACGGCGCTCAAGCCAGTGGACCTGCAGCCGGGCGAGCGCGTGCGCGTCGAGTACGGCACGACGATGATGCGCGTGCAGTACTCCGAGTACTCCTGCGACCGCCCCGGTGGTAGCTACACGAAGGTTTTGGACAAGCACGTGGCCACCGCGCCCGCCGGTTTCTGGGCCGAGGCGACGATCACCTCCCCCGACGGGTCGACCCGGAAGCAAGACGTCACCCCCGACGACTGGGCCGAACTCCCGGTGCCGACGCAGACCATCTACTAACCCCCTCACCTCACGCCAACAAGGAGAACCACGATATGAACCTCGTTACCCGCGCCGCTACCGCGGCCGTCGCGCTCACCGCAGCGGCAGGCGCCTTCGCCGCCCCGGCCCACGCCGCCCTGCCCACCAAGGACATGGGCACCGCCAACCCGACGACCATCGGCGCGGTGTGCTCCAACCCGGGCGATACCGGCCAGACCATCAAGATCGACCGCACCTACTTCGACGCCTCGGCGGGTACCTGGACGGTCTCGAACTACAACTCGACCCCGTTCC
This sequence comes from Corynebacterium liangguodongii, assembly GCF_003070865.1. Taxonomy (NCBI): domain Bacteria; kingdom Bacillati; phylum Actinomycetota; class Actinomycetes; order Mycobacteriales; family Corynebacteriaceae; genus Corynebacterium; species Corynebacterium liangguodongii. The sequence goes on from NZ_CP026948.1 coordinate 1,078,821, forward strand.
CGCTCACCCGCACGATCACGGAGAAGAAGTCCAACGAATGGAAAGTCTCCGCGGGCGTCGACTTCCCGATCTTCGACCTCATTAAGATCTCGTTCTCCACCAGCTACTCCAAGTCGTCCTCCTACGAGGTCGGCGAGGTCGTCGGCCCCTACGACGTCGCCCCCGGCACGACCGCCGTCATGCGCGCCGGCTGGGTCGTCTCCGACTTCTCCGGTGAGAAGACGCAGTGCGGCTCCGACCGCACCTGGCACGGCACCGGCCAGACCTTCACCGCGACGCTGCCTGCAGAGCGCCACGTTGAGGTCAGCACCCGCGAGAACACCAGGTTCGACTAATGCGGCGCGCCCTGACAGCAGCATTGGTAGCGCTCGCGGCCCTGGCGAGCCAGCCCCCGGAGGCGGCACACGCCGCCACCGGGCCGGCCGAATACATCCTGCCGCAGCGCTGGAACGACGACTACAAGCCCGGGAGCCACTGCGCCACTCCGGGGGAAGGCGGGATCTACGTCAACGCCTCGCGGCGCTGGTTTGACCAGACCGACGCGGCGAGCGTGGCCAACCGCAACGCCACCCCCGTGCCGGTGACCCACAAGGTGACCCAGGCGCGCTCGAGCACACTGCAGATCTCCGCCACGGTGCAGCCGAAGGGTGAGATCGAGCGCTACATCGCCACCGCCTACGGGCTCAACTACGTGCGGGTCCAGCAGTGGTCGGTCGGCGAGACTGTAGGACCCTACGAGCTTGGTGCCAACCGGCAGGGCAAGCTCGTGTGGGGCTTCATGATGCTCGATACCGACAACCAGAACGTGCGGTGCTCCGAGGATCAGGTGTGGGAGGCGGAGGGCGCGCGCTACGCGGCCACCGTCCCGGAATCGCGCTACTCCGAGCTGCGCGAGGACGACGCCCCGGTCTTTGGGTAAGCGGAAGCGGGGCGGGGGGAAGATAATCCCCGCGCCCCGCTTTGCCGGTGGCTGATGCGCAGCCTAGTACTCGGCGTTGAGCACCTTCACCACTAAGTTGAGGCGGGAAGTCGCACCGAACTGCTCGATGATGCTCGAGACGTACTTCTTCACCGTGGATTCGGAGAAGCCGAGCTCGCGTGCAATGTCCGAGTTAGACATGCCCTGGCACAGCAGCACGAGGATCTTCCGCTCCGATTTGGTGAGCGTTTGCAGCTTGAGTGCCTCGCCGATTGGGTCGACTCGCCCGGAGACCTCGCTTTCATCGCGCATATGCCCGACGAGCCGGGTCATGGCGTGAGGGGAGACGACCATTCCGCCATCGATGGAGGCACGCACGGCGTCGATAAGCACCTGCGGGCGCTCGCTCTTGAGCACGTAGCCTGCACCCCCATTGCGGAGGATGCGCATCATCGTGCGGTCGGAGTCGAACGCCGTGACGGCGATGAACACTGGACGTGTCTCTCGCTCGTGGATGCGCTCGAGCAGCGTCGGGCCATCCATCGTGGGCATATGAATGTCCGCGAGGATGACGTCGACGTCATTGGTCTCGAGCGCGCCTAGAGCCTCTTCGCCGTTGGACGCTGCCGCGACCACGACGATGTCATCGGTGGTGTTGAAGTAGTGCCGAAACGAGCTCAGCACCAAGGGGTTGTCATCAACGAGGAGGACGTTGATGGTTTCGATCATGCGTAATCAGGGGCGTTGGGGCACCACGGCCGCATCGGGTAGTAGGTGCAGGAAAGGAAATCGGACATCGCGGAGTAGACCCCGATGATCGGAGAGGTATCGGCGACCTGGTCGGTGGTCTCTGCGGTATCAGTTGTCTGGGCATGGGCGGCCGGGGCGGCCGCGAACGAGAGCGCGGCCGCGGCGACGGCGCCGACGAACGCGCGAGTGATGGTGGTCTTCATGTTGGTTCCTTTCGACGGGACGTACCAATAATGGTATCTAACTCCATGTTGCCTCGGAATGCAGTACTAGTGTTGAAAGTGTCTACTTAGGTCTCCACCCTTTTGGGGGTAGTCTCCTCTGCGGGGGAAGGTATCTCGAACTCGACGACCCACTGGCCGTCGCGCTTGCCTGCCCAAAACTCGCCGCGGTGGCGTACGACCAACCGCTTCGTCTCTGTCAGGCCGATGCCGGAGGTCATGTGGCGCGCGGTGGGTCGCGGCTCGATCTCGTTGGTCATGCGAAAGCGCAGCGACTCGTCCGAACAGCCCACGCACAGGGTGATGATGGAGCCTCGCACGGCGTACTTGATTGCGTTGGTGGCCAGCTCCGCGAATGCCTTTTCAAACCCGGGAGGGAACCGCTTGCCGACGCACGCCGAGCTCTCGTCTCCCCGGACGTCGAAGCCGTGGCTGCGCAGGAGCCGGGCGGTCACGCTGATCTGGTCGGACACGCTGCGGGATACCGAGGTTTCGGTGAGCAGGCCATCGTCTCGTACGAGCTCGAGCAAGAGACGCACCTCCTGCATGGCCTGGCGCGCCTCGTCCGCGATGAATTCCGCGGTCTCTTGGGTCTTGGGCTCTCCGGACGAGGTGAGCGCGAGGGTCTCGGCGCGCATGACAACGGAGGTGAGGGTGGTAGCCACGGAATCATGGAGCGCGCGGGTGAGAGTTTCCTTCCTCGTCTCCATGTCCTCGCGTAGGCGGCGCTGGTACTCAGCGTGCTGGTTGCGCTGGCTACGGAAATATATGCCCGCCCACAGGCCAGCGGCGAGCATGACAGAGTAGATCACCGTGCCGTTCCAGTCGTACGGAATCCATTGGTTTGTAAATGGGCTGGTAACCGTGATGAAACACAGGTAGATCTCAACCGCTAGGGCGAACCGGGACCGCCCGCCAAGCGCCATGAATGTGGCGAGGAATGGTGCGGACAAGACGATGACGGGGTTTCTAAACTCCGCGAAGGCGGACATAAACGTAAACAGGACCACCATGGCGATCCCCATGGCGATGGGGCGGCGCTGGGCCAGGGCGACTATTGCCACGGCGGTGACGTTGAGCGCCAGCTGTGGAATAGTGGTCTGGGAGACGACGGCCGACAGCGCGATCGCGAGGATGCCGACCGCCGCGACAATCCAGTTGAAGCCGATACGACGCGGATAGGACAGCGGGCCGGGGAGTGTATGTGCCACGGGCTTAGGGTAGCGTGGCCGAAGGTTGAGTCAAGCGTGCCGTTCCCGCGATTTTTGCCCGGGCGCCACTTATGCTACTGTTTCGCTTACTACCGCTCGGGGTTCGTCCTGCTGGATGTTTCCTGAGCCGCAAGAGGAGTTACTCCCACCCCAGTCCGCCGGTTCTCGGCTGGTAACGGGTATAGCGTAGTGCGGGCGTCATCACGCGTGCGCACTCGTGGAAGAACTCCCGCTCCCGTTTCGACGGGCGCGGGTTTTTCGCGTGGGAGGGGCTCTTCAACGGTGGTTTCGGTAGCGACCAACATTGTCTTAGAAGAGTCCTAGGAGTTCTCATCAGCGCTGACACTCGTATCAACGAACGCATTCGCGTTCCCGAAGTTCGCCTCGTCGGACCCTCCGGCGAGCAGGTTGGGATCGTCCGTACGGACGACGCCCGTAAGCTCGCGTACGACGCAGACCTCGATCTCGTCGAGGTGGCCCCCAACGCGAAGCCGCCCGTGTGCAAAATCATGGACTACGGCAAGTTCAAGTACGAGCAGGATCAAAAGGCCCGCGAGGCCCGCAAGAACCAGCAGCAGACCGTGGTGAAGGAACAGAAGTTCCGCCCGAAGATTGATGAGCACGACTACCTGACGAAGAAGGGCAACGTTGAGCGCTTCCTGGAGAAGGGCAACAAAGTAAAGGTCACCATCATGTTCCGCGGCCGCGAGCAATCGCGACCTGAGCTGGGCTACCGGCTCCTCGAGCGTCTTGCAGACGACATCGGCGACCTCGGCGTCGTCGAGTCCCGTCCGAAGCAGGACGGCCGCAACATGACGATGGTCTTGGGGCCGTCTCGCAAGGCTAAGAAGTAGTATTCGTACTCGACACGAAGGGCTTTCACCATGAAGCAGAAGACCCACAAGGGCACCGCCAAGCGCATCAAGGTTTCCGGTTCCGGCAAGCTGCGCCGCGAGCAGGCCGGCAAGCGCCACCTCAACGAGAGCCTGTCCTCGAAGCGTCGCCGCAAGCTCTCGGGCACCACCGACGTCGCCCGCGCGGACAACAAGCGCATCAAGCGCCTCCTCGGCAAGGCGTAGAACACCTGCCCAGTCCATTCAGCCGTTTTCAAGACCTAAGAAGAGTAAGGAAGTATTGACTCATGGCACGTGTCAAGCGTTCAGTCAACGCTAAGAAGAAGCGCCGCGCGATCCTGAAGTCCGCCAAGGGCTACCGCGGCCAGCGCTCTCGCCTGTACCGCAAGGCCAAGGAGCAGTGGCTGCACTCGCAGACCTACGCATACCGCGACCGCCGCAAGCGCAAGAGCGAGTTCCGCAAGCTGTGGATCCAGCGCATCAACGCCGCCGCCCGCATGAACGACATCACCTACAACCGCCTCATCCACGGCCTGAAGCTGGCCGAGGTCGAGGTCGACCGCAAGATCCTCGCCGAGCTCGCCGTGAGCGACTTCGCTGCGTTCTCCGCCATCTGCGAAGTGGCCAAGAACGCTCTGCCGGCCGACGTGAACGCCCCCAAGGCTGCGTAAGCGCCCGCTTATCGACGCCCGCCCCGCCCCCGGAGAACGAGGGCCGGGCGGGTTTCGCGTGTTCAGGGGGGTGTTCGGTACGCTGTTGAGCCATGGCCCTCGACTTCACCGAACCCTTCACGGAACGCACTGCCCGCATCGTCCACGCTGCCAAGCTGCACAAGGCGAAAGAGCGCCACAAGGCCGGGAAATTTATCATCGAGGGTGAAAACGCTGTCGACGCAGCGGTCTCCACCGGCGCGGCGACCGATGTCTTTGTCACGGAGGCGGCCGCCCAGCGCTTCGACTACATCCTCACCGCCGCGGGATACATGGGCGTGTTCGTCCATCCCATTACTGAGGGCGCGGCGAAGTATCTCTCTGACACGATAACCACGACCGGTCTGTTCGCACTGTGCAGGCCGGTACTGTGGTCCGCCGGCAAGATCCTCGCGGGCTCGCCGCGCCTGGTATCGGTGCCGGTGTTGACCTCAGAGCCGGGGAATGCCGGCACGCTCATTCGGACGTCGGACGCCATGGGGGCCGATGGCGTCATCTTCGCCGGCGAGACCGTGGATCCCCTGGGCTGCAAGGTGGCCCGTGCCTCTGCGGGCTCGTTGTTTCACGTGCCCGTCGCTCGGGAGAGAAACATCGCTGACGTCATTGGCCAGCTGCGGAAGGCAGGCATGCAGATTCTCGCCTCTGCGGCAGATGGGGAAGTCGACGTGGCTGACGCCGACCTCTCCCAGCCCACCGCGTGGCTCTTCGGCAACGAGGCCCACGGATTGGGCGCCCTGCTGGAGGAAGCGGACGTGCGGGTGCGTATCCCGATTCTGGGGCGGGCCGAATCGCTGAACCTGGCGACAGCGGCATCGATTTGTCTCTACGAGTCTGCGAGAGCACTGAATTCACACCCATAAATCACCGCGAGCTCATGCGAAGTGCCGGTCGGGAGGGAAGAGTTCCACTAGCTTTTCTTCTATGACCATCCCACTGCACGTCCTGGCTGTGCCAACGTCCTTTTCGCTGATTCCTACGGGTTTGCCAAGAGTTTCTATTCCACGGACATTGAGGAGCTGCGCTTTCCCGACGCACGCATGGAGCCGTTCGCTGCCGAGCTGGGGCAGGCCCTTGGGCACGAGATACCGGCCCACCGTCTCGTCACACTGGACGTGGACCCGGACGACGGTGATCGCATCGAACTAATCTTGCGGTCTGCATATCTCCATGGATTGTTTGTTCTCGCCGGCGATTCCGGAGCGCTCCTTGATGGCACCGGCTTCGTCTTCGGGGAGGTGACTTTGCACCGCCTGAGTAATACGTTGAATTCCTCGTGGAGCCAGGTCGCTCCGTGGACGATTGACCAGGCGTTTCTCGATGCGCTGCGCGCGCCCGCAGATGCTGCGTGCGCGGTCCGTGTGACGGACCTCGCTGCGCCTTCCGAAAGCTCAGCTGTGCACGGGGTGGGCATGACTGCGTACCTTCGCGCCGATGGCGGTTTCGACGTCGAATGGGTGCGGCTGACAGGTTCGGGCCACAGCGTGGATTCGGTGCGGGTAGGCACGTTCGCGGAGGCCCGCGACCTGCTCATGCAGGTCGTGGACCGTGCGCCGACGCTAGGTTCGTTGCCCTGGCAGCCGGGGGCGGTGGATCACGGAGAGGGGATTTCCCTCCAGTCGCGGGTGCAGATTCCGCTGCGGCGCCTCGACGCCGTGTTCGAGCGTCCCGCGGGGACTACGGTGACTCTGTGGGACATCGCGGATGTACCCCTGACCTACGGCACGACACCGGAGGGGGATTACGTCGCCTCGGCGCGACTGGGACCGTTCCAGGTGCGCTCCAAGACTTTCGGAGATCCTCTCGATGTCCTCGGCGTGGTGCACGAGTACCTCGACGGCAATGTGGAGAAGGTCTATTCCATCCTTGACGACGAGAAAAACCTCTTGGGCGAGGATTTTGTCACCATCACCGCCATGGTCCCGCCGCACCGCGAGGAGTATTGGCTTGGTTCGTCAATCCTTGCCTTCCACCGCGAGGCCATCGAGCGGGTGGCAATGGGGGAGCAGCGGCCTATCGACGCCCAAATGCAGCTGTTTATCCAATCGGTAAACAACGCCCTAGGGCACAGCCTCATCCTGGCCGAGCTCGAGGTCGCGGAAGCGGAACTTGTCACCATGATGGTCCCGATCGAAACAGCGGGCGTGAGTATTGAGCGCCTCATCAACCTCGCCCGAGAGTTCGCGGTATCCCTAGTTGTCGGCGGGTCGGTTGTCCTGCACAACCCCAGCCGCACCGCGTTGGAGGGCGCGCACAACCTCCCGCTCACCCTTGGGGCTGAAAGCAGCTATGTCCAAGACTGGGCAGTGACAACGCCGACGACGCTGCTCGAGGCATTCACGGGGTTTAGCCCCGCGCTCTCGCTTCGCTGCGAGGAATCCTCCGCTGTTGCTGCCGGGGAGCGGGACACAGCCTGCTTCGCGGACACACCGGACGGCTTCACGTTTGCCGTGGTCGATTCCGATGACCGGCGCTACACCTACGACAAGCCCACGCCGCTGGAAGCCGCGCAACTGTTTTTGGCTTTCACGGAGGATGGAGACCACCTCAAAGAGAGCTTTCAATGGTCCCACGTCAGCGAGCCTGAGTCGGAAGACCAGCCGCGTTTTGTGATTACCCTGCCCTCCGGTTCGTTTGTCGGTTCTGAGGAAAACTTTGCGGCGCTTCGAGGGATGAGCCTGTCTGACGCGGGCGACTGGCTGGGACTGCGTGACCGGAAGATCAAGGGTGGCTATTTCCAGATCGATAACGTAGGAAATGGGCGTTTTCTCGTGGAATGGGGCCATAATTTGGGCGAGGACGAATGCTTCCAAACCAACCGGGAGTCCCTCGCGGAGGCGTTTGAGCTCATGGAGTTGTTCCTGCGCGACGACCGCACAGACTTCGAGGCGGTCGAGTGGACAAGGACTGTGGAGTAGCTCCTGCGGTGCGACGCGACCTTCCGCAGGCGCGTGTCGGAGGCCCGGGTATGCTGGGAGACACTTTTCGACGCCTATTTTCTGATCTTGTGGAAGGGACGAGCGTGTCCGACACCCCCGACATCCAACTCACCGAGTCCTCACTCAACGAGGCCGCCGAGGCGGCCCTCGCTGCGTTTGCCGCAGCCGCGGATCTCCCCGAGCTGCAGGAGGCGCACCGCGCCCACCTGGGGGAGCAGTCCGTCATCGCGCGCTCGCGCAAGGCGCTCGGCGCGCTGCCGAAGGACCAGCGCAAGGACGCAGGCCGGATGGTGAACATGGCCCGCGGGCGCGTGGAGAAGGCGTTCGCCCAGTTCAAGGCTGAGCGGGAGGCGGAGTACCGCGAGCGGCGGCTCCGGGAGGAGACAGTCGATGTCACCGTTCCCACGACTCGGCACCAGGGCGGGGCCATGCACCCGATCACGGCGCTTTCTGAGCACATCGCCGATATCTTCCTCGGAATGGGGTGGGAAGTTGCCGAGGGCCCGGAGATCGAGGCGGAATACTTCAACTTCGATGCGCTGAACTTTATCCCTGACCACCCGGCGCGCACTCTTCAAGACACCTTCTACGTGGGGGCAGAGGGTTCAAAGCAGGTCATGCGCACCCACACCTCGCCCGTGCAGGTGCGCACCATGCTCGAGCGCGAGGTGCCCATCTATATCGCCTGCCCGGGCCGCGTTTTTCGCACCGACGAGCTCGACGCTACTCACACCCCGGTGTTCCACCAGGTTGAGGGGCTGGCGGTGGATAAGGGGTTGACCATGGCGCACCTGCGCGGCACGCTCGATCACCTGGCGAAGGTGCTTTTCGGTCCGGAGACCAAGACGCGCATGCGCACGAACTACTTCCCGTTTACAGAGCCCTCGGCGGAGGTCGACGTGTGGTTCCCCAACAAGAAGGGCGGCGCAGGCTGGATCGAGTGGGGCGGCTGCGGGATGGTCAACCCGAACGTGTTGCGTGCGGTCGGCGTGGACCCGGAGGTCTACACAGGCTTCGCCTTCGGGATGGGTCTTGAGCGCACGCTGCAATTCCGCAACGGGCTGAGCGACATGCGCGACATGGTCGAGGGCGACGTCCGTTTCACCCTGCCGTTCGGTGTGCAGGCGTAGCAGGAATCCAGACGAGAAGGAGACACACTCACAATGCTGATTTCACAGAACTGGATCACCCGCCTGCTGCGCAGCTCGGGCAACGAGGGCTGGTCCGTGACCAGCGAGGAGCTCGACGCCGGCTTCGTCCGCGTCGGGTTTGAAACCGAGGGATACGCGCCGATCGAAGAGACGACGGGCCCCCTTGTCATCGGCCGGGTGCTCGAGATCGAAGAGCTCGAGGGGTTTAAAAAGCCGATTCGCTACTGCCAGGTGGACGTGGGGGAGGCCAACGGCACCGGCGAGCCCCAGGGCATCGTGTGCGGCGCGCGCAACTTCGCAGAGGGCGACCTCGTCGTTGTCTCGCTGCCGGGCGCGGTGCTGCCGGGCGGGTTCGAGATCGCGGCGCGCAAGACCTACGGCAAAATCTCAGACGGCATGATAGCCTCTGCCGCCGAGCTCGGGCTTACGGCCAAGAGCGAGGGCATCATCACCCTCGAGCCGGGCTTGGCAGAGCCGGGAAGCGATGCACGGGACGTGCTTGGGCTGGAGGATACGGTCTTCGAGGTCAACGTCACTCCGGATCGCGGGTATGCGCTCTCCGCGCGAGGGCTTACCCGCGAGATTGCCTCGGCCTTCGGCCTGTCGTACCACGACGTTGCCGCCAACCCGTCGGTCGCCGGTATCGATACCGGCGGGGTTCCGTCCCCGGCGGGCGAGCTCGTTGCGGTCGACGTGGACGCCGAGACGAAAACGCAGCGCTTCGGCCTGCGCAAGGTCGAGGGCATAGACCCCACTCGGCCGAGCCCCCTGTGGATGCAGCGCGAGCTCATGCTCTCCGGGATCCGCCCGGTCAACGCCGCGACCGATGTGACGAACTACGTCATGCTGCTCACCGGCCAGCCGATGCACGCCTTCGACGCGGACAAGATCTCCGGCGGGCTGCGGGTGCGCAACGCTGTGGCGGGGGAGAGCCTTGAGACCCTCGACCACACCCAGCGCGCACTCACCGCCGACGATGTCGTGATCGAAGACGCACGCGCGATCGTCTCCCTCGCCGGGATCATGGGTGGGGCGAGCACCGAAATTTCGGAGGAGAGCGTCAACGTCTACTTCGAGGCGGCGACCTGGGACCCGCTGACCGTGGCGCGCAGCGCCCGCCGCCACAAGGTGAGCTCGGAGGCGTCCCGGCGCTTTGAGCGCGGCGTCGATCCAGCGCTCGTTGAGGTCGCGCTCGACATGGCGTGCGCGCTGCTCGCCGCGATCGCGGGCGGTACGATCGCCGCCGGGCGGACCCTCGTCGGGGAGAGGGAGGCGCTTGAGGAGATCGTGATGCCGCTGGCGAAGCCGGGCGAGATCACGGGCGTCGATTACGCGCCGGAGGCTGTTGTCAGGCGGCTCGAGGAGGTGGGCTGCGACGTGAGCGTCGACGGCGAGCTCGCCCGCGTCGTCCCTCCGACCTGGCGCACGGACCTGACCGTGGCGGTAGAGCTGGTCGAGGAGGTCGTGCGCCTCGAGGGGCTCGATGCGATTCCGCTCGAGCTGCCCTCCCCGCGCGGCGGGCGCGGGCTCTCGCCAGCGCAGAAGCGCCGCCGCGCTGCAACGCACGCGTTGGCCTACTCGGGCTACGTCGAGGTGATCCCCACCCCGTTCATTGCCAATAACACCTTCGATACCTGGGGCTTGGACGCCGAGGATGCGCGGCGCCAAGCGGTCAGCGTGCAAAACCCGCTTGATCGTGACTACGGCCTGATTGCCACCACGGTGCTGCCGTCAATGCTCGAAGCCGTAGGCCGAAACGTGGCCCGGGGGCGGCGCGACCTCGCGCTGTTCTCGGTGGCTCAGGTTGCCTTCGCACGGGCGGCGGCCTCCCCGCTGCCGAGTGTGGCCGCGCGCCCGAGCCAGGAGACCATCGATGAGTTGATCGCATCCCTGCCGAAGCAGGACCTCCACGCGGCTACGGTGGCGACAGGTCACTGGGAGCTCGCCGGGCCTTGGGGGCCGGGACGGCCCTACACGTGGGCGGATGCCATCGAGTCGGCCCGCGTCGTCGCCCAGGCGGCGGGGGTGGTCCTCGAGGTTGCCGCGGCGGATTGCCGCCCCTGGCACCCTGGGCGCTGCGCTGCGCTTCTCGTGGGCGGCGAGGTTGTTGGCTACGCAGGCGAGCTGCATCCCGAGGTGCTAGAGGCCCTCGAGCTTCCGGAGCGTACCTGCGCGATGGAGCTTGACTTAAGCGCGCTGCCGTTCGAGGCGAACCTCCCTGCCCCTGCGCTCTCCGTCTTCCCTGCCCTCAACCAGGACATCGCGCTTGTTGTCGACGAGTCCGTTCCCGCCGAGGCCGTGCGCCGTGCGGTGGCAGAGGGCGCGGGCGAGCTCGTCGAGAGCGTGCAGCTTTTCGACGTCTACCGCTCCGACCAGCTCGGCGAGGGTAAGAAGTCCCTGGCCTTCGGCCTGGTCTTCCGCGCCGGTGATCGCACGCTCACGGAGGACGAGGCCTCGAGCGCCCGGCTTGCTGCGGCGGCTGTCGCGGAGGAGCGTTTCGGCGCCCAGATGCGTGCATAAATTGCGCTAAATTGCATAAACGGCTACACTGGCTTTATGGCACTTACAGTAGCAGTGGCTGGCGCCACAGGATACGCCGGCGGAGAGATCCTCCGGCTCCTGCTCGGCCACCCCGCCTACCTGAGCGGTGAGCTCGCCATCGGCGCGCTCACCGCGAACAGCAACGCCGGGCAGAAGGTGGCGAGCCTCATGCCGAACCTTCCCGCCCTAGCGGAGCGCGCGATCCTCAAGACAACCCCCGAAAACCTCGACGGCCACGACGTCGTCTTCCTCGCGCTGCCCCACGGGTACTCCGCGGAGATTGCGCGGCAGCTGCCGGAGGAGACCCTCGTGCTCGACTGCGGGGCGGATTTCCGGCTCGTCGATTCGGGGGATTGGGTGAAGTACTACGGCAACGACCACGCGGGCCACTGGCCCTACGGCATCCCCGAGATGCCGGGCCGCCGCGAGCTCATCGCCCGGTCGCGCCGCGTTGCCGTCCCAGGGTGTTTTCCCACGGGCGCGACCCTCGCAGCGCTACCGGCCCTCGCGTGCGGCTTGGCCGAGCCCGACCTGAGCATCGTCTCGGTCACGGGCGTCTCCGGAGCGGGAAAGAAGGCCGCAGTGAATCTGCTGGGGTCGGAGACGATGGGCTCGCTGAGGGCGTACAACACCGCGGGCAAGCACCGCCACACCCCCGAGATTGTCCAAAACCTCAAGCAGGGCACTGGTCTCGACGTACGGGTGAGCTTCACCCCGGTCCTCGCGCCGCTGCCGCGCGGCATTCTCACCACCATCACCGCGCCGCTGCGAGAGGGCGTGAGCACCCAGTCAGCCCACGAAGCGTTTTGTGACTACTACGCCGGCGAGCAGTTCGTCTGGGTGATGCCCGCGGGCGGCCAGCCGCAGACCCAAAACGTCGTGGGCACAAACATGTGCCACATCCAGGTCGAGGTGGACGAGGACGCCGGAAAGCTGCTCGTGACCTCCGCCATCGACAACCTCACCAAGGGCACCGCCGGGGCCGCCGTGCAGTGCATGAACATCGCGCTCGGCTGGACGGAGGCCGCCGGGCTTCCCACCGCTGCGGTCGCTCCATAAACGACACAAGGGGACAAGATGAGTGAAACCGGTGTGACAGCACCGAAAGGGTTCGTAGCGGCGGCGGTGACCGCGGGGATCAAGCCCTCCGGAAACCCCGATATGGCCCTTGTGGTCAACCAAGGGCCCGAATACAGCGCCGCGGCGCTGTTCACCCGCAACAGGATCGTGGCTTCTCCCGTGAAAATCACCCGTGCCAACGCCGCGAACGGCGTGCTCAAGGCGGTGGTGTTCAACTCGGGCAACGCCAATGCGTGCAACGGAGCCCAAGGGGACCTCGACGCGCGCGAGGAAGCCGAGATTACCGCGCAGCAGCTCGGCATTGATCCCGCCGATGTCGCCGTGTGCTCGACGGGCTTGATTGGTGATGTCTTGCCCATGGATAAGCTCCGCGCCGGCATCCCCCTGCTGGCCGGGGGACTGGCGGATCACGGCCCCGCGGCGGCGCGGGCGATTATGACCACCGACACCGTGGCCAAGCAGGCCGTGGCCAACGGCGACGGCTTTACCGTCGGTGCGATGGGCAAGGGCGTGGGCATGATGGCGCCGTCGCTGGCGACGATGCTCGTGTGTATCACCACCGACGCCTCGGTGACGAGCGAGGATCTCGACGCTGCCCTGCGCGCCGCCACCCGGGTAACCTTCGACACCCTCGACATCGACGGCTCAACCTCCACCAACGACACCGTGATCGCGCTGGCGAACGGGGCGAGCGGCGTGCGGGCGTCGTCACGCGAGCTCGCGGAGGCAATCCTGCGGGTGTGCGAGGACCTCGCCGATCAGATGCAGGCCGACGCGGAGGGCGTGACCAAGCGCGTTACCATTACGGTTGAGGGCACCGCCACCGACGAGCAGGCACTCAACGCCGCGCGCACGCTGGGGCGCGACAACCTGTTTAAGTGCGCGATGTTCGGCTCCGACCCGAACTGGGGCCGCACACTCGCCGCCGTGGGCATGGCAGAGGCGGAGATGGATCCCGAGCGCATTAGCGTCTACTTCAACGGCCAGCCGGTGTGCATCAATTCCACCGGCGCCCCGGGCGCCAGGGAGGTGGACCTGAGCGGGCCCGACGTCGATGTGCGCGTCGACCTTGGCACCGGCGGGCGGGGGCGCGCGACCGTGCGCACGACCGATCTTTCCCACGCCTACGTGGAGATCAACTCCGCCTACAGCACGTAAAGCACCAAGAGGAGAACTAGTGACCACCCACTCGCTTAGCAACGGCGACCGCGCGCACGTCCTCGCGGAGGCCCTGCCGTGGCTCCAGCACTACCGCGACAAAATTGTCGTGGTGAAGTACGGCGGAAACGCCATGATCGACGAGGAGCTTAAGGCCGCCTTCGCGGCCGACATGGTCTTTTTGCGCACCGTGGGAGCGAAGCCGGTCGTCGTCCACGGCGGTGGCCCGCAGATCACGGCGATGCTCGGGCGTCTCGGCCTCGACGGCGGCGAGTTCGTCGGCGGGTTCCGCGTGACCACCCCCGAAATCCTCGACGTCGTGCGCATGGTGCTCTTCGGCCAGGTCGGTCGCGACCTGCTGGGCAAGATCAACTCCCACGGCCCCTACGCCGTGGGGACCTCGGGCGAGGACGGCGGGTTGTTTACCGCGCGCAAGCGCTACGTGGAGCGGGGTGGCGAAAAGCTCGACATTGGCTTGGTGGGCACGATTGTTGACGTCAACCCCTCCGCCGTGATGGACATCATCGAGGCCGGGCGCATCCCGGTCGTCTCCGGCATCGCGCCCGGGCGCGACGGTGCCGTCTACAACATCAACGCCGACGAGGCGGCCGGCGCACTGGCCGCGGCGATCGGCGCGGAGCGGCTCGTCGTGCTCACCAACGTCGAGGGGCTGTTCGCCGATTGGCCGAACCGGGATTCGCTACTGTCGAAAATCGAGCTCGGCGACCTCGAACCGATGATGTCTGGGCTCGACTCCGGCATGATCCCGAAGATGGAGGCGTGCATGACGGCGGTGCGCGGCGGCGTCAAGGCCGCCCACATCATCGACGGCCGCATCGCCCACTCGGTGCTGCTCGAGCTGCTCACGATGGGCGGGATCGGCACCATGGTGTTGCCAGACGACTACGACGAAGCGACCTACCCGGCGGGTACGGTGTTGAGGAAGGACGATCAATGAGCGCACTCGGTACCTGGTCCGACGTGATGATGGATAACTACGGCACCCCGCCGCTCGAGCTCGTCTCCGGTGCGGGGGCGCGGGTCGTCGACGCCGATGGCCGAGAGCACATCGACATGCTCGCGGGCATCGCTGTTAACGCGCTCGGGCACGGCCACCCGGCCGTTGTTGAGGCCGTGACTCGGCAGATAAGCACCCTCGGGCACGTCTCCAACCTCTTCGCCAGCGGCCCCGTCGTCGAGCTCGCGGCCCGGCTCACGCGTGCGCTTGGGCACGATTCTGCGCGAGCGTTTTTCTGCAACTCCGGCGGCGAGGCCAACGAGGCCGCCTTCAAGCTCGCGCGCCTGACGGGCCGCCGCCGCGTCCTCGCCGCACACCACGGGTTCCACGGCCGCACGATGGGATCGCTCGCGCTGACCGGGCAGCCGGGCAAGCGAGCCCCGTTCGAGCCCCTGCCCGCAGGGGTGGAGTACTACCCCTACGGCGATACCTCCTACCTCACCAAGCTCGTGGAGATGGACCCATCTTCCGTCGCCGCGATCTTCCTCGAGCCGATCCAGGGGGAGACCGGGGTGATCCCCGCGCCGGAGGGCTTTTTGCGGGATGTCCGTAAGCTTTGCGACACCCACGGGATCCTCATGGTGGTCGACGAGGTGCAGACGGGCGTCGGGCGGACGGGGACGTTTTTTGCCTACGAGCACGCGGGCATCACACCCGACGTGGTGACCATGGCTAAGGGGCTCGGCGGGGGGCTGCCCATCGGCGCGGTGCTCGCCAGGGGGCGGGCGGCGCAGCTGTTTACCCCCGGCTCCCACGGCACGACTTTCGGGGGAAACCCCGTGGTCGCGAGCGCGGCGCTGGCGGTGCTTGACACCATTGACAAGCCCTTCTTGGCCGAAGTGACCCGCAAGGGCGAGCTCCTCGCGGAGCTCTTCGGCGCGGTCGATGGCGTCGAAGAGGTCCGCGGAGCAGGGCTAATGCGAGGCGTCGGCCTCGCCCGGCCGGTGGCCAAGGAGGTCGTCGATGCAGGGCTTCGCCACGGCGTCATCCTCAACGCGCCTTCCGAGCGCGTCGTGCGCCTTACCCCGCCGCTCGTCATTAGCGACGACGACATCGCAGCAGCCGCCCACCGCTTCGCAGCCGCGCTATCCGATGCACACTCGAACGAAGGAGAACAGTAGAGATGGCCCGCCACTTTCTTGCTGACGACGACCTCACGCCCGCCGAGCAGGCAGAGGTCCTCGCCCTGGCCATAGAGCTCAAGGCCGCACCGTTTTCGCGGCGCCCGCTCGAGGGGCCGAAGTCTGTCGCGGTGCTCTTCGACAAGACGTCGACACGCACGCGCTTTTCCTTCGATGCCGGAATCGCGCAGCTCGGGGGGCACGCGATCGTCGCCGAGACGGGCAACTCCCAGATGGGCAAGGGGGAGACCTACCAGGACACGGCGGCGGTGCTCTCGCGCTACGTCGAGGCGATTGTGTGGCGCACCTACGCGCACCGAAACCTCCTGGATATGGCCGAGACCGCGACGGTGCCGATCATCAACTCGTTGTCCGATGACCTCCACCCCTGCCAGATCCTCGCGGACCTGCAGACCTGCGTGGAGAACCTGTGCCCGGATGAGGGGCCGGCGGGGCTGCGCGGAAAGCGGGCCGTCTACCTCGGCGACGGGGATAACAACATGGCCAACTCCTACATGATCGGGTTCGCCACCGCCGGGATGGATATCACCATCGTCTCGCCGGAGGGATTCCAGCCGCGCGAGGAGTTTGTCACCCGCGCCCGCTCGCGGGCCGCCGAGACGGGCGCGACGGTGGCGGTGACCAGCGAGGTCTCCGCCGCCGAGGGAGCCGATGTGGTCATCACCGACACATGGGTGTCCATGGGGATGGAAAACGACGGCAAGGATCGCCGCACTCCCTTCCTGCCGTACCAGGTCACCCAGGACGTCATGGACGCGGCCGCAGACGGCGCGATCTTCCTCCACTGCCTGCCCGCCTACCGCGGAAACGAGGTCGCCGCCGAGGTGATCGACGGGCCCGCGTCCCGAGTGTTCGATGAGGCGGAGAACCGCCTGCACGCGCAGAAGGCGCTCATGGTGTGGCTGTTGGAGAACCAGTAATGTCGCTTCCCACATCTCGCACCGCCCGCCAGGCCAGGGTCATGGAGATCCTTTCCGAGACCAGGGTGTATTCCCAGGGGCAGCTCTCCGAGCTACTCGGCGCGGAAGGAATAGAGATCACGCAGGCTACCTTGTCTCGGGACCTCGACGAGATCGGGGCGCGGAAGGTGCGCCCCGCGGGCGGGGGACGCGCCTTCTACGTCGCGCCGACCGACCCGGAGGCGATGGCAAAGATCGACGATGTGATCACGGCGCCGGGGGAGAAGCTGCGCCGGATGCTCGACGAGCTCGTCGTCTCCGTCGATCACTCCGGGGCGATGGCGGTGCTGCGCACCCCGCCGGGCGCGGCGCAATACCTCGCCAGCTACATCGACCGGGTCGGGCTCGAGCCCGTCGTCGGGTGCATCGCGGGGGACGACACCATCTTTGTCCTCGCCCGCGAGCCCGCCACGGGCAAAGACCTCGCGCAGAAGGTTTTCGCTCCCGGCGGGTAACCTACACAGAAGAGAAATATCAGACTCACCCTATTCGTGAAGGAGAATTTACAGATGACCAACCGCGTTGTGCTCGCGTATTCCGGGGGGCTCGACACCTCTGTTGCCATCCCTTACCTCGGCGAGATGATCGACGGCGAGGTCGTCGCCGTCTCTCTCGACCTGGGCCAGGGCGGGGAGGATATGGAGTCGGTGCGCCAGCGCGCCCTCGACTGCGGCGCCGTGGAGTCGATCGTGATCGACGCCAAGGACGAGTTCGCCGAGGGGTACTGCCTGCCCACCATCAAGGCCAACGGCCTCTACATGAACCAGTACCCGCTGGTCTCCGCGATTTCGCGCCCGCTCATTGTCAAGCACCTCGTGCAGGCGGCGCAGGAACACGGCGGCACCCACGTCGCGCACGGCTGCACGGGTAAGGGCAACGACCAGGTCCGCTTCGAGGTCGGATTCCTCAACCAGGACCCGGACCTGGAAATCGTCGCACCCGCCCGCGACTACGCGTGGACCCGCGATAAGGCCATCGAGTACGCCGAGGGAAAGGACCTGCCGATCGAGCAGTCCGCCGCCTCGCCGTTCTCCATCGACCAGAACGTCTGGGGCCGCGCGGTGGAAACCGGATTCCTCGAGGACCTGTGGAACCCGCCGACCAAGGACCTCTACGCCTACACCGAGGACCCGGCGATCGGCAACGCCCCCGACGAGGTCATCATCTCCTTCGAGGGCGGCAAGCCCGTGGCTATCGACGGCCGTCCCGTGACCGTCCTTGAGGCAATCGAGGAGCTCAACCGCCGGGCCGGCGCGCAGGGCATCGGCCGCCTCGACATGGTCGAGGACCGCCTGGTGGGGATCAAGTCCCGCGAGGTCTACGAGGCGCCGGGCGCGGTCACGCTCATTACCGCGCACAAGGCTCTCGAGGACGTCACGGTGGAGCGCGAGCTGGCGCGCTACAAGCGGCTTATCGACGCCCGCTGGTCCGAGGAGGTCTACGACGGCCTCTGGTTCGGCCCGCTGAAGCGCTCCCTCGATGCGTTCATCGAGTCCACCCAGGAGCACGTCACCGGGGATATCCGGATGGTGCTCCACGCCGGCACCGCGACGGTCAACGGGCGCCGCTCGAGCCACTCGCTCTACGACTTCAACCTCGCCACCTACGACACGGGCGATACCTTCGACCAGACCCTGGCGAAGGGCTTCGTGCGGCTGCACGGCCTGTCTTCCCAGATTGCCAACAAGCGCGACCGCGAGGCCGGCAAGTAGATGGAGCAGCACAAGACCAACGAGGGTGCACTGTGGGGCGGGCGATTCTCCGGCGGGCCGGCCGAGGCGATGTTCGCCCTGTCGGTCTCTACCCATTTCGACTGGGTGCTCGCGCCCTACGACGTGCTGGCCTCCAAGGCGCACGCGAAGGTGCTCCACCGTGCCGGACTGCTCACGCACGACCAGCTCGAGGCGATGCTCGAGGGGCTTGATGCGCTGGGCCGCGATGTCGCCGACGGCACCTTTGGCCCGCTTCCGACGGACGAGGACGTCCACGGCGCGATGGAGCGCGGACTGATCGACCGGGTGGGCCCCGAGCTGGGCGGGCGGCTGCGAGCCGGGCGCTCGCGCAACGACCAGGTGGCCACGATGTTTCGCATGTGGTGCCGTGACGCGATCCGGGACATCGCAGCGCAGGTCGTAGACCTCGTCGCTGCGCTCTCGGCCCAAGCCGCGGCCCACCCGGAGGCGATCATGCCGGGCAAGACCCACTCGCAGGCCGCGCAGCCCGTGCTTTTCGCCCACCAGATCCTCGCGCACGCCCACCCGCTGCTGCGCGACGTGGAGCGGCTGAAGGACCTTGATAAGCGGCTGGCCGTCTCTCCCTACGGGTCGGGCGCGCTGGCGGGTTCGTCGCTCGCGCTCGATCCCGAGTCGATCGCGCTGGAGCTCGGCTTCGATTCCGCGTGCGAGAATTCGCTCGACGGGACGTCGTCACGCGACTTTGCGTCCGAGACTGCCTTCGTGCTCGCGCAGATCGCGGTGGATATGTCGCGGCTCGCCGAAGAGATTGTCTACTGGTGCACTCCCGAGTACGGCTACATCTCGCTTGATGACTCCTGGTCGACCGGGTCGTCGATCATGCCGCAGAAGAAAAACCCCGATGTCGCCGAGCTCACGCGCGGCAAGACCGGCAGGCTGATCGGTAACCTCACCGGCCTGCTGGCCACGCTCAAGGCGCAGCCGCTGGCCTATAACCGCGACCTGCAGGAGGACAAGGAACCCATCGTGGATTCCGTGGCCCAGCTCAACCTGCTCCTGCCGGCGATGACCGGTCTGATTGCCACCATGACGGTGCACGTCGACCGCATGCGCGAGCTCGCCCCGCGCGGGTACACCCTGGCGACGGACCTGGCGGAGTGGATGGTGCGCCGCGGCGTTCCCTTCCGCGAGGCGCACGAGGCCTCGGGCGCGTGCGTGCGCATCGCCGAGTCGCGCGGAGTCGACCTCGTCCACCTCACCGACGAGGAGCTCGCGGGCGTGGATGAGCGGCTCACACCGGAGGTTCGCGAAGTGCTCACCGTCGAAGGGGCGGTCGCCTCTCGCTCGACGAAGGGCGGCACGGCCCAGGTCCGGGTTGCCGAGCAGCGCGAGCGTATCGACGCCACTGCGAGCGCACTGCGGGACTGGGCGCACACGCCGGTGCGCCCGGTAGAGGTAGGATCGGGCGCATGAGTCTTGATCCGCAACTCCTCGAGGTGCTCGCGTGCCCGCAGGATAAGGGCCCGCTGGACTACCTCGAGGACGACGACGTGTTGGTCAATCCTCGCCTCGGCCTGGCGTACCCGATTGAAGACGGTATCCCGGTCTTGCTCGTCGACCACGCGATGACGTGGCCGCGCTCCTAGACCCCTCTCGTTGCGACGAAGCAAAGGAAATCCCAGAGTGTCAGACAACATCATCGACGAGCTGCAGTGGCGCGGGCTGATTAACCAGTCCACGGACCTCGACGCGCTGCGCGAGGCCTGCGCCGGGCCCATCACCCTCTACTGCGGCTTCGATCCCACCGGCGATTCGCTCCACGCCGGCCACCTCGTGCCGATGATCATGCTGCGCCGCTTCCAGGAATTCGGCCACCGCCCGCTCCTTCTCGCGGGCGGCGCTACGGGCATGATCGGAGATCCGCGCGATGTGGGCGAGCGCTCGATGCTCGACGAGGAGACCATCGCGCGCAACGTCGAAGCGATCGCCGGCCAGCTGCGCCGCTTCGTGCGTTTCGACGGCTCCAACCCCGCCGAGCTGGTCAACAACGCAGACTGGACAATGACGATGTCCGTCGTCGAGTTCCTCCGCGACGTGGGAAAGAACTTCTCCCTCAACACCATGCTGGACCGTGACGTGGTCAAGCGGCGCCTAGAGTCCGACGGGATCTCGTATACCGAGTTCTCCTACATGCTGCTGCAGTCCAACGACTTCGTCCACCTTCACCGGGAATACGACTGCGTGCTGCAGATTGGCGGGGGTGACCAGTGGGGCAACATCGTCTCCGGCGTCGACCTCGTCCGCAGGGTGGAGGGCGCGAAAGTACACGCCCTGACGGTGCCGCTGGTTACGGACGCTGCCGGGCAGAAGTTTGGCAAGTCCACCGGGGGCGGCAAGCTCTGGCTCGACCCGGAGAAGACCTCGCCGTACTCCTGGTACCAGTACTTCCTCAACGCGGGCGACGAGGTCGTGGTGGACTACCTGCGTTGGTTTACCTTCTTGGGCCAAGAAGACATCGCTGAGCTAGAAGAGTCTGTGCGCGTCGAGCCGCACAAGCGGCAGGCGCAGCGCCGGCTCGCCCAGGAGATGACCACGTTGGTCCACGGTCAAGAGGCAACTACAGCTGTGGAGCTCGCCGCTCAGGCGCTCTTCGGCCGGGCGGAGCTCGCGGAGCTCGACGAGCAGACCCTGGCGGGCGCGCTGGCCGAGACGACGGTTGCCGATATCGCTTCCGGTGACCCGCGCACGATTGTTGACCTGCTCGTTTCCACCAAGCTGGCGGATTCTAAAGCGGCGGCGCGGCGCACCGTCAAGGAGGGCGGCGCCTACGTCAACAACGAGCGTATCGAGACCGAGGAATGGGAGCCCGACGAAAGCGACTTGCTGCACGGTCGGTGGCTCGTGCTCAGGCGCGGCAAGAAGAGCTTCGCTGGTGCGCGCATAGCCTAGCCAATGGCCGTGCATTTACCCCGTTTGTGCTGGGGATTTGTGTTGGTGTGTGGTTGTGGTTAATGTATGTCTTCGCTGCCGGTTGAGGTTGCCGAGAGGTTAACGTCTGGCTGGTGTGCGTGTGTTGTGTGAGAACTCGATAGTGTGCCAATGTACTTTTTTGTTTTGTGTGTGCGTGGTTGATTGTTGGTTGCGTGCTGTGGCTGCGTGCTCATGCTTTGTGTGTGGGTTGTGGTGTGTGCTGGTGGTGGTGTCGTGAACTTTTGATGGCGATGCTGCTTGTGGCTGCACTTGTGTGTGGTTGTGGTGCGTGGTTGATTGTTGGCTGCGTGAATGGAAAGATTGTTTGGCCTTCCCTGTGATGTTGTTGTTGTTGTTGTGGGGTTGGTTTTTGGTTGGGGTTGGGCTTTTCACGGCCTGATGTTTCTGCTGAAATGTTTTTGTGGAGAGTTTGATCCTGGCTCAGGATGAACGCTGGCGGCGTGCTTAACACATGCAAGTCGAACGGAAAGGCCACAGCTTGCTGTGGTACTCGAGTGGCGAACGGGTGAGTAACACGTGGGTGATCTGCCCTGTACTTCGGGATAAGCTTGGGAAACTGGGTCTAATACCGGATATGACCACTTTTTGGATGGGGTGGTGGAAAGCTTTTGCGGTATGGGATGAGCTCGCGGCCTATCAGCTTGTTGGTGGGGTAATGGCCTACCAAGGCGTCGACGGGTAGCCGGCCTGAGAGGGTGTACGGCCACATTGGGACTGAGATACGGCCCAGACTCCTACGGGAGGCAGCAGTGGGGAATATTGCACAATGGGCGCAAGCCTGATGCAGCGACGCCGCGTGGGGGATGACGGCCTTCGGGTTGTAAACTCCTTTCGCTAGGGACGAAGCGTATGTGACGGTACCTGGAGAAGAAGCACCGGCTAACTACGTGCCAGCAGCCGCGGTAATACGTAGGGTGCGAGCGTTGTCCGGAATTACTGGGCGTAAAGAGCTCGTAGGTGGTTTGTCGCGTCGTTTGTGTAAGTCCATGGCTTAACTGTGGGACTGCAGGCGATACGGGCATAACTTGAGTGCTGTAGGGGAGACTGGAATTCCTGGTGTAGCGGTGAAATGCGCAGATATCAGGAGGAACACCGATGGCGAAGGCAGGTCTCTGGGCAGTAACTGACGCTGAGGAGCGAAAGCATGGGTAGCGAACAGGATTAGATACCCTGGTAGTCCATGCCGTAAACGGTGGGCGCTAGGTGTGAGTCCCTTCCACGGGGTTTGTGCCGTAGCTAACGCATTAAGCGCCCCGCCTGGGGAGTACGGCCGCAAGGCTAAAACTCAAAGGAATTGACGGGGGCCCGCACAAGCGGCGGAGCATGTGGATTAATTCGATGCAACGCGAAGAACCTTACCTGGGCTTGACATACACTGGATCGCCGCAGAGATGTGGTTTCCCTTGTGGCTGGTGTACAGGTGGTGCATGGTTGTCGTCAGCTCGTGTCGTGAGATGTTGGGTTAAGTCCCGCAACGAGCGCAACCCTTGTCTTATGTTGCCAGCACGTGATGGTGGGGACTCATGAGAGACTGCCGGGGTTAACTCGGAGGAAGGTGGGGATGACGTCAAATCATCATGCCCCTTATGTCCAGGGCTTCACACATGCTACAATGGCCGGTACAGCGCGTGTGCGACACTGTGAGGTGGGGCTAATCGCTGAAAGCCGGTCGTAGTTCGGATTGGGGTCTGCAACTCGACCCCATGAAGTCGGAGTCGCTAGTAATCGCAGATCAGCAATGCTGCGGTGAATACGTTCCCGGGCCTTGTACACACCGCCCGTCACGTCATGAAAGTTGGTAACACCCGAAGCCAGTGGCCTAAACGTGTTAGGGAGCTGTCGAAGGTGGGATCGGCGATTGGGACGAAGTCGTAACAAGGTAGCCGTACCGGAAGGTGCGGCTGGATCACCTCCTTTCTAAGGAGTTTGTTTTTTGTGTCATCTGCTGGCCCTGTGGGTTGGTGGGTGTGTGGTGGTTGAGTGGCCGTGTGTGTTGCTGCCACCTTTTTTGAAAAAAATTCCAGGTGGATGCGCATCACCCCCCTGTTTTAGTGTGGGGGTTGTGGTTGTGGTGTGTGGCTGATGGTTGGTTGCGTGCATGCAGGACTTGGTTGTGAAGGCGTTGGCATGCTGTTGGGTGTCTGGGGCAGCACGTGGTGTTGTTTCTGTGTGAGCCTTCCCTCGTGTGTGGGGGTGGGTGTGGTGTGTGAGAACTGTATAGTGGACGCGAGCATCTTTATTCTTGTGTTTTTTGTGTGTTTTTTAAGGCGTACGGTGGATGCCTTGGCATGCTGAGCCGATGAAGGACGTGGAGGGCTGCGTTAAGCCTCGGGGAGTTGCCGATTGAGCGTTGATCCGAGGATGTCCGAATGGGGAAACCTGGCACCAGTTGTGTGGTGTGACCCGCAGGTGAATTCATAGCTTGTGTGGGGGTGACGCGGGGAAGTGAAACATCTCAGTACCCGTAGGAGAAGAAAATAATAATGATTCTGCTAGTAGCGGCGAGCGAACGTGGATGAGGCTAAACCATGTGCGTGTGATACCTGGCAGGGGTTGCGTGTGTGGGGTTGTGGGATATGACTGTCTGGGGGCTGCTGACCTTGGGCGTGGTGGTGTTGCGTGAGCGGAAGTCACTTGGGATGGTGCGCCGTAGTGGGTGAGAGCCCCTGTACGTGAACGCGTGATGCTGCTTCGTGTGTTGTGTCCCGAGTAGCAGCGGGCTCGTGGAATCTGTTGTGAATCTGCCGGGACCACCCGGTAAGCCTAAATACTCAGTGTGACCGATAGTGGATAGTACCGTGAGGGAATGGTGAAAAGTACCCCGGGAGGGGAGTGAAATAGTTCCTGAAACCGTGCGCTGTCAATCCGTCAGAGCACCTCGTGTGTGTGATGGCGTGCCTTTTGAAGAATGAGCCTGCGAGTCAGCGGCATGTCGCGAGGTTAACCCGTTGTGTGGGGTAGTCGTAGCGAAAGCGAATCCGAAGAGGGTGGTGTAGTGGCATGTCCTGGACCCGAAGCGGGGTGATCTACCCATGGCCAGTGTGAAGCAGCTGTAAGAGGTTGTGGAGGCGCGAACCCACTTAGGTTGAAAACTGAGGGGATGAGTTGTGGGTAGGGGTGAAAGGCCAATCAAACTCCGTGATAGCTGGTTCTCCCCGAAATGCATTTAGGTGCAGCGTTATAGCAGCTTGCCGGAGGTAGAGCTACTGGTTGGTTGAGCGGGACTATCATCTTAGCAATGTCAGCCAAACTCCGAATGCCGGTGAAGTGGTCTATAGCAGTGAGACTGTGGGGGATAAGCTTCATAGTCGAGAGGGAAACAGCCCAGATCGCCGGTTAAGGCCCCTAAGGGTGTACTAAGTGGAAAAGGATGTGGGATCGCGAAGACAGCCAGGAGGTTGGCTTAGAAGCAGCCATCCTTGAAAGAGTGCGTAATAGCTCACTGGTCGAGTGGTTCCGCGCCGACAATGTAGTGGGGCTCAAGTACACCGCCGAAGCCGCGGCATAGTGTTCTATGGGTAGGGGAGCGTCGTGCATGGGGTGAAGCAGTACCGTGAGGGGTTGTGGACTGTGTGCGAGTGAGAATGCAGGCATGAGTAACGAGTGGTAAGTGAGAATCTTATCCGCCGGATGACTAAGGGTTCCTGGGTCAAGTTCGTCTTCCCAGGGTGAGTCGGGTCCTAAGGCGAGGCCGACAGGCGTAGTCGATGGTCAACGGGTTGATATTCCCGTACCCGTGTGTAGGCGCCCAAGTGTGACGCGGTGATACTAACCGTGCCGCATCACTGTCTTATGCCCCCATCTTTGGTGGGGGTTGTCGGTGGTGTGGTGTGGGGCCTGAATCGTTGTAGCACAGTGATGGGGTGACGCAGTGAGGTAGCTTAGCCGCTTAGTGGATTGTGGTGTAAGCGTGTGGCACGATTGTGTGTGAAATGCATGCGATCACTATGTGTGAGGCGTGATGCGTAGCCCCGTTGGGGGTGAAGTAAGTGATCCTGGACTGTCGAGAAAAGCCTCTAGCGAGTCTATATACGGCCCGTACCCGAAACCGACACAGGTAGTCAGGTAGAGAATACTAAGGCGGTCGGGTGAACTGTGGTTAAGGAACTCGGCAAATTATCCCCGTAACTTCGGGAGAAGGGGGACCACTGCTGGTTGCTGCCCTGTGCGGGTGGTTGCTGGTGGTGGTCGCAGAGAATAGAGGGGAGCGACTGTTTATCAAAAACACAGGTCCGTGCGAAGACGTGATGTTGATGTATACGGACTGACGCCTGCCCGGTGCTGGAAGGTTAAGAGGACCTGTTAGGGGTGTATGCCCCGAAGCGGAGAATTTAAGCCCCAGTAAACGGCGGTGGTAACTATAACCATCCTAAGGTAGCGAAATTCCTTGTCGGGTAAGTTCCGACCTGCACGAATGGCGTAACGACTCCCCTGCTGTCTCAACCACAGGCCCGGTGAAATTGCAGTACGAGTAAAGATGCTCGTTTCGCGCGGCAGGACGAAAAGACCCCGGGACCTTCACTATAGCTTGGTATTGGTCTTCGCTGCGGTTTGTGTAGGATAGGTGGGAGACTGTGAAACCGTCACGCTAGTGGTGGTGGAGTCGTTGTTGAAATACCACTCTGACCGTTGTGGAGGCCTTAACCTTGGCCCATGATCTGGGTTGGGGACAGTGCCTGGTGGGTAGTTTAACTGGGGCGGTTGCCTCCCAAAGAGTAACGGAGGCGCCCAAAGGTTCCCTCAGCCTGGTTGGCAATCAGGTCTTTAGAGTGTAAGTGCACAAGGGAGCTTGACTGTGAGACGAACATGTCGAGCAGGGACGAAAGTCGGGACTAGTGATCCGGCACCAACGTGTGGAAGTGGTGTCGCTCAACGGATAAAAGGTACCCCGGGGATAACAGGCTGATCTTCCCCAAGAGTCCATATCGACGGGATGGTTTGGCACCTCGATGTCGGCTCGTCGCATCCTGGGGCTGGAGTAGGTCCCAAGGGTTGGGCTGTTCGCCCATTAAAGCGGCACGCGAGCTGGGTTCAGAACGTCGTGAGACAGTTCGGTCTCTATCCGCCGCGCGCGCAGAAACTTGAAGAAGGCTGTCCCTAGTACGAGAGGACCGGGACGGACGTACCTCTGGTGTGCCAGTTGTTCCGCCAGGAGCATGGCTGGTTGGCTACGTACGGGAGGGATAACCGCTGAAAGCATCTAAGCGGGAAGCCTGTTTTAAGATGAGGTTTCGCTCGAGGTTCCCCACAGACGATGGGGTTGATAGGCCAGATCTGGAAGACAGGCAACTGTCGGAGGTGACTGGTACTAATACACCAATACACACAAAAACCCCCACAACAAAGGGGTGCACGCGTCCACTATGCAGTATCTGACACACCACAACAACACCATATTGTGACCCCACAAAGTGTGTCGGTGGTTGATGGCGGCGGGGAAACGCCCGGACCCATTCCGAACCCGGAAGCTAAGCCCGCCCGCGCTGATGGTACTGCCCCCGGGAGGGGGTGGGAGAGTAAGTTACCGCCGACCCAACAACTTCACACCACAAAAACGGCCCACCACCACGGCGGGCCGTTTTTGCATGCGGCGACACACCCTATAATGGAGTGGATCTCGAGGAAGGGCATTAGACATGAGTGGAGATAACGGATCGCGCGGCCGGCCGCGCGGCGGTTCCCGCGTGGGGCCGCAGCGGCAGGGTTACCGCGAAGAGAGAATTCACAAGAAGCTCTCCGAGCCGGATCTGCCGGATGATATCGATGTGCGCGAGCTTGACCCTTCCGTGCTCCAAGACCTGCGGGTGTTGTCGAAGGATAACGCTGACCGGGTGGCCAAGCACATGATTATGGCTTTGAACTTGTTAGAAGACTCGCCGCAGGCCGCATTGCGCCACGCCCGTGCCGCGAAGGAGCGCGCCGGCCGGGTGGGTGTGGTGAGGGAAACCAACGGCATCGTTGCCTATCACGCCGGCGAGTGGAAAGAGGCCATCTCCGAGTTGCGCGCCGCGCGCCGGATGCTAGGCGGGCCCGGTCTGCTCGCGGTCATGGCCGATTGCGAGCGCGGCCTCGGGCGCCCGGAGAAGGCACTGGAGATCGGCCGCACGCCCGAGGCGCTCGAGCTGGACCGACAGGGCCAGATCGAGCTCGGAATCGTTCTGGCGGGTGCCCGCCACGACCTCGGCCAGCACGAGTCCGCGCTGGCGACGCTCCAGCGCTTCGATCCCTCCCTCGACGCGAAGGATCCGGAGGGCGCCCGCCTTGGCTACGCTTATGCCGATGCCTTGCTCGCCGTGGGCCGTCGGTCGGAGGCGGCGAGGTGGTTTTCCCACGTCGCTGAGATCGACAACGGCGAGACGGACGCGTCCGTTCGGGTTGAGGAGCTGAAGTAGGGTGAGCACCGCCCCGCTGAGCTCG
Organism: Corynebacterium liangguodongii; assembly: GCF_003070865.1. Classification (NCBI taxonomy): domain Bacteria; kingdom Bacillati; phylum Actinomycetota; class Actinomycetes; order Mycobacteriales; family Corynebacteriaceae; genus Corynebacterium; species Corynebacterium liangguodongii. The sequence continues at coordinate 1,106,573 of NZ_CP026948.1, forward strand.
ATTGTCGACGCCCTCCTGCTCGACCTCGACGGAACTGTCTGGTCCGGCCAGCGCGCCATCCCGGGTGCGGTGGACGCCATTTCGGGCAGCGGGCTTACGGCGATGTTTATCACGAACAACGCCTCCCGCGGCTCGGGCGAGGTTGCTTCGTTGCTGCGCGGCATCGGGCTCGACGTGCGCCCTGAACAGGTCGTCACGTCCGCACAGGCGGCCGTGGCGCTGGCCTCCCAGCACGCCGCGGCCGGCGACCCAGTCCTCGTCGTCGGCGCGGAGTCGTTCGCGCAGCTCGCCAGCGAATCCGGTTTCCGGGTCGTGTCCTCCGCGGATGAGCGCCCCACGGTGGTTTTGCACGGGCACAACCCGTCCACCGGCTGGCGCGAACTTTCGGAGGCAGCGCTGGCAATCCGCGCGGGCGCGCGATACATCGCCTCGAACGTGGATACGACCCTGCCATCCCCGCGCGGCCTCCTCGTCGGCAACGGCTCGATGGTGGCGGCGGTGACGTCTGCGACAGGGGTGGTTCCCGATGTGGCCGGCAAGCCCGGACCTGCGATGTTTGTCCAGGCCGCCGAGCGGGCCGGCGCAACGAGACCGCTTGCGGTGGGAGATAGGTTGGATACGGACATCGCGGGTGCGGTGGCATCCGATGTGCCGTCGCTGCACGTGCTCACAGGGGTATCGGGGCCGTGGGACCTCGTTGCCGCACCCCCGGCGCTGCGGCCCACCTATGTTGCCGAGTCGCTCCTCGAGATCGGGCAGCCCGCGGAGCGTTTGGCACCGGGCGCCCAGGGCGGGTTTACGGCCACCGCGCGGGGTCATGACATCTCGCTCGGCGGCGGCGCGGAGGACGCAACCCCCATCGACGCGCTGCGCACCGTGCTCGAGGTGGCCTGGCGGGGCGATGGATTCACCGGCGAGGTCGTCGCGGCCTCCGGCGCCGCCGAGCGAGCTTTGCAGGCGTGGTGGTAGCGGCCGTGCACAGCCCCGTTCCCCGCGACCCGCGAAGCCCAGGCATCGATCCCGCCCAGCTCACCGCCCGCGTCCGTGCGATCCTCGCGGCCGACGCCTCGACCCCGGCGAAGGAAGCGGCGTTACTTGAGCGCGCGCACGAGGTGCTCAGCGAGGCGCTGAAGTCCGACTAAGAGAAGGAGGAACCGAGATGGCCCCAGGGCGCAGGAGGCTCGACGCCGAGCTGGTGAGGCGCAAGCTCGCCCGTTCGCGGGAGCAGGCGCAGGAGTGGATCAAGGCCGGCCGGGTTGAGGTCGGCGGGTTTACGGCGAGCAAGCCCGCGACCGTGGTGGAGCCAGAGGCCTCGATCAAGGTGAACACGGACGGGGTCGACGCGTGGGCCTCCCGCGGCGCGCACAAGCTCATCGGGGCGCTCGAGGTGTTCGGGGAGGCGGGATTGAGCGTCGATAAGCGGCGTGCCCTCGATGCTGGGGCCTCGACGGGCGGGTTTACCGACGTCCTGCTCGCGCGCGGCGCCTCGGAGGTCATCGCCGTCGACGTCGGCTACGGGCAGCTCGTGTGGCGCCTGCAAAACGACGAGCGGGTGCGCGTGCTCGACCGCACGAACATCCGCACCCTTACCCCGGAGTTGATGGGCGGCCCGGCCGATCTCATGGTCGGAGACCTCTCGTTTATCTCGCTTAAGCTGGTGCTCCCCACGATCGCGTCCTGCGTGAGGGAGGGCGCTGACCTCCTGCCCATGGTCAAGCCGCAGTTCGAGGTGGGCAAGGACCGCCTCGGCGCCGGCGGGGTGGTGCGCGACCCGCAGCTTCGCCTCGATGCGACGCTTGAGGTCGCGCGCTTCGCCCAGTCGCTGGGGCTGAGCGCGCGGGGTGCGGTCGCCTCCCCGCTGCCGGGCCCGAGCGGCAACGTAGAATACTTCCTATGGCTCGTCAAAGACCAAGGAGCATCCACGCTTGACGACGCCGAACTGACCGCACTGGTGACGCGCGCCGTCGAGGAAGGACCCCAATAGCTGATGACCGGTATCAACGAGCGCACGATCCTCCTCGTCCCGCACACCTACCGCACGGGCAACATCTCTGCGGCGGCGCGGGCGGCGGAGCTGCTCTGTCAGGCCGGCATCGAGGTCAGGCTCCTCGACCAAAAGCGCATGGGCCCCGTCGACGACGAGCCCGCGCTGCAGCGACTCGACCGCGTCGAGGGAGGGCCCGAGGCCGCGGCCGGCTGCGAGCTCGTCCTCGTGCTCGGCGGGGACGGGACATTTTTGCGAGCGGCGGACTACGCGCACGCACAGGACGTACCCGTGCTGGGAATTAACCTGGGGCACGTCGGCTTCCTCGCCGAATGGGAGCAAGAGAGCCTGGACGAGGCTATCGGGCGGGTCATTGACCGCACTTACCGCATCGAAGACCGCATGACGCTCGATGTCGTGGTGATGGATTCGGGCAACAACGAGATTGGCAAGGGCTGGGCGCTCAACGAGGCCAGCATCGAAAACGTCAACCGCACCCGCGTGATGGACGCCACCCTCGAGGTGGACTACCGCCCGGTGTCGTCGTTCGGGTGCGACGGCGTGCTCATCTCCACCCCCACCGGCTCCACCGCCTACGCGTTCGCCGCGGGAGGGCCCGTGATGTGGCCCGAGGTGGAGGCGCTGCTCGTGGTGCCGAATAACGCCCACGCCCTCTTTACCAAGCCGCTCGTCGTCTCGCCGCGCTCGCTCGTGGCCGTCGAATCCGTCTCCGGCACGGGGCAGGCCAACGTGGTCCTCGACGGCTGCCGTACCATCGAGATGCCGCCCGGTTCGCGCGTCGAGGCGGTTCGCGGTCGCCGGCCCGTGCGCTGGGTGCGCCTCGACGAGCACCCCTTCACGGACCGCCTCGTGCACAAGTTCCAACTTCCGGTCGCCGGGTGGCGCGGCCCGCTGAAGAAGTAGCTGCATGCTCAAAGAACTCTCGATAGAAAACCTCGGCGTCATCTCGCGCGCCTCAGCCGAGCTCTCGCCCGGGCTCACGGTGCTCACGGGTGAGACCGGCGCAGGCAAGACCATGGTGGTATCCAGCCTCCGCCTCATCGGCGGGGCCCGCGCGGATGCCTCGCGCGTGCGCGCCGGCGCCGAGCAGGCGATCGTTGAGGGCGCCTTCGACCTCGCCGGGCTCGACGCCCACTCCGCCGAGGCGGCGCGCGAGATCGCGGAGGCCGCCGGGGCCGAGGCGGATGAGAACGGCGAATTCCTCGTCTCTCGCTCCGTGCGCGCCACGGGGCGCTCCAAGGCGCACATCGGCGGGCGCACCGTCCCGGCGTCCACGCTCGGGGAATTCTCCGGCCACCTTTTGACCATCCACGGGCAAAACGACCAGCTGCGCCTGCTCGCTCCCGAGGAGCAGCTCGCCGCGCTCGACCGCTTCGACGGCGCGATCGCATCCCGGCTCGTGGACTACCGCTCCGCGTGGCGCGCGTGGCGCGCGGCCGCCAAGGACCTCCGGGAACGCACCGAGAAGCACCGCGAGTTGGCGCAAGAGGTCGACCGATTGAAGTTTGCGATCAACGAGATCGACGCGGTCTCCCCGGCAGACGGGGAGGACGAGGACCTCGTCGCCACTATTAACCGCCTCCAGGATGTCGATACGCTGCGCGATGCCGCGCGGGAGGCGCTGCGAGCCATCGACGGGGCGGAGGCCGCGGGCGGCTACGCCCCCGCAGGCGACGAGGCGGCCGCCTCAACCCTGGTCGGGGCGGCGGCGAACGCGCTGGAAACGTCGAGCGATGCCGAGCTCAAAGAGCTCGGTGCGCGCCTCACGGACGTCGCCGCCACGCTCTCCGAGGTCTCCGCCGAGCTCGGCAGCTTCGTCGCCGGGCTGCCTGATGACGCCGAGGAGCTCGACCGCCTGCTCAGCCGCCAGCAGGACATTAAGGCCCTGACCCGCAAGTACGCCCCCGACGCCACCGGCGTCAACGCGTGGCGGGCGAAGGCCGCGCGGAGGCTGGTGAAGATCGATACCTCCGCCGAAGCCATCGAGGAGCTGCGCGAGCAGGTGGGCCGGCTTGCCCAGGAGATGGAGGCGCGGGCGGGGGCGCTCACGCAGGCGCGCACCGCGGCGGCCCGTAAGCTCGAGGAGCGCGTGACCGCGGAACTCCATGGCCTGGCGATGCCGAAGGCCGTATTCACTGTCGAGATCTCGCACCAGGACTACACCCGCGACGGGGCGGATGCGGTCGAGCTCAAGCTCGCCCCAGCGGCCAAGATTGAGCCGCAGCCGCTGGCCACGAGCGCCTCCGGCGGTGAGCTCTCCCGCGTCATGCTCGCGCTCGAGGTCGTGCTCAGCGGCTCGAGCAGCGGCGCGACGCTCGTGTTCGATGAGGTCGACGCCGGCGTCGGCGGGCGCGCCGCCGTGGAGATCGGCCGCAGGCTTGCGCGGCTGGCCACCCACAACCAGGTCATCGTGGTCACGCACCTGCCGCAGGTCGCGGCCTACGCGGATACGCACCTGCACGTGTCCAAGCATGTCGGCGACGACGCCGTGACCTCCGGCGTGTTTACGTTGGATGACGAGCAGCGCGTCGAGGAGCTCGCGCGCATGCTCGCCGGGATGGATGATTCCGCCACCGGCCGCGCGCACGCCCAGGAACTTCGCGAGCGCGCCCGCGGCGAGATCCGGCAGATGAGACAGCCAGCGCGCCTTACCTAAATTAGCTGGTGGGCGCTGCATAATAGGGCCCATGACTGTCAATTCTCCCGAAGTACGCACCGTCCAGGGGCGTCTCCGCGACCTCACCGCGCAGCCGACGGCGCGCAAGCTCGGTGCAGGCGAGATCGCGGTCGTCGATACGCAAGACATGCCGCGCCGCCAGGCGGAGCTGCTCGTCGCCGCCAAGCCCGCCGCGGTGGTCAACCTGCAACGCTTCTCCTCGGGCACCGTCCCCAATTACGGCACCCACCTGCTTCTCGACGCCTCCATCCCGCTCGTCGAGGCAGTCGGGGGGCAATCGCGCACGCTGCTCCGCAACGGAAAGAAGGCGACGATCGCCGCCGACGGCACTATTTCGGTGGGCAAGAAGGCAGCCGGGGTCGGCGAGTTCGTCGACCGCGCCGACGTGGACGCGAGCTTTGCCGCCGCTCAGGAGGGCCTCATCGACCACATGGAGGCGTACTTCGGCAACACGATCGAATTCATCCGTGCGGAATCGCCGCTGCTTGTCGACGGCGTCGGTGTGCCCGAGCTCGGCGACACGATGGCGGGCAGGAAGGTTCTCGTCGTCGCGCCGGAGGGCGAGCTGCGCGAGCGCCTGAGCAGGATGCGCAACTTCATCCGCGAGTATTCCCCGGTGATCATCGGCGTGGGTGTGGCGGCCGACACCCTCGTCGACCTCGGCCACGACCTCGAGTTCATCGTCGGAGACCCGGCGGACATCTCCGCCGAGGCGCTGCGCAGCGGAGCCCGGGTGATTTTGCCGGCGGACCCCGACGGACACGCCGCGGGGCTTGAGCGGATCCAGGATTTGGGCGTGGGAGCGATGACCTTCCCGGCGGCGACCCAGTCTCCGACCGACCTGGCGATCCTGCTCGCGGCGTTCCACGACGCCGAGCTCATTGTCACCCTCGGCGGCGCCGTCGACCTCGATCAGCTCTTCGCGGCGCCCGGCCAGGCATCCCCGGCCGCCCTCCTGGCGCGGCTCAAGGCGGGCCGGCGCCTCGTGGACGCCTCCGTCATCGAGGAGCTCTACCGGATTGATTCGCCCTCTGGCGTGGCCTGGGCGTGGGCGATCCTCGGCCTGCTCGTCGCCGTGGCCAGCATGATCCTCATCGTCGGCCTGGGCGGGCCAGGCGAGTTTGGGGAGAACCTGGCCGATACGTGGGCCCAGATTCTCACGCGCGTCCAGGGGTGGTTCGACTAAATGAGCCGTCGCACATCAAGCCCGGGTCTTGTTGCAGCCGGCCTCGGTTGGGGCCTGGCCGCGGGACTAGCCCTCGGGGTGGCGTTGATCGCCCCTGCGATGCCCACCGAAGGGGGCGCCGCCGCTGATGCGGTGGATACGGAGGCTGCGGAGGCCGCCTCCGAGCGCGCGGAGGCCGCGAACTCGCTGCTCGCCCAGGGCTCGGAGGCCATGGTCGAAGGCGTGCTCGAGGGCCGCACGGTGGTCATCGTGCGCGACAAGGGCGTGCCCGATGACGTGGTGGACAAGCAGCGCTGGCTGCTCAACATCGCCGGAGCCACAAGCGCGGGGACGATCACCCTCACGGAGAAGTTCACCTCCCAGGACGCGGCGAACGAGCTCAGCGCGATGATCGCCCAGACGCTCCCCGCCGGGGCGCAGCTCTCGGTGGATAACCGCTCTCCGGGCACGCACGCCGGCCAGGCGCTCGCGGCCGCGCTCGACCCGGCTTCCGCGGACGAGCAGGACCGCGCCTTCCTCTTGGACTCGTTGGCCGTGGCCGGCTTTATCGAGTACGACCCCGCCGAGGTTGGCGCAGCCGACGCGGCGGTGCTGATGACGGCGCCGGATGCCGGCTCCACCTTCGGCGCGAAGCTCCTCGAGGATGTCGCGGCTGGCTACAAGGAGGGCGGGGCGCATATCGCGGTGTCCGGCGTGGGCGCGGGCACCACGCCGGCGGAGACCGAGGCGGGGCGCGTGGCCACGATCTTCGCGCTACGGTAGGCGTCATGGCCCACGAATACACGGTGACGAAGTCGCAGCTTCTTGTCGACGCCCCCATCCTCGCGCTCCGGCGCGATACCGTGACAATGCCGACCGGCGTTAGCGCCGATCGCGAGATCGTCGAACACCTCGGCGCCGTCGCGATCGTCGCCCTCGACGGCGAGGGGCGCATCGCCATGGTCGAGCAGTACCGCCACAGCGTCGGCCGCAGGCTCCAGGAGCTGCCGGCCGGGATCCTGGACGTGGCGGGGGAGACCGAGCTGGAGTGCGCGAAGCGGGAGCTGCGCGAAGAAGCTGGGTTAGCGGCCGGCGACTGGGGGGTGCTGCTCGACCTCGTGACCTCCCCGGGGTTCGCGGAAGAGGCCGTCCGGGTATTCCTCGCCCGTGACCTCTCCGAGGTGCAGCGCCCGGAGGCGGAGGACGAGGAGGCGGAGATGACCCTCGAGTGGGTGGACCTCGACGAGGCGCGGGCGCGCGTGTTCGCGGGCGCGGTGACCAACTCGATCGCCATCGCCGGGATCCTCGCTGCCTGCGCGGTGCGAGACGGGGTGGCGCGCCCGTTGGGCGTCGATACGCCGTTCGAGCTGCGGCCGACCTCGATGGCGCGCCGCCGCATCGGGCACGGCTCGGACCTGAAGAAGTTTTCGTAGGTGGAGCCTGCACGGGTGGCCGCGATGTGGCTCGACCACCTCGCGGTGGAGCGCGGCGCATCCGCCCACACGCTATCGAACTACAGGCGCGACGCCGCGCGCTACCTCGGGTGGCTCGCTGAAGCGGGGATTTCCGATCTCGGTGAGGTAGACGCATCCCACCTGGAGGCGTACGTCGCGGACCTGCGGCGCGGGGAGCGCCCGCTTGCGTCGTCGTCCGCGGCCCGCGCCCTCGTCGTCGCCCGCGGGCTGCACAAGTTCGCCGCGGCGGAGGGGGTCGTCGGCTCCGACGTCTCCGCCGCCGTCGCCCCGCCGGGCGCGGGGGAGAAGTTGCCGGAGACGCTCAGCGTCGCAGAGGTCGAGCGCCTCATCGAGGCCTGCCCCACGCAGACCCCGACGCAGCTGCGCGACCGCGCGCTGGTGGAGACACTCTACGCCACCGGGGCGCGTGTGACCGAGGCGCTTGACATAACTGTCGACGACGTGAGCGGGGGCGAGGACGTCATCACCGTCACCGGCAAGGGGGACAAACAGCGCATAGTGCCCTTGGGCTCCCACGCGCGGGCGGCGATCGACGCCTACCTCGTGCGCGGCCGGCCCGCGCTGGCGAGCGGGGCGTCCCACGCGTTGTTTTTGAACAAACGCGGGACGGCGCTTTCCCGGCAGAGTGCGTGGACCGTGGTCAAGGGCGCGGCGCAGCGGGCCGGGATAGACAAAGATATCTCTCCGCACACCTTGCGCCATTCCTTTGCCACGCACCTGTTGGAAGGAGGCGCCGACGTGCGCACGGTCCAGGAGCTTTTAGGGCACTCGTCCGTGACCACGACACAGATCTACACCCACGTCACTGCGGAGAACCTCCGCGAGGTGTGGAAGACGGCGCACCCGCGGGCCTGAATGACAACAGTGTAAGCTTGACCGTGGTAACTGCCCGGAACACACACCTCACATCAGGAGACGCCATGGCGATGGAGAGCGAGTCGCTGTTCGAGGCCGAAGGAGCGCCAGTCGGACTGACCGGCCGGCCCGTGCGAGAGTTTGCCAAGCCCAAGGAGCTTTTGCGGCACGGGCCCGCGAAGGTGATTTCCATGGTCAACCAGAAGGGCGGGGTGGGCAAGACCACCTCCACCATCAACCTGGGGGCCTGCCTGGCAGAGCAGGGGCGTAGCGTCCTCCTCGTTGACCTCGACCCGCAGGGCGCGCTCTCTGCCGGGCTCGGGGTGGCGCACGATGAAGAGCAGGTTACCGTCTACGACCTGCTCTTCGACTCTACGGCGAATGTCCACGCGGCGATCCGGCACACGAACGTCGCCGGGCTCGACCTTGTACCGGCCAACATCGATCTTTCTGCCGCGGAGATTCAGCTCGTCAACGAGGTCGGGCGCGAGCAGACGCTCGCGCGCTGCCTGCGCCCCGCCCGCGCCGAATACGACTACATTGTGCTGGACTGCGGGCCCTCGTTGGGCCTGCTCACCGTCAACGCGCTGGCCGCCTCCCACGGGGTGATCATCCCGATGGAGTGCGAGTACTTCTCCCTGCGGGGCTTGGCGCTATTGACCGATACGGTGGAGAAGGTGCGCGACCGGATCAACTTCGACCTAGAGATCATCGGCATCCTCGTGACCATGTTCGACCGCCGTACCTCGCACGCCCGCGAGGTGATGGACCGCGTGCTCGAGGTCTTCGGGGAGACGGTGTTCGACACCGTGATCACCCGCACCGTGCGCTTCCCGGAGACGTCGGTGGCGGGCGAGCCGATTATCACCTGGGCGCCGCGATCCCAGGGCGCTGAGCAGTACCGCAACCTGGCCCTCGAGGTGCTCGAGCGCACGGACGGGTGAGTCGATGCCGGCTCCGAACCAGCCCGAAATCACCGGCTTTAGGCTGGTGCTGGGCAACTTTGAGGGCCCGTTCGACTTGCTGTTGCAGCTCATTAGCTCCAAGAAGCTCGACGTGACGGAGGTCGCGCTCTCAGAGGTGACCGACGAATTCATCGCCTACACGCGGGCCCTGGGTCAAGCGTCAGAACTTGACGAGGTAACGGAGTTCCTCCTCATCGCCGCGACCCTGCTCGATCTCAAGGCTGCCCGTTTGCTGCCCCGCGGCGAGGCGAGCGACGCCGAGACTCTCGAGCTGTTGGAGTCGCGCGACCTGCTCTTCGCCCGCCTGCTGCAGTACCGGGCATACCAACGGGTGGCCGAACAGTTCGCGCAGTGGCAGGCCACCGCGGCGCGCACCTACCCCAGGGCGGTGGGCCCGGAGGAACGCTTCGCCGAGCTTATGCCCCCGGTGGTGCTGGGCCATAACGCAGAGAGCTTTGCCGCGCTGGCGGCGAGCGTGTTTCGGCCGCGGCCGCCGGAGGAGGTGCGCACCGACCACGTCCACGCCCAGGCGGTCTCGGTGCCAGAGCAAGCGGGCAAGATCCTGGCCATGCTGCGCTTGGCGGGCCCGGCCCAATGGCTCGCTTTCGCCGACCTCACCGCTGATTGCGCCCGGTCGATGGAGGTCGTCGGCCGATTCCTCGCGCTGCTCGAGCTGTTCAAGGCGCGGGCGCTCGAGGCGCGGCAGCCCGAGGCGCTAGGCCCCCTCGACGTCGCCTGGACGGGGGCAGAGGTCGACCCCGCGGTCGTCGCGGCGAGCAACTGGACCTAGGATCACTAACTCATGGAGCAACCAGACGGTCTGCCGATGGTCACGCAGCTGCGCTCACAGCTCGAGTCGGTGCTGTTGGTCATAGACAGCCCGGCCTCGACGGCCGATTTGGCCCGTGCGCTCGGGGCGGAGGAAGGAGACGTCGATAAGCAGCTGCGCGAGATCGCAGCCGAGTTCGACGCGCGGGGCAGCGGGATGAGCCTGCGCGAGGGGGAGGAGGGCTGGCGGCTCTACACCCGGGCGGAGAACTCCCAGGCGGTGGAGAAGTTTCTTCTTGACGGCACCCAGTCGACGCTCTCGCGGGCAGCGCTGGAGACGCTGGCGGTGATCGCTTACCGTCAGCCGGTGACCCGCTCCCAGGTCGCCGGCGTGCGCGGGGTCAACGTCGACGGCGTGATGCGCACGCTCGCGCTGCGCGGGCTGATCGCGGAGGTGGACCCGGACGCCTCGACCGGCGCGCACCGCTACGTCACCACCGAGTTCTTCCTCGAGCTGCTCGGCATTGACTCGCTAGACAGCCTGCCCGAGCTGGCGCCTCTGCTCCCGGAGATCGACTCGATCGAGGATGCTTGGTAATTCCCTCCATCTGGTAGGCTGGCGCGCGTTCGAAAACCGCTTACATAGTGTAAGGATCCATGATGACTCCCCCCGCTCGCCGAGACGGCACACCGGATAGAGAGAAGGACGATACGTTCTACATCTCCTATGCGCGGCCGGCCAAGAAGCAAAATGTGACACCCCACCCGCTCGAAGATAACTGGTGGGACGCCCCCGAAGAGGGCGTGCGCCTGCAAAAAGTTCTGGCTAAGGCGGGTGTCGCCTCGCGCCGCCACGCCGAGATCATGATCTCCCAGGGCCGCGTCGAGGTCAACGACACGATCGTGACCACGCAGGGAACGCGCGTGAATCCCAGCGTGGATATCATCCGCGTCGACGGCGTGCGCATCAATGTCAACGAGGAGCACGAGTACTTCGCTTTCAATAAGCCGCGCGGGGTGCAGTCGACCATGAAAGACGAGATGGATCGCACTTCGGTGGGAAGCTACGTCGCAGAGAAGACGGCTTCCGGGCAGCGGCTCTTCCACGTGGGCCGCCTCGATGCGGACACCGAGGGCCTGTTGCTGCTCACCAACGACGGCGAGCTGGCCAACCGACTGATGCACCCGCGCTACAACATCAAAAAGACCTACCTCGCCACGGTGCTCGGCGAGGCCAAGCCCACGCTCATCAAGCAGCTGCGAGAGGGCATCGAGCTTGACGACGGCCCTGCGAAGGCCGACTACGTCCAGATCGTGGACACCCACAACGGCCAGTCGATCATCCGGGTCGAACTGCACGAGGGTCGCAAGCACATCGTGCGCCGCATGCTCAAGGCCGCGGGGTACCCGGTGCAGCGTCTCGTGCGCACCAAGGTGCACACAGTCCAGCTCGGGGAGATGAAGCCCGGGTCCCTGCGCGCGCTCAATTCGGCGGAGCTGACCTCGTTGTACAAGGCGGTGGAGATGTGATGAACGCATTGTCGAATATGCCGAACGGCGGCCTCATCGTCGCGGTCGATGGGCCGAGCGGGACCGGGAAGTCGACGACGTGCCGGGCTCTGGCTAAGGAGCTCGACGCCAAATACGTCGATACCGGGGCGATGTACCGCGTGGCCACGCTTGCCGTCCTCCGGGCAGGGATCGACCCGGCCGACTCCTCGGCCGTGATCGAGGCGACGCGGGAGCTCCCGCTCGAGGTCGCGGACGACCCGGATTCCACCGAGGTCGTGCTCGCCGGTGAGGACGTCTCGCGTGAGATCCGAGGCCCGGAGGTGACGCGCAGCGTTTCCGCCGTCTCCGCGATCCCCGAGGTGCGGGAGAACCTCGTGGCGCTGCAGCGCAGCCTCGCCGCCCGCGCGCACCGCGCGATCGTTGAGGGCCGCGACATCGGCACCGTCGTGCTTGTCGACGCCCCAGTGAAAGTCTTCCTCACCGCCTCCGCCGAGGTCCGCGCGAGGCGCAGGTTCGACCAGGACGTCGCGGCGGGGAGAGAGGTCGATTTCGACACCGTTCTCGCTGACGTCCAGCGCCGCGACGAGCTTGATTCCTCCCGCGCCGTGAGCCCCCTCAAGCCGGCCGAGGACGCGACCATCATCGATACCTCCGAGATGGACCGCGACGAGGTCCTTGCCGCGTTGATCGCGTTGATCGAAAGGAGCGCGTTGTGAGCGAGGACGAGACCGAATTCTTCGAGCCGGGCACGGGCGAGGAGATCGATTGGGAGGAGCTCGAGCGCGCCTACGGCGTTGAGAACCCCGAGATTGTCGAGGAGGCGCTCCCGACTGTCTCAATCGTGGGTCGGCCCAACGTGGGGAAGTCGACGCTGGTCAATCGCTTTATCGGGCGCCGTGAGGCGGTGGTGGAGGACCACCCCGGCGTGACCCGCGATCGGGTGAGCTACATCACCGATTGGAACGGGCGGCGTTTCTTCGTCCAGGACACCGGCGGATGGGACCCGGATGCCAAGGGCATCCACGCCGCGATCGCAAGGCAGTCCGAGGCGGCGATGGAGACCTCCGACGTCATCGTGTTCGTCGTTGACTCGCACACGGGCATCACCGAAACGGATGCTGTCATGGCGCGCAACCTGCAGCGCTCCGAGGTGCCGGTGATCTTGGTGGCCAACAAGTTCGAGTCGGAGGCGCAGTGGGGCGACGTCGCAGACTTCTACTCCCTCGGTCTGGGCGACCCGTGGCCGGTCTCCGCGCTCCACGGGCGCGGAGGGGCTGACGTGCTCGACGAGATTTTGCGGCAGTTCCCGGAGGTGCCGCGCGCTGCCGACTCGGTCACGGAGGGCCCGCGCCGCGTCGCGTTGGTGGGTCGGCCGAACGTCGGCAAGTCGAGCTTGCTCAACAAGCTCTCGCGCTCTGACCGCTCCGTCGTCGACAACGTCGCGGGCACCACGGTCGACCCGGTCGATGAGCTCATCGAGCTCGACGGCGCGCTGTGGAAGTTTATCGATACAGCCGGGCTGCGCAAGAAGGTGAAAAACGCCCAGGGCCATGAGTACTACGCCTCGCTGCGCACCCGCGGCACGATCGAGGCGGCGGAGGTGTGCGTCGTGCTTATCGACGCCTCAGAGCCCATCTCCGAACAGGACCAGCGCGTCGTGTCCATGGTGCTCGAAGCGGGCAAGGCCATGGTGGTGTGCTTTAACAAGTGGGACCTCATGGACGAGGACCGTCGCTACTACTTCGACCGCGAGTTCGACGAGATGATGGGCCACCTGCCGTGGGTGACCAAACTCAACATCTCGGCCGATACCGGCCGCGGCCTGCACCGCCTCGAACCCGCGATGACGGAGGCGCTCGAGAACTGGGACAAGCGCGTCTCCACCGGCCAGCTCAACGCCTGGTTGCGCGAGGCGATCGCCGCTAACCCGCCGCCGATGAAGAACAACCGCCTCCCGAAAGTGCTCTTCGCCACAATGGCCTCCACCCGCCCGCCGACAGTCGTGCTCTTTACCACGGGGTTTTTGGATGCGGGGTACCGGCGCTACCTCGAACGGAAGTTCCGCGAACGCTTCGGCTACCACGGCACGCCGGTTCGCATAGCCGTGCGAATTAGGGAGCGACGCGCCCGCCCAAGCTAAGCGGCGTAGCCTATTTTCGAAAACGCTTGCGTGCGAATAGGTGTTCTAGTATGGTGTGTGGTGAAGGGGGACACCATGGAGAAAGATCCGCAGGAACACACACCGTTTTTTCGTACGCAGCGGCCGGGGGACCGGCTCGTCGAGCTCGCGCAACGCAAGAGGGACATCGACCACGAGGTGTACTCAGCGTGGGCCGACGCGGCCTTTGCCGTGGATGATTTTGACCGTGAGATCACGGCGATCCAGGAGGCGACGGGGGAGAGCCGTGCGGCCGTGGAGAAGGCGATCTTCGCCTACCGCCGGATGGCGGACCTTCCGTGGTTGCGCTCGATTCAAGACGCGACGAGGGTGCTCGACATCAAGCGCCTCGTCGCCATCGACAACGTCATTGGGGAGCTGGGCCCGGATCTTACCGCGGAGGCTTTCGGGGTCATCGACGAGTTCCTGGCCACCATGTTCACCCCGAAGCGGGCGAACCAGCCGCTGGCAAGTCCGCGGGCGATTACGGCCAGGCTCCGGGCGTTTATCGCGCGGCTTGACGCGCGAGTCGGCTTCGATGCGGCAAAGCGCGCCCGCCGCGCCCGCCCCGCCGGGACGGTCAAGGTCAGCGAGTACGGCGGGGCGAAGGGATGCGGTGTGGTCGTGGAGTGCGACGCCGCGACGCATGCCGTCATGCGCGCCTACAGGCACAGCGTCGCGCGCGAGCACAAGGTGAGCGAGGACGAGGCCATGCGGATGATCCTCACCGGAGCCCAGCGGGCCGAGGTGAAGGTGACGCTTTTCGGCTTCACGCCGCTCGACCCGGACGGCGCCCCCGCGGCGGGGGAGTCGGTCTACTTTCCGGGCAGCGGGTGGACGGACGCGGAGGGCACGCTAGCGGCAGAGGAGCTTGGCGGTGAGCGCCCACCGCGGGTAGTCAACCTCGACGAGGTCGCTGGGCACCGGGTTGCTGGGTATGTGGCGTCGACAAGTATGCGCGCGTACGCGCTCGCCCGCGACGGGGTGTGCCTCTGGCCGGGGTGCGACCGGGCAGCGGAGGCGTGCCAGCTCGATCACCGCATCCCCTACGACGCGGGAGGGGAGACGACTCCGAGCAATCTGTTCACTCTCTGTGCGCATCATCACAACGCCAAGACCGACACCCGCGCCTTCTACGTGCCCGACCCCGCGACGGGCGACGTGGTGTGGCTTTTCCCCGATGGGACCTACGCGCTGGCGGAGCCGGAAGGCTTCCTAGCACAGCAGCTCGGCGCGCGCGAGCCGCGCTGGAGCGTGGACGTGCACAAGCGCATGAGGGAGCGCGACCGGCAGGCGGCGTTTTCGGCCCGCGGTCACAAGATCCTCGACGACTTTGAGGCGGGAGGCAGCTACGCCGAGTGCATCCGGTTGCTTGGCGAGCTTGAGAAGGAGTTCGCGATGCGGTTCCCGATCCGCCCGCGGCCGCGCCCGCTCTACACCCCGTGGACGGATGAGAGGCCGGAGGAGACCCCGGAGGAATACGACGCGAGAATCCAACGCCTTGTAGACAGCGACCCCAACAACCGGGCTAGTTAGCCGCGCCTGTAGCAAAACGCGTCGGTGCGGTACGGCAGCGGGAGCACCTGCCCGGGCTCGCAGCCGAGCCGCTCGAAGAGATACCAGGTGAGGTTGGCGGCCATCTTCTCACGGGTCGCCGCGCCGGCGCGCAACCAATACGATCGCGTGGCCATGAGCTCGAAGAGGCCGTGGGTGGTGACGGGCTGCAGCCACGTCTCGCGGTGCTCGGCCTCGAGCCGCCACGGCGCGGCGACGGTGGGGTAGAAGCCGTCCTTCAGCACGTCCCCGGAGTGCATGATCCGGCTCAGCCGCAACACCCAGGGGTGGCGCACGTCAAGCGTGTTCCAGCACAGGAGGAGGGCGCCGCCGTCGCGCACGACGCGATCGGCCTCCCGGCTTGCCGCGACGGCGTCCACCCAGTGCCATGTTTGCGCGCAGGTTATGGCATCGACGCGAGCAGAGGCCACCCCGCTCGCCTCTGCGCACGCCCGCCACACTGGAACCCCGGGCAGCCGCCGGGCAAAGACGCTCACCATGTCCGCCGAGGGATCAAGGGCAAAGACCTTGCGCCCGGGCACAAGGAGTGTCTCGGTGAGCTTGCCGGTCCCGCAGCCGACGTCGAGAACCTCCGAGGCCCCGCTGACCAGGGCGGCGACCGCCGGGGGATAGGTTGGCCGGGCGTCGTCGTAGAGGGAGGCCCCCTGCACGAACGCGCCCGCCGCCGCTCTTTGGTGCGCGGCGTCCCGGAACGCCGGTGCGTCTTTGCGGCTCGCCTTCATAGAAACCAACTTATAGTGAATGCGTGGAAGGCCAGCACAGGGACCTAGTTGTCGTGGTGTATAACCCCGCCAAGGTGGACGAGGGGAGCCTGCGCGCGGCAGTTGGCGCGCAGGCTCCCCTCACGGCGCGGGTCGAATGGGTGGCCACGACCCCGGAGGATTCCGGCTACGCCCAGGCCGCCGCGGCGGCGCAGGCAGGGGCGGTCCTCGTCATCGCCGCCGGGGGAGACGGCACCGTCCGCCTCGTTGCCTCCGCTCTAGCGGGCAGCGGCGTCGCACTCGGCATCGTACCCGCGGGTACGGGAAATCTGCTGGCGCGCAACCTCGCGCTGGACCTGGGCCTCGAGGCATCAGTGGCCCGCGCGTTTCACGGGCGGGACAGGCGTATCGACGTCTGCGAGGCGCGCCTGCACCGGGCCGATCGCTCGACGGACGTGATGCGCTTCGTGGTCATGGCCGGCGTCGGGGCCGACGCCGAGATGATCGAGCACACCGACGAAGACCTCAAGGAGCGCATCGGCCCGGCCGCCTACGTCCCCGGGGTGGTGCGCGCGCTGCGCGGGGGCAACAACGTCCGGGCCACCTTTAGCTTCGACGGCGAGCGCGTGGCCAAAAAGCGCCTGCACACCCTCATCATCGGGAACTGCGGGGATGTCTATTCCCACGTGCCGTTGCTCCCGAACGCCCGGCCTGACGACGGGAAGCTCGATCTTGTCACCATCGCCCCGCGCGGTCCGCTGGGGTGGGCGCGCGTGGCCGCGCTCGTCGCCGGGAACACGGTCTTGAGGCTTGTGGGCCGCGGCAGCCACCTCTTTACGCCCCGGCCGCCGAACGCGATGACCTTTGAGAGCGGGGAGCGGGTGACCATCGAGTTCGGGTCACCGGAAATATTCGAAGTGGATGGCGATACGATCGGCCGCGTCCGCGCCGCGGAGATCGACATCCTCGCGGGCGCGCTCGTCGTGCGTGCCGACTAGGAAATTGTCGGGCTAACAGGATTTGAACCTGCGACCCCTACACCCCCAGTGTAGTGCGCTACCAAACTGCGCCATAGCCCGTTGTCCGCCGCGTGCGGCGAACTCGATCAGATTAGCGCACGCGACCTCACAACCGGTAATCGGCAGGTCACCGGGCCGACACCGGGCGTCGTGCGGGTAACGTATGGTCGAGGCACGCAAGGCATGCGGGCAACACGAGGTACGGAAAGGGCACTGGAGAGCGATGGGCGCTTTTGACTGGTTCTGGAAGGCGATGGGATCGACAACGCAGCGCAACGACAAGGTCTCGCGCAGCATTATCGAGCGATCCGGCGAGCTTTCCGCCCAGTTCAAGGCCTATTCCGACGAAGGCGTCGTCGAGGCGGTGCGCGCGGCGGTGGGCGAGCGGGGGATTGAGGATAAGGTCGCCTTTATCGCGGGGTTGGCGGAGGCGTCGACACGCGCGCTCGCGATGGCCCCGTTCGGTGTCCAAAGCCAGGCGGTGCTGCGCTTGTTGGAGGGCGACGTCATCCAGATGGATACCGGCGAGGGCAAGACCTTGGTCGGCGCGATGGCGGCGACGGGTTTTGCGCTCACGGGCAAGCGGGTCCACCTCATGACCGTCAACAACTACCTCGCCCAGCGCGACGCGGAGTGGATGCGCCCGCTCGTGGAGTTCTTCGGGCTCACGGTTGGGGCGGTGACGGAGGCCTCGACACGCGAAGAGCGAGTGGCGGCCTACCGCTGCGACGTTGTCTACGCGCCCGTGGCCGAGATCGGCTTCGACCACCTGCGCGATAACCAGATCACGCGGCGCGAGGACGCGGTGCAGGCGCCCGCGGACGTCGCGCTCGTCGACGAGGCGGACAGCGTGCTTATCGACGAAGCCTTGGTCCCCCTCGTCCTCGCCGGCAGCGTGGGCACCCAGCAGGCCACCGGCCGGATCACCGAGGCGGTCTCGCGCCTGTCCGCCGGGACAGACTACGCCGTCGATTCGACGGGGCGGGCGGTATCGCTGACCGAGCACGGAGCGCGCGCCATCGAGCGCTCGCTGGGAATCGAATCGCTCTACGACGCCGAGCACGTCGGCGACACGCTCGTGCGCGTCAACCTCGCGCTCCACGCGAAGGCGCTGCTCATCCGCGACGTCCACTACATCGTCGACGACGGCAAGGTCGCTCTTGTCGACGCCTCCCGCGGTCGCGTCGCCGAGCTCCAGCGCTGGCCGGACGGGCTTCAAGCCGCCGTCGAGGCGAAGGAGGGCCTCGACGTCTCCGAAGGCGGCCGCATCCTCGATTCGATCACGCTACAGGCCCTCATGCGGCGCTACCCGCAGGTGTGCGGGATGACCGGCACAGCCGTGGAGGCGACGGAGCAGCTGCGCACCTTCTACGGTCTGCGCGTCTCCGTGATCGAGCGGGCTACGCCGACGAAGCGCTTCGACGAGGCCGACCGAATCTACGCCACCGCCGCCGAGAAAAACCGCGCCATCGTCGAGGAGGTCGCGCTGCTGAACGGCCGCGGCCAGCCGGTGCTCGTGGGCACCCACGACGTGGCGGAATCCGAGGCGCTCGCGGCGCAGCTTCGCCAGCTCGGGATCGAGGTGAGCGTCCTCAACGCCAAGAACGACGCGGAGGAGGCCCGCATCATCGCGGAGGCTGGAGACGTCGGCCGGGTGACAGTGTCGACGCAGATGGCGGGCCGCGGCACCGATATCCGCCTCGGCGGGGCGGACGAGTCCGCCCGCGAAGAGGTCGTCTCCCTCGGCGGGCTGGCCGTGATCGGGACCTCGCGGCACCGCACCTCACGGCTCGACAACCAGCTGCGCGGGCGCGCGGGGCGCCAGGGCGACCCGGGGTTGACGGTGTTTTTCGTCTCGCTCGAAGACGACGTCGTGGTCACCGGCGGCGCCGATAGCAAGGTCACGGCTCAACCGGACGCCGAGGGGAGGATCACAGACCCGAAGGTCGCGGCCTTCATCGAACACTGCCGCCGGGTGACGGAGGGGCAACTGCTGGAGATCCACGCGCAAACGTGGAAGTACAACAAGCTCATCGCCGATCACCGCGATATCCTTGACGAGCGCCGCGCCGCGATCCTCGACACCCCGGTGGCGTGGAGGGAGCTTGCCGCCCGGTGCCCGCAGCGGGCCGCCGAGCTCGACGGCTTGCCCGCCGAGGTGCGCGAACAGGCCGCGCGGGAGATCATGGCCTACCACCTCGACGCCGAGTGGAGCGCCTACCTCGCGCTCATGGACGAGGTGCGCGAGTCCATCCACCTGCGGGCGATCGCCCGGGAGACCCCGATCGACGAGTATCACCGCATCGCCGTGCGCGAGTTCAAGGAGCTGGCGAACCGGGCCGTCGATCAGGCGGCGGAGACCTTTGCGAAGGTAGAGATCGATGCCGCCGGTGCCCACCTCGACGACGCGGGCTGGAAGCGCCCGAGCGCGACATGGACCTACATGGTCAGCGACAACCCGCTGTCCGGGGGCGGGAACTCGCTGATTTCCGGCGTGGCAAACATCTTCAGGTAGCCGGCGTCCGCACGCCGTTAGTCACGCGGGAGGGCGGTTGCCGGTACTATGTCCCTTAGTTGATTCGGAGCCCGCACCAGCGCGTGCTGGCTTCCGGTATTCCCAGTCATCCATACACAGCGTCAGGAGAGAGAATGAGCGAGAACACTGGTGCGCCGGAGAACCAGGTAGAGACCACTTCGGTATTCCGCGCAGACCTGCTGAAGGAGATGGAGTCTGGCGCAGCACCCTCCGAGGCGGGCGCCGGGGTGCACAACCTTCCCGAGGGTGCGGCACTTCTCGTTGTCAAGCGCGGCCCCAACGCCGGGGCGCGCTTCCTGCTCGATCAGGACGTCACCACCGCCGGCCGCCACCCGGAGGCCGACATCTTCCTCGATGACGTCACCGTGTCGCGTCGCCACGCGGAGTTCCGCCGCGACGAGGGCACCTTCGAGGTCGTTGACGTGGGATCGCTCAACGGCACCTACGTCAACCGCGAGCCGCGCAACTCCCAGACGCTGGCCGCCGGCGACGAGATCCAGATCGGCAAATTCCGTCTCGTCTTTATCGCCGACAACAAGTAAGCGACCGCAGTAGATCTCTAGGATATGAGCGCAATCCGCAGCACCTCCCCGCAACCCGCGGCCCCCGGCGCCGGTAAGCCGGCCAAGACGATGTCGATCGGCGTTGTCTTGGAGCGCCTGCGCGAAGAATTCCCGGACGTGACCGTCTCCAAGATTCGGTTCCTCGAATCGGAAGGGCTCATCACCCCGCAGCGCACGGCCTCCGGCTATCGGCGCTTCACCGACGCCGATGTCGAGCGCCTGCGCTACATTCTGGTCACCCAGCGCGACAACTACCTCCCGCTGAAGGTGATCCGCGAGCAACTCGAAGCGATGGACGCCGGAAACGTCACCCCGTTGGCCGCGCACACCCACGCCCCGCTCGTCCCGGTGCCGAAAGCGAGCTCCGGTCTCGCCTTGAGCGATGCCGAGGTGGCCCAGCGCGCCGGTGTGGACGCCGCGGCCGTCGCCTCGCTCATCTCCTCGGGCCTTATCACCCCGGACGCGTCCGGGCACTTCGACCAGGGAAGCGTCGAGGTGGCCGCCGCCGTGGCCTCGCTCGCGCAGTTCGGGTTGGACGAGCGCCACCTAAAACCTCTGCGCACGGCAGCGGCGCGCCAGGCCGATATCATCGCGCGGGTGACCGAGCCGGTGGCCAAGTCGCGCCAAAGCGGGGCCAAGGAGAAGGCGAACGACCTTGAGCAGCAGCTCACCGCGCTGGTGGTCTCGCTCCACGCCGCCTTGGTGCGCAACGAGCTGAAGAACTTGGGCGCCTAAATGCTCGAGGCGGAGTTCTCCGGCATTCATCCTTTCGGCCCGGAGCGTTTTTTGTGCGTGCTCCTCTACGTCGAGCAGCGTAGACGGTTCTTGCCCGTGTGGGTCTCGCCCATCGACGGCACCCGCCTGGCGGGGCGGTTCGAAGGGTGGCACCCCCGGCGGCCGCACGCCGTCGACGCCCTCGCCGATATCGTCCGGCGCGAGGGCGCGGAGAAGGTTTCGATCCTCAGCGTGCACGAGGGCGTCTACATCGCGTCGGTGCAGCTCGGCAGCGGGGAATCGATCGACCTGCGCCCGAGCGACGCCTTCGCCCTGGCGGTGGAGGAGCGGCTAGACATCGAGGTGAGCGAGGACGTTGTTGCCGCCGCGGGCGTGTGGTGCAGCTCCGCGGACGCCCTGACCTATCTTGACCTCGACATCCCCGAGCTTGACGGCGCGGGTGCCGAGGCCGAAGCGCCGAGTGACGACGACGGGTCGTTCGCGGAGCTCATGCGGCACCTCGGGGTGGAGGAGGAGGACCTTTCCGGGGCCGACGATGCGGGTGGTACGGATGTGACTGATGGGGAAGAGTAACCCTAAAGGTAAAGTTTTGGTTTAGAGTTCGGCGTGTTGCGCCGTCGAGGCTTGACCGATGTCTATGCTTGGCCTTTAATGAATGTGAGGCCCGAATCAAAACTTCATGGGAGTAATTACGTGAGCGAGAAAAACGACACCCGCCCGGTGCAAGAAACCCTGTTCGACCTGGGCCCCTCCGACGAGGTTGGCTACCGCGTGCCCATCGCGTGCCAGGTCGCAGGCATTACCTACCGCCAGCTGGACTACTGGGCGCGGACCAACCTGGTGCGCCCCTCCATCCGCGGCGCCAAGGGCTCCGGCTCCCAGCGTCTCTATTCGTTTAAGGACATCCTCGTCCTCAAGATCGTCAAGCGCCTGCTTGACACCGGAATCTCCCTGCAGAACATCCGCCTCGCGGTGGATAAGCTGCGCGACCGCGGCGTTAACGACATCGCGGAGATCACCCTCGTCTCCGACGGGCGCACGGTCTACGAATGCCGCAGCAGCGAGGAGATCATCGACCTGCTCGGCGGCGGGCAGGGCGTGTTCGGCATCGCCGTGCCGCAGATCATGCGGGAGCTCACCGGCACCATCTCCTCGTTCCCCTCCGAGCGCGTCGCCGACGATGGCGACGTCGCCGAGGTAGTTAGTATCGACGAACTCGCCGCGCGCCGGCGCCGCAAGTCCTCCTAGCCCGCAATCCCGGCCGCGGCCTTGATGGCCGGGGCCACCTGATCGCCCCGCTGCGCCTCCGCCGCGGACTTTGCCGCGCCGCGCAGCGCCTGGTCCTGCTGACCCTCTCCCACGTGAACGACGGCGATGTTCGCATTGTCGATAC
Source organism: Corynebacterium liangguodongii (assembly GCF_003070865.1). NCBI lineage: Bacteria > Bacillati > Actinomycetota > Actinomycetes > Mycobacteriales > Corynebacteriaceae > Corynebacterium > Corynebacterium liangguodongii. The sequence continues at coordinate 1,128,675 of NZ_CP026948.1, forward strand.
CTGCGATGAACGCGTTGTCGTCGCCGCCGTCGGCGGTCCCTGTGGTCACCACGACGATGCGGGTTGACCCCGCGCTCTCGCTCACCGCGGCGGTGACGGCCTCCCGGGTGCGAGGCACCCCGCCGTTGAGGAACCTGCCCACCGCGTCGGCGACCGCCTCCGCGTCGGGGGTGAGCGCCACGTTGCGGCGATAGCCGTTGACCACACCGGGGTTGAGGGGGGAGGAGTAGTTCCATAGCGCCACGCTCTTGCCGGAGGCGGCTACAGCGCGCGCCGCGTCGGCGATGCCGCGTTCTGCCTCGGTCATGTACGGCGCCATCGCCTCGGAGGTATCGAGCAGGAAGAGCGTGTCCATCGGCCCGCCATCGGCAAGCTTCGCACCGGGGTCCGTGTGCTGCGTGATGTTCTCTCCGCCGGACGGCGTCGCCGCGGCCCACACGAGATCCGAGATCGCGGGCTGTTGCCCGGCGTCTGCGGCCGCGGGATCGCGCATGGCCTTGGCAAAGTCCTGCCCGGCGCGGGCCTGCTCCTCGCTGATACTATCGGCTTGGTTGAGGGGGATCGCGGTGTAGACGACCTCGCCCTCCACGGGGGAGAAGGTGTAGCCGGCGGGGACGTTTCCCTCGGATGTCGCAACGAAATCGCTCACCTCGGCCGCGCCAGCCAGATTTTGGGCGCGCCGCGCGGTGAGCGCCTCGACGGCCTCCTCGTCGTTGGCTGCCAGTGCAGATGCGACCAGTGCAGAGGCTGCGGGCTCCTCGTCGACGGGGAAGGTGACCTCCCCAAGCTTCGCCTCGGCCGGGCCGCCCTTGTGAGCCACGCCCACTTTCACGGCGGCTACCGGGCTCGGCTCAGACGTCGCGGCGGTGCGGCCTCGTTGCGCCAGCTCCTGGTGGGCGACCGGGGTATTCGGCGCGATGTAGACCGCGGCGTCGGCGACCGAGTCCACGACGGTGGGGTTAATGCAATAATCGCGCACGACAGGGGAGGTGGCGGCATAGTCGTGGGCGAGCTTCTCGCCGAGCCGCTTATCGGCGGCGGCGATGGGGAGCTCGAGCTCACCCGCGACGCAGCTCGGCGGCTCTGGCGCGGCCTGAGGGTCCCCCTCGCGCGGGCGGAGCGCCCACGCCACCGCGGCGATGAGGACGATGGCCACGGCCACGATCGCGGCGATCGCGCGGCCGGAGAGCGCGTAGTTGTTCGTACCGGAAGCGTGACGCCCCATATAAACCACCTTTGCCAGGGATGAACGGTTCCCGTTTGGCTACATCCTAGCCGCCGACGATGAGGTTAGTCCTCGTGGGTCCAGTCGGAAACCGTGCCCACATACTCCTCGATGATGTCCTCGAGAGCGAGAACGCCGACGAGCTCACCGTTGTCGCGCACCTGGGCCATGTGGGCGGAGCGACGGTGCATGGCCGTCAAGGCGTCGTCAAGCGAGCCAGCCCCGTCGACGATGCTGAGGCGGCGGATCCGCGAGGTGGGCACCACCGGGTTGGGGTCATCCGACGCCATGAGGTCGAGGATGTCCTTGACGTGGAGGTAGCCCACGAGCGCCCCGCCGGCGCGCTCGATGGGGAAGCGAGAATAACCCGTCTCGCGCACCGCCTGCTCGATCACCACGAGCGGGATGCCCGCATTGGAATACGGGATGGTCTTGAGCTCGCTCAGAGGAATAATCACCTCCTTGAGGCTGCGCGAATCCGACCTTAAGGCCTTGGCGAGCCGTGCCGTCTCCTCGGCGTCGAGAAGACCCTCCTCGCGCGATTCCATGATCATGCTCTCGAGCTGCTGCTCGTCCACCGTCGACTCCAGCTCGTCGCGCTGCTCCACGCCGAATGCCCGCAGGGTTATCCGTGCCACCCAGTTCAGCGCTCGGATAATCGGGCCAGCCACCGTCACCCATGCCTTCATCGCCGGGGTGAGCCACAGGGCGAGCTGCTCGGGGCCAGCGATCGCGATGTTCTTCGGCACCATCTCACCGAACAAGATGTGGAGCCAAGAGATGATCGCCAGCGCGATAACGAAGGCTACGGGGTGGAGCATGTCGGCCGGAACGCCGAGTGCGGTAAACGGAACCTCGATGTAGTGGGCGATGGCCGGCTCGGCGACCTTGCCCAAGATCAGCGAGCAGATCGTGATGCCGAATTGGGCGCCGGCAAGGTAGATCGAGAGGTGCTCGACCGCGTCGATGACCCGCTGGGCCTCGCCCTTGCCCTGCGCCAGCATCGATTCGAGGCGGTCGCGCCGTGAGGAGACAAGGGCGAACTCGGCGGCGACGAAAAACGCGTTACACGCCAACAGGACTGCGATGAGGAGCAGCGCTAACCAAATGCTCATCGGCCCTGCTCCTTCACGTCGGTTGCGGGCACGGGGGTGAGAATCGCCTTGTCCACGCGCCTATCGTCCATGACGGTGACGTGCGCCGTCCACCGCCCTGCGTTGCCGGACTCGAAATGCTCCTGGAAGCCTCCGTCGGCCTCCGGAAGAAGAACCTTGTCGCCAACGGATGGTAGACGGCCAAGCGTCGCCATGATCAACCCGCCGAGGGTCTCGTAAGGGCCGTCAGGGGCGGTGTAGCTCAGGCGTTCCCCAAGCTCGTCGAGGCGCACGAGGCCCGAGACTTCCCACGAGGATCCGAAGCGTTGGAAATCCCGCTCGGATTCCCTGTCGTCGTACTCGTCGTAGAACTCGCCGAGAAGCTCCTCGACGACGTCTTCGATGGTGACCAGCCCCTGCGTCCCGCCGTACTCGTCTGCAACCAGCACGACCTGCGAGCCGGCCGAGCGCACCCGGTTGAGCACGGCGTCGCCGTCGAGGGTGCCCGGGATCACCGGGACGGGGCGGGCGAGCTCGCCGAGCAGGGTCGAGCAACGCTGCGCCTTGTCCACGGAAAACGCGTCCTTGACGTGCACGACTCCCACCGTGTCGTCGAGGTCTCCCCGGCGCACGGGGAAGCGGGAGTGCCCGGTCGAGCGGGCCAGGTCGATGAGATCGGCTACGGTGTCGCCCGCGTCGAGGGACTCGATGCGCGAGCGCGGGGTCATGACCTCCTCCGCGGTCGTGTCCCCGAACTGGAGCGAGCGGTCGATCACGCGCGCGGTCTCGGCGTCGAAGCTGCCGGCCTCCACCGAGTTGCGCACCATCGCGCCGAGCTCCTGCGCGGAACGCGCCGAGGCAAGCTCGTCGGCCGGTTCAATTCCGAGCTTGCGAACCACCCAGTTGGCCGAGCGGTTAAGCGCCCTGATGAACCACGCGAGAGCGGTGTTAAACGCGTTGACCGGGGGGACAACAAAGCGGGCCGTGTGCAGCGGTTCCGTAATCGCGATGTTTTTGGGCACGAGCTCGCCGAAGACCATGGAGAGGAACGTTGCCACGAGCAGGGCGAGAATGAGCGCGACGCTTGTCGACGCCCCCTCGCTCAGCCCCACGGCGTGAAGCAAAGGGGTGAAGTACTTGCCGAGTACGGGTTCGGCCAAGAAACCCGCGGCCAGGGTGGTTACCGTAATGCCCAGCTGCGCGCCGGAGAGGACAAAGGAGAGGTTCGCGTGATCGCGCGCGACCGCCTTCGCGGCGCGGTCTCCCACATCGCGCGCGTGCGCGTCGACGGTGGAGCGCTCCAGGCCCGTCATGGCGAACTCGATGGCCACGAAGAGCCCGGTCGACGCCGTCAGCGCGATGAAGCCGAGAAGAGAGAGGATCGATATGAATATGTCCATGGCCTAGCTTCGCCCGGTACTCCTTCGTCGTCGGCGGTTCTGGGTAGGCTGCGCGTGCGCCCGATCTTGACCGGGAGGCGGCAGAGGTGTCCCCGCAGGCTCTCGCGCGCCCGTAATCTTAGCCAACTCGGCCGAATCCGGCGTCACCCGCACCGCCTTGGCGCGCACACCCGCCTTGTCCATCAACGCGGCGACCTCGCGCTCCTGTTCGTCGAGCACGAGGGTCACCACGGTCCCGGAGGTTCCGGCGCGCGCCGTGCGGCCCGCCCGGTGCAGGTAGGCCTTGTGCTCAGCGGGGGGATCGACGTGGACGACAAGGGAGACGTCGTCGACGTCGATGCCGCGGGCGGCGATGTCGGTGGCCACTAACACCGGCGTCGAGCCGTCCCCGAAGCCCTCGAGCGCGCGGGTGCGCGCGCCCTGGCCCTTATCGCCGTGCAGGCCCTGGGCGTTGATGCCCACGCGGCGCAGCTTCTTGACCTGCCGGTCGACGCCGTGTTTCGTGCGCATGAACATGATCGTCCTGCCTTCGCGGGCGCCGATGCGCGCAACCACCTCGCTGCGCTGGTCGCGATCGCCGACGAGCAGGCGGTAGTGGGTCATCGTATCCACCGCGGCCTGCGCCGGGGCGGTCGAGTGCGTGACGGGGTCGTGCATATAGCGCGCGATGAGCTTCTCGACGTCCCCGTCGAGCGTGGCAGAGAACAACAGGCGCTGCCCGCCGGACGGGGTGCGATCGAGCAGCTTGCGCACCTGCGGTAGAAAGCCCATGTCCGCCATCTGGTCGGCCTCATCGAGCGCGGTGATCTCCACCGCGTCGAAAAAGAGCTTGCCCTGGCCGATAAGGTCCTCCGCCCGCCCCGGAGTGGCTACGAGGAGATCGACGGGGCGCGCCAGGGAACGGATGTGGTTGTTGATGTTGACCCCGCCGACGACGTCTAACACGCGCAGGCCGAGCGCGGCCGCCGGGTCCTCGAGCCGCTCGCGGATCTGCGCCGCGAGCTCGCGCGTGGGCGCGAGGATCAGGCCGCGGGGGTGGCCGGGGCGCGACGGGGCGCCGGCGAGGCGGGTGAGCATGGGGAGCCCGAAGGTAAAGGTCTTGCCCGAGCCGGTCGGGCCGCGGCCGAGGACGTCGCGGCCCGACAAGGCGTCGGGGATCGCGGCGGCCTGGATCGGGAACGGCTCCGTGATCGCCTGCTTCTGCAGGACGGTGACGATGGGTCGGGGAAGGCCGAGGTCGGCAAAAGAAGTCATTGCGGCTAAGCCTACCCTGCGCCCGGCCGATCCTAGTAGGTGAGCTCTTCGCGGTCTCCCGACCAGGCGGTGTGGAAGGTGCCCTCCATGTCCACGCGGCGGTAGGTGTGGGCACCGAAGAAGTCGCGCTGGCCCTGGATGAGCGCGGCCGGCAGCCGCTTGGAGCGCAGGGAATCGTAGTAGGACAGCGAGGAGGCGAAGACGGGGACGGGCAAGCCGAGCTGCGTGGCCACGACCACGACCCGGCGCCAGGAATCGATCAGCCCGCCACTGAGTTCGGAGCGGAAGTACGGGTCAAGCAGCAGCGAGGGGAGGTCGGGGTCGTTTTCGTAGGCCTCGGTGATGCGCCCGAGGAACTTCGCGCGGATGATGCAGCCGCCGCGCCAGATCCGGGCGAGGTCGCCGGGCTTGAGGCCCCAGCCGTATTCCTGCGAGCCCGCGTTGATTTCGTCGAAACCCTGCGCGTAGGCGACGAGCTTCGAGGCGTAGAGCGCGCGGCGCACGTCCTCGACGAACTGTGCCTTATCCACGCCGAGGGTCTCGAGCGTGCTCACCTCGCCCGCGGGCAGGCCGATGCGCTGGGCCGCCTCGCGCTGCGCGAGGGCGGAGGACAGCGCGCGGGCGAAGACCGCCTCGCCGATGCCGGTGACGGGCACGCCGAGATCGAGCGCGCCCTTGACCGTCCAGCGGCCGGTGCCCTTCTGGCCCGCGGCGTCGACGATGATGTCGATAAACGGAGCGCCAGTGCGGCGGTCGACTTGGCGCAGGATCTCGGCGGTGATCTCGATGAGGTAGGAATCGAGGTCGCCCTGGTTCCACTCCGCGAAGATCTCCGCAAGCTGAGCGGGCTCGATGCCCGCGGCGTAGCGCAGCAGGTGGTAGGCCTCGCCGATGACCTGCATGTCGGCGTACTCGATGCCGTTGTGGACCATCTTGACAAAGTGGCCGGCGCCGTCGGGGCCGATGTGCGTCACGCACGGGGTGCCGTCGACCTTTGCCGCGATGTCTTCGAGGAGCGGGCCGAGGGTCTCCCACGATTCTTTGGGGCCGCCCGGCATGATCGACGGGCCGGTCAGCGCACCCTCCTCGCCGCCGGAGATGCCGGCGCCGACGAAGTGGCGACCGCGGGCGGAGACTTCCTTTTCGCGGCGGATGGTGTCTGTAAACAGGGAGTTTCCGCCGTCGATGATGATGTCGCCTTCGTCCATCGCATCAACGAGCTGGTTGATTACCGCGTCGGTCGCGGGGCCGGCCTGGACCATGATGATGGCCTTGCGGGGGCGCTCGAGGGAGGCGACGAAGTCTTCGATGGTCTCGGAGGCGATGAAGTCGCCCTCGTGTCCGTGGGCCTCAATAACGGCTCGGGTTTTTTCCGGAGAGCGGTTATAGATGGCCACGGTGTGGCCCTTGGATGCGAAGTTGCGCGCGAGGTTGGAACCCATCACGGCCATTCCCACGACGCCGATCTGGGCGAGTTTGGTACCGGTTGTCATGGCAGCGATCCTACAAGGTCGACGGCCGGGGGTGGCGCACGCGACGCCGAAAATCTCGCGCGGGACGTGACTGTTGGGATATGGTGGCCGTATGAGTGTTATGGATCACAGGTTTGGCGGGAAGAAGCTCGAACGCCCGCTTGACGACGCCGAGTTGGCTGCCTTCAACGCATCAACGCGGGGCCTCGCCCGCACGCTCGGGATCACGCTGACGTTTATCAGCGGCGAGCGCGCCGAGGGATACGTCGACGTCGAGGAGCGTCACCACCAGGTCACCGGCATCGCCAACGGTGGGCTCTACTGTGCGATCGGGGAGACCCTCGGGTCAGTCGCAGGGGCAGCTGCTTCCGGTCACACTGTGGTGGGGATGAACAACAACACCGATCTTCTTGGCAGCGTGGACGCTGGCCGCATCGACGCGGTCGCGCTGCCCGTACATGTCGGCAGGTCGACCCACCTGTGGCGCGTAGAGATGTGGCACGAAGCCAGGCTCGTGGCCACGACAAACCTGCGGCTCATGGTGCTTGCAGAGCGGCGGGTGGGGAGCTAGAGCCAGTTGTTCTTGCGGAACCACCAATACATCACGGCCATCACCGTGGCCATGACGATGAGCACGGCGGGATAGCCCCAGCGCCAGGCCAGCTCCGGCATGTAGGTGAAGTTCATTCCGTAGATCCCCGCGATCATCGTCGGCGCGGCGGCCATTCCCACGACCGCGGAGATGGTGCGCATGTCGCTGTTTTGCTGCATGCTCACCTTGGCCTCGGCGGCGTGCAGGAGCGAGGTGAGCCGTTCGTCGAAGCCCGAGACCTGGTCGCTGACGATAGCGGCGTTGTCCTGGACGTCGCGGAAATACGAGCGCAGCATCTTGCGCAGGATGTCCTTGTTGTTGACTAGCCCGGAGCGCAGGGCGGGGACCAAGGGATCGATGGCGTGGCGCATCTCCAAGATCTCGCGCTTATACATGTAGATCTTGTCGATGTTGATGTCGCGGCGCGGGGTGAAGACCTCGTTTTCCAGATCGTCGACGTCGCGCTCGAGTGCGGAGGCGACGCGCAGGTAGTTGTCGACGACGTAGTCGAAGACCTTCCATGCGGCGGCGGGAGGGCCCAGGATGGCGAGCTCTTCGTCCTCCTCGAGCTGGCGGGTGAGGTCGGGCAGCGGCGCGTTGTGCCGGATGGTCAGCGCGAACTTCGGCCCGAGCACAACTTGTACCTCGCCGGTGGAGATGATCTCGCGGGCGTCGTCGACTTCCTCATCGTCCCGGTAGTACACGGAGCGAACAACCATGAAGAGCTGGTCGTCGTAGCGCTCCATCTTGGGACGCTGGTGTGCATCGACGATGTCGTCGACAATGAGCTCGTGGAGGTCGAAGATCTCGGCGATCTTCTCCATCTGGTGCGTGTCCGGCTCGCTGAGAGAGAGCCAGACGAACCCGTTGTCGTTCTCCTCGACAAGGCGCAGGGCGTGGGTGATGCGTGCGTCGCCAGGCAGCTTCTTGCCATCGATGAAGATCCGGCAGAAATCGACGTTGCGCTCGATGGGGACCGGCACACCGGAATGACTACGGGGCTGCGGCTCGGTACGCTTCTGTCGCGCGAGGGGTAGCGGCAAACGTGGTGGCATGGTGGCCCCCTTCCATGAGGATGTGTCGGTGAGTACGGGCTCGAAGAGAATACTACGCAAAGGCCTCTAGCACGGACTGCACCCGCAGCGTGAAAGCAAAAACTCGGTCACCCCGGGGTCAGAGGAGGGGGACCGAGCCTTAATGCGTGGGCGTGGCTAGTTCTCGCCGTTGGTGTCGCGGGTTTCCTCGAAGTCGCCGCCTTCGCGGGAGTGCTCGCCGAGCTTCTTCAGCGCGGTGCGGCCGTGCATCTGGGCCAGGGTGGTGGCCAGGTTGTAGCGCTTCGGGCTCAGGGCGTTGTGCGTCCAGGAAAGCAGGGCGACGACCTGGTTGCGCGTCCCCGAGAGGAAGGAGACGTGGACAGCGAGCCACATCAGCCAGCCGAGGAAGCCAGCGACCTCGACCTTGCCCAGCTTCACCACGGCGTTGAAACGGGAGACGATGGCCATAGAGCCCTTGTCGAAGTATTCGAAGTCGTCGCGGTCTTCCGGCACGATGTCGTGCTCGACCTGCTCCTTGATCACGTGGGCGACGTATTCGCCGCTTTGGATTGCCACCTGTGCCACGCCGGGGAGGCGGTTGAGGCTCATCATGTCGCCGATGACGAAGACGTTCGACCTATCGCCCACGGTGAGGTCGGAGTTGACCGGGACCTTGCCGTTGCGCTCGGCCTCGACACCGGCCTGCTCGGCGACAAGCTTGCCCAGCGGGGAGGCCTGGACGCCGGCGGACCAGATCTTCGTGGCGGCCGGGACCGTGACCTCCTCGTTGGTCTTCGTGTCCTTGTAGGTTACGGAGTCCTTATCGACGCCGACGACCATGGCGTTGAGCACGACGGTGACGCCCTTGCGCTCGAGTTCGCGCTGCGCCTTCTTGCCCAAGCGCTTGCCGAAGGGCGGCAGGACCTGGTCCAGGCCGTCGATAAGAACAATCTTCGCCTGCGAAGGAACGAAGTTCGAGTATTCCTGGGTGAAGGAGCGGTGGGCCATCTCCGAGATCTGGCCGGCGAGCTCTACGCCGGTGGGGCCCGCGCCGACGATGACGAAGGTGAGTAAGCGGTCGCGGTCCGCAGCGGTTTCGGCGACCTCGGCGCGCTCGAAGGCGGTAATGATGCGGGCGCGGATCTCCAGCGCGTTATCCAGCGTCTTTAACCCCGGAGCAAACTCGGAGAAGTGATCGTTGCCGAAGTAGGACTGGCCGGCGCCGGCGGCAACAATAAGGGAGTCGTAGGCATAGGTTCGCGCGAATTCGCCCTCGGTGGCGGTGACGGTTTGAGCGTCGACGTCGATGCCGGTGACATTCCCGCGCACGACGTTGACATTGTCCTGGCCCACGAGGACCTGGCGCACTGATGTGGCGATCTCACCGGTCGACAGGATGCCGGTGGCTACCTGATAGAGCAGGGGGGCGAAGAGGTAGTGATTCGTGCGGTTGATAATGGTGATGTCGACGTCGGCGCCCTTGAGCTCGCGGGCTGCGGCGATGCCGCCGAAACCCGCGCCGATGATGACGACGTGGTGGCGGTTTCCGGACGGGCGAATTGCGGTGTCGGCCATAGGTGTGCCTTCCTTGCTAAGCGAAAAGTCAATGACGGTGCCCATTCTACGCCCCTCGCTTCCATGGAGTCGGGCCCGGGTCGGCGATGTCTGCCGCATGATAAGTCACCTGCCCGATAGAGTAAACGCCGTGGAACCGACCCCGCCGATACCTCAGGATTCGCTTCGTCTCGCCGCCATCGACCCGCGAGCGTGGCCCGGTGTGGCGACGGTGCCTTCGGGCGCTACCGTACGGGTGGGTGCGCGCGTGGCGGAGGCGCGGTTCGCCTCCGCGTGCTCACGGGCAGGCATCGAGCTTGATCCGGCCAGGGGAGCGGAGCTCATCGTCGAGCACGACGCGCTGTTTCGGCGCATCGCCGCGAGTGGGTGGGTCGGCCTCGCCGAGGGCTACATGGCAGGAGAGTGGGCCGCGCGCGATAGCGCGACGCTTGTCGACGCCCTGGCCAAGCTGCTCCGGGCAGACTACCGGCCGCGCACGCCCTCGCTCAGTGCGGGAGCCCACGAGGGCATCGGGGAGATCCCGCCTCAGCTCGCAGCCCACTTCTCGGGGGACGGTATGAGCGATTTTGCGGGTCATTTCGCCACCGGGGTGCCCACGACTGAACGGGTTGTGCGCAAGCGCCGGGGTGCCGCCCACGCGGTTGACCTCACGGAATTCGCCGCGCCTCTTGACGTGGCTGGCGGCGATCTGGCGGACGCGCAGCGCCGCTCGGTGGAGCTGTTGCTCAACGCGTGTGCTGCCGGTCGCGGCACTCAGCTGGCGGAATACCCATCGACGGGCGGTGCGGTGGCGATCGCGGCGGCGCAGCGCGGGTGCGTTGTCGATTCCTGGGTGCGCAGCGATGCCGCCGAGGCCGCGTTGCGCGACAGGCTCGGTTACGCCGGTGTCAGCGGCGCTGTCCACATCGAGCGGGAGGCGCCGCGCAGGGGGGGCTACGATGCGGTGGTCTCGCTCGAGCGGCTCGAGACCCTCGGGGCCGAGGGCAAGGCGCGGTACCTGGGCGCGTTGGGCGCGGCGTTGCGGCCCGGCGGGCGCATCGCTGTGCAGACCGTGACGCGCACCGAGGCGTGCACCGTGGCCGCACAGGATGCGCTGCAGTCGCTGCGGGCCTACATCTGGCCCGGGCTCACGCTGGCCAGTCCCGGGGAGGTCGAAAGGGTCGTCGAGAAGCGAACGGCGTTGCGCATCGTCGCACAGTCGCGGGCCCCGCAGCACCTCGAGGCCTCGCTGCGGCTGCAGCGCCAGGCGTTCGATGCGCACCTGCGCGACGCGGCCGCGGACGGCTTCGACGCGGTCTACCGCAGGCTGTGGCGGTGGCAGCTGGCGCTGCGCGAGGCTTTGGCGCGGTTGGGGATGGTGGACCTCATGCAGTTCACGCTCGTCGCCGGCCGAGGCTAGTTGACATAATGTACATTATCGGACAGTAGGGTGCGCCGCGCTAAAAACGTAAAGTGACGTTATTTAGCGGACCTTCTCCATATTGAGGCGGACGTTGATTTCGCCCTCATCGGCGATCTTCGCCGCGACGAGCTCGGGCGTTTCCACCCCGTAGTCGGCGCGGCGGATCGGTACGTCGCCCGAAATCAGGATCCGATTGCCGCTGCGCGCCGCCGCGAACTCGTGGGTGATCTCGTGGGTGTTCCCGTGGATCGTGAGCTCGCCAGTGAGCTCCACCGCGGAGACCGAACCGTCCGCCGGCACGTGGCTTACATCCGCAGGCTCCGTGAGCGTGAAGGTGGCCACCGGGTACGCATCCGTATGCAGGATCGAGCGCCTCACGTTGACGTCGCGGCGGTCATTATCCGTCGTTAGCGTCGCCATATCCACCGAGACCATGCCCGCGGTCACCGATCCGCCAGAGATCTGCACCTCGCCTTTGACCTGATCTGTCGAGCCCGAGGTCACCTTTCGCTCGGCAGGCAGCACTTCGAAGAAAGTAAAACCGGCCGCCGTCTGGTTCGGGCCGACGCTATGCGAGACGTCCCACGTGCCGTCGATCTCCTCGCTGGCCGGCTTGACGTGCGCCGCGTCTATCCCGCCCGTCCTCACACCGTGGTCGCCGAAGAGCAATGCGTACCCCAGCGGTACCAGCGCCAAGCCCGCGAGGGCGAGGATGAGGACGATGGCCCCGATGAGGACTGGTTTCGGCAGCTGCGGCATCTTAGTCACCCCTCATACCTTAGCCTTTCAATGCGCCGCGCCATAGCCACTAACTCCTCGCACAGCCCCGCGATCTCCCCCGCCTGTGCCCCCTCGGAGTGCGCTGTGGCGATATCCTCGGCCGCACACCGCAGCTCGAAGAGGCGATCACGCAGCTCACATGCCTTCTCGGGGCGCAAGATCACAGCGTCGGCAGGAATCGAGCTGCCCTCAACGGCGTTGCGCTGCTCGTAGGCGCGCTGCTTGCACGACGAGCTGCAGAACTTCCTCTTGCGGCCCCTGCCCTGGCGCTCGGGCAGCTCAGCGCCGCACCACTCGCACACGGCGGACCCTGTCCTCTCCATGGACACACAGGCTAGTACGCCGGGCTGCGGGAACAGTACAGGCGCCCCGGCCGTTATAATGGGGCGACTGACAATCGATTGAAGGGATTGACGCTAGTATGGCTGATCGCGTTTTGCGCGGAAGTCGAATGGGTGCGGTGAGCTACGAGACTGACCGCGACCACGACCTTGCCCCCCGCCGCACCGCAAAGTACAAAACGCCCAACGGCGAGGTCTTCGAGGTCCCGTTTGCGGACGAGGCCGAGATCCCCGAAGAGTGGATGTGCAAAAACGGCCAGGTGGGCAACCTCATGGAAGGCGAGGGCGTGGAGGCCAAGCCGGTGAAGCCCCCGCGGACCCACTGGGACATGCTGCGAGAGCGGCGCTCGATCGAGGAGCTCGACGTGTTGCTCGAAGAGCGCCTTGACCAGCTGCGCAAGCGCCGCCGCACGGCGGCGCGACTGGCCAAGGAGCAGGCGAAGGCCGCCCAGGGCGAGGCCTAATCCTTCGCGCGGCGCCCGGCCTCGTACTTCGCCAGGCGCACGGCCTCGCTCACCATATCGGAGAGCGCCTCGAACCCGCGGGCGGCCTTGCCCGGCAGCTCGTGCACGCCCGCGTGGCGCAGCTCGTAGCGGGCAAGCTTTACGGCCTCGCTCATCATGTCCACGACGCGCTCTGGGGCCTGATCGATCGCGGAGCGCAGCGAGTGGAGGCCGGAGCGGTCCACCTCGTTGCGCGCGAAGCGGGAGAATTCCTTAGCTCCCTCCCGCACGAACTCCGACTTCTCGGCGGCGCCCCACTTGCTGACCTCCGCCAAAGACTGGGCGGCGAAGCTCGCATCGAGCTTCGACTCCCCCAGCGTGCGGTCGACGAAGGTCACGGGGACCTCGCGGACGTCGAAACCCGCCTTCAGCGCGCGGTGCGCCAGGTCCGCCTGGAAGATGTAGCCCTTTGCCGAGAGCGCATCGAGGTCGAGGCCCTCGAGCACGCTGCGGCGCATCGCGCGGTACCCGGCGGTCATATCGGCGATGTCGTCGCCCAGCACGGCGGCGATGTAGCGGTTGCCGAGCCGCGAGAGCAGGTAGCGCTCGCGCGGCCAGTCCTTGACCTCACCGCCCTCGACGTAGCGCGAGCCGATCACGAGGTCCGCGCCGGCCTCGATCTCCTCGAGCAGTCGGTGGAGCTCCTCCGGGGCGTGGGAGCCGTCGGCGTCCATCTGGCAGATCACCTCGTAGTCGCGCTCGAGCGCCCAGGCGAAGCCGTCACGGTAGGCGTTGAGCAGTCCGTCCTTGCCCTCGCGGTGCACGACGCTGACACCCTCGTGGGCGGCGGCGAGCTCATCGGCCTTCGCCCCGGTGCCGTCCGGGGAATTATCGTCGACGATGAGCAGGTCGACCTCGTTGTTGCTGAGGACGCGATCAACGATCAGCGGAAGGTTTTCCACTTCGTTGTAGGTCGGCATGATCACCAAAACGGTGTGTGCCACGGCTAAGACTCCTTGCGTTGATTATTCCAAACAGATCTCCCTTGAAGCATACCCGCGGCCATGGCGGCAACGCCCAGGCCTACGAGAACCCACTCGAGGACGCGCCCGATGACCACGGCCGGGGTCACCGTGTCCTTCAGCGGCAGCTCTTCGGTGAGGTGCCCCGCCTCAAAGATCCCGGTGTGCTGCGAGACCGAGCCGTCGGGGCGCACGATCGCAGAGACCCCCGAGGTCGCGGCGACCACGACGGCGCGATCCGTTTCAATCGCCCGCATCCGGCTCATCGCGAGCTGCTGGTAGGTCATGTCCGTAAAGCCGAAGGTGGCGTTGTTCGTCGGCGTGGCCAGGATCGTCGCGCCGTTGCGTATCGACGTCCGGTAGGCGTTATCCACCGCGACCTCGTAGCAGGTGGCAATGCCGACCGTGGCTTTGCCCATGGACACCACCCCAGGGCCGTTGCCAGGCTGGAAGTCCCCGGCGAGATCGACGAGCTCGGAGAAGTGGCGGAAGAAATCCCGCATGGGCATGTACTCACCGAAGGGCTGCAGGTATTTCTTGTAGTGGTAGTCCCCCGCCCCCGTCTCCGGGTCGAAGACGTGCATGGTGTTGCGCTGCCCGACGTCGTCACGCGTGAGCGTGCCCACGAGCACAGGCGCGTCGATCCGCTCGACGGCCGCGCGGATAAGGGCCGCCGCCTCTGGGTCCGTAAACGGGTTGACGTCGGAGGAATTCTCCGGCCATATGACGATGTCCGGCTTCGCCCCGGACTCCGCCAACGCGAAGGTCTCGTTGACGTGGTTGCCCAGCACCGCGCGGCGCTGGGCGTTGAAATCCAGGCCCATGCGCGGGACGTTGCCCTGCACTGCGGAGGCGGTGACCTGCCCGATCTCCCCGCCCCTGTCCACACCGAGCTGCGCGGCGAGGCCGAGCCCCAGCGGCGCGACTAACGCTGCGGCCCCGAGGGCGATCCGGCGCGGGGAGGCGATGAGCGCAGCTATGCCGCAGCCGCTCAGAACCGTCGCGAAGGTGACCAACGCCGGCCCGCCCCACGACGCGAGGGCGGCGAGAGGGCCGTCGATCTGCCCCCAGGCGAGGCGCGCCCAGGGGAACCCGCCGAACGGGAAAGACGAGCGCGCCCACTCCACCGCGAGGTAGACCGCGGGAAAGGCGAGCAGGCCGTATCGTCGGCGGGCGATGAGCGCGCCGAAGATGCCCATGGGCACGGTGTAGGCGGCGAGCGAGACCGCTAGGGCGATATACGGCAGCGCCCCAACAAATTCCCCAACCCACGGCAGGAGAAGCAGGAACGTGCCCAGGGCGTGGACGAAGGCGATCAACGCACCCAAGGCAGCCGAGGGGCCAGCGCCCCGCCACGGGGCGAGCGCCAGGGAGAAACCCGCGACCCCGATGATTGCCAGCGGCCACAGCCCGTGCGGCTCGTAAGAGAAATAGACCGCGACGCCGCCCAGCGCCGCGAGCGCGAGCCTGGCAAGTGTGCTCACGGCTTCGGCCCGTCTTTATCGTCAGGGTCGACGGCGTCCATGCGGAAGAGCCGCTCGAGCTCGTCGGCGTCGATGGTCTCAGCCCGCGGGGAAGGATCCGTGGTGAAGGTTCCGTAAGATGTCCGCACGCGCGAGATCGGCGAGGCCGCATACGCGCGCACACCGAAATCCTCCACCGCTCGGCGCGCCCGAGCCGTCAGACCGCGGCGCAGCAGCGCCCGGGTCGGCCCGAAGACCATGAACAAGCCGACGAGCGAGGAGACGAACCCCGGGATGATGGTGAGCACCCACCCGGCAACGAGGATCGCGGAATCGCCAGCGAGCGCGGTCAGGCTGGAGCGGCCCTCCGCGGCGGCGCGCAGGGAGTTGCGCAGCGCCACGTTCGCGGCGAGGCCGCCGAGCAGCATGAGCGCAAACACCGCGAGGAACGCCCAGCCGATGCCGATGAAGTGGGCCACGCCGATGAACGCGAGGACTTCGACGAGGAAATAGGCGAACAAGATCAGGCGCATGCGGCCAACCCTACCTTTCGGCCGGGGCCTAGCGCGGCATGTGCCGCCAGATCGGGCGCGGCACGAACCGCATGATCGCCGCCAGCAGCGCCAGGCGCCGCGGGATCCA
This sequence comes from Corynebacterium liangguodongii, assembly GCF_003070865.1. Classification (NCBI taxonomy): domain Bacteria; kingdom Bacillati; phylum Actinomycetota; class Actinomycetes; order Mycobacteriales; family Corynebacteriaceae; genus Corynebacterium; species Corynebacterium liangguodongii. The sequence goes on from NZ_CP026948.1 coordinate 1,144,414, forward strand.
CACCGTGCGGCTGCCCTTCGTGCCGGCCGCGGCGACGACGGCGTCGGCGACCTCGGCCGGGGTCACCGACATGGGCGCGGGAGACATCCCCTCGGTCATCGAACCGATGACGAAGCCTGGCCGGGCGGTAATAAGGCGCAGGTCTGTGCCGTGGAGGCGGTCCGCGAGCCCCTGGCAAAAGGCGTCGAGCCCCGCCTTGGTGGAGCCGTAGACGTAGTTGGCGCGGCGAGCGCGCCAACCGGCGATGGAGGAAAAGGCGAAAATCTCGCCGCGCTTCATGACGTCGGCAAGAACGGTGAGAACGCTAACCTGCGCGAGGTAGTCCACGGTGGCGATTCTGGCGGCCTCTTTTTCATCGCGCTCGGCGAGCTGCTGGTCGCCGAGGATGCCGAAGGCGACGATCGCTGTCGTGATCTCCCCAACTTCGCTGATGAGCGCGCGGTGCGAGTCGAGGTCCGTGGCTTCGAAATTAACGAATCGGACGCTCAAAGCGCCGGCTTCGGCCAGCTGCGTCTCGATGCCCCGCGCGCCTCGCCGGTCCCTCCCCGCGAGCACGACATCTCGCCCGCGGCACAGCCGCAGCGCCACTTCCCCGCCGATGTCGCTGGTGGCGCCGAGGAGCAACAGAGCGCTCATCGCTGCCTCCTGCGGATCCGGCCGGCGAGCGCGATGAAGAGCGCTGCCGCGTAGGCGGCAATCGCGGCCACGGCGCACGCGAGACCGAACCACGCGAGGTATATCGATTCGTCGTCCATTCCTAGGAGTGTAGAGAAGACCGACAGATCGACGCTTTCATCGCCGGAGTCATCAGGGGTGAACACAGAGGCGAGGTAGACAAGGACGAGGTGGGCGCTGAGTGCCACCGAGTCCTGCCACCGCAGACGCCTCTTTCCGTCTGAGTCCTGCTCACGCACCATAACGAGCCACAGGAGCAGCTGGGCGCCGAGTACTATCCAGCTGAAGTAAAAAAGGAAAAATAGCCAGTACCAGCCGACGACGCCGAGGAGCGGTCGGCCGAGAAGGATCCACAGCGGGAGGACGATTATCGGCACAAGCGCGATGCCCGGCCGGATGCGGTAATGGCGGAGGTTCACTGCCCGAGCTCTCGCGGGCCGTTGTTGAGCGGCTCGCACCCGCCCTCGGTGACGGTGACGATGTCCTCGAGGCGCATCCCCCACCGGCCCGGGAGGTAGATGCCGGGCTCGATGGAAAACGCCATGCCCTCGCGCAGCGGTGTGTCGTTGCCCGCGATGATGTAGGGCGCCTCGTGGCCCTCGAGCCCGATGCCGTGGCCGGTGCGGTGGAAGAAGTACTCCCCGTAGCCTGCGGCCTCGATGACCTCGCGGGCCGCCGCGTCGATATCCTGGGCCGCCACTCCCGGGCGCACCGCGGCGACGGCGGCGGCGTGGGCGCGCGCGAGCACACCGTAGGCGCGCTCGACCTCGGGATCGGCCGGGGTGCCCACGGTGTAGGTGCGGGTGCAATCGGAGCGGTAGCCGGATTCGAGCACCCCGCCGATATCGACGACGACGACTTCGCCTTCGGCGAGCGCCCGCGCCGAATGGCTGTGGTGCGGGTTCGCGCCGTTCGGCCCCGAGCCGACGATGACGAAGTCGACCTCGGCGTGCTCGGCGAGGATGAGCTGCTCGAGGTCACGGGCGATGTCCTCTTCGGTCCGGCCGGCGCGCAAGAGCCCGGGCACGCGGGAGTGGACACGGTCGATGGCCTCGGCGGCGGCGCGCAACTCGTCGAGCTCCGCGGGCTCCTTGACCATGAACAGCTCCGCCAAGACCTCCTCGGCGAGGACCGTGTCGTGGCCGAGCGCCTGGAGGCGCAGCACGTGGTCGGCTGTCAGCGCGGTGCCCACCCCGATCGCTCCCTCGCCGAGGGCCTCGCCGCACAACGCGTAGGGGTCCTCGCCGTCCGACCAGGCGGCCAGCTCGATGCCTCCGAGCTCGAGCGCTCCGACATCGGTCTTCGGCCCGACCAGCCGGACCGGCCCCGCCGGCGGAACGACGAGCGCCGAGAGCCGCTCGTGGGAATCCAGCTCGAGACCGGTGAGGTAGCGCATCTGCGAGCCGGTGCCGATGACCAACCCGGCGAGGCGGGCGCCGGCGACGAGCTCTTGGGCGCGGGACAAGCGTGCGGAATAGTCGAAATCAGTCACGGCACCACGCTACACTCGCGGGGCGTGCGGATACACCACGTTGCCAGGATCGCCTCACACTCGGGGTATTGCTCCGGCACCCTGCTCAACAGCAGGACCGTGCTCACCTGCGCCCACTTCTTCCGCAACGCGCGGGGCGTGGTCAACGTCTACGCGGCGGGCTCGCGGCGCAGGGTGAAAGACGTCGACACGATCGCTGGCACGGACATCGCGCTCGTCGACATCGCGCCGATCGAATCCGCGGACTTCCCCACCCTGGGTCCCGCCCCCGCGAGGCTGAGCGGCACCGTTACCTTCGGCTACGGCGGGCGGTGCATGAGCCCGGAGGCGCGCCAGGGCCGCTACCTCACGGGATTGCCGGTGGCCTTTTCCCGCGGCTTTACCACCCGGGTGAGCCCGGCGGGGGTCGTGCTCAACACCACCCCCGCCGTCAAGGGCGACTCCGGCGGGCCCGTGCTTGCGGGCGGGTCGATCTTCGCCGTCCAATCCCTCATCCTCGATCCCCTCGGCATCAACCTCGGGGTGGCCACCGTGTCCCTGCTTGGCGAGGGCGTCAAGGCCGCGGTGGAGCAACACTAGCTGCCGATGGCTACCACGCCGCGCCGGATCGAGTCGATGGCGCGGCGAGCGCAGTGCCGGATCTCGTCTGTGTAGCCGGTCTTGGCCACCTGTTCGAGCAGGTCGATGACCTGACGGCACCAGCGCACGAAGTCGCCCGGAGTGAGCTCCGCGCCCGAGGACGCGGCCGCCGCGAGGCAGTAGCCCAGCGGCGCCCCCGCCGTCCACTGGTGGATGGACAGGCTAAACCCGGCCTCCGGCAGTCGCGTAACGGGCAGCTGGTGGCGCTCCTCGTCGGAGACGAGCTCGCCGTAGATGCGCTGCGTGGCGCTCATCGCCGTCGCCATCGCCTCCGTCGCGGCCTCCGGCGCCCCGCCGGTCTCCTTGCGGTTTTCAAACACACACATCGCGGCCACCCCGGCGAGCTCGGCGGGGTCGAGCCCGTCCCAGACTCCGCGCTTGAGGCACTGCGCGACAAGCAGGTCGGAGGCGCTGTGGATTTGCGCGAGGCGCTCACCCTCCTCCGTGACGCGCCACTGCCCCGCCTCCCATTCGACGTAATCCATCTCGGCGAGCAGGCCGATGATGCGCTCGAAGGTGCGGCCCAACGAATCCGTGGAGGAATCCACCGCGGCTTTGAGCCTGTCGAGCTTGCGCTCCTGGCGCACGACCTCCTCGCCGACGCGAGCGAGAACCTCGCGCTGCGCGGCCGGCCATGCATGCACGGGGTGCTCGCGAATCGCCTCGCGCAGGGCAACGACGCTTCTCGACGCCCGCACCCGCGCCTTCTCCTTGAGCTTGCGCGGGGCGTGAAACGAACCGCGATGGAGCATGTCCACGACCTTGCGGGCGTGCTTGCGCGGGTGGTCGGTCATGTGGCGGGGGATCTTGATCCGCCCGACGACGACCGGTGGGTTGCGAAACGCCGCGGCGTCGATCCGCCCGGACCACCCGCGCTCCGTGGTCACCCACGGGCGGGGGTCCTGCTTCTTCCCGGCGGGCTGGACCACCGCGGCGAGCTCGGGCTTCTTCTTCCCCGGCAGGGCGATGACCTCGCCGACCTGGAGGCGCCCCAGCAGGGTCTCGGTTTCCGCGTGGCGCTGCGCAAGTGAGCGCGCGTGGGCCTTTTTCTCTTCCTCGGTCAGCTCCCTGCGCAGCTCAAGGTATTCGACGAGCGCGGCGGCCGGGTCAGGTGACGGCGGCGCAAAGGCCGAGACGTCGCGCTCGAGCTGCTCCCGGAGCTGGGCTACCCGCGCGCCCACGCGCTCGATCTCGCGCACCTCGCCGACGACGGAGCGGTCCGCTTGGAACTGCGCGAAAGACTTCTCGACGAGGCGGATCGAGTCGTCGAAGCCATTCATCTTGAGCATGTTGATCGCCATGTTGTAGCCCGGCGCGAACGGGGAGACGAGCGGGTAGGTGCGCGTCGAGGCCAGGCCGGCGACCTCCCGCGGGTCCATCGCCGGGGCCCACTGCACCACCGCGTTGCCGATGTGGTCGATGCCTCGTCGCCCCGCGCGGCCCGTGAGCTGTGTGTATTGGCCCGGGGTGAGGTCTACGTGCGCCTCGCCATTGAACTTCACCAGCTTCTCCAAAACGACCGTGCGGGCCGGCATGTTGATACCCAGCGCGAGCGTCTCGGTAGCGAAGACGACCTTGACCAGGCCGGCGACGAAGAGCTCCTCGACGATGTGCTTAAACGCCGGCAGCAGGCCCGCGTGGTGCGCGGCGAATCCCCTCATCCACGCCGTGCGCAGCTGCCGGTAGTTCAACACATCGAGGTCTTCCTCCGGGATCCCCTCGACGCCGCGGTCTGCGATCTCGGCGATGCGTTGCTGCTCATCGGCGGTGGTGAGCTCCTTGCGTGTGCGCAGGCATTGGAACAGCGCTCCATCGCATCCCGCGCGGGAGAAAATGAACACGATCGCGGGCAGCATGTCCCTGGCCTGCAGGGCGGAGACGACCTCGGGGCGGCCAACGGGACGGATGCGCGATGCGCCGCGGTCGCGGGAGGGGCGCCGGCCCCCCGCGCGCGAACGGAACCCCTTCCCCGCCTCGAAGTCGCCCCGCCCCTCGTCGCGAGAGCCCCCTTCGATCCGTTCGATGGCGTCGTCGAGGTCGCGGTTGACCCGGGATTCCTCCCCCGGCTCGAACAGCGGGAAGATCTTGCGCCCGACCATCATGTACTGGCTCAGGGGGACGGGGCGGTGTTCGGAGACGATCACGGCCGTATCCCCGCGCACGGTGGAGAGCCACTGGCCGAACTCCTCCGAGTTCGACACCGTGGCGGAGAGGCCCACGATGTCGACGGAGTCGTCGAGGTTTAAGATCACCTCTTCCCACACCACGCCGCGGTCGCGGTCTGCGAGGTAGTGGATCTCATCCATGACCACGTGCGAGAGCCTGTCGAGCTGGGGGGATTCGGCGTAGATCATGTTGCGCAGCACCTCGGTCGTCATCACGACGACCTCCGCGGAGGCGTTGATGCTCGTGTCCCCGGTGAGCAGCCCGACCGCATCGGCGCCGTAGGCGTCGACGAAGTCGTGGTACTTCTGGTTGCTCAGGGCCTTAATGGGCGTCGTATAGAAGCACTTCGTGCCGCGGGAGAGAGCCAGGGAGACGGCGAACTCCCCCACCACCGTCTTGCCGGAGCCGGTGGGCGCGCACACAAGCACGCCGCGGCCGGCTTCTAAGGCCTCGCAGGCCTGGACCTGGAAATCGTCGAGGGGGAATCCCTTGGATTGACGGAAGGTGCCTAGGTGTCTCGCCTGCATGCACCCTAGAGTACGTCGCTGAAGCGCTCCGAGCCGCGATCGGTACCGGCAGGCGGGGCCACCGGGGCCGGCGGCTCGACGGGGGCCGGCCGGTTAATCGAGCCCGGTTGCTCTATGAGGCTGGAGGCGGAGTCATCATCAAGGTCCATCCACTCGGGGCGCCTACGCCCGGCCCTCCTGTCGTTTATGCGGGCGAATTGAAACGCCAACTCCACGAGCAGCGACATCGCAAGCGCCAACGCCAGCATGGAGAAGGGATCCTGGCCTGGCGTCATGATGGCGGCGAAGATGAACAGCGCGACGATGATGTAGCGGCGCTTGTTCTTGACGTGGTCGTAGTGCAGCAGGCCCGCCACGTTGAGCATGACGATGATGAGGGGGACTTCAAAGCTCACCCCGAAGATGACGAGGAGGGAGAGCAGGAAGTTGTAGTATTCCCGGCCGGTGAGAGCCGCGACCTGGAATTCAGAGCCGATGGACATGAGCACGTAGAGGCCCTTGTCCAAGACGACGTATGCCAGCGCGGCGCCGAGCACGAAGAGGACCACCGCCAGGGTGACGAAGGTGGCGGTGTATCGCTTCTCGTGGCGCAGCAGCCCGGGGGTGATAAAGCCCCAGATCTGGGTCAGCCAGACCGGCGAGGAGAGCACCATCCCGGCGAGAGCGCCGACCTTCAGGCGCAGCATGAACATCTCGAACGGAGAGGTGGCCAAGAGCCGACACTGCCCATCGCCGGTGAAGTCGGCGCGCACGTGGTCGGGGAGGTTGCAATAGGGACCGCGGATGATCTCCCCCAGCGGCATCAGGCCGGGTGGGGCCTGCTGATACCAGACGAACCCGACGACGGTGCCCACGACGATAGCCACAAGCGAGACGATGACCCGGCGGCGGAGCTCCTTGAGGTGCTCCACGAGGCTCATCTCCCCGGTGGGGTTCTTCGGCTTCTTGGCGCGCCCGAGGCACCGCCGCACATCAGCGCGAGTCACGACCCGCTAGTTCTGGGGGCGGGGCTGGTTTTCGGGGCGATCCCAGAAGGAATCCTGCGCGGCCGGCTGCACCGGCTGCACCGGCTGTGCAGGCTGGGCAGGCTCCGTGCGCACCGACTGCGTCTCCGGGGCCTCCGGGGCCTGCTGGGGCTCGCCGTCGTTGTGCAGCTCCTTGACCTCGCTCTTGAAGATGCGCGCGGAGCGCCCCACCGAGCGGGCCAGATCCGGCAGCTTGTTCGCGCCAAAGAGCAGCAAAATGATGGCCAGGATGATGAGGAATTCCGTCCCAGAAGGGAAAGTCATGGGGTTCCTTTCGTGCCGAGAGCAGTATGTGAGGGTCATCTTAGCCCCGCCAGCCCGGCGCTCGCACGGCGACGCACCTCGCCCGCCAGCCCCGCGGGTGAGGTGAGCCGAACGCGGTCCGCCTGGGCGAGGCAGAAGCGCACAAGCCAATCCGCGGATCCATAGGGCATGGTGGCCTCCACCCACTCCCCCTTCACCTCGGCGAGGTCGATCTCCCAGTACTCGGCGAGCCATGTTGCCTCCCGGCGCACGAGGAGGCGCGCGCGGGCTCGGTCGGAAAATCCGAAGGGGTCCGAGCCGTCAAAGCCGGGTGCTCCCGCGGGGATGTCGGCTTCGTCGGGGGTGAGCCTGGCGGCCCTAATGCGATCGAGGCGGAAGCTCTTTGGCTCGGCCGCCCCCGGCTCGAAGGCCCGCAGGTAGGTCTGGCCGTCGCGGTGAAAGAGCGAGGCCGGGGAGACCGTGCGCACAGAGGTGGAGTCGGAGGACGCCGAGTAGTAGTCCAGCTCGAGCTGCCTGCTTTGCCGGATCGCCTCTGCCACGGTCGCGGCGACGGGCCAGGCCTGTGCATCGGCGTCGAAGTCCCCGTCGACGCCGCGGCCGCGCGAGACGGCGCGGATCTTGGCCGCCGCGGAGGCCACCGCCGCGGGGTCGACGAGGCCGGGCATGTTCTCCAGCGATTCCAGGGTGAGCAGGAGCGCGTTGGCCTCCGTGGGGGTCAGGCGCAGGGGTTTGTTGAGCCCTTGGTCGTCGATAAGCGTAATGCCCGTCCAACTCGCGACGAGATCGATGAGCTCGCCAGGGCCGCTGCCGACGCCCGAGAGCGTGAGCCGGGTGAGGTCAGCCATCACCTCCTCGTGCGAATACCCCAGGTCGCGGGCGATTTCCATCGGGGTCGCGCCGGGGTGGCTGTGGAGGTACGGGATGAGGTTGAGCGAGCGCACAAGGCCCGCGAGCTTTTCTGGGCTATCGGTCATCCTCTGCGCCTTTCTCGAGCAGCGCGATCACGTCGGCGCGCACGTCCGCGGGCTCGATGCCCTCCACGTCGGGGGCGAGGCCGACGCACGTGCGCACGAGCCAATCGCGCTCGACGCCCTCGAAGGTGATAGAGGCCCCGTCGCGGGTTCCCCTGGCCTCGAGCTCGGCGCCACGGCCCGGGGGGATGGAGACAACCGCGTCGACGACGGGGCCGCGCACCACGTCGTCGACGACCTGACGCAGCGGCCTGGTCGGAGGGGTGAAGTCCGGCTCGCGCGAGGCCCGGACGTTGCTGATCCGGGTGGCACGAAACGCCCTCTCCGCGCCGCGCTCGACGTCCCACCCGACGACGTAGGCGCGCCCGCGCACCGCGACGATCCCCCACGGGTCCATCACCCGGCGCTGCGGTTCGGCCAGGGGCGCGGGCAGGTAGTCGAAGACCATGCGGCGGTTTCCCCGCACGCAGGCGGTGACGTTTTTGACCGTTTGCGCGTCCAGGCGCACCACGTCGTTATCGAGCGCGTCGAGGGAGGGGCTATCGAAGGTGCGCGTGGCGCCGGAGGCGGCGAGCTTGGTCCAGCCCGAGCGGGCGAACGCGCCGAGGCTGCCTTGGCTGCCGAGGTCGCCGGCGAGGCCCAGCACGGTGGCCTCGGCGTCCGTGAGCTCGATGGCGGGCAGCTCGTAGGCGTCCTTGTCCACCCACACCAGACCGTTTTCCATGCGGGCGGGAACGCCGGCGCGGCGCACCGTGAGAATATCGCGGCTGAGCTGGCGGGCCAGGGTCGGCCCCGTGCGGCCCTCGTAGCCCTCGACGTGTGAGCCCACCCAGTCGTAGTCGCGCGGGCGCGGGGAGCCGAGCAGAGCGAAGGTGAGGTTGGTGAGGCGCTGGTTGACCGCGCTATCTTCCGCCATTGCCACCTGCCGTTTAGTCCGAATGAGAGATCATATACGAGATTAAATCATCGACCGCCTCGTTGCTGGCGGAAAACGGGTCGGGCAGCGCGACGGTGCGCGGCTCGGGGCGGTTCGCCTTAAGGTGGACCCAGTCGACGTTGACCTGGGCGCCGAGCTCATCGGCCGCGGCGAGGAAGCGTGCGCGCAGCGTGGCGCGGGTGGTCTGCGGAGGCGTGGACACGGCGGCCTCAATGGCCTCGTCGGTGGTCCAGCGTGTGGCTAGGCCTTTGCTCTGCAGCAGGTAGAACAGCCCGCGCGTGCGGCGGATGTCGTGGTAGGCGAGGTCGATCTGGGCGAGCTTGGGGTGGGACCATTCGCACCCCAAGCGCTCCTTGAACTGCGTGAGCAGCCTGAGCTTGATCATCCAGTCGACCTCGCGGTCGACGCCGCTAAAGTCCTGGGTCTCAATCGCGTAGAGGACGCGTTCCCACAGCGTGACGACGCCCATCAGCTCGGCAGTCGGTGTCCCCTCGTCGGGTCGGTGGGACAGCCAGCGGCGCGCGGCGGCGCAGGTTTCCCGCTGGATGTCCAGCGCCGTGGCCGTGGTGCCATCCTTCAAGCGCAGCTCGGTGCGCCCGGTCGGGTCGGCGGCGATGTCCCGGATGTACTCGATCGGGTTATCCAGCTCGAAGGTTGGCATATCGAAGCCCGCCTCGAGCATCTCGAGGACCAGCAGGGTCGAACCGATCTTGAGCGCGAAGGTCGGCTCCGACATGTTCGAATCGCCCACGATGACGTGCATGCGCCGGAACCGGTGGGAGTCTGCGTGCGGCTCGTCGCGGGTGTTGACGATGGGCCGGGTGCGCGTCGTGGCGCTGGAGACCGACTCCCAAACCTGGTCGGCGCGCTGCGAGATGAGGAAGCGGCCGTTTTTGATGATGCCGGCCCCGCAGATGAGCTGCCGGGTAATAAGGTGCGGCATAAGCAGCAGGGAGAAGGGCTTGAGCGCGAGCGCGCGGCCGACGAGGTAGTTCTCGTGCGCTCCGTAGGAGTTGCCGCGCGAATCGACGTTATTTTTAAACAGGTAGATCTCCCCGCCAATGCGCTCGCGCTCTAGGGCGGCCTCTGCCTGCACGGCGAGCCGGTCGAAGATAAGCTCGCCCGCCTTGTCGCTGTTGAGCAGCTGGGTCAGCGAATCGCATTCGGCGGTGGCGTATTCGGGGTGCGCCCCGACGTCGAGGTAGAGCCGGGAGGCGTTGGGGGTGAAGATGTTCGAGCTGCGGTGCTTGGCCACCACCGGGCGAAACAGGTAGCGCGCGACCTCCTCGGGGCTGAGCACGGGAGAGCCGTCTCGCACGGCGGTGATGCCAAATTCCGTCTCCACGCCCATGATGCGGCGGGCGAACACGGGTTACTGACCGCCCTTTTGCACGTAGGAGCGGACGAACTCCTCGGCGTTGGTGTCGAGCAGCGCGTCAATCTCGTCGAGTAGGTCGTCGGTGCCCGAGGTGTTGATCTGCGCCTGGCCCTGTTCGAGCTCGCTTTCGTCCTCGGGGCCCGGCTGGGAGCCGTGAATCTGTTGTTGCGCCATGCCTAGAGCCTACCCGCTAGCGCGTCGAGGACCTCGTCTACGGAGCGTGCCTTCTCAATTAGCTCGCCGACCTCCGCCCGGCCGAAGCGGTTGACGTCGTCTAGCTGGAGGCGCACGGGCCCCCGTTCGGTCTCCAGTAGCACGGATTGCCAGTTCGACGCCAGCACGCGCTCGCCGAAGCGGGTGCTGAGCATGCCGCGGAGGTACGCGCGAGAATCCTCGGGCGGGTGGGCCGCGGCGCGGGCAATTGCGTCGGGGCTGGCCAGCGTCTTCATTCGGCCCGTGCAAACCAGCGCGTGATGCAGCGATGACGCAGGGTCGATGTCGGCGTACTGCAGGTCAAGCGCCTTGAGCTTTGGGTCTGCGATGTCCACGCCGCGGCGCAGGTACCCCAGCACGAGCGCGTACTTCGCGGTCCAGTCGAGACGGTCGGCTGTCGATAGCGGATCGCGCTCGAGGTCGTCGAGAAGTTCGCCCCACAGCTCGAGCACTCGCTTGTCGACGCCTCCCCCCGGCACCACCCTCGAGCGGTAGACGCGCAGGATGTCGATGGCGCTCATGCGGCGGGCGTCGTCAAGCACAAGCTCGTGGCGGCAGGTGGGGTCGTGCGAGACCGCCCTGATCTCGGCGACTGGGTCTTTCAGCGCCAGATCGCTAAAGTCGACGCCGGCCTCGATGGCGTCGAGCACGAGCTTGGTCATGCCGAGCTTCAAGAAGGTGGAGTACTGGCTCATATTCGCGTCGCCGACGATGACGTGGAGCCGGCGGAAGCGCGTTTCGTCGGCGTGCGGTTCGTCGCGGGTGTTGATGATGCCGCGGTTCAGCGTCGTCTCCAGGCTGATTTGCTGCTCGACGTAGTCGGCGCGCTGGGAGATCTGAAAGCCTTCGCGCTCGCTTTCCTGTCCGATGCCGACGCGCCCGGCGCCGATTAAGACCTGGCGGGTGACAAAGAACGGGATGAGCGCTTGGGCGAGGCGGCCAAAGTCGGTGTGCCGGGAGTATTGGTAGTTCTCGTGGCTGCCGTAGGAGGCGCCCTTGCCGTCGACGTTGTTTTTGTAGAACTTCAGCGGCGGGCACGGCGCCTTGTCCTTGAGCACGCTCACCTGCTGATTGTGCAAGTCTGTGATGATGGCGGCAGCGTCGTTTAAGACGATATCGCCTGCGGCGTCATAGATCATCGCGTCCCACGCGTTGGAGACCTCCGGCGAGGAGTATTCCGGGTGGGCGTGGTCTACATAGAAGCGCGCACCGTTGGCCGTGACCACGTTGGCCACCCCCATCGCATTGGCGTCGACGACGGGAACCGTGTGGTAGCGCTTGAGGTCGAACCCGCGGGCGTCTTTCAAGGGGTGCTCGGCCTCGTAATCCCAGCGGGAGCGCGCCGTGGTCCGCATCGCGGCGTAGGCCACGACGGCGTGGGTCGAGGTGATAATCGGGCTCAGGCTCGGGCCGTCCGGGCAGGTGATGCCGTACTCGGTTTCAGTGCCCATGTAGCGGTTTGTATGTTCAGCCATCCGTTCTGCCAAGGTGGGGGTCGGATTGTTAGGCATTAAGTGTAGACGCTTCGTAACACGGCGGGTTGCCGGTATCTGGGGCCTGCCCTAAGGCAAAGGGTATGTGAGCTATACCACACTCGGCGGTCGACCAATCGTGGTTCCGCAACACCTGTATGTGTTATGGTGAAAATCGCTGTCACAATCGGAAAGCTCTAAAGGCGAAGACGGCAGTCCTCTCCATACCCACCCTCGAAAGGAAAGTCATGTCTAAGAGGCATTCTGTAATAGCCTTAGCACTATCTTTTGTACTCGGAGCGCTCGGCGCCCCGGCTGCGCACGCCGCGGGAGGCTTCGCTACCTCCGCCCTCCCTAACTCATGGTCCCTTGAACCGTCTGCGTCGGTTTCTGATAAGGACGCTCCAGCATTAACTTCGCCCGATGCAGCGGATTCTCCGCTCATCACGCCTTTCGCACTTCAAGCAACCGGTGGAGCAGGAACGTGTCGTCTCGTAGTCTGGGATATCGGATGGGACACCTCATCGAACTGGCTTGGCATTCAAGGTGGGCGCGAAAACTGCACTAACTACGCGTCGTTTAACGTCGAATTGCGGAAAGACCTCAGCCTTCGCCCTGATCCACTTCTCGGGAAGGTGACTGGTTCAGGAAATCAGATTGTCCGTGCCTTCGGAGCTTGTCAAGGGCGCGGGGCCTACTACGGAAAGGTTGTGAGTAGTACCGGGTTACAGCTGAGAGGAGACAACTCCACAGTGTGCTACTAATGCACTCGCCAGGTCGCCAAGAATGGAGCAACGTCTGTGCTGATCGAGACACACACTCTGTCCAAGGTCTACCGGACCCGCGGCCGGACCATTGAGGCGCTGAAGGATGTATCGGTGAGGTTCCCTGCCGGCGTTACGGCCCTGATCGGCTCGAACGGCAGCGGAAAGTCGACGCTGATGCGCATCCTCTGCACGATTGAGTCGGCGAGTCGAGGAAGCTTCCGCCTGAATGGAAACGTCATTGAGGGCAAGGCGCGGGCCCTGTACCGGCTGCGCATTGGGTATGTTCCACAGGATGTCCGTTTCGTCTCAACGATGTCCTGCAAGGACGTCCTGGCATATGCTGGCTGGGTTGCGGGGCTTGACCGCAAGCGCTATCTCACGCGGATACCCGAAGTGCTCGAACTCGTTGATTTGCCCGATGCCGTCAATGCTCGGATTGGTTCTCTCTCGGGCGGGCAGAATCGGCGGATAGGAATTGCGGCAGCGCTGATGCATGAGCCGGAGATCCTGTTCTTAGATGAGCCCACCGCGGGGCTGGACCCGCAGGCGCGGATCGAGGTACGGAAGATCCTCAACCAGGTAGCGAGCACGGCAACCGTTGTCTTTTCCACTCACCTTGCGGATGATGTGGCCACGCTGGCCCAGCGCGTGATTGCCATGAACGCAGGTCGTGCGGCCTACGAGGGATCCTGGAATGAACTTGTCGAAGCAGCGATGCAGTCGCAAGACGCGGATTTGACTCACGACGACCTTGAACTCGCTCTCACGCACGTGGCAAACACCTCCGCCGACAAAGGCAGCGCATCATGATCGTGAGGAAGCTGGGCTCCCCCGCCATGCTCTTGCTCGGAATCGTTCTCGTGGTGTCCAGCGTCGCGACGTCATTGTGGTTCGCCACCAAGGAACTTGGATTTGACTATCTCCGCTGGCCTGACGTCGCGTTGCAGCTTCGCGAGGCAACGTGTTTCCTCGCGTTTGCCCTCGCCGTGGTGTCGGCTTTTAACGTAGCTGCGCTCACTGCCCCGGGGATTAACTCTGCGTCTGTCCTGGGAAAACATCCCATCCACCGACAGATTCTCCAGCTCATAGTAGTTCCCGCTGTCATCATTGCGCTTGGTATAGGCCTTGGATTTCTCCCGACAGTCATTGTGGGCATAGGCCAGGGCCACGCCTCGATAGGTGGATTTGGTCTTGGCTTTCTCGCGTGTATCTCCTTTTTGGTCACGATTGCATCGCTGGCAGCGCTGCTCGGCATCTTGCTCAGGTCATTCCATCCGGTTATCTCGGCTGTTGTCGCGCTGCTCTTGACATACTTCCTGGTCGCGCTCGCGGCCAATTCCTCGTGGGCGTGGGCTGCCGCTCCCATCAACCTAGGTGCTGGTATTAGACCAATCGATCTCATCGAGCCGAGAAACGCTAGTGCGTCTGCTCTGGTCTGTCTGCTCGTCGCCTGCCTGAGCCTGGCACTTGTGAGCTTTGTCGTGGAGGCGTCGAGGATGGCCATGGCCGCGAGCGCCGCGGCTTTTACGGGCATCGTCGGTGTTGCCGCAGCCGGGCAACTCCTTGCGGGATCTGTCGACATCGTCGACAATGATGTGTGCGAATTCACGGCACGGGGAACCGAAGTCTGCGTGAACGCCGCCGACGCGCCTGGCCTGAGACGCGCGGTCGACGACGTGTCAGCCGTGGAAGCCTACATTCCCGCAGAGAAGTCTCTCGCAGCCACAGATTCGTTCCGCATCATGACTCAAAGCGACTACGATCACTTCCAGATCCGGGGAGATCAGCGGCGTATAGACGTCGGCCAGTACGTGCTCAGCGGTCTCGGCATCGAAAACTGTACTGATCCTACGTCAGAGGGGGCCTTCGTCATCGACAGGGTGGGTGTGTACATCCTCAACACCACCGGCGCGTATTCCAAGGTGGTCGCTGAAAACGGTGCCTTCTATAAGGCTTTTAGCGACTCCGGAGAAGCGTTAACAGGCCCAGCAGATGAGCTGTCCCAGCTTCCCATAGACGTCGCGGATCGGCTCATTTTAGACAACTGGGACGCAATTACCTCGTGTCGAGGCACGTACGAGATGTTTTGAGGTCTCGGTGCTGCCTAGTGCACCCGCTCACCGAGCAGTTAAGGAGAATCGATGCCGCACCGGAGCGTTTTCTTATCTACCCCCTGGACCGTGCTAATCGCTCTCGCCGGTGTGTGCGCGATCATGGTTCGATTTTTGAGGGACATCACGTTTCACGTCGGCCCATCGTCCATCGACCCGTACGTTATTACCGCAAGCGAAATCGTCCCGCTGCTCTATGCGGTATGCGCTGTCGCGCTTGCCGCACCCCGCATGCCGGATGTGGATCTGCGAAGAATTCGGGCGCAATGGCTGGCGGTGGGGCGTTATGCGACTGCGGCGCTTCTTGTTGCAGGGGTTGCGAGCTTCGCTGCATATCAGGTGAAGGTTGCGTATTTCTTGGAAATGCAATCATTTACGAGAGTTCTCTTATCGAGCGAGGGCGGAGGACCAGAGTCGGAACTGATAGTGAACAATAGCCTGCTACTTCTCGCTATCGCAGGTATCGCTATCACCCTCCTGGGCAAGCTGCGCGGGGTGATTGCCTCGATTGTGTTGTGGATGCTTGCTAACTCGCCTCTACTGTTTACCTACGACTTGAGCCCATGGCCCTTCGACATCCTGGAAGAGGAAGGTCCCTGGGTGTCGTGGCCGCACATCGGGACGACCGCTGTGGTCTTCCTCGCCGCATTCCTCGTCGAATTTCGGACCGCCGGGGCAAGTGCCGTGGCAGCGCGCGAAGACAAGTAGCGATCAATTACGGACGCGCACCTTTTCCACAAACCTCGCGTGGATCGTCGTATCCCCCGTCAGCTCCGGGTGAAAGCTCACCGCCAGAGCGCTGCGCGTCTCGACGCCCACGATGCGCCCGCCTTTGGTGGCGATGACCTCGACCCCGTCGCCGACGCTTAAGACCTCCGGCGCGCGGATGTAGGCGGCCTCGACCGTCCCGTAAGCGGTGTCGATGCGCTCGACGGCGCTATTGACCTGACGCCCGAACGCGTTGCGGCGCACTCGCATCGGGATCACGCCCAGGCCCTCCTGCCCCGGCGCCGGGTCCTCGATCTCGGTGGCCAGCGTGATGAGCCCCGCGCAGGTGCCGAGCACCGGAAGCCCGTCGCGCAGCGCGGCGGCGAAGGCTTCGCGCTGGCCGAAGATGCGCAGCAGCCGGTCGATTGTCGAGGACTCGCCTCCCGGGATGACCAGTCCGTCGACGTCGTCGAAGCGGCGCAGCAGCGCGACCTCAGCGCCGAGGGATTTAAGCATCTCTGCGTGCTCGCGCACGCCGCCCTGCAGCGCCAGGACGCCGATCCTTACCATCCGCGCTCCGCCAGGCGGTGCGGTGCGGGCACGTCGGCGACGTTGATGCCCACCATGGCCTCGCCGAGGCCGCGGGAGGCCTCCGTGACGGCCGCGATGTCGTCCCAGGCGGCGGTGGCCTTTACGATGGCCGCCGCGCGGGCGGCCGGGTTGCCGGACTTGAAGATGCCGGAGCCGACGAAGACGCCGTCGGCGCCGAGCTGCATCATCAAAGCGGCGTCGGCAGGCGTCGCCACGCCGCCGGCGGTAAAGAGAACTACGGGAAGCTCCCCGTGCTCGGCGACGTATGCGACGAGGTCGTAGGGCGCCTGCAGCTCCTTGGCGGCGACGTAGAGCTCGTCGCGGCTGGAGTTCCACAGGGACTGCAGCCGGGCGATCTCCGCCTTGATGGTGCGGATGTGCTTGGTGGCCTCGGAGACATCCCCGGTGCCTGCCTCTCCCTTGGAGCGGATCATGGCGGCGCCCTCGTTGATGCGTCGCAAAGCTTCGCCCAAGTTGGTCGCGCCGCAGACGAAAGGCACGGTAAACGGGCGCTTGTCAATGTGGTTGACGTAGTCGGCGGGGCTTAACACCTCGGACTCGTCGATGTAGTCGACGCCGAGGTGCTCGAGGATGCGGGCCTCGACCGTGTGGCCGATGCGGGCCTTGGCCATGACGGGAATATCCACGGCGGAGGTGATCGCTTCGATGAGGTCGGGGTCCGACATGCGGGCCACCCCGCCCTGGGCGCGGATGTCGGCGGGCACGCGCTCGAGCGCCATGACGGCCACGGCGCCGGCATCTTCGGCGATGCGAGCCTGCTCGGGCGTGACGACGTCCATGATCACCCCGCCCTTGAGCATTTGGGCCAGTCCAGATTTCACAGTGGTATCGGTCATGCGTTCCAGGGTGCGCTCGCAACTGGTAGATTGCAAGGGCCAGTAACCCGCGATTATTTTGGACCAGTTTATGTTTACCGTCGATCGCTCCCTTCCAACCTCCTTGCCGAACCAGATCGCGACCGGCATGCGCACGCTGTTTGGCTCCGGGAAGCTCGCCGCTGGCGACAAGGTGCCCTCCACCCGCGAGCTCGCCCGCCAGCTCGGGGTCTCGCGCGGCAGCGTCGTGGCCGCCTACGACCAGCTCGTCGCCGAGGGCTTCCTCCTTACGGCGCAGGGCGCGCCGACCGTCGTGCACCCCTGCCTGCCCCGCCGCGCAGCTGTGGCGCCCCACTCCCCCGCACCCACGCGCCCCTCGCAGCAAAGGACAATCTCCTTGCGCCCTTCCTCCGGACATGCCGGAACGATCGGCACCGCCGCGTGGCGCCGTGCCTGGCGGGAGGCCGCGGATGCCCCAGCTCGGGACCTCGACAAGTCGGGAGAGCCGAGGCTGCGCGGCGCCATCGCGGAGCACCTCCGGCTCGCCCGCGGCCTCACCGTCGACCCGGGCACCGTGCTCGTGACCGGCGGTTCACGCGACGGACTACTGCTCATCCTCATGTCATTGGGCCGCAGTCTGCGCGTGGGCGTGGAGGACCCAGGCCACCCCGGGCTGCACACGATCATCCCCCTCGCGGGACACACGCCCGTGACGTGCCGCAACGACGCGCGTGGGGTTGTGGTCGAGGCGCTTCCGGACGACCTCGACGCCCTGTTGGTAACGCCCTCGCACCTCTACCCGCTCGGCGGGGCGATGCCGGCGCCGCGGCGCGCTGAACTGCTCGAATGGGCGGCTAGCCGCGGGGTGGTTGTCATCGAGGATGATTTCAACAGCGAGCTGCGCTACCGCATCTCCCCGCAGCCGCCCTTGGCCACGCTTTCCACCGACGCCACCGTGATCACGCTGGGCACGTTCACGACGCTGTTGAGCAAGCAGTTCAGCGCGGGCTACGTCGTTGCCGGCGCTGCGGCGGTAGGGGCGCTGCGCCGGACGCGAGAGATGCTCGGCATGCCGGTCTCCCCCGTCACCCAACACGCCATCGCTAACCTCCTCGAAGGCGGGCACGTGCGGCGCACCACGAGGGCGGTGCACAAGCGGCTTGCAGAGCGAAAAGACATCGTCAGCGCGCAGGTTGTGCCCGCGTTGCGCAGGAATGGGGCCACCGAAATCGAGCGAGAGGAGGTCCTCGGCGTCGACCTACTCGTTCGGTTCGGCGACGGCGCAGCGCAGGAACAGTTCAAAAACCGGCTCACTGCAGGAGGGGTCGAATGCGGCCACGTCGACGCCGGGTCACCGGAGGGGATCTTGATCAGCTTCGGGCACCTGAGCCAGCGGGACTTCGACGCCGCGGTGGGCGCGATAAGGAAGATATCAGGCGAGGGATAGCTCTCTATCCATTGCGTAGGAGGCATGCGAACGGCAATGAATTAACAAAGCGGACTGGCGCTCGCAGAAAACTACTTGAAGTCTAGTTATCAATAATCGAGCGCCGTGTTTATGAATCACTGAACGACGTAATCAATTATGCACCATTTTGCCGCAAACAATACAAATTAATGCAAGGTGTCAATCAAAGTGCGGGCCTGCACTATGCTGACTCCTGGTCGGCTTTCTCGGAGAGCCCTAATGGCTGCAGTTGGCCCCTCTTCCGCTTTAACTCGTTTGAGGATGAGTTGTTCCTCTTCTGGCAGTACGACATTTGCTGCGCTTCCGCCTGACCGCCATGATAGACCGAAAACAAGCAATGCGAGCGAAAAGCCGATGCTGATAAACCCGATGATCGCAAGTGCACTACTCGGGCCGTCGGAAAGTGCTATGCAAAGGCTTCCCACTATAAGAACAACGACAAACGATTTTAGAAGCTTATTACGCATTAATCCTCCTCAGCGCACGTTAAGCACAGTTTTCTCTAACTGCAGTAATCCCCAGCAATTCGGATGCAGTAGCGCCGGCTGCGTCAAGCCCCGCTTGCAGGCGCTCCGCGTTAGTTGTTGCGCCAGTTAGCAGCTGCATCGCCTCCTTGACATTGCCGATGGTTTTCACGAACTTTGCCAGTTTTACTGCGGCTCCTACGGGGGCAGCAATGATGGCCGTCACGGAAGCGACACATTTGCTCCAGCCCCACACACCTTCTGGATCAGCAACTACAGGATAGGATATCTCGTCCGAAAGCGCAATGGATTGGACTATTCCCCCATCAACTATTTCGTATTTAGTGGGAACATTTTTGCCGGAAGCGTCAACCGCCCATGGTGCGGAAATGGACCCCAGGACTTCGCCAGCCTCGCTTTAGAGAGTGACCGACCCGTCGCTGTTTTGGACCAAGTTGATGCCTGAAGGATGGTCAAACATGAAGAGGTACTCTGAGGGTGAGTTCGGTCCATCGATCCGAATCTTTTGAGAGAATCGTGCTCCGTCGGTCCACGAGTCTATCTTATATGGGTCAGTTGCTTGTTCAGCGGAGTCCCGGTTTGCTTGCCCTGTGACTTCCAGAGTGCCCGATTGTGGATCAATGACGGTTACCGATTCAGGGATTTCGTCTGCTGCAGCTTCGGATGCCTGTGTAAACAACAGGCAGGTGGCAATAAAAAGCGGTGTGAATTTCCTCATGTCCTCACGCTAACTCTCTGGGGGGGCATGTCAAGGGATAGTTGAAAACGATTTTCGTAGACGGCACACCGTTACACGATCTGATTCGTTACCCCAGAACCTCCGCCGCGACGACGCGCCGCCCCTGCCGACCAGTGATCCGCGCCCACTCGTCGGGGTTCGCGGTGTTGGGCAGGTCCTCGCTCTCGTCCTGCTCCGCACGCACCGCGGCGCGCATGTGCTCGACAGTCACCCCGCTTGTCGACGCCCCCGCGATGTGCTCCTTGATAGCGAGCTTCTTGGCGCGATCGACGATGTTGGCGATCATCGCGCCGGAGACGAAATCGCGGTAGTGGAGCACCTCGGCGGTACCGTCGACAAGCTCGAGGCGGACGAAGGGGCGAGGTGCGAAAAGGGCGTCGACGGCGGCGTCGATAAGCGCCGGGATGGGCTCCGCGTGCGGGACGGAATCGGTGAGGTAGCGGGAGAAGATGTCGCGGGCCTCCTCGCGAGTGGGCCGCGAGACGCGGATCTTGATGTCGAGGCGGCCCGGGCGGAGGATCGCCGGGTCGATGAGCTCCTCGCGGTTCGTCGCGCCGATGACGATGACGTTGGCGATGCCCTCCACGCCGTCGATCTCCGTGAGCAGCTGCGGCACCACCGTCGTCTCCATGTCCGAGGACACCCCTGAGCCGCGGGTGCGGAAGATGGACTCCATCTCGTCGAAAAACACGATGACCGGGCGACCATCCGAGGCCAGCTCGCGGGCGCGCTCGAAGATGAGGCGGATGCGCCGCTCGGTCTCGCCGACGAACTTGTTGAGCAGCTCCGGGCCCTTCACGTTGATGAAGTGGGCGGAGCCGCCGTCGCCGATCCGGTGAGACAGGGAGTTTGCCACGGCCTTGGCGATGAGCGTTTTGCCGCAACCGGGTGGACCGTAGAGCAAAAGGCCCTTCGGTGGCGCGAGGTCGTAGTCGCGGTAGAGCTCCGGGTGGGAAAACGGCAGCTCGACGGAGTCCTTGATCGTCTCGATCTGCGATGCGAGACCGCCGATGTCGTCGTAGGTCACGTCTGGGACCTCCTCGAGAGAGAGCTGGTTGACCTCGGTCTTCGGCACCCGCTCAAAGGCGAAGCCGACACGGGGGTCGAACAGCAGCGTGTCGCCGGAGCGCGCGGTATCGATTAGCGGCTGCGCGAGGTGGATCAACGACTCCGCGCCCTGCTGGTCCGCCACGACTGCGCGGTCGCGCCCGATGCGCTCGACCATCGTGCCGAGCTGCCCGGAATCGTCGAAGCCGCAGGCCTCCACCACGATGGTTCCCTCGCCCAGCCTGACGAGGGCGCCGGGAACGAGGGTGCCGGGCTCGACGTTGGGTGAGACCTTCACTCTCATTCGCCGGCCCGAGGTGAACACGTCCGCCTCGAGCTTCGTGCGCGAGCCCGAGAGGTAGATCCCGTAGGGGTTGGCGGGCTCCTCCAGGGACTCGAGCTGCGCGTGCAGGTCCGCCAGTTTGTCCCGGGAGGCTTTCAGCAGCTCGGCGAGGCGCTTGTTGCGCGCCCCCATCGCCTGGATCTCCCGCTGGAGTTCGCGCATCTCGTTGTCCATAAGGCCAGCCTAGCGCGGGGCTATCGGCGCGCCTTGCGCTGGGGACGCGGCGGTGTAGTGCCGTCGGCAAGCCTGCGCGTCCAGACAAGAAACGCCGTGTGCGCGTTCATGCGGTGCTCGGGCCGGGTGGCCAGGCCCTCGACCTTCCACTCGCGCAGGAGGGTCTCCCACGCGCGCGGCTCCGTGAAGCACTGCGCCCCGCGGATCGCCTCCATGATGTTCATCAGCTGCGGCACCGTGGCCACGTAGGTCATGAACACCCCGCCGGGGATGAGCAGGTCTTTCACGGTGTCGATAAACAACCACGGCTCGACCATGTCGAGGATGAGCCTGTCCACGGGCCCGCCGAGGTCCTCGCGGGTGACCGCGCCGAAATCCCCGAGGCGCGGCTCCCACCACTGCGGCTCCTTACCGAAGTACTCGCGCACGTTGTCGCGGGCGTAGGCGAAGTGGTCCTCGCGGATCTCGTAGGAAAACACCTTGCCCTCCTGGCCCACGGCGCGAAGCAGCGACATTGTCAGCGCGCCCGAGCCAGCTCCGGCCTCAAGCACGCGGGCGCCCATAAAGATGTCGCCCTCGACGAGGATCTGGGCCGCGTCTTTGGGGTAGATCACCGCCGCCCCGCGCGGCATGGACAGCACGTGGTCCACCAGCAGGTGCCTAAAGCACAGGTAGTCAGAGCCGAGCGAGCTCTTGACGACGCTCCCCTCGTCCGCCCCGATGATGTCGTCGTGGGAGACGATGCCCTTGTGCGTGTGGAACTGCCCGCCGGCGACGAGCTCTATGGTGAAGTGGCGGCGTTTGGCGTCGGTGAGCTGCACCTTGTCGCCGGGTTGGAATGGGCCGGAATACATGGGACTCCTTTGCTGGCTGTGGACGCTTAAGACTAACGCATCGCCCCTGGCACGGAGGTATCAAGCGCTGCGGTTGCGTGGTAAACGCCGCGTGGTAGTATCCTCAGCGAAACATAAAATCTGAGTGCGGATCCAGGGGTGATCCGGAAATCGGGGGGTCGGGACCGCCCGTCGACATGGGGGTGTCGGCGGGCGGTTTCCGAGGGACTACTCCCCCGCGAGGAATGATGTGAGCGCGGCGACAAACCATTCCATGTCGCGTCTGTCCGCCTGCTCGCGCGCCGAGTGCATCGACAGCAGCGGCACGCCCACGTCGACGGTGGGGATCCCGAGCCTAGTCGAGGAGATCGGCCCGATGGTCGATCCACAGGGCACATCGTTGTGGCCGACGAACGTCTGCACCGGCACGCCCGCCGCCCGGCAGGCGCGGAGCCACTCCCCCTGCGTCACGGCATCGGAGGCGTAGCGCTGGTTAGCGTTGACCTTGAGCACCGGGCCGCGGCCCAGCAGCGGCCGGTGGGTGGGATCGTGCTTGTGCGGGTAGTTCGGGTGGACCGAATGCGCGGCGTCGGCGGAGACCGCACGGGAGGCCGAGTAGAAGTCGATGGGGTCGCCCACGCTTTCAGCCAACCGTGCCAACACGCGCTCGAGCAGCGGTCCGCCCGCGCCCGTGACGGAGGCCGAGCCGACCTCCTCGTGGTTGAAAGCGGCGAACACCAGGATGTCCCGGGCGCCTTCCCGCGCGGCGATAAGCGCCTGCACACCGGCCCACACGCTGGTGAGGTTGTCGAGCCGGCCCGCCACGATCGCATTCCCCACGATCGTGGCGGGTTGGGTGTCGGCGCAGATCAGCTCGTGGGCGTCGATGCGCTCGGGGGCCACCCCAGCTGCCTCACCAAGTACCTGGGAAAACGGTCGGTTATCGAAGAGCACCGGCTGGGTGTGGGCCTGCCGGTCAATCTCCGGGGTATCCCCGCGGTAGAGGTGGATGGCGAGGTTAGGCACGCGGGCGATCGCGCCGGTGTCGACGAGCCTCTCGGTGCCGTCGGCAAGCACAACGCGTCCGGCGAAGCGGAGGTCGCGGTCGAACCAGCTCGCGAGGATCGGGCCGCCGTAGACCTCGACGGCGACCTGCTGGAAACCTTCACGCTCAACATCTGGGTGCGGCTTGACCATTAGCCCCGGGGAATCCGTGTGAGCGCCGACGAGCCGCACCCGCGGGCGAGGGTTGTCGGGGACCCACCAGGCGATGACCGCCCCGCCGTCGACTACGACGTGCCCGCCGGGGGCGGTGCCGTGATCGGGGGCGAACCCGGCGTCGGCAAGCATGCGCGCGATGCCACTGGCGGCGTGGAAAGCGGACGGGCTCGCGTCGAGGAACCTGAGAAAGTCGCGAATCATGCCTCCACTCTAAGATGGTTGTGGTTATGCCGATGAAACCGCTTGCCCTCTCCCCTTCCCGCGCCTCCGACTACACGCAGTGCCCCCTGCTCTACCGGTTTCGGGCCGTCGACCGTCTTCCGGAACCGTCGACCGAGGCCCAGGTCAAGGGCACGCTTGTGCACGCGGTGCTGGAAGAGATGCATGCCTGGCCGCGCGAGGAGCGCACCTACCCGGCGGCCGTCAAGCGCCTCAAGCCCGTGTGGGAGCGACTCGTCGAGGCGGACGCCAGCGTTGCCGAACCCGTCGCCGACCTCGAGCAGTTTCTTATCGACGCCAGAGCGCTCATCAGGGGCTACTTCCAGATGGAAAACCCCCTCGGCTTCGACTCGGCCGCGCAGGAAAAATACGTCGAGGCGGTGCTGCCGAACGGCGTGCCCGTGCGGGGATTCATCGACCGGATCGATGTCGCCCCGACCGGCGAGGTCCGCGTCGTCGATTACAAGACGGGCAAAAAGCCGCAGCCGCGCTATTCGGGTGACGCGCAGTTCCAAATGCGGTTCTACGCGCTCGTCTACTGGCGCCTCTTCGGCACCATCCCGGACCAGCTGCGGCTGATGTACCTCAAGGTCGCCGATTCGATGTTCCTGAGCCCCTCGCGCGAAGAACTCGAGTACTTCGAGCGCGACTTGGGCGAGTTGTGGGCCAAGATCGAGTCGGACGGGCGCGCGGGCACGTTCCGGCCGAAAACCTCGAAGCTGTGCGGCTGGTGCCACTTCCAATCCATCTGCCCCGCCTTCGGCGGAACCCCACCGGACTACCCGGGCTGGCCGGGCAGCGCGGCGGAACCCAGCGAAGACTAAAACAGCCCGGAGATCACGCCGTTCGCGTCAACGTCGATGTTTTCCGCCGCGGGCTTCTTCGGCAGGCCGGGCATGGTCATGACATCGCCGGTCAGCGCGAGCACGAAGCCGGCGCCGGTGCGCGGGATGAGGCTGCGCACGTGCAGGGTGTGGCCCTCCGGGGCACCGAGCGCGGTGGGGTCGTCGCTGAACGAATACTGCGTCTTCGAGATGCACACCGGCAGCGTGTCCAGGCCGTTGTCTTTGAGCATCTGCAGGTCTTTGAGCGCCGCGTTCGAGTACTGCACATCCGCGGCGCGGTAGATCTCGGTGGCGATGGTCTCGATGGAGCGCTCGACGCCCTTTGCCGGGTCATAGAGCGGGTGGGAGGAACCTTGGGCAAGCTTATCGACGACCAGGTTCGCCAAATCGATCGCGCCATCGCCACCCTTGGCCCAGGCCTCAACCTCCGCCAGGGCAACCCCGTGCTCCTCCGCCCAGTCGCGCATGAACTCTCGCTCGGCGTCCGTATCGCTGGTAAACAGGTTGAGGGCGACGACCGGGCTCACCCCAAACTTAGAGACGTTGTCCACGTGGCGCTCGAGGTTAGCCACACCCCGGCGAAGCGCCTCGACGTTTTCCTCCGTGAGCTTGTCCTTGGCCACGCCGCCGTTGTACTTCAAGGAGCGGATGGTGGCCACGATGACCGCGCCGGCGACATCGAGGCCAGCGTATCGGGCCTTGATGTCGAAGAACTTCTCCGCCCCGAGGTCCGAGCCGAAGCCCGCCTCGGTGACGACGATGTCGGCGATGCGCTGGGCCGTGCGGGTGGCGGTGATCGTGTTGCAGCCGTGCGCGATGTTGGCAAACGGGCCGCCGTGCACCAGCGCGGGGGTCCCGCCGAGCGTTTGCACCAGGTTCGGCTTGATGGCGTCGACAAGCAGCGCGGCCATCGCGCCCTGCGCGCCGAGGTCTCCGGCGGTTACGGGGACCTTGTCGTAGTTAAGGCCGATGGTGATGCGCGCGAGGCGCTCCTTCAAGTCTGCGAGGTCCGTGGCCAGGCAGACGATTGCCATGACCTCAGATGCGGCGGTGATGGAGAACCCGGCCTGCATCGGGGTGCCATCGGCGGGAGCGCCGAGGCCGGTGACGACGCTGCGCAGGGAGCGGTCGTTGACGTCGAGGCATCGCGCCCACGTCACCCGCCGCGGGTCGATGCCGAGCGCGTTGCCCTGGTGGATGTGGTTGTCGATGAGGGCGGCGAGCGTGTTGTTTGCCGCGGTGATCGCATGGAAATCACCCGTGAAATGGAGGTTGATGTTCTCCATCGGGACGACCTGGGCGTATCCGCCGCCGGCTGCCCCGCCCTTGATGCCCATCACCGGGCCCAGGGAGGGCTCGCGCAGCGCCACGGCGGAGCGCTTGCCGATCTTCGCCAGGGCATCCGCAAGCCCAATGAGGACGGTGGACTTGCCCTCCCCTGCCGGGGTGGGCGAGACGCCGGTGACGAGCACGACCGATCCGGTGGGTTCGTGTGCGAGCGAACCGGTGTCGACCTTGGCCATGTACTTGCCGTACGGGATCAACGCGTCTTCGGTGATCCCGGCCTTGGCCGCGATATCGGTGATGGGAGCGAGCGTGTGGGCTTGGGCAATGTCGACGTCGGTTTTCACGTCGGTGTTTTTGGTAGCCATACACCCTAGAGTACAAGCGTTCCGATGCCGTACCCGAGGATCACGGATACCGTGATGCACACGACACCCGGAATGAGGAACGGGTGGTTAAAGACGAACTTGCCGATGCGGGTCGACCCAGTATCGTCCATCTCAACCGCGGCAAGCAGCGTCGGGTAGGTCGGCAGAACGAAAAGCGCGGAAACGGCGGGAAAAGCGGCGACGGCCGTCAGCGGGCTTACGCCCATGGCAAGTGCGGCCGGGATGAGAGCCTTTGCCGTCGCCGCCTGCGAATACAACAGGCACGCAGCGAAGAACAGGACAATGGCGAGCAGCCAAGGCTGCGTTGTGAGCACGCCACCGGCGATGCTTTGAATACTCTCTAAATAGTGGTTGATAAACGTCGTGCCTAGCCATGCGACCCCGAGCACGCAGACCGAGGCCGACATGCCGGAGCGGAAGACCTGGGTGTTGAGCACCTCACCGGCGCTACGGCGCGAAACGAGGACAATGGCCGCGGCGGAGGCGAGCATGATTGCCATGATGGCTTCGTTGCGCGGAACGTTCGGCTCGGTGATGAGGCCAACCTGCTCAGAAATTGCCGTGGCGTAGCACATCACCGCGACGATGGCGGCGAAGAAAATCCCCACCGACGCCTTCGCGCTACGCGTCGCGGATCGTTTCGCGGCGGGCACCGGAGGAGTAACGAGCCCAGCGTTGAGCCTCCCGAGGTAGACAGGGTCGTCTTCGAGCTCTGCGCCTAAGCGGTTGGCGACCCACGCGGTTGGTAGCAGCGCGAGAAACGTCGCCGGGATGCTCACGGCGAGCACCTGGAGGTAGCCGACTCCAA
The DNA here is from genome assembly GCF_003070865.1 of Corynebacterium liangguodongii. Classification (NCBI taxonomy): domain Bacteria; kingdom Bacillati; phylum Actinomycetota; class Actinomycetes; order Mycobacteriales; family Corynebacteriaceae; genus Corynebacterium; species Corynebacterium liangguodongii. Next base: position 1,171,041 of record NZ_CP026948.1, read on the forward strand.
GAGGTTCGAGAATGGAGGCCATAAACACCACCGCGGCCGAAATCGGCGAGGCGACGATGCCCATCTGAGAGGCGATGACCGCGGCGGAGAGGGGGCGAGAGGGGCGAACGCGGCCTTCTTTGGCCACTTCAACGATCACCGGGAGGGTGGAGAAGGCCGTGTGACCTGTGCCCGCAAACACCGTCATCGACCACGTCACCACAGGCGCGAGAAAAGTGACTCGCCGCGGATTGCGGCGCAGCGCGCGTCCGGCGACATCCACCAGGAAGTCCATCCCGCCGGCGAGCTGCATTGCCGAAATCGCGGCAATCACGCACATGATGATGCCGATGACGTCGAAAGGAATGTCTTCGGCGGTGACGCTGACCCCGGTCAGCCCCAGCAGGATGACGCCGAGGCCCCCGGCGAAACCAATCGCGATTGATCCCATCCGCGCGCCGAGGACGATCGCGCCGAAGAGGATGAGGAGGTGAACAGCAACGAGCAAGACAATCCTCTAGGCGCCGCTCTCGTCGAGGTAGAGGCGGCCCTTGAATTCTGGGTGCATGAGGTTTTCCTTGCACAAGATGCGGTCGAGTTCCTCTTCGGTCAAAAGCCCCTTCTCCACCACCAGCTCGCGGACCCCGCGTCCGGTGCGGGCGGCCTCCTTGCCGATGATGTCGCCGTTGTGGTGCCCGATCACCGGGTTGAGGTAGGTGATGATGCCGATGGAGTTGTTCACGTATGCCTCGCACACCTCGCGATTGGCCGTGATCCCGGTCACGCACTTCTCCCGCAGGGTGCGCGCGGCGTTGCCGAGGAGCTTGACCGAGCCGAAAAGCGCCTGGCCGATGACCGGCTCCATCACGTTGAGCTGGAGCTGACCGGCTTCAGCCGCCATCGAGACCGTGACGTCGTTGCCAAAGACCTTGAAGCAGACCTGGTTGACCACCTCGGGGATGACCGGATTGACCTTGGCGGGCATGATCGAGGATCCGGCCTGCCGCTCGGGCAGGTTGATCTCGTTGAGCCCAGCGCGCGGCCCGGACGACAGCAGGCGCAGGTCGTTGCAAATCTTGGAGAGCTTCATCGCGGCGCGTTTAATCGCCGAGTGCATCATGACGTAGCCGCCCGTATCGGAGGTCGCCTCGATGAGGTCCGGGGAAGCCTGGATGTCAAGGCCCGTGACCTCCCGCAACGCGGCGACGACCTGGTCGCGGTAGCCGTTGGGAGTGTTGATCCCGGTACCGATCGCGGTGGCCCCAAGGTTGATCTCCAGCAGGGCGTTCGCCGCGGTCGAGATCGTGCGCTGTTCCTCAGCCAGGTTGGACCCGAAGGCGGTGAACTCCTGCCCAAGCGTCATCGGTACAGCGTCTTGGAGCTGCGTGCGGCCCATCTTGATGATGTCGTTGAACTCGTCGCCCTTGGCCCGAAACGCCTTCTGCAGCTCGTCGAGCTCGACCAGCAGGTTCTGTACGGAGTAGTAGACGCCGAGGCGGAAACCGGTTGGGTACGCGTCGTTGGTGGATTGGGACATGTTGACGTCGTCGTTCGGGTTGATGAGGTCGTAGCTGCCCTTGGGCTCGCCCAGGTGCTCGAGGGCGAGGTTGGCAATGACCTCGTTGACGTTCATGTTGACCGATGTTCCCGCCCCGCCCTGGTAGACATCGATCGGGAACTGATCCATGCAGCGCCCGCCCTGGAGGACCTCATCGCAGGCCCACATGATGGCCTCCGCCTTTACCTTGGGCAAGACGTGCAGCCTGCGGTTCGCCATCGCCGCGGCTTTCTTCACCTGCACCATGCCGCGGATGAAATCCGGCAGGTCATTAATCTTCGTCCCGGAGATCTGGAAATTATCCACGGCCCTCATCGTGTGGACGCCGTAGTAGACATCGCCGGGCACTTCCATCGTCCCGAGCAGGTCCTCTTCAATACGCGTTGCCATGCCCCCGAGCATACCTGCGCGCTTAAAGGCGGGCGATGCGTAGCTCGGTGGCCAAAATCCCCTCTGCGCCGGCCGCGGCGAGCTGGTCCATCGCCTGGTTGACCTTCTTCCTCGGCACCATAGCCCGCACGGCGACCCATCCCTCCCGCGAGAGCGGGGAGACGGTGGGGCCCGTAATACCCGGGGTGAGCGCGCAGGCGCGCTCGAGGTTCTCGCGCGCGACGTTGTAGTCGACCATGAGGAAGTTCTGCGCGTTGAGGATTCCGCGGATGCGCCCCAGCAGCACCTCCTGCTCGTCGGTGGGGGCCGCGCCGCGGCGCCGGATCACCACCGCCTCGCTGGAGACGATCGGCTCGCCGAACGGCGCCAACCCCTGCTGGCGCAGCGTCGCGCCCGTGGACACGACATCGGCGATGACGTCCGCGACGCCAAGCTTGATGGAGATCTCGACCGCTCCGTCGAGGCGGATGACCTCGCTCGGGGTGACGCCGTGGCGGGCGAGGTAGTCGGACACTAGGTGGGGGTAGGAGGTGGCTACCCGCTTGCCTTCGATGCCTTCAACCGTCCAGGATTGTTCCGCCGGGGCGGCGAAGCGGAACGTCGAGGAACCGAAACCGAGCGGCATGACCTCCTCCACGTCCGCCCGCGAGTCTGCGGCAAGGTCGCGGCCGGTAATCCCGAGGTCGAGGTGGCCCTGGGCGACGTAGATGGCGATATCTTTCGGCCGCAGGAAGTAGAACTCTACCCCGTTGGGCTCGTCGACCACGTTGAGCGCCTTGTTCACGCCGCGGCCCTTATAACCGGCCTCCTTAAGCACCTCGAGGGCCTTCTCGGAGAGGGATCCCTTGTTAGGCACAGCGACTTTGATCATGGGGTTGATCATGGTGGCTCTTCCTTAGAGGTACTTGTAGATATCGTCCGGGGTCAGGCCGCGCTTGACCATCATCACCTGCGTCCAATAGATGAGCTGGCTCATCTCCTCGGCCAGCTCGGCGTCAGATTGGTACTCTGAGGCCAGCCAGACCTCGCCGGCCTCCTCGATGATCTTCTTGCCAATGAAATGCTCGCCGGCGTCGAGGGCCTTCACCGTCGAAGAATCGGCCGGCCGGGAGGCGGCCTTAGCGGTAAGTTCCGCAAAAAGATCGTCGAAGTTTTTCACAGCGTACTACTCTAGCGCACCGACGAGCCGAGCTCGGAGAACCACCGCTCGACGTCGGCGGCGCCCGCGCCGACGAACCGGCCCGGATCGAACGGGACCACCCCGGCGGGCACCTCCGCGGCGAGGCCGAGGACGGTGCACCCGGCGGCGCTCGCAGCGCTCATCCCCGCCCACGAATCCTCGAATACGAGGCACTGCGCCGGGCCGAAGCCGACACGCCGGGCCGCCTCCATGTACATCTCAGGATCAGGCTTTGCGCGCTCGACCTCGTCGCCGGCGATGGAGCCGACGAAGAAGTCGGCCCCGACGGCGGCGATGCAGGCGTCGGCAAGCACGCGCTCGGTGTTCGTGGTCACCATCATGGGCACGCCCGCGGCTGTGAGCGAGGCGAGCAACCCGCGGATGCCCGGGTTAGGCTCGAGCGAGCCTTCGAGCAGCTGCGCCATCCGCGCATACATCCATTGCTTGTGGTGCTCGTAGTCGCCCGGGCGAAGCTCGACACCCGCGTGAGCGGCGGCGACGTCGAGCGTGTGGGCGAAGCTGCCGCCGACTGTGATCTCCCGCAGCTCGGGGGTGAGGCGGCGGCCGAGGCGCTCCGAGAGCTCGTAGGTGGCTATGCCCCACAGCGGCTCGGAATCGACGAGCGTGCCGTCCATGTCCCAGAAAATTGCCTTCGGCAGCACGCTAATCCAGCTCGGGAAGCTCGGCGAGCGCCTCGTCGTCAGCGCCGGTGGCGGCGCAGGCGCGGAAGGTCAGCGACTCCAGGTCCGCCTTCTCCTCCGGCTCCAGCACGGCGTCCGCGTGGGCGGCATTGAACTCCCCCAGCGCCGCGTAGAACGGGGAGACGACCTTCACCAGGTCCTCCCCTGCGGGGTCATCGCCGAGCATCTCGAGGGCATCGAGGAAGCCCTCGATCTGGCGTTTGAGGTCGGGCAGCACGGCTGGGTCGAAGGGCTGCTCCCACAAGTCCTTGTCCTCATCGCGCAGGTAGGAGCCGGTGGCAAAGGTGGTGAGGTCGGAGATGAACTCGTCTACGTCGTCTTGGAACTGCTCGCGGATGGTCATGCCCACAATTGTGGCCGAAAAACGCTAGACCCGCACGCCAAGCAGCCCGTCGAGCGCGGTGGCGATGATGCCGTCGCTATCGCCCTCGGCCTCGTCGATCACGGCGAGCGCGGCCGGGGTATCGAGGTCGCTCGCCAGCGCCGCGCGCAGCTTGTCGACGACACTAAGCGCCGCTTCCGGGCTCACCTCGCGCGCGAGGCGGTCTCGCCACCGGGCAAGGCGCGCCTCTGCGGCGGCCAAAATGTCGTCGGAGAAGTCCCTGTCGAGGCGGTAGTGATCCGCGTAGAGAGCGAGGCGGATCGCCGCGGCCTCGTGGCCCGCCTCGGTGAGCTTGTGCACGAAGACGAGGTTTCCCAGGGACTTCGACATCTTCACCCCGTCAAGGGCGATCATGCCGGCGTGCACGAAGTGGCCCGCCATGCGCCGCTGCCCGTAGGCCGCTTCGGCGTGGGCGGCGGAGAACTCGTGGTGCGGGAACGCAAGGTCGGAGCCGCCGCCCTGGATGGAGAAGGTGTGGCCGAGGCGGTTGGTCGCGATCGCGGAGCACTCAATGTGCCAGCCGGGCCGCCCCGGGCCGAAGGGGGACTCCCACGCCGGCTCGCCCTCGCGGTGGCCCCGCCAGATGAGAGCGTCGAGCGGGTCCCGCTTGCCTTGACGCTCCGGGTCGCCGCCGCGCTCGGCGAAGTAGGTCTCCATCTCTTCGCGGGTGTAGTTGGAGGCGTAGCCGAACTGCTCCGTCGCGGCGATCGAGGCGTAGATGTCGCCGTGGTCGAGCCTGTAGGCCGCCCCGGCATCGAGCAGCGCCTGCACCATCTCGACGACCTCGTCCACCGCCTCCATTGCGCCGATGTAGTCGCGCGGCGGGATGACGCCGAGGATGTTCATATCCGAGCGAAACAGGTCCGTTTGGTCCTGCCCGAGCTCGCGCCAATCCACCCCGTCGCGCTCGGCGCGCTCGAAGAGCGGGTCGTCGACGTCAGTGACGTTTTGCACGTAGTGGACCTTGTGCCCGCCCGCGAGCAGCTGCCGGTGGACAAGATCGAAGGTGACGTAGGTTGCCGCGTGGCCGAGGTGGGTGGAGTCGTACGGCGTGATGCCGCAGACGTACATCCCTACCTCCCCGTTCGCGTCGGGGGTGGTGTCGACGAGTTTAACCGCCTGGTCGGCGGTGTCGTAGAGGCGCAGGGGCACGGGCGTGCCCGCCACCGCCGGAACGACAGGACTAGGCCATGAATTCATAAGGCCTATCCTACAACGGGCTCATGACACCGGCGCCCAAGAGCACCATCACGATCAGGCCGAGCGGGATGCGGTAGGCCGCGAACCACGCGAAGGAGTGGTTGGCCACGAACTTCAGCAACCAGGCGATGGAGACGTAGCCAAGCACGAACGCGATTGCGGAGCCCACGAGCAGCTGCGCTCCGGAGGCGGCCTGCCCGGCCTGCGGGGCAAAGGCGTCGGGCAGAGAGAATATCCCGGAGGCGAGCACCGCGGGGATGGCGAGGAAGAAGCTAAACCGGGTGGCTACCTCCCGGTCGAGGTTGAGGAAGAGCCCGCCGGAGATGGTGCCGCCGGAGCGGGAGACGCCCGGGATGAGCGCGAGGCATTGCCACAGGCCCATGATGACGGCGTCGCGCATGCGCAGTTCCTCGTAGCCGCGGGCCTTCGTGCCGCGGCGTTCGGCGAGGATGAAGACGAAGGAGAACACGATGAGCACCGTCGCGGTGATCCACAGGTTGCGGAAGTTCTCGCGGATGAGGTCTTTGAGCACAACGCCGAGCAACGCCACCGGGATCGTTCCGACGATGACCATCCACCCCATGCGGTAGTCAAACCCGCGCTTGTTCTTATCGACGATCCCCCTGCACCACCCGGCGAGGATCTGCCAGATCTCCTTGGCAAAAAACACCAGCACCGCGAGCTCGGTGCCGAGCTGGATCACGGCGGTAAAGCTCGCGCCTGCGTCCTCTCCCCACAGCAGCTGCGAGATAATGCGCAGGTGGCCGGAGGACGACACCGGCAAAAATTCGGTGAGCCCCTGGACCACGGATAACACTATTACCTGGAGCCAGCTCATCGGCTCCGCCACCATCGCAGCGTCAGTCATGCCCACACACGCTACCCCTGCGCCGCGACGGGGTGGCTAACGCCTCGCCGTCTGCGCGCCGAGGGGTGAGGGTCCGCGCGGTTGATAATGTCTATAGGCGTGAAACGCGCACAACCAACCGCACTTCTCGCCTGCGCCGGCCTCGCACTGGGGCTCGCCGCCTGCCAGTCCGGCGCGGGCTCTGTACCCCAGGCCGAGCCTGAGCCCGGCCCGAAGGCCGAATCGATGGGCAACGCCAGCCCCGCCGCCTCCCCGCCGTCGACCGCGCCTGACGGCACGGTCTACCCTTTCGCCGCCGTCGATGACCTAGAGACCTCCGGGCGTGTCATCGCCGTGCGCAGCGGCGATGACCTCCGCGTCGGCGGCCTTGACGACGTCGCCGCCGGCGGAGGGGCTGCCTACCGGCTCGACCCGACCTGCGGCGACATCACCTCCACCCGCGCGGGCCAGTTCGTCACCGCCTGCGGCGAGACAGTGCGCGTCTTCGACGAGGTGGGCGAGCAGGCCGTGGAGCTTGCCTCCCCCGCGACGTCCGCGGCGATGACCTCTACCGGCGAGATCCTCACCGGTGCCGATTCCGAGCGCACCGTGCGGGTCTACCGCGACGGCGAGGAGGTAGATAGCTTCGGCGTCGCCCGCGAGACCGACCAGATCCTCGCCGTTCCCCGCGCCGGCGGGCCGGACGTGGCCGACTCCGCTGTGCGCATCAACCGCTTTGACACCACTATCCAAGACCTCGACTGGCGCGGCGGGCGCCAAGGCGGCACGCTGCGCGCGGGACTCGGCGTCGGTGGTGTTGCGGCCGGGCGCGATGGGCTCGTCCTCGCGGCGGATAACACGGGATCCCAACTCCTTGTCTATACCGCCAACGACATCATCAGGCTCCAGCAGTCGGCCCCGGTCCCGCCGAGCCCGTGGGCCGTGAGCTGGGACGATGAATCTGCTCTCGCGTGGGTGGCCTCGACCGCCAGCAACGTTGCGACCGGCTACGATATTTCCACCGGCGTGCCAGTGAAAAAGGCCCAGGTCAACACCATCGCCGATGCGCTCCACATGGTCACGCTTGACGACGGCACCTTGGTCATCGCATCGGCCACCGGGGGCGGGATCCAGGTCGTTCCCCCGGCGCTAAAGCTTCAGGAGAAAGGACAGGCGAGCTAGATGGTGTCAACAACACCGAGAACTTGGGGCTCAGGATTGGGTGCTGCATGCGGGGCTGTATACGACGCCGGCTACGGGCTGGCACTGAAGGCAATGTTTATGCTCCCGCCGGAGCGCATCCACCTGGTGATGAGCGCGGCGCTTCGCGCGCTCCACGCCGCCCGGCCGGTCAACCGCGCGTTGCGGGCCGCGCTGCGTATCGATGACCCCGTCCTCGAGCAGACCGTCTTCGGCGTGACGTTTCCCGCGCCGCTCGGCCTGGCGGCCGGGTTCGACAAAAACGCCAGCGCGGCGGATGCGTGGGGGGCGGTCGGGTTCGGCTACGCCGAGCTAGGGACGGTCACGCCCAAGCCCCAGCCCGGCAACCCGCGCCCGAGGCTCTATCGCCTTCCCAAGGACAAGGCGATTCTCAACCGCATGGGGTTTAACAACGACGGCGCCCTGACCGTGGCATCGCACCTGCGCGCCCGGCGCTCCGGAGACGTCGTCGGGATCAACATCGGCAAGAACAAGACGTCTGCCGATGCCGTCGCGGACTACCGCGCCTGCGCCTCCGCGCTCGGAGGGCTGGCCGACTACCTCGTGGTCAACGTCTCCTCCCCCAACACCCCGGGCCTGCGCGACCTGCAGGCGATCGAGGAGCTCCGGCCGATCCTCGAGGTGGTCACCGGGGCGACCTCAACCCCGGTGCTGGTCAAGATCGCGCCGGATCTAAGCGACGCCGACATCGACGCCGTGGCGGATCTGGCCCTCGAGCTCGGGCTGGCCGGGATCGTCGCCACGAACACGACGATTTCGCGTGACAACCTCGCCACCGACCCTGCCGAGGTCGCCGCGATGGGTTCCGGGGGGATCTCCGGCGAGCCGCTGCACCGGCGCTCGCTCGAGGTGCTGCGCCGGCTCCACGCGCGCGTCGGAGGCAAGCTCGCGCTGATCAGCGTCGGCGGGATCACCACCCCGGAGCGGGCGTGGGAGCGCATCGCGGCCGGAGCCAGCTTGCTGCAGGGATACACCCCGTTCATCTACGGCGGACCGGGCTGGATCCGACGCATCCACGTAGGCCTCGCCGCCCAGGTCAAGGCCCACGGCTTGGGCACAATCTCCGAGGCCGTGGGCAGCGGGCTGGGGTGGGTGGAGCCGAGCTAGTTCTCGTCCCACCCCCACACGATCGAGCGGCCGATCGAGTGGAAGTAGAGGTTAAAGCCGAGCACGGTCGGGTTGGTGATTTCGTCGGCGGGCAGCTCCTCGACGTCGACCGCGTGGACGGCGAAGAGGTAGCGGTGCGGGCCGTGCCCGGCGGGCGGGTTGGACCCGTAGTAGCCGGATGACCCCGAATCGCCGGGCAGCGCGACCGCGCCGACGCCGAGGCCGGGTTCGCTCGCCGCGCCGGTGGGAAGCTCGCTCACCGTAGCGGGGATGTTAAACACCGCCCAGTGCCAGTACCCGGAGGCCGTCGGGGCGTCCGGATCGAAGCAGGTTACGGCCAGGGACTTCGTCCCCTCCGGCAGGCCCGACCAGGACAGGTGCGGCGAGGTCGCCTCGGGCCCGGTGAGCGCGTCGGCAAGCTTGGCGCCGTCCACGATGTCGGTAGAGGTCAACTCGAAGCTGGGCAGGTCCTTCAGCGGAGCGTAGGGGTCGGGACCTGGGAAGCGGGGGTCATTGTAGGTGCTCATGGTCCAAGTCTTACCAAATCCGCGTGCGACACGGCCCGAAAGCGCCGAAAGCGCCGGAAAACGAATGACACCGATGCAACTAGCAGCCGAAAAAGGCGGCGTGACGTGCCGATTTGTGGGTTGTCGGGGGTTGGCCCTATAGTTATCCAAGTGCTTAGCGCCCAGGGCGATGGCCCCGCGGAGCTAAGAGCAACACCCGGCCCGGGTGGCGGAATGGCAGACGCGCTAGCTTGAGGTGCTAGTGTCCTATTAACGGACGTGGGGGTTCAAGTCCCCCCTCGGGCACAGACCACACCGGCCCCCTCGAGGGGGCCGGTTTTTCGTTGGAGGTTCACCGTGGCACGCTGGCGGATCCCGCTCCTCGCGCTCGCCCTCGTCGCGCTCGTCGCGGCATGGCAGCTTTTCGACGCCCCCTCGCTCGCCATCCTGCGCCACTGGGCGGACGAGACGGGCGCCTGGTTCCCCGTCGTCTTCTGGCTCCTCTACGTTTTGATCACCCAGTTCCCCATCCCCCGCACCGTGATGACAGTCTCCGCCGGAATCCTCTTTGGCACGCTGTGGGGCATCCTCATCGCCCTTACCGCCACCACGGTGTCATCCGTGCTCTCGCTGCTCGTGGTGCGCTACCTCGCGCGGGACATCGTCGAGGCGCACGTGAGAGACCACCCCGCGGTCGAGCGGATCAACCTCCACCTGGAGAGGCGCGGATGGGTGGCGATAGCCAGCCTGCGGCTCATCGCGATCGTGCCCTTTTCTCTCCTCAACTACGCCGCCGCCCTCACCCGCGTCCACGTCGTACCGTTCGCGGCCGCCACGCTCGTCGGTTCCGCTCCCAACACCGTGGTCGTCGCGCTCTTCGGCGACGCACTCACCGGTGGGTCGAGCCCCATCGTGCTCGTGGCCATGGGGGTGGCCGCCGTCGTCGGCGTCGTGGGGCTCGCCATCGACGCGCTGATCCCGGCACGGTCCCCCACACAGTCCCCGTCGCGGGGAGCGGAAGTAAACCCGCTAGACTAGACGGCATGATCGCTGTTCACGCGCGCTACCGCGGGCGGGAAAAGGCCCGGGCGCAGCTCGTAGCCCGCTCCGCCCGGGCACTTGCGACACTGCCCGACGTCGGCGAGTTCGACATTGTCGGGGTAGAAGACATCCGAGCACACGTTGATTCGCCCGACGGCGCTGTGGGCGTCATCATGGCGCTGCTCTCCGACCGCGATTGGGCGATCGGGCTCGGCATCGCCGTCGCGGGAGGGGCGAGCGCGGCGCTCGCGGAGGCCACCGCCGCCGCCGGCGCCCGGCCGGGCGAGGTCGGCGTGCGCGTCGACGGAGGTGGAGCGGAGGCGGCCGACATCGCCGCGGTCTTCGCCCTGATCGCCCACGTCCTTGAGAAGCGTTCCTTCGAGGGGCGGGAGGCCACGGGCCTGGTGCGCCGGGGGCTGAGCCAAAACGAGGCAGCAGCACAGCTCGGCATCTCCAAACAGGCGATGAGCCAGCGGCTCAAGGCGGCCGGCTGGCAGGCCGAGCAGGCCGGGATCCGGCTGGCCCTGCGCCTTATCGGCAGGGCGGCCGGGGTTGAGGCTGGGGCCGGCTAGGCGTTTTCCGGATCCGGCTGCTGGTTGCCGGTGGGCAGGCCCAGGGTGCTCGAGCCGCCCGGGGAGGAGGGAAGCTCGCCGGAGCGCTCCGTCGGGGCGGGTTTCTGGGTCGGGTCGGGGGCGTCGACGTGCTTGTTCGCCACCGCGCGCGCTTCGGCGAGCGCCTTCGCCAGCTCAGGGTCGGTGGAGGTATCGAACCACTTGTCGGTGTTTTCGGCCTCCGCCATCTCCTTGGTGTCCTCGTCAACGGACTGGGACTCGTAGCGGAAGACGCCGTCATCGCCCTTGTTCGCAAACGCCTTGGCAAACTCCTCGAGCGAATCACCGAGCTGGGAGGGGATCATCCACATCGTGGCCGCCTCGCTCTGCGCGATCTGCGGCAGCTTGTCCAGGTACTGGTAGGCAAGCAGCTCCGGGGTCACGCCGGAGGACTTGATCGCGGCGTTGACCTTCTGCAGCGCACGAGCCTCGCCCTGCGCGGAGAGGTACTTCGCGGCGCGGTCGCCCTCGGCGCGCAGGATCATCGCCTGGCGCTCCGCCTCCGCGGCGAGGATGGCGGCGTGCTTCTCGCCCTCGGCGGAGAGGATGCGGGCCTGCTTCTCGCCCTCGGCGGTCTTGATGTCGGATTCGCGTTTGCCCTCGGCGGTGAGGATCATCGCGCGCTTTTCCCGGTCCGCCTTCATCTGCATCTCCATGGACTGCTGGATGGACGGCGGCGGATCAATCGCCTTGAGCTCGACGCGGCTGATGCGCAGCCCCCACTTCGCGGTCGCCGCGTCGAGCTCTCCGCGCAGGCGCCGGTTGATGGTCTCGCGGGAGGTCAGCGTTTCCTCCAGCGTCATTCCACCGACGACGTCGCGAAGCGTTGCCACGGAAATCTGCTCGACGCCGACGAGGTAGTTGTCCACGCCGTAGATGGCGCGGGCCGGGTCGTTGATCTGGAAGGTCACCACGGTGTCGATGGCGACGGTGAGGTTGTCCTGCGTGATCACGGCCTGTGGCGGGAAGGATACGACGCGCTCGCGGGTGTCGATACGCTGCCGAACGCGGTCAATAAACGGGATGAGCAGTGTGACTCCCCCGGTCACTGTGCGGGTGTAGCGGCCGAGGCGCTCAATGACCGCAGCCTCGCCCTGCGGGATCATCTTGATGGAACTAAAGAGGATCACCACCACGAAGACGATGATGATCAGGGGTAAGGCTAGGCCCATTAGGGCTCCTTCCAGACGACCGCGACGGGGCCGTCGATATCGGATACGGTAACGTGCTGGCCGGCCGGGATGGTCTCCGCGGGATCGAGGCTGCGCGCGGACCAGATCGAGCCCTCGAGGCGGACCTGCCCGCTGCCCGGGGTGATGTCTTCGATCACCTCGGCGCGTTGCCCGACGAGGGCGCGCGGTGAGTCGTCGTAAAGCAAGGGCGCATGAAAGCGCTTGTGAAGGTACGGCCTGAGGAAGACCCAAAAAGCGAGCGAAGAGACCCCAAATACCGCCACCTCCGCCCACAGCGGGATGGCCGTGAAGGCAGCGACGCCGGCGGTGAGCGCGCCTGCGGCAATCATGAGGAAGGTGAACTCGCCCGCCAGAAGCTCGAGGCCGGCGAGGACAGCTGCTGCGATAAACCAAACGAGTGCGCCCACGGGCCCCACCTTACATGCGGGTTACGGCACTAGGTCTGACTTGGTGAGCTCGGGGGTGGTCACGAAATCGACGAGCCGCTCCACCGCGCCGATGAGCGTGTGGTCGAGATCCTTGTAGGTGTGCACCGCCGCGAGCACGCGCCGGAAGCCCTCCTGCGGATCAGGCCACCCGAGCCGGCGGCACACGCCCTCCTTCCAATCCTCGCCGTAGGGAACATCGGGCCAGGCCGGGATGCGCACGCTCGCGGGCTTTACCGCCGCCCAAATGTCGATGTAGGGGTGCCCGGTGACCAGCACGTCGGGCCCGACTCCCTCGACCAAGCGGGTCTCCTTGCTGCCCTCGACGAGGTGGTCCGCTAACACCCCGATCCGGCGGCCCGGGCCCGGGCCGAACTCCGCCAGGCGGGCTGGCAGGTTGTCCAGCCCCTCGAGGTATTCGACGACGACACCTTCGACCCGCAGGTCGTGGCCCCAGACCTTCTCCACGATCGCCGCGTCGTGGACGCCCTCAACCCAGATCCGGCTCGGCATCGCGACCTTGGCGCGGGCACCCTCGACCCGCCGGGAGCCCGAGTTCGATTGGCGGGGTGCCTGCGGCTGCGTATCGACGTACCGCGTGAGCGTTACCCGCCTGCCCTCGAGCAGAAACGCGCCGGGGAGCAGCTTGAAGAGCCGTTGCGTTCCGCGGCGATCCTCGAGGCGGACGAAATCGCCATCGTAGGTGCGCTCCGAGGAGATCACGGCCCCCACAAAGTCGTCCCCGACGACCTCGACGACCGTGCCGGGCTCGGCCGTCACCGCCGGGTAGGTGGGCTTGCGGGTGCGCGCGTGGCCGCCGAAGATGTCGCCGCTATAGGGGTCTGTCCAACTCATAGTGGAACTATTCTATTCGCTACCATGGCCGCTTATGTATACCCGCGCCGAAGTGTATTCTCCCCTCCAAAACACGGCGGTGTGGCTCGCCGCGTGGCTCTACGGGGCGGAATCGACCGACGAGACGGTCTCCGCCTTCGCCGACCTCGGCGGGCGGCACTCCTACGGCGGCCAGCCGCTCTCGCCGCTGCTTTACGACGCCCGCACGCACGCCGATCTCGACTCGCCCGAACCAGTGCTGAGGCTCGTGCTCTGGGGCCCGGGTCAAGCCCCGGGGCTTCACGCCCATACCCCGGCCGCGGCCGCGCTCGGGCCGGCCGGAGCGATTGTTCTCAAGGAGGCGGACGATCGATTCCACGTCCTCGTGCCCAGCTACGGCGCGGGCGTGGAGTGGCGCTGGTTCGAGGAAGACACCCGTCCGCCGGAGCCCGCGTGGCTCAGCCCGGGCGAGGCCGATGCGCTACTTGCAGGGGCCACGCGGGAGGCCGCGGTGCTCATCGAGGCGGCCGGTGGGACGCGGGCCGATCTGCCTAACCCGCGGCTCGCGGTGGGGAGCCTGGCGGATTTCTACGACACCCCCGGCCTGCCGCGCGGTGTGACCCCGCGGGCCGCGAAGCTCTTCTCCAGGGCCGACCGGGTCGCCGCGATTGTCGAGACGGTTACCGACCGCCTTGGCGACCACACCTTCGACCCGCAGCTCAACGCTCTGTGGCGCCACATCCGCACCGCGCGGATGGTTGGCGTCGCCGAGGCGGTCGCGGAGTACCGCCGTCAGTGGCGCTAGTGGCGCTAGCGCCTTTCGGCCAGTTACGCCGAGTGCTCGACGTTGCTCTGCGGGTGGCTCGGAGCGGGCTTGCCCGGGCGCTGCATCATGCAGCAGTCCGGCGAGCAGGGCGCGCCGCCCACGGTGCAGCCCTGCACGGTGACCTCCGAGAGGGTGGCCGGGGATGCGCCCTGCGTGACGTTTTCGGCAATATCAACAACCATGGCCGCAAACCGCGGGTCAAGCCCGACGGTGGGGACGCGATGAAGCGTCATGCTGGCCTCCTCCAGGGCCTCCTTCAGCTCGGTGTCGAGGTCCCAGACAACCTCCATGTGGTCGGTGATAAACCCGATGGGCACGCAGATGATATGGGTGACGCCGTCATCTTTGCCCAGCTCGAGGCTGCGGTCGACCACGTCGGGCTCGAGCCACGGCGTGGCGGGGTTGCCCGAACGCGATTGCCACACGACCTCGTAGTTGTCGACGCCGGCCGCCTCGGCCACGAGCCGCGCCGCCTCTGCGACCTGGCGGGAGTACAAGTTCGCATCCTGCGGCCCGCCCGAGGACTGATCCGCGGCCAGCGGCACGGAGTGGGCGGAAAACAGCACCTTCGTCGTGGCGGGATCGCACGCACCGAGGGCGGCACGGGTGGCCTCGGCCATGAGCTCGACGAAGGTGGGGTGGCCGTAGAACTGCCAGAGCTTGGTGTACTCCACGTCGGGGGTGAATTCGCGCAGGCGCAGGATGTCTTCGTCGTACTGGCGGCAGGCGGAGTAGCCGCCCCATGCGGAGGTGGCGAAGACCAGCACGCGCTTATGCCCTGCCGCGGAGATCTCCGCGGCCGCTTCCTCGCCGAGCGGGTGCCAGTTTCGGTTGCCGAAGTAGACCGGCAGGTCGATGCCGCGACGCTCGAGCTCGGCCTCGATGTTGGCGATGATCGTGCGGTTTTGCCCGTTGATGGGGCTGACGCCGTCGAAGTGGAAGTAGTGCTCCCCGACCTCTTTGAGGCGGTCTTTGGGGATTCCCCGGCCGCGCGTGACGTTTTCGAGGAACGGAATAACCTCGTCTACCCCTTCGGGGCCGCCGAAGGAGAGGACGAGGAGTGCGTCGTAGTCATGTAATGCCATGCATGAGATTTTAGAGCAGCCGGACCGCTTTCGGTGACATCCCCGACCAACGCACCGGTGTGATCCGCACCGTCATTCCCGATTGCGGGGCCTCGATCATGGTGCCGTCGCCAAGGTTGATGGCGACGTGGCTCTCGCCGCCCGCGCCGTAGAAGAACAGGTCCCCGCGCTTGGCCTCGCTCGGGTCCACCTGGGTGCCGCGCTGGTACTGGTAGCCGCTGTAGTGCGGCAACGAGATCCCTACGCCGGCAAACGCGTAGACGACGAGCCCGGAGCAGTCGAAACCCTTCACGCTGCCGCCGTCGACGCCCGTGGTGGGACCGTTTGCGTCGCCGCCGCCCCACACGTACGGGGTGCCGATCATTGACTGGGCCCGCGCAATGACGGTCTCCACCTGCGAGGAGTTCGGCATCTTCGGCAGCGAGCTCTGAATGGAGTCGCTCACCTGCTCCGAGGTGGAGACCTCCGGCAGCACCGAAGAGACGTCCCCCGCGGAGCCGTCAGAAGATGCGTTAGCGCTAAGGACGGAGGACAACCCGCTGGAAAACGCCGCGATGAGCTCCTTGCTGCTCGCCCCGCCGTAGGGGTTGTCGAAGGAGCTATGCGCGGCCTGCGAGGAGCCCACGAGCGCGGCAGCGGCGGCGATCGCAGCCGCCTGCTCGGTGAGCTCAGGCGAGTTAGCGATGAGCGATTCGACGACCTCGGAGCTGAGCTCGGCGTCTCCCCCTGCCGAGGCGGCGTAGGGGGTGAGCCCGCTCGCGGCGCCCGAGTCTGCCGCGGGCGCGGCCGTGAGCGCCGTTTCGAGCGCGCGCGCGACGTCCTCTTCCTTCGGCGCGGGGGCCTCCGGGGCCACCGCGGCGACGGCGTCCTCGACCGCGGCGAGGGTCTGCTTGTCGACGCCCAAGTTCTCCGGCCTTGCCGGCTGGGAAGCGGCGGCAGAATCGGCCACAGACTCGGCTGCAGACTCGGCGGCGGGCTCCGCGCCGGGTTGCTCCGGCACCGACCCCGCGCCGGGGCGGACCTGGTCGAGCTGCTGGCGCGCCTCTTCTTGCTCGGCGGCTGCCGCCTCGCGCTGCGCGAGCTGGGAGGTGAGCTCGGCTTCGCTCGCCTCTAAGGTGGAGCGCGCCTGGTTCTCGGCTTCGGCCGCCTCGCGGGCCGTGCGCTCGGCGCGCTCGGCGGCGAGCCGCAGGGTAGATTCCTCGTTTGCCGCCTCCGTGCGGGCGCGCTCGACTTCGTCGAGCTTGGACTGCTTGGCTTCTGCCTGTTGGCGCAGGTAGAGGGAGCGATCAAGAACGTCTTGCTGCGCATCTTTGCCAGCAGCGCCTGCGATCGGCGAAGGTGAGCCAAGGCCGCGGTACTGCGACCGGCTCACCTCCCCAAGCTCGGCGCGGGCGCGCTCGACCTCGGCCTGGGTCTCCTCGAGCCTGCGGCGGGCCTCGTCGGCGCCTTGGCGGGACTGCTCCGCGAGCGACTGCGCGTCGTGGAGGTCGACCAGTGCCCGGTTGACGTTCTCGCGGAGGACGCCGATGGCGGCATCGAGTTCGTCGATACGCGACTGCGCCCGGGAGATCTCGGTGGCGAGCTGGGCGGGCGCGGGGCTTACTTCTTGTGCGAGGGCGACGGTGCCCGCGGCAACGGTGAGCCCGATCGTTGTGGTGCACGCGACGATGCTCGTGGCGGCGCGCCGCCAGCGGCGCTGGTCGCGGCGCAGTGTTAGGTGGATATCCACGGTGGGGGCTCCTCACGGCGCGCGCCGACACCCCCGTTCCGCGGCCGCTGACTAGGCAAGCCTGGAGGGTTGACGCACGCAGGTATATGGCTGACTACTGATTGTCGGCCACCGGGCCCCGCTAGAGACGCGGCGCACTCGCCCGCACGGTGAGGAGGTGCCTGGCGTGCTTCCCCACATGCCCGAACCTCGTATACCTGCCGCGATCCCGGCGTGACTAGCGCCGAGCGTGACAAGTGGTGCGAATGAGTATCCGTGAAACTAGAAACGACTGATGAGCCGACATGGAAACCATACGACACTCGTGTCGTCTGTGATACAACCTTTACCAAAGTTCACATCAGTCAAGTTTTGCGACATGACAAACATGCGCCACATGCTGCACGGACGCGACACGCGCGGAATTGGGTGACTTTTGTCACAGGGGTGTAATCCGGCGGGGTGCGCAGCCCGCGGAGGCCACTAGCGGGCCGAGGTGCGCGAGCGCAGGACGGTCACCGCGGTGCCGAGAACGACGGCCGCGGCGGCGAGCAAAAACAGCGCCGCGACGAGCGGCCACGACCAGCCCGTGGACACCGCGGTATCGACAAACGCGCGCACTCCCTCCGGGTAGTCGGAGTGCTCGAGCATTGCCCGCTGCGCGGATTCGATCTGATAGCGCGAGAGGCGCTCGCTCACCGCGCCGGACGCGTGCGGCGTGCGCACGATCACGGTCTCGAATTGCGTCTCCGAGGCGAGGTCCTGAGCGAGGTCGCGCAGATCGGCGGGCTGCCGCGGGGTCTGCTCGAGCACGACGAGCGCGACTGGCTCGATGTGCTCTGCCCCTGCGGCGGCCAGAGCGCCGTCGAGTGCGTCGCTCATGGCGGGCCCGAGCTGCGCGTTGACCGGGTTGGCGGTGCCAAAGGCCACGTCGCCGGCGGTCAATTGGTCCTTGATGGAGTCGATGTTGACGCCTTCCGGGGTCATGGGGAGCTCTCCTCGCTAGCCGGTTGCCTCGCGGCGATGGATTCTTGAGCGTGATTCTAATGGGGCACCCGGCGCAACCCGCCACGCGGCGCGTCTCGGTCGCTCGGAGGGGCCTTATACCCCCGTCTGCTCCCCCATGACCGGGCCGGGTCCAATACATAACGTGCGTTACGTTAGAATCTGGGCTGTGCGGTCGCTCCTCCGCGATAGGATGGGCACTGACCACCATCTGGGCTGTATCCGGCGCGGGTGGCAAGACACTGGTAACACACTGGCACGACAAACGAGAAACGGAGCTCACTGTGGCTGAAAGCAAGAACTCCTTCAACGCCAAACGCACGCTCGAGGTTGGCGGGAAGTCCTACGACTACTTCGCCCTCGACGCCGTCGAAGGCATGGAGAAGCTTCCCTACTCCCTCAAGGTTCTCGGCGAGAACCTCCTGCGCACCGAGGATGGCAAGAACGTCACCGCGGACCACATCAACGCGATCGCCAACTGGGACCCGTCCGCAGAGCCGTCCATCGAGATCCAGTTCACCCCGGCTCGCGTGCTCATGCAGGACTTCACCGGCGTGCCCTGCGTGGTCGATCTCGCCACCATGCGCGAGGCCGTCTCCACCCTCGGCGGAAACCCCGACCAGGTCAACCCGCTCAACCCCGCCGAGATGGTCATCGACCACTCCGTAATCATCGAGGCCTTCGGTACCTCCGATGCCCTGGATAAGAACGTCGAGATCGAGTACCAGCGCAACGAGGAGCGCTACCAGTTCCTGCGCTGGGGTGCGGAGAACTTCTCCAACTTCCGCGTCGTGCCGCCGGGAACCGGCATCGTCCACCAGGTCAACATCGAATACCTCTCCCGCGTCGTCTTCGACAACGAGGGCGTGGCCTACCCGGACACCTGCATCGGCACAGACTCCCACACCACGATGGAAAACGGCCTCGGTATCCTCGGCTGGGGCGTCGGCGGCATCGAGGCTGAGGCCGCCATGCTCGGCCAGCCAGTCTCCATGCTCATCCCGCGCGTTGTGGGCTTCAAGCTCACCGGCGAGATCCCCGTCGGCGTGACCGCCACCGACGTCGTGCTCACCATCACCGAGATGCTGCGCCAGCACGGCGTGGTGCAGAAGTTTGTCGAGTTCTACGGCAACGGCGTGCGCCAGATCCCGCTGGCCAACCGCGCCACCATCGGCAACATGTCGCCCGAGTTCGGCTCCACCTGCGCGATCTTCCCGATCGACGAGGAGACCATCAACTACCTCGAGCTCACCGGCCGCGACAAGGAGACCATCGAGCGCGTCGAGGCCTACGCCAAGGCCCAGGGCATGTGGCTTGAGCAGGACGCACCCGAGGCCGAGTACTCCGAGTACCTCGAGCTCGACCTCTCCACCGTCGTGCCCTCCATCGCCGGCCCGAAGCGCCCGCAGGACCGTATCCTGCTCTCTGAGTCGAAGCAGACCTTCCGCAACCAGCTGCCCGACTACAACGACGCCGGGGCCGAGACCTTCGAGCCCGTTCGCGCCGCGAAGGTCGAATCCGTCTCCTACAACGAGTCCTGGCCGGGCAACGGCGAGTCCGCCGCCGCCGGCGCCGAGGGCCGCGCCTCCAAGCCGGTCATCGTTGAATCCCCGCAGGGCGGCGAGTACACCCTCGACCACGGCATGGTCGCGATCGCCGCGATTACCTCCTGCACCAACACCTCCAACCCGTCCGTCATGGTCGGCGCGGCCCTGCTCGCCCGAAAGGCAGCGGAGCGCGGCCTGAAGGCCAAGCCGTGGGTCAAGACCATCATGGCGCCGGGCTCCCAGGTCGTCGACGGCTACTACAACCGCGCGGACCTGTGGAAGGACCTCGAGGCCGTCGGCTTCTACCTCACCGGCTTCGGCTGCGCGTCCTGCATCGGCAACTCCGGCCCGCTGCCCGCCGAGGTCTCCGACGCGATCAACGAGTACGACCTCACCGCGACCGCCGTGCTCTCCGGCAACCGCAACTTCGAGGGCCGCATCTCCCCCGACGTGAAGATGAACTACCTCGCCTCCCCGCTGCTGGTTATCGCCTACTCGATTGCCGGCACGATGGACTTCGATTTCGAAACCCAACCGCTGGGCCAGGACGCCGATGGCAATGACGTCTTCCTCAAGGACGTCTGGCCGTCCGCTGAGGAGATCGAGGCGACCATCGCCGCCACCATCTCCCGCGAGATGTACGAGGCTGACTACGCCGACGTGTTCAAGGGCGACGCGCAATGGCAGGGCCTGGACATCCCGCAGGGCAAGACCTTCGCGTGGAACGAGGACTCCACCTACATCCGCAAGGCTCCGTACTTCGACGGCATGCCGATGGAGCCGGAGGCCGTGACCGACATCTCCGGTGCACGCGTTCTGGCCAAGCTCGGCGACTCGGTCACCACCGACCACATCTCCCCGGCCTCCTCGATCAAGCCGGGCACCCCGGCGGCGAACTACCTCGACTCCCACGGTGTCGAGCGCCAGGACTACAACTCCTTCGGTTCCCGCCGCGGCAACCACGAGGTCATGGTCCGCGGTACCTTCGCCAACATCCGCCTGCGCAACCAGCTCGTGGAGGAGGCCGGCGGCTACACCCGCGACTTCACGCAGGAGGGCGCGCCCCAGGCGTTCATCTACGACGCAGCGCAGAACTACGCGAAGGCGGGCACCCCGCTCGTCGTCCTCGCCGGCAAGGAGTACGGCACCGGCTCCTCGCGTGACTGGGCCGCCAAGGGCACCAACCTGCTCGGCGTCAAGGCCGTCATCACCGAGTCCTTCGAGCGCATCCACCGCTCGAACCTCATCGGCATGGGCGTGCTGCCGCTGCAGTTCCCGGAGGGCGAGTCCCACGAGACCCTCGGCCTCGATGGCACCGAGACCTTCGACATCACCGGTATCACCGCGTTCAACGACGCGGAGACCATCCCGCAGACCGTTCACGTCACCGCCACCAAGGTCGGCGGCGAGACCGTCGAGTTCGACGCGAAGGTTCGCGTTGACACGCCTGGTGAGGCCGAGTACTACCGCCACGGCGGCATCCTGCAGTACGTGCTGCGCCAGATGGTCAAGAGCTAGCAGCGCCTAGCCACAACCGTCTCCGAGGGGCCCCGGCAGCAGCCGGTCGGCCCCTCGCCCATGTCCACCCACGTCGAGCCCGAAGCGAGCGCGCATGCCGATTGTCAGTGATAACGAACTCTCCCGCCGGCGCCGGGAGATCATCGCCGCTGCCCGCGGCTGCTTCGCCCGCTACGGCTACGAGGGGGCTACCGTCACCAGGCTCGAGGAGGCCACGGGCAAGACGCGCGGCGCGATCTTTCACCACTTCAAGGACAAAGAGGAGCTCTTCCTCGCGATCGCAGCCGAGGACGCGGCCCGTCAGGCCGAGGTCGTGGCGGAACACGGGCTCATCGAGGTGATGCGCCGCCTCGTGCGCAACCCGGGCTCGAACGACTGGTACATCACCCGCGCGGAAATCGTGCGCAAGCTGCGCACCGACCCCTGTTTCGAAACCCGCTGGCGCGTGCACCAGGTTGTGCTCGACGAGGCCATCCACGAGCGGCTCGCGCACAACGCGGCCATGCGTGACGACGTCCCCATCGACGTGCTCCAGGAATACCTCACGACGGTGATGGAAGGGCTGATCCTCAAACTCGCCTCCGGCGAGCCCCCGCAGCGCCTCGAGGCCACCCTCGACCTCGTCGAACAATCGGTGCGGGCCCCGGGCGTCGGCAAGTAGACAGAGCGGTATAGGATGTGCCTCATGGCGCACATCCTTTTCGTATCGCTCCGCACCGGAGACATGGGGCCGGACGTCGCTCAAGCAGAGCTCGGCGATGTCCTCGCGGCAAGCGGGCTCAACGCCTCCGATGTGGAGATGCGGGTCATAGCCGACACGGAGACGGCCATCGGATCGCTCGACGGGTTCGACGGCGTCATCGTCGGCGGCAGCTCCCTCAACGTCACCGCGCCGGAATATTCGCCCTGGCAGCGCCACGTGCACGCGCAGCTCTCCGAGCTTGTCACCTCCCCGGTTCCCGTCTTCCTCGTGTGCTTCGGTTTTAGCTGGTTGAGCGCCGAGCTCGGCGGCACCGTCGGCCACAGCGCGCCCGAAGTCTCGGGTCCTACCGACGTGACGCTAACCGCGGCCGCGGAGGGCGATCGGCTCCTACACGGTTACCCGGCGAGCTTCGCCGCCTTCACCGGGCATACCGAAAACCCTGAGATCGTCCCGCCTGAGCTCGAGGTGCTGGCAACGGGGCCCACTGGCGCCGCGCAGCTCGTGCGCTACGGGTCGGTCGTGTGGGCGAGCCAGTTTCACGCGGAGATGGATGCCGCCGCGATGAAGGCGCGGATGGATTTCTACTACGACTATGGGTACTTCCCGCTGAGCGAATACGACACGATCGTCGCAGCGCTCCCCGCGGTCGACGTGTCCTGGGCGAACGAGCTTTTGCGCAGATTCGTGGCCGTGTGCGACGAGCTCTCGCCGCGGCGCTAGACTGCAGGGCCATGTACGCCATTATCACCACCACGGGCCACGATCGCGTCGGCATCATCGCCGGCATTTCCTCCGCCGCGGCACAGCGCAACCTCAACATCGTCGACGTCTCCCAGACGCTGATGGACCACTACTTCACCATGATCATGCGCGTCGAGATCCCGGCGGACGAGGTCGACTTAAGCGAGCTCGCGGCGCACCTCTCCGGCGTCGGCAAAAAGCTCGGCGTCGTTGTTCGCGTGCAGTCCGAGGCGCTGTTTTCCGCGATCAACGAGATCTAGAAAGGGGGTATACGAGCATCATGGCGAGCGACCACACCATAGCGCCGAGCCGCATCCTTGACGTGATCCACATGATCGAGGACTACCGCCTCGATATCCGCACCGTGACAATGGGGATCTCGCTGCTCGGGTGCACGCGCGCGAGCGCCGAGGAGACCGCGCAGGCCGTCTACGACCGTGTCACCCAGCGCGCCGAGCGCCTCGTGGCGGTGTGCGAAGAGATCGAGCGCGAGCTCGGCATCCCGATCGTGAACAAGCGGGTCTCGGTCTCCCCCATCTCCCTGGTAGCCGCGGGCGTGGACGGCAGCCCGGTGGCCATCGCCCGCGCCCTCGACCGCGCCGCCGCTCAGCTCGGCGTGAACTTCGTCGGCGGCTACTCGGCGCTCGTGGAGAAGGGTACGACCGAATCGGACCGGCGCCTCATCGAGTCGCTGCCCGAGGCCCTCTCGACCACGGAGAGGGTGTGCGGGTCGGTCAATGTGGCGTCGTCACGCGCGGGCATCAACATGGATGCGGTGTCCACGATGGGGCGGGTGATCAAGGAGGCCGCAGAGCTCACGCGCGAGCAATCCTCCATCGCGTGCGCGAAGCTCGTCGTCTTTGCCAACGCGGTGGGCGATAACCCCTTCATGGCGGGGGCCTTCCACGGCATCGAGGAGGCCGACACGGTGGTCTCCGTCGGGGTCTCGGGCCCGGGCGTTGTCGATCACGCCGTCGGCAGGATGGAAGGCGCCTCGCTTGGAGAGGTCGCCGAGGAAATCAAGAAGGCCGCGTTCAAGATCACCCGGGCAGGCCAGCTCGTGGGCACGATGGCGGCCGAGCGCCTCGGTGTGCCCTTCGGCATCGTCGATCTCTCGCTCGCTCCCACCGCCGAGGTCGGCGATTCCGTTGCCCACATCCTCGAGCACATGGGCCTGGGCCAGGTGGGCACCCACGGCACGACCGCCGCGCTCGCGCTGCTTAACGACGCCGTGAAGAAAGGCGGGATGATGGCCTGCTCCCGCGTCGGCGGCCTCTCCGGCTCGTTCATCCCCGTCTCGGAGGACCGCGGCATGATCGACGCTGTGCGGGCCGGATCCATCTCAATGGACAAGCTCGAGGCAATGACCTCGATCTGCTCGGTCGGCTTCGACATGATCGCCATCCCCGGAGATACCACGGCCGAGCTCATTGCGGGCATGATCGCCGACGAGGCGGCGATCGGCGTAATAAACCACAAGACGACCGCCGCGCGCCTCATCCCGGTGCCCGGCACGCGGCCCGGCGACGAGGTCAACTTCGGTGGGCTGCTCGGCTACGCCCCCGTCATCCCCGTGAGCACCGTGCGTAACGACGCCTTCATCCACCGCGGCGGGTTCATCCCCGCGCCGGTGCATGGGATGCGCAACTAGGGCGGCCGCTACTTACCCTTGCGGCCGAAGAGGAACCAGGCGATCCACCCGAAGGTGTTGATGGCGGCGATTGCCGGGGTCCAGGCCCACTTCGGCCCGCGCACCTGCTTCGCGTCGGTGCGCGCGAGGCTTGCGAACGCAGCTGCCTTGCCTGCGGCGTCGACAGCGGCGAGGATGCCGATGACGAACTTCTGATTGTTCTGTGTTTTCTTTGCCATGCATGCCATTCTGCCCGCCCGCAATGCCCATTAAATGTGATATACATCACAGCTCTTTTACGGCCATGTCGCCGTTATCCCAGGTCACGGCGTTTTCAGGCTGGTCCACCGCCTTCGGGGATGTCGCACACGTTTTCTATGGTGTCCTTACAGCCGACAAAAGGGGGTGCACAATGGCCGCTGATCTGGGAAAACACGTCGATACGCTCATCGCGTCTCTGCTCGCTATCCGCGACGTCTTTGCCGATCCCTCTGCGCTCAACCTCGCGGACGCGGCCGCGCACATGGAAAAGCTCGAGGGGGCGATGGGGGCCAAAGCATTCATTGACGCCGCGTTCGCGCACCTCTGCGAGCGCGACGAGGCCGGCCGCCTCGTGGGTGCCAAGCACCCCGACGCGTATTTGCGGCAGCGCCTAGGCCTCTCGCCCCGCGAGGCTTTCGACCGCCTCGGACGCGGGCGCGATCTCTTCGGGGAGCCGCACATCCCCGACCCGGAAGGCGAGGACTCGGGCCTTTTCGGCGACAAGGAGTCCGGACCGGAGCGGGGCGAAGAAGCTCGCCGCGAGCAGAAGCGCGCACGCTCCCGCGCCGACAAGGTGAGCGCCGAGGCCCAATCCGCGATCCGCTTCGAGCTGGACAAGCTCCTCGCCGCCGCCCGTGGGGCCCGCCCGCGTCTCCTTGCTGCCGCCCTGCGGGAGGCCGAATCGCGCACGATTAAAGACCTCAGGATGCTCGTGCGGCGCTGGGTGGATGAGGAAAACCGCAAGTACGCAGCCCCGGGCAACCCGAATGCGGGGATGGAGCGGCGTGGAGTGCGGATTGGGCGCCGGAAGGCCGACGGCACCCACGAGATCACCGTGACCGCGACCGCGGGGGACGCTGCCCTGCTCAAGGCACTACTGGATAAGGGGGCCGCCCCGAACGCGAACCTTCCCGAGGGCATTCGCGATGACCGCACCCCCGGGCAGAGGCACTACGACCAGCTGATGAAGATGGTGCGTCATGTGGAGGCGTGCAACCGGCCCGCCGCGGGTGGCTGCGCCTCGGTCGTCGTGACGGTAACGCTCGACGATCTTGCCGGGGCCGATGCGGCCACGCTCTTTGCCACCAATACGGGTATCGAGGTCGACGCCTTTGACCTCGTGCGCCTCGGCATGGAGGGTGCCGATGATTTCGTGCTCACCATCGACGGCGCCACCGGCGTTCCCCTCAACCTTGTGCGCAGCAGCCGAACGGCGTCCATCTGGCAGAGGGTGGCGATGCTAGCCGTCCAGGGGGTGTGCTCGTGGGCGGGGTGCACCGCACCCATGAGTGAGTGCGAGGCCCACCACATCCTCGCGTGGATCCAGGGAGGAAGCACAGACATCTCAAACCTCACGGGTCTCTGTCGCGAGCATCATAGACGCAACAATGATCACAGAGACCACCGATTCAACACCTGCCACATGGAATACGACCCGGCCAGCGGCAGAGCGGGGCTCAAGGTCCCCGGGGAGACGGCGCTGAAGTTCAACCACGCCGATGCCGCGCGCCGCTCCGCCGTCAACCGGACGGTCGCGCGCGTGCGAGGCGTCCCGCCCTAGAGATCCTCGCCCGCCTCGAGGCGGTCCACCACACGCTTCGCGGCGGCAAGCCCGAGGCCGGTTTCCTCACGCAGCTGCTTGATCGCGGCGACCTTCTTTCCCTGCCCAAGGAGCCGGCGCACCTCGTCGGAGGCCAAGCGCCTGCGTCGCGCGTCGGCGGGCCGCCCAGCCTGGGAGGAAAGCTCGGCGACCTCGCGTTCGAGTTCGGCGACCCGAACGATGAGCTCATCAAGCGCGCCCTGGTAGCGGTTTCCGAAAAGCATGCCCACCAAGGTATCAGGCGAGCTCGACGATCTCCATGTACTCGTCGTTCCACAGGTCCTCATCGCCCTCCGGCATGATGATCACCCGCTCCGGCTCCAGTGCACGCACCGCGCCCGGGTCGTGGGTGACCAACACGACGGCACCGGTGTAGGTCTTCAACGCGTCGAGGACTTGCTCGCGGGATTGGGGGTCGAGGTTGTTCGTGGGCTCGTCGAGAAGCAGCACGTTCGCGCGCGAGGAAACCAGCGTTGCCAGGGCGAGGCGGGTCTTCTCGCCGCCGGAGAGCGTGCCGGCCGGCTGCTCGAGCTTGTCGCCGGAGAACATGAAGGCGCCAAGGAGGCCACGAAGGTCCTGCTGGCCGGCGTCCGGGCAGGCCTCGATGGTGTTCTCCCACACCGTCTTGGCGCCGTCGATCGTGTCGTGCTCCTGGGCGAAGTAGCCGATCTTCAGGCCGTGGCCGGTGACCAGACCGCCCTCGCCATCGGTGCGCTCCACGCCCGCCAAGAGCTTGAGCAGGGTCGTCTTGCCCGCGCCGTTCGTGCCAAGGACCACCACGCGCGAACCCTTGTCAATAGCCAGATCCACTCCGGCGAAAACCTCGAGCGAGCCGTACATCTTCGTCAGGCCCTTGCCGTAGAGCGGGGTCTTGCCGCACGGTGCAGGCTCCGGGAACGTGATGGCGGCGACGCGGTCGGCCACGCGGACGTCGTCAAGCGAGCCCATCATGCGCTCTGCACGGGCGAGCATCTGCTTCGCTGCCGAGGCCTTCGTCGCCTTGGCGCCGAGCTTGGCGGCCTGCTTCTGCAGCGCGGAGGCCTTCTTCTCCGCGTTGGCCCGCTCGCGGCGCCGCCGCGCCTCATCGAGCGCGCGGGCGTCCTTATACTTGGAAAAGCCCATGTTGTACACGTCCGCCTCGGCGCGCACCGCATCGAGGAACCACACCTTGTTGCACACCTCGTCGAGCAGCTCGACGTCGTGCGAGATCATAATGAGCCCGCCCTCGTGCTTGGATAAGAAGCCCCGCAGCCAGTTGATGGAGTCGGCGTCGAGGTGGTTGGTGGGCTCGTCGAGGAGCAGCGTCGTCGTGGACTTGCCCGAGCCGTTGTTGGCGGCGAAGAGAATCTGGGCGAGCTCGACGCGGCGCCGCTGCCCGCCCGAGAGTGTCTTCAGCGGCTGATCGAGGATGCGGGCGGGAAGCCCCAGGTTGTCGCAGATCTGCGCCGCCTCGGCGTCGGCCTCGTAGCCACCCAAGGCCTGGAAACGCTCCTCCAAGCGCGAGTACTTCGCAATCGCCTTGTCCCGCTGGGCCTCATCGGCGCTCTCCATGAGCGCTTGCTGCTTGTCCATGTGGTGACGGATCTCGTCGAGGCCGCGGGCAGAGAGCACGCGGTCGCGAGCGGTCTGCTCGATGTCGCCCTCCTTGGAGTCCTGCGGCAGGTAGCCGATCTCCCCGGAACGGGTCACGGACCCACCGTAGGGCTCGGTCTCCCCCGCCAGGATGCGCATCGTCGTGGTTTTCCCCGCGCCATTGCGCCCGACGAGCCCGATCCGGTCGCCGGGCTGCACGCGAAGGTGCTGGCCCGGGGCGGAAAGTAAGGTACGGGCGCCGACGCGAACTTCCAGGTCCTGGGTGACAATCACGGCGGGTTAGTATACCCCCGGGGACCCTACACCGCGAAGCCGAGCGCGCGCAGCTGTTCGCGGCCTTCCTCGGTGATCATGTGCGGGCCCCACGGCGGCATCCACACCCAGTTGATGGCCACCTCGTCGACGGCGGTGTTGTCCACCACCGCGATCGCGGCCTGCTCCTCAATGACGTCCGTGAGCGGGCACGCCGGCGAGGTCAGCGTCATGTTGATCGCGGCCCGGGTCGTGTCGCCGTCTTGCTCGATCCACAGGTCGTAGACCAAACCGAGGTCGACGACGTTGATGCCCAGCTCCGGGTCGATCACATCGTGCAAGTACTCCGCGGCGTCGGCGGCGAGCTGGATCTGCTCCTCCGTCTGCGGCGGGCGGGCCGGCGCCTTCTCGAAAGTTGACTCAGCCATCTGTCTCATCCTTCCTCTCAAGCGCGTCCGCTGTGGCGGCCTGGAAGGCCTTCCACCCGAGCAGCGCGCACTTCACGCGGGCGGGGAACTTAGCCACCCCGCCGAAGGCGACGCCGTCACCAATGACCTCGGGGTCGCCCTCGAGCTGGCCGCGCGAGGTGATCATCTCCTCGAACGCGGAGAGCTTCCCCATCGCCTCCTCGACGCTCAGGCCGATGATCTCTTCCGCCATCACGCTTGTCGACGCCTGAGAGATCGAGCACCCGATGGCATCGTAGGAGACGTCCTTGATGGACGAGTTGTCCTCGCTCAGTGTCACGCGCAGGGTCAGTTCGTCGCCACACGACGGGTTGACGTGGTGGACCTCCGCGTCGAACGGATCGCGCAGGCCCGCGTGCTGTGGATTCTTGTAGTGGTCCAGGATCACTTCCTGGTACATCGCCTCTAGGTTCATGCGCCGAAGAACTCCTTCGCCTTGACAATCGCCGCGACGAGGGCATCGACTTCGCCGCGAGTGTTGTAGAGGTAGAAGCTCGCCCGGGACGTTGCCTGTGCGTCGAGCGCACGGTGGGCCGGCCACGCGCAGTGGTGGCCGGTGCGGATGGCAACGCCTTCCGAGTCGAGCACCTGTCCCAGGTCGTGCGGGTGCACGCCGTCGACCGTAAAGGCGATCGCCCCGCCGCGCTTGTCCGCCGTGAGCGGGCCGGCGATGCGCAGCCCGTCGATGGCCTGCATCTGCTCGAGCGCGTAGGCGGTCAGGTCGTGTTCGTGGCGGGCGATGTTGGCCATCCCGACCTCGGCAAGAAACTCGACGGCCGCCCCCAGCCCGACGACCTGGCTGGTCATCTGCGTGCCGGCCTCGAAGCGCTGCGGCGCCGGTGCGTAGGT